>CAVWZR010000011.1:0-17909 GCA_963759515.1 uncultured Actinomycetota bacterium | reverse complement strand
GTCACGTTCTTCCGGACCATCGGCAGCGCCTTCGGGGCCGCGGTGTTCGGCACGATCTACGCCCACCAGCTGAAGCCGCAGCTAGCGCCGCCGTGGTCTCGACCGGCACCGACCCGGCCCGGGTCACGACGCCCGAGGCCGTGGACGCGTTGCCCACCGAGCAGCACGCGACCATCGTCTCGGCGTACTCCGAGTCGCTGCATCACGTCTTCCGCTCGGCGGTCCGTCGCGGTCCTGGCGCTGGTCGTGGCGCTGCTCCTCAAGCAGGTGCCGATGCGCGGACTGACGCAGCCCGGGTGCGACCGACCTGGGTCACGGGTTCGCGATGCCTGACCAGCGGACGTCGCAGGAGCAGCTCGAGGGCCAGGTGGTCCGGATCATCCGGACCCGGCTCCCCGAGGCGGCCGCCGCCCTGCTCGACTCGTCGCGGGCGGGGCTCGACGCGGTCCAGGTCTGGACCCTGCGCCAGATCGCGATCCAGCAGCTGCTGCGCCAGGGTCCGGCCGACCCCGTCACCATCGCGGCCGCGCACCGGGTGCCGATGGCCCTGATCCGCCCGGCCGTCGACGACGCCATCGGCTCCGGGCTGGTCTCCGAGCACGAAGGCCGCGTCGAGCTGAGCGAGCACGGGCGCGAGCGCTTCACGGCGTTCGTACGAGAGCTGTGGGAGTGGCTGACCCGCGAGGTCGAGGAGGCCAACGGCGAGCCCCTGGACGACCAGGGCCGCGAGGACCTCCGCGTGATCGCGCGCCGGGTGCTGCTCTCCGACGACCCGGTCAGCGAACCGATGGAGATCGCCCAAGCCGGCGCCTGAACGCCGAGTCGGCGCAAAGTGACACTCGAAAACACGCCGAGTCGGCGCAAACAGGCATCGAAAACACGCCGAGTCGTCATATGACGACTCGGCGAGGTCAGTCGATCGGGGGAAACTCGCCCAGCGCGTGGTCGGCGATCCGCTTCATCATCCACACGTCGATGCCGCCGCCGACGACGCCACCTGCGAGCGGGATGGCGCGACCGAGGCGGGCGAACGCCTTCTCGCCCACGCCGCGCAGGATCCGGAAGCCGATCGCCTTGTTCAGCATCAGCAGCGCCGCGGGAGGCAGCTGCTGTCCGACCAGGCCGACCACCTTGCCGGTGCCACCGGTGAGCCCCGCCTTGGACAGCACCTCGTCCGCATCGGACCCGATCAGCGTGAGCAGGACGGCGCTGCGCACCTGCGGGTCGTCGAGGTCGTAGCCGCGCAACGTCGCGATCCCCGCCACCATCCGGGTGGCGCCGACGTAGAACTCCACGACGTTCGCCGGCAGCGCGACCGGCATCGTCACGAAGCCGCCGACACCGGTGACGAAGCCGCCAACCCCGCCCTTGACGACGTGCGAGCGCACGATCTTCTTCACCGCACCCTCGGTGGTCCGGGTGTCGCGGCGGGCCAGGTCGGCGAGCTCGCGGGCGGACTTCAACGGGCCGAGCCCGTCGATCCCGGCGTCGAGCAGGACCTGGATCAGTCGCCCGACGATCCCCTCGTCGCCACGGGCCACCGCCACGGGCAGGCGGTCGCGATCGTCCGAGCGCTTCAGCGACATCGGGTCACCCGTTGCTCGGAGGGGTCGGGGGTACGTCGGGACCCGGGCTCGTCCGGCGTACCGTCGGCCCGCTGCTCGGCGATCTTGTCGACACCACGCTCGAGTGAGCCGCGCACCTGCTGGATGGTGTCCGCGTGCTTGCCGTCGGTACGCCGGTCGACGGCGCCCGCGGCCTTGTCGAAGAGCCGCTCGAGGTCGCCCTTGTGCTCGTGGGCGAGCTCGCCGGCCTTCGCCATGCCGGTGCGCACCGCCTGCTCGACCGACGTGGCGAGGTCGTTCAGATGGCGGTCCACCTCGTACTCGTCCATCTTCGCGCGGATCTGGTCCGCCAGCGGCGGCCGATCGGAGGTCGGGTTCTCGGAGGACTGGTCCTCGGGCTTGTCGGTCATGGCACCTCCCCGGTGTCTGAGGACACCATCCTGCCCGGCGTAGCGCTTGTACCCAACCGTCCGGGGTACGGATCCGGCACACCACGCGGAGGGAGCACCATGGCCGACCATGTCGCCCACGCCGAGACGGAGATCTCGGCCTCACCCCAACAGGTCTGGGACGCCCTGACCGACCCGGACGCCATCTCGGCGTTCATGTTCGGCTCACGGGTCGACACCGACTGGGAGGAGGGCAGCCCGATCACGTGGGCCGGGGAGTACGACGGCAAGCCCTTCCAGGACAAGGGCGAGATCCTCGAGGTGGACGCCGGGCGGCGGCTCCGCATGACGCACTACAGCCCGTTGTCCGGCGCCGACGATGTGCCGGAGAACTACCACACGCTCGACTACCGGCTCGAGGAGAACGGTGACTCGACCACGCTCACCCTCGATCAGGACGGCAACGACTCGGCCGAGCAGGCTGAGCAGTTCGCCGCCAACTGGCAGACGATGCTCGACCAGGTCAAACAGTACGTCGAGTCGGGCCGCTGACGTTCAGGACCTGACGCTCAGGACCTGACACTCAGGAACGGACGAGCCGGGCGATCGCGGCGGAGGCCTCACTCAGCTTCTCGTCCGCCCCGTCGCCCGACGCGACGGCGTCGCGTACGCAGTGCGCGAGGTGGTCGTCGAGCAGGTGGAGCGAGACCGCCTGGAGTGCCTTGGTCATGGCCGAGACCTGGGTGAGGATGTCGATGCAGTACTGCTCCTCCTCGACCATGCGCTGAAGTCCGCGCGCCTGTCCTTCGATGCGACGCAGCCGCTTGAGCACGTCGTCCTTGTCGTGGAGGTAGCCCGGGTGGTTCATGCGGGAAGTGTACCCCGGAGGGGTATCAGCCGCCGACCCGCGACCGCCCGCTCCGTGAACGGATCCCCGCAGGATCGGGTACGTCGGTGACCATGGTGCGCATGCCGGACCGGGAGCTACGCCGCGACATCCGCCGCGTCACGTCGATCCTCGGCGAGACACTGGCGCGGACCGAGGGCGAGGAACTGCTCGCCCTGGTCGAGGACGTGCGCACCCACGCCAAGGAGGACCGGCTCGACCAGCTGCCCGACTTCGACCTGGCGACGATCACCCGACTGGTCCGCGCGTTCACGGCGTACTTCCACCTGGCCAACATCACCGAGCAGGTCCATCGCGGCCGTGCGCTCCGCCGGATGCGCGAGGAAGAGGGCGGCTGGGTCGAGCAGGCGGTCGCGAGGATCGCGAAGGCCGGGGTCGACGCCGACGCGGTCGCCGAGATCCTCCGCCACGTCACGCTGCGTCCGGTGTTCACCGCCCATCCGACCGAGGTCGCTCGCCGGTCGACGATCGACAAGCTCCGCCTGGTGGCCGCTCTGCTGGAGGAGCCGGAGTCCGCGCGGCGTACGCGTCGGCTCGAGGAAGCCGTCGAGCTGCTCTGGCTCACCGACGAGATCCGGGTCGAGCGCCCGGAGCCGACGGACGAAGCCCGCAACGTCGTCTACTACCTCGAGGGGCTGTCCGGTGCCGCACTGGCCGACGTGCTCGAGGAGCTCCGCGACCGGCTCGCCGTTCTCGGGGTCGAGCTGCCGCCGGAGGTGCGGCCGCTGCGCTTCGGCACCTGGGTGGGCGGTGACCGCGACGGGAACCCACACGTCACGGCCGCCATCACCCGCGAGATCCTCACCCTCCAGGCCGTCCACGGCATCCGGCTGCTGCGCGGCCTCGTCGACCGGCTGCGTCGCGACCTCTCGGTGAGCAACCGCATCGGCGAGGTCTCGGTGGAGCTCCGCGAGCGGCTGGCCGACGTGCTGCCGCGACTGCCCGAGGTCGAGCGCCGCTACCGACGGCTCAACGCCGAGGAGCCCTACCGCCTGTTCCTCACCTGCATCCACGTCCGGCTCGCCCTGACCGAGGCCCGGCTGGTCGGCGGCGTCGCCCACGTCGAGGGCCGGGACTACGCCGACGACGGCGAGCTGTTGGACGACGTGCTGCTGCTGCACCGTTCGGTGCTCGCGCACCAGGGAGCGGTCGTCGCGCGGGGCGAGGTCGAACGGCTCGTCCGCACGGTGGCCGCCACCGGGCTCACCCTCGCGACGCTCGACGTACGCGAGCACGCTGCGGCCCACCACCACGCGGTCGGCCAGCTCCTCGATCGCCTCGGCGAGCTGGGCACGCCGTACGCCGAGCTCGACCGCGGCACGCGCGCCAAGGTGCTCAGCGAGGAGCTCGCGAGTCGTCGGCCGCTGGCCGGGAGCCCGCTCCCGTTGGACGAGGCGGGCGCGGTCACCGCCGAGACGTTCCGGTCGATCCGCTGGGCGCACGACGAGCTCGGGCCGGGCGCCGTGGAGAGCTACATCATCTCGATGACCCGCGACGCCGGTGACGTGTTCGCGGCCGTCGTGCTCGCGCGCGAGGCCGGCCTGGTCGACCTGCCGTCGGGTGTCGCGCGGATCGGCTTCGTGCCTCTGCTGGAGACGGTGGACGAGCTCGAGCAGACCGAGGAGATCCTCGAGTCGCTGTTCGCCGACGCGTCGTACCGCGAGCTGGTGCGACTCCGCGGCGACGTGCAGGAGCTGATGCTCGGCTACAGCGACTCGAACAAGGCCGGCGGCATCACGACCTCGCAGTGGCAGATCCAGCTCGCCCAGCGACGGGCCCGCGACGTCGCCCGGCGTCACGGGATCCGGCTGCGGTTCTTCCACGGTCGCGGCGGCTCGGTGGGTCGTGGCGGAGGTCCGACGTACGACGCGATCATGGCGCTGCCGTCGGGCACGGTGGACGGCGAGCTCAAGATCACCGAGCAGGGTGAGGTGATCAGCGACAAGTACGCGCTGCCGGCTCTCGCTCGTCAGAACCTCGAGCTCGCCCTCGCGGCGACGGTCGAGGCGAGCGTCCTCCACCGCACCGACCGGCGTACGCCGGAGCAGGCCGCGCGCTGGGACTCGACGATGGACCGGATCTCGGAGGCCGCGCAGCGGCGCTACCGCAGCCTGGTCGAGGACCCCCGGCTCGCGTCGTACTTCCTCACGGCCACGCCGGTCGACCTCCTCGGCGCCCTGCACATCGGCTCCCGTCCGTCGCGCCGGCCAGGCGCCGACGCCGGCCTCGAGGACCTGCGTGCGATCCCGTGGGTCTTCGGCTGGACCCAGTCGCGGCAGATCGTGCCCGGCTGGTTCGGCGTCGGGTCCGGGCTGGCGGTGCAGGGCGACCTCGACGTGCTGAGGGAGATGTACGCCGCCTGGCCGTTCTTCCGTACCTTCCTCGGCAACGTCTCGATGACGCTGGTGAAGACCGATCTCGACATCGCCCAGCGGTACGCCGCCCTCGCGCCGCCCGAGCTGCGCCCGGTGCTCGACGAGATCCGGCGTGAGTTCGAGCTGACCGTCGATCGGCTCCTCGCGGTGACCGGCGACGAGTCGCTCCTCGACCGCGAGCCGACCCTGCGCACGACGTTGGAGATCCGCGACAACTACCTCCAACCCCTGCACCATCTCCAGCTCGAGCTGCTTCACCGCTACCGCCGCGGTGAGGACGACCCCGACCTCGAGCGCGCCCTGCTGCTGACCATCAACGGGATCGCGGCCGGGATGCGCAACACCGGCTGAAGCGTCGCGCTCGCGAGCAAGCTCGCTTCGCGCTCGCTGCGGTGCTCAGCCCCGGCTACGCCGGGTCTGAGCGTCCTGGCTCGGGCTGGTCGTCGTCGCGGGGGCCGAAGATGCCGAGGCCGTCGATGGTCTCGGCGTCCGCACCGGTGCCCCACGCGGCGATCTGTGACCGCGAGCGCCGCGAGAAGAACGCCCGGAAGAGCTCGTAGTCGGAGACCCCGGCGAAGGCCGGCGGCGTTCGCCCCGAGTGACGGCTTCATGACCTCGGCCACGGGCTGCCACATGTGCTCCGGTGGTGCGCCCAGGCCCAGCGCCTCGTGCAGGTCGGCGTGGTGCACGGCGACGTTCCAGACCAGCGCCGGCCGGTCGTTGCCCTCGATGCTCGCCACGACGCCGTCGACGACACCGCGGATCTCCGCGACCAGCTCTCCGGTGTCGGCGTCGGACCTCTCGGCGACGTGTCGGGCCGTCCACTCCGGGCCGGGTGCGCCGTCCATCCGGCCGCTGAGTGCATCGGCCGGCGAGCCTGCCAGGTGGGCCAGCACCTCTCGCACCGACCACTCCGGTGTGGCCGGCACCCGCACGGCGAGCTGGTCGTCCGAGAGCCCCTCGGCGAGCGAGGTGACGGCATCGATGTTCGCCCGGTACAGCTCCGCCCAGTCGGTCATGGCGACAACCTAGGGGCGGACGCAGACCGGGTCGAGGACCCTCTTGTGTGGCGGGATCCAGTCGCGTACTGTCGCGATATATCGCGACTGTTCGACGTACTAGCGCCGAATGGTCGCCAGGCGACGAGCAGCCTCACGACGAGCAGCCTCACGACGAGCAAGGGGACACCGGGATGGGACGCGACTGGGCGGACTGGGGACGCGAGATCGAGTCGATGTTCCAGCAGCACGGGCGAGGGCCCGGCGGTGGGGGCGGAGGCCACGGCGGCCGGGGTGGCCCGGGCGGCCGGCGAGGCGGCGACTGGGGCGGACCCTGGGGAGGTTGGCCCGGGGGACCCGCAGGTCGCCGGTCCGGTCCGCCGCCCTGGCTGGTCGGACTGTTCGGTCTCGCCCAGCAGGAGCGTGCTCGTCCCCCGCGAGCGCGCCGCGGCGACGTCAGGGTCGCCGTCCTGGCCGTGCTGGCCGACGGCCCGCTCAACGGCTACCAGGTGATCCAGGAGATCGCCGACCGCACCGGTGGGGGCTGGCGGCCGAGCCCCGGGTCGGTCTACCCGACCATCTCCCAGCTCGAGGACGAAGGTCTGGTCGAGAGCGACGACGAGCGTGGCCGGCGCACCCTGCGCCTCTCCGAGGGGGGTCGTGAGTTCCTGGCCGACCACGAGGACGAGGTGGCAGGCGGTCTGGGCGCCGTTCGCCGAGGATGCGCTGGACGATCGCGAGGACGACGACGACCCGGGTCTCGACTTCGCCAGCCTCAAGCCCGAGCTCGGGCGCGTGATGAACGCCGTCTGGCAGATCATCACCACCGGCACCGACGACCAGCGCAAGGCCGCGGTCGGCGTCCTCGTCGAGGCGCGTCGCGCGCTGTACCAGATCCTGGCCGACCACCCGGGTGAGGAGATCGACGACCTGGGCGACCGTGGCGACCGCGAGGAGGAGTGGTGAACGATCGACTGCGCATCGGGGATGCCGACCGTGAGTCGGCGGCACGCGAGCTGGGCGAGCACTTCGCCTTCGGGCGGATCACCGCCGAGGAGCACGCCGAGCGGCTCGACCAGATCTGGGCCGCGCGTACGGCGGCCGATCTGAGCCCGGCGTTCCGCGACCTGCCCCGGCCTCGTGCCTCACATCAGGTGTCACGACCGACCACGACCTCGAAGACGGTACGCCGCGACCGCGGTTGGGAGATGCCGCGCGTGCCGTTCCCCTTCAAGGTGTTGGTGGCGATCGTCGCGATCTGGTGGGGCTTCCACCACCCGCTGTTCCTGCTGATCGCCGCGATCGTGTGGTTCGTGTTCGTGCGGCGCCTCGTGCGCCGCCGCTGGCGGCACGGCCGCTCGGGCCCCTGGGACCGGCACCACTACTCGGCCGGCTGGCACTGACCGTGCTGTTGACCTGGCGTTTTCGTCACGCTGTACGGCGACCACCCGGCGTTCGCGTCACGGTGCACGACCCCGAGCCGGCGATCCCGTCCGTACGTCAGACGCCGATCGCCCGGCTCAGCCAGACGTCGACGACCTCCATCCCGACCTTCTCGTAGAGGCTGAGGGCTCCGGTGCGTGAGTCGGTCGAGAGCGCCGACCGCACGGCACCGTGCTCGCGACCTCGGGCGAACGCGTCGACGAGCAGGGCCTGCGCGAGGCCACGGTGGCGCTGGTCGCTGCGAACGGCGAGCTTGTCGATGTAGGCCTCCTTGCCGTCCTGCCCGGTCGCCATGATCACCTGCCCGAAACCGACGATCTGGCCCGCGGGATCCGTGACGACCCGCATCTGCCACGGCTCGAAGCCGGGGCGGCCGATCGTCGAGGCCTCGAAGTCCTCGAACGACTCGCGGTCGCGCACCGACCACTCGAGGAAGGCGTCCTCCTTGACGTCGTGGACCGCCTGGTACTCGTCCGGACCTGCCTCGCGGATCGTGTACCCGTCGGGGAGGTCGCGGTGCTCGATCTCCTTGCCCTCCGGCAGGGCCAGCACCCAGCTGGTGTGGCGGACGCGGTAGCCGAGCTTTGCCAGGAGCTGGTCGCCGGCGGATCCCTCGGGCACGGGACTGCCGTAGCCCTGGCCGCCGAGTTGCTTCGCGGTGTGCTGCATCCAGCCGGCGATCGCCGTGCCGATGCCACGCCGGCGGTAGTCCGGATGCACCGCGGCGTCACCTCGGTCGTGGCTGGTGATCTCGCCGTACCCGACCATGTGGTCGCCGTCGAAGACGCCGATCGTGTGGGTCGCGACGTCCCAGCTCGGGCGGCTCCAGTCGCCGATGATGTCCTCGGGCTCGATCTCCACCCGCCCGACGTCTTCCATCTCCTGGGCCGCGGCCACGTCGTACACGGCCTGGGCGTCGTCCATGGTCAGGACGCGGGAGGTCAGCCCCTCGGGCAGGGTCAGGTCGCTCATGGGGCCGTATCAGACCATCGACCCGGCGTTCGCGGCACGTCCTTTTCCGCCGAGTCGGCGCAAAGTGACACGCGTACGACGCCGAGTCGGCGCAAAGTGACAGCCGGATCGCGTCGAGTCGTCATATGACGACTCGGCGAAATCTACGTCGAGCGCAATGACATCGACCCGGCGATCAAGTACCACGGGAGTGGCACCGATTCGCCGGGTCGATGGTCTGGCGAGCGTCAGGCCGCCTGGCGAGCAAGCTCGCTCGGGCGATCGCTCCGGTCGCTCCGTCCGGCTGGCGCCGGATGGAGCGTCCTCGCTCTAGTTCTGGATGGCGGAGATGTCGAACTCGAGCTTGACCTTGTCCGACACCAGGAAGCCACCGGTCTCGAGGGCGGCGTTCCAGGTCAGGCCCCAGTCCTTGCGGGACAGGGTGGTGCGGCCTTCGAAGCCGATGCGCAGGTTGCCGAAGGGGTCGCGGGCGGAGCCGGTCGACTCGAACTCGACCGCGATCTCCTTGGTGATCCCCTTGATGGTGAGGTCGCCGGTGATCGTCCAGTCGTCGCCGTCGCGCTCGACGTTCGTCGAGGTGAAGGTGATCTCGGGGTGCTGCTCGATCTCGAAGAAGTCCGCGCTGCGGAGGTGGGCGTCGCGGTCGGCGACACCGGTGTCGATGCTGTCGGCCTTGATGGTCAGCTCGACCTTGCTGGCGGCGGGGTTCGCGGTGTCGACGTGAGCCGTGCCCTCGAAGCCCTTGAAGGCGCCGCGGACGGTGGTGACCATCGCGTGCCGGGCGCTGAAGCCCAGGCGGCTGTGCGAGGCATCGAGGGTGTAGTCACCCGCGATGTCCTCGATGACGGTGGTGTGCGGGTCGAACGGGGTGTTCGTCATGGTGGGGTGTCCTCCTGGGATTGAATTTTCAACCACTCATCCGGTTCAACGTTCAACCACCTCAGGTATTCCCGCACGGGTCTCGTGACCCGGGTCACACCTGGCCCGAGTCGTCCCGTGCGTGCCACGCTGAGCCATGCCTCCGTCATCGCGCTCCCACCACAAGATCCTGTTGTCCGAGAGCGACCAGCCCACGCGCTGGTACAACGTCCTCCACGACCTGCCGACGCCGCCCCCGCCCGTCCTGCACCCGGGCACCGGCCAGCCGGTCGGGCCGGACGACCTGACGCCGCTCTTCCCGATGGACCTGATCCTCCAAGAGGTCTCCGGCGACCAGTACGTCGAGATCCCGGGCGAGGTCCTCGACGTCTACGCGCTCTGGCGACCGTCGCCGCTGTTCCGCGCCCACCGTCTCGAGAAGGCACTCGGTACGCCGGCTCGCATCTACTACAAGTACGAGGGCGTGAGCCCGGCCGGCTCGCACAAGCCCAACACCGCGGTGCCGCAGGCGTTCTACAACGCCAAGGCGGGGATCAAGAAGCTCACCACCGAGACCGGCGCCGGGCAGTGGGGGACAGCCCTGGCCTTCGCCTGCTCGCAGTACGACCTCGAGTGCGAGATCTGGCAGGTGCGGGCGTCGTACGACCAGAAGCCCTACCGCCGCACGATGATCGAGACCTTCGGCGGCACGGTCCACCCGAGCCCGAGCGACCTGACCAACGCCGGCCGCACGATCCTCGCGCAGGACCCGAGCTCGACCGGCAGCCTCGGCATCGCCATCAGCGAAGCCGTCGAGATGGCGGCCGGTGACCCGAACACCAACTACGCCCTCGGCAGCGTGCTCAACCACGTGCTCATGCACCAGACCGTGATCGGCGAGGAGGCGTTGCTCCAGCTCGCGCAGGTCGGGGAGACGCCGGACCTGCTCGTCGGCTGCACCGGCGGCGGCTCGAACTTCGGTGGACTCGCGTTCCCGTTCCTCCGCGAGAAGTGGGCCGGGACGATGTCCCCGACGGTCCGCGCGGTCGAGCCGGCGTCGTGCCCCTCACTGACGCAGGGCACCTACGCCTACGACTTCGGCGACACCCTCGGCATGACGCCGCTGATGAAGATGCACACGCTCGGCCACGACTTCGTCCCGGACCCGATCCACGCCGGTGGCTTGCGCTACCACGGCATGAGTCCCGCTGATCTCCCACCTGTACGAGACCGGTGAGCTCGAGGCCGTGGCCAAGACGCAGTCGGAGTGCTTCGCGGCCGGGGTGCTGTTCGCGCGCACCGAGGGCATCGTGCCCGCGCCCGAGCCGACGCACGCGCTGGCGGCGACGGTCGAGGAGGCGTTGGCCTGCAAGGAGTCGGGTGAGGAGAAGGTGATCCTGACCGCGCTCTGCGGGCACGGCCACCTCGACCTCGCGGCGTACGACGCCTACCTGCGCGGCGATCTCGTCGACCACACCTGGGACGACGCGGAGCTGCAGCAGGCCGTCGCGCGGCGCGCTCGAGAAGCTGCCGGCGGTCGCGGGATAACCCGGCTACTTCTGCAGCTCGGCCTCGTCGACGTCGGTGCCGACCAGCTCGCGCACGCGGTCGATCGCGTCCCAGTCGTTGACGTGCATGCCGGCGACGACGCGGTTGCCGCGCAGCCACCACGCGCGGAACGTGCGTTGCTCCACCGGGCCGTCGGTGTCGCCGGTGACGACCACGCGATCGAAGCCGTCCGGGCCCGGGTTGCCGACGTACTCGATGCCGAGGGCGTACTGGTCGGTGAAGAAGTAGGGCAGGTCGTCCGCGACGGCTTGGCCGCCGAGCAGGTTGCTCGCGGCGACGGTGCCGTGCTTGATCGCGGTGTCCCAGTGCTCGACGCGGAGCCGGTGGCCGAGGACCGGGTGGTCGACGTTCGCGACGTCGCCGGCGGCGTACACACCGGACGCCGAGGTGTGCAGGCCGGCGTCGACCAGGATGCCGTTGTCGACCGCGATCCCTGCGGCGCTCGCCAGGTCGGTGTCGGGAGCGACGCCGACGCCGACGACCAGGCGGTCGACGGTGAGCGTGTCGCCACCGGCCAGCCCGATCGTCGCGCCGTCCGAGCCTGTTCCCGATGACGAGTTGATGCTGTCGATCGTCACGCCGGTGCGCACGTCGACGCCCTTCTCGCGGTGGAGCTGGGCGAACAGCGCGCCGACCTCGGCGCCGAGCACGTTGCGGAGCGGCTGGTCGAGCGCCTCGAGTACGACGACCTCCGCGCCGGCCTGTCGCGCGGCGCTGGCGACCTCGAGCCCGATCCAGCCGCCGCCGATGATGCCGATGCGGGCACCGGGCTCGAGCCGGGCCTTGAGCGCCGTCGAGTCGTCCAGCGTGCGCAGGTAGTGCACCGGCGCGCCCGAGTCGTCGGCGAGGGCGAGGTGCCGGGGCCTCGCCCCGGTCGCCAGCAGCAGACCGGACCACTCGACCGTGACGCCACCCGCGCGGAGCGTGCGCGCGTCCGGGTCGATCGACTCGACCGTCACGCCGGTGCGCAGGTCGACGTCGTGCTCGGCGTACCAGCTCTCGGCGTTGACCAACGCCTTCTCGGCCGGCTCGTTGCCGAGCAGGTAGCCCTTGGACAGCGGCGGCCGCTCGTACGGCGCGTGGGCCTCGCCGGCGATCACGACCAGGTCGCCGGTGTATCCCTGGGATCGCAGCTCGCGGACCGCTGTTCCAGTTGCGAGCCCGCCGCCGACCAGGACGATCGGGGCGTTCATCGGGCACCGGCCCGGTCGCGCGTGAGCGAGAGGAACTCGGCCCGGGTCTTCGGGTCGTCGCGCAGCCGGCCGCGGAGTGCGGCGGTGACGGTGCGCGCCCCGGGTGCCTTCGCGCCGCGCAGGCTCATGCAGGTGTGCTCGGCCTCGATCACGACGCCGACGCCGTGGGGCTCGAGCCGCTCGGTGAGGTGTTCGGCGATCTCCATGGTCAGCCGCTCCTGGGTCTGGGCCCGGCGTGCGAAGAACTCCACGGTCCGGGCGAACTTCGACAGCCCGAGGATACGCGCGCTCGGCAGGTAGCCGACGTGGGCGACCCCCGTGAACGGCAGCAGGTGGTGCTCGCACAGCGAGTGCACGGGGATGTCCGAGACCAGCACCAGCTCGTCGTACCCGGCGGCGTTCTCGAACGTCGTCGAGTCGAACTCCGCGGGCGTGAGCATCTCGGCGTACGCATGCACCAGGCGGCGAGGAGTCTCGAACATGTCGGCCGAGTCGATCGGCAACCCGAGGGCGGCGAGCATCTCGGTCGCGGCCTTCTCGGCCCGGACGAGGTCGACCGGGCCCGGCTCGTGGGTGATCCGCGGGCGCCGACGCTGCTCGTCGATCTGGCGCGGGACCGGAACGGCGACCGCCTCGGGCATGGCACTCTCCTCGCTGGGACCGAATCTCTAAGAGTGAGCAATATGTCTGTTAGAATGCTGGCCGTCAAGAGGAGGTGTCGGCATGGGAGATGCGTTCTCCGCCATCGGGTCGCTGGCCGACCCTCTGCGGCGGCGTCTCTACGCGTACGTCGCGCGGCGTGACGACGGTGTCGGTCGCGAGGAGGCGGCGCGCGAGGTCGGCGTCCCGACCCACACCGCCCGCTTCCACCTCGACAAGCTGGTCGAGGAGGGGCTCCTCTCCGTCGACCACCGCCGGCTCTCGGGCCGCACGGGGCCGGGCGCGGGCCGGCCGGCGAAGGTCTACCGAAGGTCCGGCACCGAGGTGGCCGTGTCGCTCCCGGAACGGGGCTACGACCTGGTGGGCCACGTCTTCGCGGCGGCCGTCGAGAAGTCTCTCGAGGGTGCCCCGCTGACCGAGGCGCTGGCCGAGGAGGCCCGTGAAGCAGGTCGCCGCGACGGCACGGCGTACGACGGGACCGGGGGTGAGCTCGAGCGGTCGGCCGGGGTGCTGACCGATCGTGGCTTCGAGCCGACCCGCGAGGGCGAGGGTCTCGTGCTCCGCAACTGCCCGTTCGACGCCCTGGCCCGGGAGCACACGGCACTCGTCTGCGGCGTCAACCGTGACTACGTCGGTGGCGTGCTCGACGGCCTCGGCTGCGACCACACGTCCGCGCGACTCGACCCCGGGCCGGATCGATGCTGCGTGCGGGTCGAGGAGTCGACGGGTCGGTCTGGCCGGTCCTGATCACCTGCCTGCCAAGATGACCGGCATGGCGAACTCTCGGCTCGTGTACGTCGCTGCCCCCCTGGTGCTCGTGGCCGGGACGACGCTCGCGGGGTGCTCGGGGGACGACGGCACCGACCCTCAGCCGACGGTCGACGCCCTCGCGAAAGCCTTCACCACCGACGACTTCTCCGAGGTGCCCTTCGACGGGAACCGTGTGACGTCTGCGCTCGCGCAGAAGCAGTACGAAGCGGTCGTCGCCGGCCTCGGCGACGTGAAGCCGACGGTGACGGTCGCCTCGACGACCTCGTCGTCCGCCGACCGGGCGTCGGCGACCCTGCACTGGTCCTGGCCCCTGGGCGGCGGTTGGAGCTACTCGACGAAGGCCGCCCTGGTGAGCCGCGACAACGGCGGCACCTGGCAGGTGCGGTGGAACGTCGACGCCATCGAGTCGACGCTCGCCGCCGGCGACACGCTCGACGCGACCACGATCAGCGCGAAGCGCGGCGACATCCTCGGACCGCACGGCGTCGGCCTGGTCACCGAGCGCCCGGTCCTGCGTCTCGGCGTGGACCGGACCAAGGTCGGCCCCGCGCAGGCGCCCGAGTCCGCGCGGCGGCTGGCCGAGCTGGTCGGCATCGACCCCGCGTCGTACGTCAAGCAGGTGAAGGCGGCCGGCCCCCAGGCGTTCGTGCAGGCGATCGCGTTCCGCAAGGACGAGGTGCCCGCCGAGGTGATGGCGAAGTACAACCGGATCAAGGGCATCGACGCCATCGCCGACGACCTCCCGCTGGGCATCACCAAGGAGTTCGCGGCGCCGATCCTCGGCACCGTCGGTCCGGTGACCGCCGAGATCGTCAAGAACAGTCCTGGCGTCTACTCGGTGGGTGACCTCGCGGGACTGTCCGGCTTGGAGGCGCGGTACGACGAGCAGCTCCGGGGCACGCCCGGGATCGTCGTGCAGCGCACCGACGGCGACGGCAACGACACCACGGTGTTCAAGGAGGCGGCGACTGCGGGCGAGCCGCTGCACCTCACCCTCGAGCCACGGTTGCAGCTGCTGGCCGAGCGCATCCTCAGCACGGTCGGACCGGCGAGCGCGATCGTGGCGATAAAGCCGTCCACCGGCGCCGTCCTCGCCGCGGCCAACGGGCCGGGGAACAACGGCTACAACGACGCGACGTACGGGCGGTTCGCCCCCGGGTCAACCTTCAAGACGGTCGGCACCTTGGCGCTGCTGAGGAAGAGGCGTGACCCCGCAGTCGCCCGAGGATTTCCCGACCAGCGTGAAGGTCGACGGCGAGGTGTTCACCAACGACAGCTTCTACCCGCCCTCGGCCAACGGCCGGATCACGCTGGCGACGGCCTTCGCCAACTCGTGCAACACGGCGTACATCAACGAGCGGACGAAGCTCGGGCCGAACGACCTCGTCGACGCGGCTGCCACCCTCGGCATGGGGGTCGACCACGACACGGGGCTTCCCGTCGTACTTCGGCAACGTCGTGCCGCCGGCGTCGGAGCCCACCAAGGCGGCCGACATGATCGGCCAGGGCCAGGTCCTCGCCTCGCCGATGACCATGGCGACCGTGATGGCCTCGGTCGTTGCCGGGCACACGGTCGTGCCACAGCTGGTCACGTCGCTCGCACCGGACAAGCCCGATGCCGAGCCGCTGACGGAGCCCCAGGACGCGACGCTCGAGGCAGATGCTGCGCGGCGTCGTGCTGAACGGCACCGGGGTCAGTCTGCGCGACGTGCCCGGGCCGCCGGTGATCGCCAAGACCGGCACCGCGGAGTTCGACCGCCCACGGCAAGCGGCTCACACACGCCTGGATGATCGCCGGGTACGGCGACCTCGCGGTGTGTGCCTTCGTCGACGTCGGCCAGACCGGGGCCGGGACGGCCGGGCCCCTGCTCGAGCAGTTCCTGCGCGGGACGCTCGCACGCTGACCCGCGCCGGGCTCATTCGCCCTTTTCCCTTTTCCCCCCCCCCCCCCCCCCCCCCCCCCCCCTTTTTTTTTTTTTTTTTTTTTTTTTTTTTTAAAAAAAAAAAAAAACCGCCTACCGCTCCCGCGGAGCGACGTTCCGGGCGACGTCCTCGGGCATCGGCTCGTAGTGGCCGAACGACCGGGTGAACGAGCCGGCGCCGTGCGTGGAGGACCGCAGGTCCACGGAGTAGCGGATCAGCTCGGTCTGTGGCACCTCGGCGTTGATCACCGTGCGGTCGTCGCCGACCTTGTCCGTGCCCAGAAGCCGGGCGCGTCGTGACGACAGGTCGCTCATCGCCGCGCCGACATGTTCGTCGGGGTCGACGACGGCGACCAGGTCGTACGGCTCCAGGAGGGTGACCGACCCGGCGGCCGCGGCCTCGCGGAGAGCGAGTCCGCCGGCCATCTGGAAGGCCATGTCGGAGGAGTCGACGCTGTGGGCCTTGCCGTCGGTCAGCGTGACCCGGAGGTCGACCATCGGGTAGCCGGCGCGGACGCCACGCTCCATCTGGGCGCGCACGCCCTTCTCGACCGACGGGATGAAGTTCCGGGGCACGGCGCCACCGACCACCTTGTCGACGAACTCGAAGCCGCCGCCCTCGGGCAACGGCTCGACCTCGATGTGGCACACGGCGTACTGCCCGTGTCCACCGGACTGCTTCACGTGCCGCCCGAGTCCCTTGCCGCTGGCGCCGAAGGTCTCGCGCAGCGACACCAGGAACGGCGTGGTCTCGACGTTGACGGCGTACCGGTCGGCCAGGCGGGCGATCAGGACATCCCGAGTGAGCCTCGCCCATGCACCAGAGCACCAGCTGGTGCGTCTCGGGGTTGTTCTCGACGCGCAGGCTCGGATCTTCGGCCGCGAGCCGGCCCAGCGCCTGCGACAGCTTGTCCTCGTCGGCCTTGCTCTTGGCCACGATCGCCACCGGCAGCAGTGGCTCGGGCATCGACCACGGCTTGAGCACGCGCGGGTCGCCGATCGAGGACAGGGTGTCGCCGGTCTCGGCCCGGGTGAGCTTGCCGATCGCGCACAGGTCGCCGGCCACGACCGCCGTGGCCGGGACGTGGTTGCCCCCGAAGGCGTACGACAGCGACCCGATCTTCTCGTCCTCGTCGTGGTCCTCGTGTCCACTCGCATCGGAGTAGAACGACGTGAAGTGCCCGGACACGTGGACGGGGTCGTCGGCGGTGAGGGTGCCGGAGAAGACCCGGACCAGGCTCACGCGTCCGACGTACTGGTCGCTCGCGGTCCGGACGACCTCGGCGACGAGGACGCCGTTCGGGTCGCCGTCGATGGGGTCGGCCTCCTTGCCGGCCGGGGTGAACACGTCCGGCGACGGGTGCTCGAGCGGCGACGGGAAGCCGTCGACGGCGAGGTCGAGCAGTTCGGCGCAGCCGACACCGCTCATCGAGCACACGGGTACGACGGGGTGGAAGCTGCCGCGGGCGACGGCCTTCTCGAGGTCCTCGGTGAGAGTGGCGTGCGAGATCTCCTCGCCACCGAGGTAGCGGTCCATCAGGGTCTCGTCCTAGGGCATCCTCGATGATCCCCTCGATCAGGGCTCCGCGGAGCTCTTCGTGCTCGCCGTCGTCGTTCATCAGGTCGACGAGCCCGGTCACCTCGTCGCCGTCGCGGACAGGGACGTAGAGCGGCAGCACCTTGTCGCCGAACGCCGCCTGGGCGGCGGCCAGCACGCCGTCGTAGTCGGCGCGCGCCTGGTCGAGCTTGGTGATCACGACCGCCCGCGGCATCCCGACCTCCGCGCACTCGCGCCACAGCGCGCGTGGTGCGCGTCGTCGACCGCCTCGCTGGCGGCGATCACGAACAGCGCGCAGTCGGCCGCGCGGAGTCCCGCGCGCATCTCGCCCACGAAGTCGGCGTACCCGGGGGTGTCGACGAGGTTCACCTTGATGCCGTCGTGCACCAGCAGCACGATCGCCAGGGAGTTCGGAGCGACCGTGGCCCTGCTCGGAGTCCTCGAAGTCGCACACCGTCGAGCGTGCCTTCGCGCACGGAGCCCGCGCGCGGAACAGCTCCCGCAGAGGCGAGCAGCGTCTCGACCAGGGTCGTCTTGCCGGAGCCACCGGGCCCCACCACCACGACGTTGCGGATCCGGTCGGGGCTGCCCGCCTCCAGATCCTGGCCGGCCGGTCTCCGAGAGCCTGCCCTTGTCCGCCATGGTCAGCCTCCAGGTCCCATCGGCGGACCAGCCTGGTGACGCTGACCGCCGCGTCGAAACGATTGGAGTCCAACCAACTCCTGTGCG
>CAVWZR010000010.1:0-49797 GCA_963759515.1 uncultured Actinomycetota bacterium | reverse complement strand
TGTACCCGAGCCCGTCCGGGCGGGAGGGATGCCAGCCCTCGATCACGCGCACCCTGGAGGACCGATCCACCCAGCGCCGCGGATTTCGGTTGAAGTCCCCCACCATCACGGCGCCATCCTTCCGCGGTGGTCGCCGTCGCGCTCGGCATTGGCGAAAACGGCGGGGATCGTGGGGGTCGCGCGCTCGGATCCGAATTGTTCGACTGGACGCACTGGCTAGTCCATCCGGACCACATGCGCCTCGATCGCACCACGCTGCATCGGTTTCCTTTTTAACATCCCCTTATCCCGGGCGGTCGCAAGATCCGCCCATTCTGGAGGAGTCCCCCCGATGCCCCCTGCCCCTACTTCGTCCTGCCCGCGCGGTCGCCGGCGTACCCTGCGCCGAACCGCCGTTGTCGCGGCGGTAGCGCTCGGCAGCACCGTGCTCGGTGCCGCCGGCGCACACGCGGAGGCGACGCTGGACGTCACGTCGACCAGCACCACGAGCGTCCTCCCCAACGCGACGACCGCTCTGGCTGGGCTCTCCGTCACGGACTCCAACTCGGCGGACACGCTGCAGGTCACCGTGTCCACCGACGTGGGAACCCTGAGCATGCCCACGACGACGGGGCTGACCCTGGCCTTCGGCAACGAGTGGTCCGGGGACTCCTCGATCACGTTCACCGGCTCCCCGGAGGATGCCGACGCGGGGCTCGGTGCCGTCGAGCTGGTCAGCGGCGACAACGGAGGAACCACCGCGCAGATCGCGGTCAACGCGCTGGTCAGCCAGCCGGGCTACGTCTACTCGCCCTCGAACGAGCACTTCTACGAGTACGTCTCCAATCCCGGCGTGGACTGGTACACCGCCGATGCGGAAGCGCAGGAGCGCACCTTCGACGGGCAGACCGGCTACCTCGCGACCATCCCGAACAGCACGGTCAACGACCTGGTCTCGAACAAGGTCGACGGCGCGTTCAACGTGTGGTTCGGCGCGCAGGACGTGCAGACGCCCGACGCGCCGTTCCAGCGCACCTGGCAGTGGACGGGAGGGCCGCTGGCCGGACAGGCCTTCTCGTACTGCTCGAACTACGTCGGTCCCTGCGACTTCGTCAACAACGAGGGCCTCTACTCCAGCTGGTCCGGCGGCGAGCCGAACAACGCCGGGCTCGAGACGGCGCCGGTCACCAACTGGGGCGGCGGCATCGGGTACTGGAACGACCTCTCGCCGTTCAACTCGGGAGGGGTGTCCGGCTACGTCGTCGAGTACGGCGACCAGCCGATCGGTGCCAGCAGCTACAACGGTGTGGTCAACGACTCGGCGCCGGTGACCATCGAGGGTCCGCCGAACACGCCCACGGACGTCTCGGCTTCGCGCGGCGACGGCCAGGCGGACGTCTCGTTCACCGCGCCGAAGGACAACGGCCACGAGATCACCGGCTACACCGTCACGGCCACTCCGGACGGTGGCGGAGACGCCGTGACCGCGACCTGTGACGCCGGTCCCTGCACGGTCACCGGCCTGACGAACGGCACGACGTACACCGTGACCGTGCACGCCACGAACTCCCTGGGAGACGGCGCCGAGTCAGACGCCACGACCGTCATCCCGGCAACCGTGCCCGACGCACCCACCGACGTCTCGGTCACCCGGGGCGACGCCAGCGCGAGCGTGTCGTTCACGCCCGGCGGGGATGGTGGCGACCCGATCACCGGCTACACCGCGACCGCGAGCCCGGTCGGCGGCGGCAGTCCGGTCACCGCGTCCTGTGCGTCCAGCCCCTGCGCGATCACCGGCCTGGCCAACGGAACGGCGTACACCGTGACCGTGCACGCCACGAACACGGTGGGCGACTCCGACGAGTCGCCGGCGTCGGACGCGGTGACCCCCGCGACCGTGCCCGGCGCGCCGACGATCACCGATGCGGATTCCGGCAACGGCCAGACGACGGTGACCTTCACGGCCCCCGACGACAACGGCAGCGCGATCACCGGCTACACGGTCACGGCCACGCCGGAGGGTGGCGGCGCCCCCACCTCGGTCACCTGTGACGCCAGCCCCTGCACCATCGACGGGCTGAGCAACGGCACCACCTACAACGTGTCCGTGCACGCGACGAACGACGTCGGCGACGGCGCCGAGTCGAACAGCGTGGATGCCACGCCGGCCACCGTTCCGGATGCACCGACGAACCTGACCGTCACGCGCGGCGACGGCGAGCTCGGGCTCTCCTTCGACCCGCCTGCCTTCGACGGCGGATCGGCCGTCACGGGCTACGAGGTGACCCTCGACGGTGGCGAGACCTGGGAGTCCCTGAGCACCTCGGGCTCGGAGCCGGTCACCGCGACCCTGACCGGCCTCACGAACGGCACCGGCTACGACATCCAGGTGCGTGCGGTGAACGCCGAGGGCCCGTCCGATCCAGCAGCCGCCGGGGTCCACGTCCCCGCCACGGTCCCCGATGCACCCACCCAGGTGGTGGCCACCCCGGGCAACGCGCAGGCGACGGTCGTCTTCGACGCACCGGCGGACAACGGCTCGGCGATCACGGGCTACACCGTCCAGGTCTCGGACGGGACGAGCACCCGCAACGTCAGCTGCGACGCCAGCCCCTGTCTCGTCGACGGGCTGACCAACGGCACGGCGTACACCTTCGTCGTCGTCGCCACGAACGACGTCGGTGACTCGGACCCGTCCGATCCGTCGGACCCGGTCATCCCCGTCACGGTCCCGGTCGCGCCGACCGGGCTGACCCTCGGCTCCCAGGACGGCTCCGCCGCGGTCAGCTTCACCGCACCGGAGTCGGACGGCGGGACGCCGATCACCGGCTACGAGGTCTCCCTCGACGGTGGTGAGTGGGCTCCGCTGACGACGACGGGCACCGACACGTTGACCGCCGTGCTGACCGGCCTGACCAACGGCACGCCGTACTCGGTCCGCGTGCGCGCCGTCAACGCCGTCGGCAACGGTGCGGTGTCCGACGCCTCGAGTGTCACGCCGGCCGGTACCCCGAGTGCCCCGCGCTCGGTCGTCGCAGACGTCCACGGGACGTCGGCGACGGTCTCCTGGCAGTCACCCGAGTCCGACGGCGGCTCGCCCGTCACCGGGTACGTCGTGACCGCGGACCCCGGGGGCGCCACGTGCTCCACCTCGGGCACGACCACCTGCTCGGTCACGGACCTGCAACCGGGTACGACCTACACGTTCCACGTCACCGCGCAGAACACCAGAAGCGGCTGGGCGGGGACCGGAACAGGCCCGAGCAGTGACTCCGCGCCGACCAAGGTGATCGCCAAGCCCGACACACCCACGGCACTGACCGGCCACGGTCGCGACCGCAGGCTGATCGTCACCTGGAACGCGCCCGCCAACCCCGGCACCAGCCGGGTCAGGGGCTACCAGCTGAGCATCGACCGCGGCCGCACCTGGACAGCCGCCCACGCGACCGGCGGCCGGCACCTGTCCGCCTCGATCGCACCGGTGCGCAACGGTCGCACCTACCTGGTGCAGGTCCGGGCACGCAACGGGGCCGGGGCGGGGACCGCGACCGACTCCGTCAGGGTCCACGTGGCGCAGTGGTTCCGCGACCGGGTCTCGGCAGCGAAGCGCCGGCACGAGGTGGCGGTTCCCCGGCATCCGGGCCGCTACCACGGACGTGTTCGGCACACGGTGGCCACGATGCGCACCCGAGCCGGTGCGCCGGCGTACCCCGCGGCCAAGCTCGCCGGCCGGCAGCTGCAGTCGCATGAGGCGGTCTCGTTCGCCAGCACGCCGATGTTCGCCTTCGACCAGTCCCGGTTGACGGGCGCCGGGCGGTCCGAGCTGCGGTCGATCGTCACGAGCCTGCGCTACGTCAAGGCGCTCACCTGCGAGGGGTACGCCGACTACGGCGGCGCACCGCGCCACGAGCGCCGGCTCGCCATGCAGAGGGCGCACGCGGTGTGTGCCGCTCTTCGCTCCTACGGTGCTCACGTGGCGGTTCGCGCGAAGGGGTTCGGCAGCAGCCGCCCGGTCGTCATCGGCGGGAGCTCGAACCAGCGGTCAGCGAACCGCCGGGTGGTCGTGGTCATCACCCGCGGCTGAGGATCCCGAGCCTGCGCCGGCGGACCGTACGAGGGTCCGCCGGCTGCCCGGGCGTCCGGCACGACCCGACTCAGCCCTGATCCCACGGACTCAGACCTCAACCCGGTTGAGGTCAAGCAGGGTTCTGCTTGCGCGGCATTGCTGTCGGGGCTCGGCCTACGGCGCTTCGGCCACGGCGTACTCCACGATGATGGCGCCGGTGTCCATGGTCTGGTTCGAGACGAGCTCGAGCTGCGCCGGTCGGGCCGATCCGTCGCCTCCCATCGATGGGTCGAAGATCGAGCGACCCGCGCCGGCCATCTCGGGCATCAGCAGGAAGCGGAACCGGTCGGCGAGCCCCTCCGTGACGAGTGAGCGGACCAGCCCGACGCCGCCCACGGCCACGATCTCGCCGTCGAACCGACGCTTGACCCGGTCGACGACCTGGGCGAGAGGTCCGGTCTCGATGGTCGCGTTCCAGCCGACGTCAGACAGGGTGTCGGACACCACGACCTTCGGGAGTGCGTTCATCGTCGCCGCGAAGGCCCGATAGTCCTCGGGATTGCCCGGGTCCGCGGCAGCGGTGGGCCAATGGCCGGCGTTGATCTCGAAGGCGCGGCGTCCATAGAGGAGCAGCTGCCCCTCGTGTGCGTTGGCGCCGGACCAGTGCACCTGGAGGTCGTCGGACCAGGCAGGTGAGATCAGGGTTCCGTCCGGCTTCTCGGTGAACCCGTCGACGGTCATGAACATGGCAGCGGTGAGTGTTCCCATGGTGTGTTCCTCGAGCTTTCTCGTGTGGACTGTCATCGCCGAGTCGGTTCCTGCCCGGCGGCCTTGGCGACGACGTCTCCTTTGCTCACCGCCTTCCAGAACGTCCGGCCGACGCGAACCTTCTTGGTGCTGCCGTCGGCCTGTCGGATCTTGAGGCGCCGGTACATGTTCGACCCGTCGAGCAGGCCGCGGGTCTTCTTCACGACGGTGCCTTCCCAGGCGTCGTTCATCGGGCACTTCCTCTCTGTAGCTCTGCTCCGGACAGGTCATGATCGATCGCCGTGTCTCGAGCGCGAAGCGTCGCGATGCCCAGCGCTCCCGTCCACAGCATGAAGACTGCCCCGATGCTCGCGGTGCTTCCCCAGCCGTTCGCCGCATAGAAGTTCGCCGGATCCATGCCGAAGAACAACGAGGGCACGAACGCGAGGTTCACCGCGGCGAGAACGCTCGAGCCGCTGGCGACCCAGCGCGGCAGGACGCCGGTGCGGTGAACGGCGACGGCCAGAGAGATCAGGAACGTGGCGATCAGGAATCGGGCGATGGGGCCGTGCAGCAGTGCCATGCCGTTCGCGAGTGGTCCGTCGATGGTGGGGTCCCGAGTGCCATCCGGGTACTGCAGGGCCACGCCGGTCTCGAGCGACGCCGCCACCAAAGTCATGGCGACGTACGCGAGACCGGAGGCGAGGACGAGGTCCCCCGCGAGTCCGGCACGGTGTCCGAGGAACCGCCGCAGGCCGACCGTGAAGATGAGGAAGAGCGCGAACACGACGACGGTGATCAGATTGCGAGCGAGCACGTTGTCCGCCGGAGGGGGACCCGAGTACACGAAGTAGAGCGGGACCATGATCAGCGACAACAGGCCGACGAGCACGGCGCACGCTCCGGTGACGGTGCGGTCGGAACTGTTCTGCCCACTGGCGGGGGATTGTCTGATGGTGGTCATGGGTCCGACCGTGTCGCGGCGCGCGGGTGCACCGCTGCGGCCGGAGGGCGTGGGTCCATAGACCTTGGTCGACCGCGCACCGGGCCACCATCGACCTTGGTCGCGATCTCCCGGGCGCTGGCCTCGGGAGGTGTGGTCACGCCCTAGATTGGCCGGATGACGGTGTCGTGGCGGCGTGACGCGATCGTCGACACCGCCTGGGCGGGGTTGGCCCTCGCCGTCGGTCTGACGAGCCAGCAGAACGTGCTGTACGGCGCGAACGGTCAGCCGCTCGCGCTACGCGTGCTGGACGTGACGCTGGGCCTCGGATGCTTCGTCGGCATCTGGGTCTGGAGGCGCCGGCGTCCGGTGGCCTTCGCGCTCGCGGCCATTGCGATCGGAGTCGTCTCGACAGTCGCCGGCGGGATTGCGCTGATCTGCGTCTTCACCGTCGCCGCGCGCCGGCCGTACCGCACCACGCTCGTCGTGAGCCTCCTGGCCATCCTCAGCATCCTCCCGGCGTTGGTCCTCTATCCGGTGGCGCACGCGGATCGAGCCTTCACCGTCGGTGCCCTGGCGACGTTCGCCGCCACCGGCTGGGGGATGTACGTCCGAACCCGGGTCGAGCTGCTGGCGTCGCTGCGCCGTCAGCTCGAGCACGCCGAGAGGACGGCGGCCGACTCGGCCGATGCCGCGCGCCGAGCGGAGCGGACCCGGATCGCCCGCGAGATGCACGACGCGCTGGCGCACCGCTTGTCGCTCTTGGCGGTGCATGCGGGAGCTCTGGAGTACCACCACAGCGCCTCCGCCGAGGAGATCAACGAGGTCGCGGCCATCATTCGCAGCAACACTCACGAGGCACTCGACGAGCTGCGGCAGGTCATCGGCGTGCTGCGCGAGCCGAGCCCGGATGCCGAGCTCCCGCGGCCCACGCTCGCGGACCTGCCCGAACTGGTCGAGGACTCACGGTCAGCGGGACTCGAGATCTCGTGTGCGATGCCGGATCCTGCCGACGTCGGGTGCACCACCACCACCGAGTCGACCGGCCGTACGGCGTACCGCGTGGTGCAGGAGGCGCTCACCAACGTCCGCAAGCACGCCCCACGGGCCCGTGTCTGGATCGAGATCCGCGACAACGCCCATGCCCTCGAGATCTCGGTCCGCAACACCGTGTCCGAGTCGAGCGACGTGCCGCCGCCGGGATCGGGGACCGGACTGATCGGGCTGCGGGAGCGGGTGACCCTGGCCGGGGGTCGGATCGAGTACGGACCCATCGGTGCCGAGGGGTTCCGGGTCTGGGCCTGGTTGCCGGGCACGGCCCCGGATCGGGTGGCCTCATGACCATCGGGGTGCTGTTGGTCGATGACGACGCCCTCGTCCGCAGCGGACTGGCGTTCATGCTCCGGGCCGCGTCGACCATCGACGTGCTCGGCGAAGCGGGCGACGGCGACGAGGTTCCGCAGGCGGTGGCGAGGCTCCGTCCCGACGTCGTCCTGATGGACATCAGGATGAGTCGGGTCGACGGCATCGAGGCGACCCGCGCACTCCGATCGACACCGGGCGCGCCTGACGTCATCATGCTGACCACCTTCGACACCGACCGCGAGGTGCTGGCGGCCCTCCGGGCGGGAGCGGCCGGGTTCCTGCTCAAGGACACGCAACCGGCCGAGATCGTGCGCGCCGTGGAACGGGTCGCCAGTGGTGAACCGATGCTCTCTCCCTCGGTCACCCGACGGCTGATCGAGCTGGCTGGGGCCGGGTCGGAGACGTCGACGTCCGCCGACTCGGCCGGTGCCCGTCTGGCCGTCCTGACCGAACGTGAGCGTGAGGTCGCAGATGCGGTGGGCAAGGGGCTGTCAAACGCCGAGATCGGCGCCGTGACGTACATGAGCACCGCCACGGTGAAGGCCTACGTGTCTCGGCTCCTGGAGAAGCTCGGCGCGAACAATCGAGTCCAGGTCGCACTGCTCGTCCAGCAGGCCGACCTCACGAGTCACCGCGACTGAGTCACGCCGTCCGTTCGCTACCCCGCCCTTCGGGATCAGGCGACGCACGGGCGAGGGACGGATTCGCCGGACTCGGCGTTCGTGTTCTCGTTCATCCCGGTTGACCGAGCCGTCGGGGATGGTGCTCTGCTGCGTTCCTTCCAGGAGTCTTGCGTGGGCCCGGACTTAAACCTACTGTAGAATTAGAGTTAAACATCTTGTTCAGTTAGTGGGTGTCGTGAGTCAAGGCCGGTCGCGGATCGCTTCACAGGTGGCACCGACGAACGCCGATCGCGCCGGTACGCCGCCACGGTCCGGTCGGGCAGGCCGCGTCGCGACGTGGGCCGACGACCGACTCGGTCTGGCGACGGTGTTGCGCAAGAACCTGCGCAAGGTCTTCCCGGACCACTGGTCGTTCATGCTCGGCGAGATCGCGCTCTGGTCGTTCGTGGTGCTGCTGCTGACCGGCACCTTCCTCACCTTGTGGTTCGAGCCGTCGATGTCGGAGTCGGCGTACGAAGGCTCCTACACGCAGCTGCGCGGCGTCCCCATGTCCGACGCCTACGCCTCCACGCTGCACCTCAGCTTCGACGTCCGCGGCGGACTGCTGGTGCGGCAGATGCACCACTGGGCCGCGATGCTCTTCATCGCCGCGATGATGATCCACCTCATGCGAGTGGCGTTCACGGGAGCCTTCCGGAAGCCGCGCGAGCTCAACTGGGTGATCGGCTCGGTCCTGCTCCTGCTCGGCACCATCGAGGGTTTCACGGGCTACTCGCTCCCCGACGACCTGCTGTCCGGCACCGGCCTCCGCGCGGCCGACGGGTTCATCAAGGCGACCCCCGTCGTCGGCACCTACATGTCCTTCTTCCTGTTCGGTGGCGAGTTCCCCGGTGACGTGATCATCCCGCGCCTGTACATCGCGCACGTGCTGCTGATCCCCGGCCTGCTGCTCGCGTTGATCGGCGCGCACATGCTCCTGCTGGTCTTCCACAAGCACACGCAGTGGGCGGGGCCGGGCCGCACCGAGCAGAACGTCGTGGGCTACCCGATGCTCCCGGTGTACGCCGCGAAGGCCGGCGGCTTCTTCTTCATGGTCTTCGGCGTCACCGCCCTGATGGGCGCCCTGCTCTCGATCAACCCGATCTGGAAGTACGGGCCCTACGACCCGTCACAGGTCACCGCAGGCTCGCAACCGGACTGGTACATGGGCTGGCCCGACGGTGCCTTGCGCATCATGCCCAACTGGGAGTCCCACATCGCGGGCCACACCGTCTCGTGGAACGTGCTGCTCCCGATCCAGATCCTGCCGGTGGCGATGTTCCTCGTCGTGCTGCTGCTGCCGTTCCTGGAGTCCTGGATCACCGGGGACACGCGAGAGCACCACCTCCTTCAGCGCCCTCGGAACGCACCGACCCGCACGGCCTTCCTCGCCGCGTTGATGACGGTCTACGGCCTGTTCTGGGCCGCCGGTGGCAACGACATCCTCGCCACCCACTTCCACTGGAGCTTGAACTCCATCACCTACTTCATGCGTGCGGCCGTCTTCCTCCTCCCGCCGGTGGTCTTCTACGTCGTACGCCGCTGGTGCATCGGGCTGCAACGCGCCGACAGCGACCGGCTGCTGCACGGCTACGAGACCGGCATCATCATGCGGTCGGCCGACGGCGGGTACAGCGAGCGACACCTGCCGATCAGCGAGGCCAGCGCGTATGCCTTGAGCGCGCGGCAACGCGACCCTGTGCACGAGGTCGACTCGGACGTCGACGAGAACGGGGTCCGCCGACCTCGCAGTCGCGCGTCGCGCGCCCGCGGCACGCTGTCGCGGGCGGTGTTCGGCGACAACGTCCAGAAGCCCACGGCGGAGGAGCTCGAGGAGGCTCGCCACCATGCCGAGGAGGCCCACGAGCGCGAGGGTGATCTCGCGCATCCCGCTGCGGGCCACGAGTTCGACGACCACTCGCTGCGCGACGCGGACATGGTGCCCTTGCGCAGGGGTGGCGAGCACCGTGACTGAGCCGGCCGATGAGTATGGTCCGCGGTGTGACGACGCCTGCGCCGATCGGCATCGGTGAGCTCGCTCGTCGGACCGGGCTGACCCAGCAGGCGATCCGGGCCTGGGAGTCTCGGTTCGGCTTCCCGGCGCCGGCGCGGAGCGACGGCGGGCGTCGACAGTACGCCGACACCGACGTCGACCGACTGCAGCGGGTGTTGGCTCTGAAGGCTTCCGGGGTGCGGCTCGCCTCGGCGATCGCGCGGGTCGTCGGCGAGGAGGACGGCCGCCGACTGTCGGTGTACGGGGAGCTGCGCCGCAGTCATCCCCAGCTCGAGAGCCGGGTGCTCGGCCGGCGCGTGCTCGTCGCCATCTCCCACGCGATCGAGGACGAGGCGATGTCGCGGACCACCCGGCCCCATGTGTTCGGTGCCTTCCAGCGCGCGGAGTTCTACCGCGCCTCGTCGCATCGCTGGCAGGAGATCGCACGCACGGCGTCCTCCTGCTTGGTGTTCGCCGACTTCGCGGGCGGTGCAGGTGACCTGGGAGAGCCCCTGCTGGTGCCACTCGAACCCGATGCGCCACTCCTGCGCGAGTGGGCGGTCGTGGTCGCCGCGCCGTCCTTCTCCGTGGTGCTGACGGCTTGGGAGATCCCGCGACAAGGTCACCTGCCACCGTCGGACCGACAGTTCGAGTCGCTGTTCACCTTCGATCCCGCGGCCGTGCGGACGGCGGCCGGCGTGTGCGTGGAGACCGCCCGCTCATCTGGCGAGGTGGACCTCGACCTCCTGCGCCGCATCGACGACTCGCTGGCGGCCGAGCCGACCGCTGGCATCGCGGTCGATGCGCTCGTCGTCCGAGCGTTCGACTACCTGCAGCACCTGGCCTGACGAGGCGGATCCCGGAGTCGTCGGCCAGACTCGCTGGACGTGGGATGACGCAGACCGAGCGCGATGATCGGAGTGCCCACGAGAGCCCACTTCGGCTAGAGTTGATCGAACATTCAGTCAGGAGTCCTTCGATGGATCCCAGCACGGTGTCGACCGACATCGCCTCGCCGACGAACACGCCGGAGTCGAGAGCCACCCAGAAGTCGCCGACCGCGACCCGCAGCCTGCCGGGCGTCGCGTACACCGATCCGCTGCTGTACGAGCAGGAGCTGGTCGAGGTCTTCGAGCGATCGTGGGTGCTGGTCGGCCACATCTCCGAGCTGTCGGAGCCGGGTCAGTACGTCACGACGAACGTCGGTCGTGAGCCGGTCATGGTCGTCCGCGGCCACGACGGCGAGCTGCGGGCGATGTCGAACGTCTGCCGGCACCGCGCGTCGCTGATCCTCGAGGGCACCGGGCAGACGAGGTCGGTCATGCGTTGTCCGTACCACGCGTGGACCTACGAGCTCGACGGTCGGCTGGCAGCGGCTCCTTCGGGCCAGGGGTTCGCCTGCCTCGACCGCGACCAGGTGGCCCTGCCGCAGTTCCGGATCGGCGTCGTGGGCGGCCTCGTGTTCTGTTGCCTCGACCCCGACCAGATGTCCTTGGCGGACATGCTGGGACCGGTCGGCCCGTACCTCGAGTGGCTCAACGTCTCGGGGCTGCAGGTGCACCACGGACCCGAGGGCGCGCGGTGGACCGAGGACTTCGCCGAGAACTGGAAGATCCTGGCCGACAACTACTACGAGGACTACCACGTCCCGGTGGCCCACCCGACCCTGGTCCGGCTGATCGACGTCAAGGAGACGATCGGCGACAACAACGACTGGTGTGAGTGGTCCCGCGTCCCGTACCGCGCACGGCCGTCGCGCGACCCGAAGGAGCGCGAGTACCAGAGCCTCCGCCGCCGGATGCCCGGGATGCCCGAGGAGTTCGAGAACGCCATGGGCCACGTCTGCATCTGGCCGACGACGTTCTTCGAGATCTACCCCCACCACATCGACATGTGGCAGCTCGAGCCCACCGGTCTGCACGCCACCCGCGCGACCACCATGACGCTCGTGCACCCCGACGAGGACGAGCAGGACCGGCGGGCGCGCGAGCTGATGCGTGAGCTCAACGTCGACATCATGGGTCAGGACGTCGACATCACCACCCGGGTTCAGCGCGGCGTCCAGGCGCCGTCGTACCACTCGGGCATCCTCAACGACGAGCAGGAGTTCTCGGTGATCCGCTTCCAGCAGCGACTGCGCGAGCTGCTGCCCCGGATCTCCGAGCTCGAGGAGTCGGCCACGGGGGAGCGCAGCGTTGCCTCACCCTGACACCTGGCTCTTCCTGCCTCCCGAGGTGGAGGCGATGGTGCCGACCCTGCTGGCCCGCCTGGCGACGACGGGTGGCGGCTCGCCCGACGAGGTCGAGCGCGAGCTGCGTGACCGCATCGAGACGCTGATCCTCGAGGGCGACGCCGAGAAGTGGCGGATGTTCCTGCGCGAGGCGACCGGCATGGTGGCCGAGTACGCCGGAGACGACGCCGAGTCACGCGCGGTGCTCGCCTCGATCCTCGACGACCAGTTCCTGCTCGCTCGCGCTGTGGTCGACCTCGACGGCGTCGACCTCGACGCACGCCGCCAGCTGGCGCGCGCGGGAGCGACTCCACCACGCTCCAGTCGCGTCTAGGCCGGTCGCGCCAGGTGTGAGACGCCGGCTCAGTGCTGGACGCGGTAGCGGATGTGGGTGGCCTCGGGGGTGTCGATCACGCGGACGACGTCGAGCTCGACCAAGCCGGGAAGCACGTCGAAGAGGCGGCGGCCCTGGCCCAGGAGCACGGGGATCTGGTGGAGCTGGATCTCGTCGAGCACGCCGGCCTCGAGCGCGTGTCGGGCGACGTCCGCGCCGCGGACCTGCACGCCGCGATCGCCCGCGGCCTCGCGTGCCTGTGCCATGGCGCTCTCGATGCCGTCCGCGACGTAGGTGACGAGGGGATAGCCCCACCGGGCAGCCGGCGGCGCCGGCCGGTGGCTGGGCACGAAGATCGGCAGACCGCCGTGTGAACCGCCCCAGTGGTCCATCAGCTCGGCGGTACGCCGGCCGGCGAGCACGGCTCCGGCGGCCTTCCACTCGTCCTCGAACTGCTGGACCGGTCGTGCCGGATCCTGCGAGGCCGCCCAGTGGTGGAGCCGCTCGCCGTCGTCGCCGCCGAGATAGTCGTCGGGGTCGGCGATGAACCCGTCGACCGAGATGGACATGTCGAGCACGGATACAGACATCGGGGCTCCCCTCCTGGAGGCTCCACCGTCGTGGTGGTCCGTGGACGGTGCCACACATTCGGGCTGAATAGAATCTGCCCGTGCCGAGCCGCATCGCGACCGACCCCCGGTCGACCCGATCGGGCGGTGGCGCGTGACGACGGACATCGCGATCACCTGGCGCGGCCCGTTCACCAACGAGGAGGCGAACCGGCTCCACGCCGAGGCGTTCGACACCCGCGTGTTCGACGCATCCGAGTGGGACTGGGAACAGCTGGTGCAGCGACACAGCCTCGGGTGGGTCACCGCCCGCTCGGAGCACCGGTTGGTCGGGTTCGTGAACGTCGTCTGGGACGGGCTGGTGCATGCCTGGCTGCAGGACGAGATGGTCTCGTCCGACGTACGGCGACGCGGCGTCGGGCGAGCGCTGGTCGAGCGGGCGACAGAGGGCGCGCGTGAGGCCGGCTGCGAGTGGCTGCACGTCGACTTCGAGGACCACCTGCGGCCGTTCTACGTCGACGCGTGCGGATTCGAGCCGACCAGCGCCGGTCTCCTCCGGCTCTGAGCGCGGGACCTTCGGCCGTAGACAGCACACGCGACGACCGGCAGATTCCACTCTCAATCGGAGCCCTCGGGACTCATTCGTCTCGAAGGAGCCCCTATGCACGTCCGTCGTACCGTCGCAGCACTCACCGCCACCGCTGCGACCGCCGCCTTCCTCGTCAGCCTCACCTCGACCTCGGAGGCGTCTGGGCCACCGAAGCCGAAGCCGCCGAACCGCGTGCTGATCGTGCTGTTCGACCAGATGCTCCCGCAGTACGCCGACCAGTTCGCCATGCCGAACTTCCGCGCGGTGCGTGACCGCGGCACGAACTTCAAGAAGGCCTACCTCGGTTACATGGCGTCGGAGACCGTGATGGCGCACAACGTGATCACGTCGGGTCTCGAGCCGCGTCACATGGGCTGGACGGACGAGGCCTACCGCGACCACGCCAACGTCTTCGGCAAGGGTGCGGACCAGATGCACATCACCGGCGACCTGAGCCTGTCCGACTTCGCCCTGATCGAGAAGAACAACGGCGTCCCCTACCCGAAGCTCGCCGACTACCTGCACACGGCCTATCCCGGCACCGAGTTCATCACCGTCGGCGAGAAGTCCTATGCCGTGGAGTCGGCGACGGGCGCGACCGGTGACATCGCGGTCCGTATGTCGAGCCGGCGCAGTGACCTGTCGTCGAACGCCCCGACGGGCTGCAGCAACCTCTCGATCCCCGGAGTCCCGGGCAACGGTCAGTGGCGCTCACCGGCCGGCAAGAACGTGCCGGCGTACCTGAACCGGAACGACCCGAACGACCCGACACTGTGCGGCCGCTACTTCGTCAACGCCGACAAGAACAACCACTACGGCACCAAGGACGCCTTCCCGTCGTGGTTGTACCCCGGCGAGGGCAACCGCTTCGTCCCGGGCAACGACCCGGCGCACCTCGGTGGCGACACGTGGGTCGCGGACGCCGCGATCGAGATGATGCAGAAGCAGCCCTGGTCGGGCATGTTCGTCACGATGGGTGGCATCGACAAGGCCGCGCACATGTGGGGCGCACAGGCCGACAACGCACCCCAGGACTGCACCACGCTCGCCGGGATGACGCACACGCAGTGCGCCGCGGAGAACGCCGACGTCCAGCTCGGCAAGATCCTCGACGCCGTCAAGGCGGTCGACGCCGCCAAGGGTGGTCACACCCTGGTCGTGCTGACCGCGGACCACGGAGCGACGTACGGCGAGCACTTCTACGGCAAGCAGACCGTCGACGCCGGCAACAGCAACTGGTACTACGCGCCGGCGACGCTCGGGGTCTGGGACGCCGGGACCGCCGGTGCCCTCGACCAGGTCACCTACTCGAACCCGTCACCCGACATCGCGGCGCTGAACGCCGACGGCAACGTGCAGTTCTCCTACCAGTCGACCGCGATCGAGGCCTGGCTGCTCGTCCACTCGCCCGCCGCGAACAAGGCCAAGGCCAGGCAGATGCTGAGCCTGCCGGGCGTCACGGCGACGTACTGGAAGAACGCCGCCGGCACGGCCTTCCGGCTCGAGGGCACCAACCGGATGACCAGGTCCGAGAAGGACTGGTGGAAGGCCCACGGCCAGGAGATCGTCAACACGATGGCGGCCGCCGACGGTCCCGACGTGGTCGGGTTGCTGCACGACCGGACCAGCTACGGGGTGTTCGGCGACCACGGCGGCGCCCAGGAGTCCGTGCAGCGGGTGCCGATGGTCTTCTGGACGCCGGGGATGCGGTCGAACGCCACCAGCGAGTCCTTCCGGACCCCGGACGTGATGCCCACGATCCTCGCGGCGATGGGCATCAGCCGGACCTCCGCGACCGACGGCCGGGCGCACTCGCTGCGGCGCTGACCGAAGCACGGGGGGTGACCGCCGTCCGCTGCTAGCGCAGCGGGCGGCGGTCGTCCTCTACCGTCGTGAGTCGGCCGGTGGCGACGTCGTACACGTGCCCCGAGACGCTCACCCGGGGCGAGATCTCGGGCGCCTCGAGCAGACGGCGTACGTCGTCGCGCACGGTGTCGACCGGGTCCAGCACGACCGAGGCGGCGAGGTCGTGCTCGCTCAGTCCCGTCGCCTGTGACGCCCGCCGACGGAACGCTTCGTCGCCGAGGAAGCCGGTGCCGCACTGGGTGTGGTGGATGACCGCGACCTCGAAGAGCCCTTCGCCGCCCGCCTCGGCGACCAGCTGCTCGGCGAGGAAGGCGAGGAACGCGAGGTCCGCGACGACGGCCGGGGTGACCCGGCCGCCGGCGTTGCGGATGACCGGCGCCTCGCCGCTCCGGAGCCCGAGAACGAGCTCCGGCGGCAGTCGATGATCCAGGCAGCTGAGGATCACGGCGCCCGACGTCGGGGGAGCGAGCGGAACGGGTGTGTAGTCGGCAGCGAGTCGTGCGTTGCGTTCGATGAGGGATGCGATGCGAGTCATGGTGGACCTCCCGGAGATGTTGTCAGTGTCCACATTAGCCGATGCCGTGAAGGCCGGTCGAGCACCTTGCTCCGGCGTACCGGTGCGGCGAGCATGGGCCGATGACCGACCGCCTCGTGAAGCGCTTCTCGCTGCCACCCGACTTCGAGCCTCCGGTCGACCTGGCTCACGGCGACGTGCGGGCGAACGCCCTCACCCGCGCGGACCTCGACGACGACGTCCGTGGCATCAACGCCAGCCTCGACCTCATCCGGCGTACGCGGGGAGGCGACTGGCCCACCGAGCCGGTCACCCACGACTTCAACTACGTGGACGCGGTCTGGCACGAGTGCGAGTTCCGTGACGGCAAGTCGTTCACCTATGTGCTCCGCACCGCCGAGGGCGCGTACCTGGGCTGCGCCTACTTCTACCCGATCGGCATGCGCACCCCGCTGACCGACGAGCTCCTGGCCTGCGACGTGGACGTCAGCTGGTGGGTGACGCCCGAGTCGTACGACGCGGGCTACTACCCGAAGGTGTACGCCGCCCTGCAGCACTGGGTCGCCGAGAGCTTCTCGTTCTGGACCGCGCACTTCTCCAACGTCGAGATCCCCTGAGGCTCGTCGATCAGGTGATCTGCGAACCGACCAGCGGGCGCAGAGGCACCTGCTCGTCGTGAGGCCCGGCTCCGAGGGCGGCCCGGACTCTGTCGCGGGCGTCGTCGCCGGGGTAGCGCACCAACCAGACCGCGACCTGCTCGTCGCGCACCGGGAGACCCGGGAAGTCGTTCGGCTCCGGATGGGTCACGGCGACCAGGAGCACCTCGGCACCCACCGCCTGTGCGGCGGTGACCACGTGGTCCGCCAGGCCCTCGGGCGTCACGCCGATGTCTGCGAGACGCTCCAGCGGCAGGACGTCGACGGCGAGGCCGCTCTCGAGGCCCTCCGCTGTGAGGGCGTCGGCATCGGGGTCGGGATAGCCGTCGCCGAGGTGGATCGGCCGCAGCAGGAGCACGTCGTCGCTGTCGATCATGGTCGCGTTGGCCGCCGCTGCGTGCTCGCGCCATACCTGGCCGGTGAGGTAGAAGTCGGACAAGCCCTGGTGGCGCCTGCTCATGTCTGCGAAGCCGCGCAGCCACACGAGTCGGTCGGGGTCGCTCACGTCGGCGAACAGGCCGGGCACGTGCATGCCGGTGGCAGCGAGCTCGGCGAGGAAGTAGCGGTCGAACAACGCGGCCAACGGATCGCGGCCTCCGGGATGCAGGGCGTACTGGCGGAGCTCGAGGACGCGACAGCACGGGTGGCGGTCGACGTGGGAGTCAGTCATCGGCGTTGCTCCGGTTGAAGTCCATCACCCAGTCGAGACGCCAGGTCCGGCCGGCGTCCCACGAGAGCTCCTGGGTCCACCGGGCCCGGTCGGGCGCCGGGTTGGTCCAGGTGAACCGGAGGTCGACCGGTGTGCCGCCGAGGACGTCCTGGCCGGTGAACACCCCGATGCCGTCGGTGAACCGGCCGGACAGAGGAGGGTCGAGCCGGCCGGGCCGCTGGGTGGACGCCCACCAGATGCGCCAGACGGCGTCGTGCGGGTCGAACTGGCGGAGCGTCATCCCCTCCCACGGTCCTCCCGGCGAGCCGGGGCCGGCGTGGATGCGCTCGACGTGGGAAAGCCCGGCGAGGATCGGCTCGGTGCGGCTGGTCGTCGCGAACTCGACCCAGTCGTCGCACGACGGGTCGGCGGTGTCGCGACGCTTGCGGTTGTGGATGTCCCAGGTGCCGAAGATGAAGTCGAAGTCGTGCTCCATGGCCGCGAGTCTGCACGCGGCCACCGACAGCAGCGCGAGCGCCGAGGTCTTACGGTTCCCTGACCTGCGGTCGTCGGGCTGGAGTACGCCGGGCGTTCCCTGTCACCGTGGATCCTTGAGTGCGACGATCGCGCCAGCACGAACCGCGACGTCCGAGGCAGGGGAGGTGACCCATGGCGCGCGTGATGGTGGTCGATGACGACGTGACGGTGCGTGAGGTCGTGGTGACCTACCTCCGCGCGGCCGGGTACGACGTGGACGAGGCCGCGGACGGCGAGTCCGCGCTGACCGGGCTGCGCGACCAGCGCGCCGACCTGGTCGTCCTCGACCTGATGCTCCCCGGCATCGACGGACTCGAGGTCTGCCGGCGCATCCGCGCCAAGGAGGACGACGTGCCGGTGATCATGTTGACCGCCCTCGGCTCCGAGACCGACCGGGTGGTCGGGCTCGAGCACGGGGCCGACGACTACGTGACCAAGCCGTTCAGCCCGCGCGAGCTCGTGCTCCGGGTGGAGTCGGTGCTCCGGCGCGTCGGCGAGCACCCGGGTGCCAAGGGAACGGTCACCGACGGTGACCTGGTCGTCGACGCGACCGAGCACACCGCGACCCTGGCCGGACGCCGGCTCGCGCTGACGGTACGGGAGTTCGACCTGCTGCGGTTCTTCGTGAGCCATCCCGGAGAGGCGTTCTCCCGCGACGAGCTGCTCAAGCAGGTGTGGGGATGGTCCTTCGGAGACCAGTCGACGGTCACCGTCCACGTCCGCCGGTTGCGCGAGAAGGTCGAGGTGGATCCGACCCATCCGGTGCGTCTCGCGACCGTGTGGGGCGTCGGCTACCGGTGGGAGGCCGGGAGATGACGCACGACCAGGTCGTCATCGTGCTCACCACCGCGGCGTGGTCCGGCGGCGTCGGGCTCGCGGGCGGCGTGCTGCTCTGGATGGGACGCCGCGCATCCGTGCGCTGGCTGACCGTGGGAGTCGCGACCACCGCCGTGCTGGCGGTGGTCGCGGGGACCGTGGCCACGTCGCGGGCGATGTTCTTGTCGAACCACGACCTCGGGGTGATCGGCCTCGTGGCCCTGGTCGCCGGCGTCGTGGCGATCCTGTTCGCCTTCGCGGTCGGCTCGGCGCTTGCCCGGTGGTCGCGCGAGCTGCGCGACGAGGCTCGCAGGTTCGGCGAGAGTGGCTCGTTCGCCTCCGCTGCGTCCGGTCCGGCCGAGTTCTCCGAGCTGTCGGAGGAGCTGCGCCGCACCAGCGAGCGTCTGGCCGAGTCCCGGGCGCGTGAGCTCGCGCTCGAGCAGTCGCGCCGGGAGCTGGTGTCGTGGGTCTCGCACGACCTGCGCACGCCGTTGGCGGGCCTCCGGGCGATGACCGAGGCGCTCGAGGACGGACTGGCCGACGACCCGTCGCGGTATCACCGGCAGATGCGGGCCGAGGTCGACCGGATGGTGCGGATGGTCGACGACCTGTTCGAGCTCTCCCGCATCCACGCCGGCGTTCTCCGACTCAGCCCCCAGCCGGTGGTGCTGGGCGACGTCGTCAGCGAGGCGATCGCCGGAGCCGACTCGGTCGCCCGGGCGCGCGGCGTACGACTCGGAGGACAGGTGGAGGAGGACGTGCTCGTCACCGCCGACCCGGCGAGCCTGTCGCGGGTCGTGTCGAACCTGTTGATGAACGCGATCCGACACACCCCGGCCGACGGCGTCGTCGAGGTGAGTGCGCGGGCAGTCCCGGACGGCGTCGAGCTGTCGGTCACCGACGGATGCGGCGGCATGAAGGAGGAGGACATCCCTCGCGTGTTCGACGTCGGGTGGCAGGGGAGCCCTGCCCGTACGCCGGACCACCGCGACGGCGTCGGGGGGACGGGAGCAGGTCTCGGCCTGGCCATCGTCAAGGGCATCGTCGAGGCACACCTGGGCCAGGTCGCCGTGACCAACCACGAGCCGGGCTGCCGGTTCCTGGTGCGTCTGCCCGCCTGACCGCAAGCCCGAGAGGCCTCTGAGCGGAGGCTCAGGCCGGATTGTCGTCGAGGTCGCAGGGCAGCTCGCTCGGGAGGTCCGCCTTGTGCACTCGGCGTGCCTCGCGGTCCTGTCGGAGCTTCGTCAGACGCCGAGGTGTCTGTCGAACCACGCGATCATGCGCGCGCACTGGTCGACGAGGCTCAGCGGTTGACGGACGCCATGACCCTCCTCGGGATAGAGCACCAGCTGGGTGTCGACACCGCGCTCGCGCAGGGCGGTGTACAACACCTGTGCCTGCGAGGGCGGGGTCGCCAGGTCGTCGAGCCCGGCGGTGAGCAGCATCGGCGTACGGATCCGATCGACGTGACGCAAGGGGCTGCGCTCGGCGTACTGGGAGTCCGGGTCGAACGGCTCGCCCGCGATGAACCTGACGTCGAACTCCGCGATGTTGCTCGTCAGATGCTGGAGGAGCCAGTCCGTGCAGGGCGATCGGGCGACAGAGGCCGCGAAGATGTCGGTGCGGGTCGGCACCCAGGACGCCATGAAGCCGCCGTAGCTGATGCCGACGATGCCGAGCCGGTCCGGGTCCGCAACTCGGGTCTCGACGAGGTGCTCCACGCCCGACACCACGTCGTCGACGTCGAGACCGCCCATGTCGCCACGCACCGCTTCGGCGAAGGCGCCCCCGCGCCCGGTGCTCCCTCGCGGGTTGGGGCGTAGCACGGCATAACCGCGCGCGGTCAGGCATGAGACCTGGGGATCGCGGCCGGCCCAGGTGTTGCGAACCGCGTGCGTCGGGCCACCGTGCACCTGGAGCACGAGCGGGTAGCCGTCGTCACCCCGCCGCCGGTCGGGCAGCGTCAGCAGGCCTTCGATCTCCGTCCCGTCGGAGGACGCCCAGCTGATCGCGGAGGTCCGACCGGCGCAGCTGGTCTGGTACGTCGCGCCCGGCCCGGCGGACTCCAGGACCGGGCGGAAGCCGTCGTCCTCCAGCACGCCCAGCGACGGAGGCCGGGCGTGGCTCTCGAGAACGACCAGCGGACGACGACCCGCCACACCCGCGAGCTCCGGGAAGTACTCACCGCTGGTCTCCTCGCCTGCCCACAGCGCTTCGACTGCGCCGGACTCGACGTCCACCCTCGCGAACACGCTCTCGAGCCCACGGAGCCCGGCCACCATGAGGGTCGTCTCGTCCAGCCAACGGTGGTCGGTGACGTGGACGTCCGACGTGTCGACGACCGAGCAGGAGCCTTGGGTGGCGCCGACGACCAGGTCGCCGGCGGGGAGCCCGCGGTCGCTCTGCAGGCCGGACAACACCGACCAGCGCTGCCCCGACGGACTCGACCGTGGCACCGAGACCTGTTCCTCCGGCGTGAACAGGGTGGTCCGGCGACCGCCGTCCAGAGCGATGCGCGACAAGGTCGCGCCGTACCAGGCACCCTCGTCCGCCTCGTCGCTGGTGATCGCGAGCAGGGCCTCGTCACCGCTCCACGCCACCTCCCAGATGTTCGTCTCGGACGCGAGGCGAGTCTCCCCGGTGCTCGGGTCCCAGGTGTGGGCAAGACGCCTGCCGCCACCCACGTTCGGGAGCACCCGGGGACGCCATGACTCGCCCTCGGAGCTGCCCAGGGTTCCCGAGCCGTAGACGTCGGAGATCTCAGCGCCCGGCATCGCGACCTGCAAGGCCAGACGCGAGCCGTCCGGCGACCAGTGGGCGAGCTCGACGAACCCCGGCAGGTCAGACGTCGCCGACACCGTGAGCGCCTGCGGCGAGCCCTCGAGCACGACAGCGGCCGCGCCCCGGCTCGACGAGCCGACCACCACGAGGTGCGCTCCGTCGGGAGACCAGGCCGGCCAAGCGCACTCGTCGTGCGCGACGTCGAGGAAGGTGAGCTCCCCGTCCACGAGGTCGACCACGGCGACCCACCGGTGAGCCGCGGTCAGCGGCTTCTCGCGGATCAGCAGGGTGCAGGCGGCGACCGATCCGTCGGGATGGGCCGCGACCTGCGAGATGTCCTCGATCGCATGGTCGCCGGGGACATGGCATCGGGTCAGGTGGTCGCGGACCCAGACCTCGACGGCCTCGAAGTCGGAGTCGCGCGCGCTGTCGAGGCTCATGTGTGCAGGACCAGCTCGCCCTCGTCCTCGGTCACCGGATAGGTCTTCAAGCCGAAGCGCTGGGGCTCGAGCAGGGACCGGCCGGTCTCGAGATCGAACTCCCAGCCGTGCCATGGGCATCGGATGACGCGTTCCTCCATCCCGTACACGTGCTCCTGCGGCTCGGAAGGCACGAGCGTCCCGCCGAGCGAGCCGCTGCACATCGACGCGCCCATGTGCGGGCAGCGATCGGCGACGGCGAAGAACCCGTCACCCACGCTGATGATCCCGACCGGCCTCCCGCCCACCTGGACGACGACGCAGCCCGCGCGGCGTACGTCTTCCGCGGCACCCACCCGAACCTGCACGTGGCCACCTCACCCCTGTCGCAATGCCAAACGATTTGCTATCCATGACTCTGACGGTCGTGCGACCGTTTCCGCAACGCTTTCGTCCAGGGAGTCCTCCATGACCGAGCTGCTCGACGCCCCGGCCACGCCCGACGCAGGGAAGAGTCGCTACCGCCTCGTCGACTGTGACGTCCACCCGATCATGCGGGGCGGCATGGCCGACCTGCGGCCGTTCCTCTCCCAGGCGGGCCTGCGCCGGCTGGGCCTGGACGACCGGCGCCACCTGACCACCACGGGCCACCGCGAGGCGGTTTCCATCCCCCGCAACATGCTCTACGTCAACCAGGCCGGGGTGCTGCGCGACGACGCGCGCGCTCCGGACGGCTCCGCGCCCGGCGCCGACCCCGCCTTCACCGCGGAGCAGCTGCTGGATGCCAACGAGATCGACCGGGCCGTTCTCATCGGTGGCGAGGTCCTCGGACTCGGCGCCATGCCCGACCCGGACGCCGCCGCGATGATCGCCTCGGCGTACAACGACTGGCTCGCGGCCACCTGGCTGGAGGCCGATGACCGATACCGGGGCAACCTCGTCGTGGGTGCTCAGGACCCGGTCGCGGCGGCTCGGGAGATCCGTCGCGCCGGAGCGGACCAGCGTTTCGTGGCGGTGCTCCTCCCCCTGACCGCCATCCTGATGGGGCAGCGGCACTACTACCCCATCTACGAGGCCGCGGCCGAGCTCGGCCTCCCGATCACGATCCATCCCAACTCCGGCGAGGGGATCTTCCGCACCTCGCCGCCACTCGCGGGTGGCACCCCGACCTACTACGTCGAGTGGCACACCGGCCTCAGCCAGGTCTTCCAGGCCAACGTGATCAGCCTGATCTGCCACGGCGTCTTCGAGCGGTTTCCCGGACTGAAGGTGATCGTGACCGAGGGCGGGCTGGGTTGGATCCCCGACGTCATCTGGCGTCTCGACAAGAACGTGAAGGGGCTCCGCGACGAGGTGCCGTGGGTGAAGCGCCTCCCGAGTGAGTACGTCGTGGACCACGTGAGGTTCACGACCCAGCCGCTGCCGGAGCCCAAGCGACGTCACCATCTCCATGTGCTCTGCGAGATCGCGCGGGCCGACCGGACGCTGATGTTCAGCTCCGACTACCCGCACTGGGACTTCGACGACCCGCGGCACGCCCTGACGACGCTGCCGGCGGACATCCGGCAACGGGTCAGTGTCGACAACGCCGTGGAGACCTACGGCGACCGGCTCTGAGCCGATTTCCTGCGTCGCCGAGGCTCTTGCCGAAGCCCACTCCCAGGCATAGGGTCCCGGACCAAGTGTAAATCGTTTTGCATGGCCGTGCCTTCGACCTCGGGCGGCGGCGGTGCGGCTCACACGGATCGATCAGGCCGGGGAGGAACCACATGAGCATCGAGCAGGGCGTCAGTCGACGGAACGTTCTCCTGGGTGGCACCGCGGGAGCGCTCGGCCTCGCGAGCGGCCTGGCGCCTCTCGGCGCGGCCGAGGCCGCCCGGGGACACACCGCCAAGGGCGTCACGAAGCCGGCGCTGTGGCGGGCCGCCGCGCGCAACGGCATCCTCTACGGCTCGTCCATCGCGACCTGGCAGTTCCAGGACGACGCGACCGGCGACATCTCCGACGCCGGCTACGCCAAGCTCTACCCGCATCACTCGGCATTCCTCGCTCCCGAGGACGACCTGCTCTGGTACCGCATCAAGCCGACGCCACACGCGGACCTCGACTTCACGCACCCGGACCGGATCTACGACTTCGCGGAGAAGCACCACCAGCTCGTGTACGGCGGCCCCGGCCTGGTCTGGGATCAGGGTTTCGGTGAGGGCTGGAAGGACAAGGACCTGTGGGACATCGGCGAGAAGCGCGCCCGTCACCTGCTCTACGGCACGCTTCGCCGGGTGATGCACCGGTATCGCGGCCGCACCGCGGTCTGGGTGGTCGTCAACGAGGCCATCGTCAACGGCAAGGACCGCGGTCACTTCGGGCTCCGCACCGATGTGCCCTGGTTCAACACCATCGGCTCCGGTTACGTCGCCCACGCCTTCCACGAGGCACGTGAAGCGGATCCGCACGCGATGCTGCTGCTCAACGACTTCGGCTACGAGACCGTCAACCAGTACGGCGACCGGCCGGTCGACAAGATGCGCGCGACCCTCCAGGTCATCGACAACCTGCAGAAGCACGACGTCCCTCTCGACGCGTTCGGCATCCAGGCCCATCTGCTCGCCGACCACTTCCACGAGCGGTTCTACCCGCGTCAGTACCGCCACTTCATCCACGAGCTGGGGCAGCGCGGCCTCGAGGTGCTCATCACCGAGATGGACGTGCTCGACGACGGGCTGCCGAAGTCCCCGCAGCAGCGTGACCAGCAGGTGGCGGACGTCTACCGCCGTTACCTCGATGTCGCTCTCGAGAGCCCGTACATCAAGGCGGTGCTCAGCTTCGGGCTCACCGACCGCTACACGTGGCTCGACGAGGACTACCCGCGGGACGACGGCTCTCATCGCCGACCACTGGCGTTCGACCGTCACCTGCGCACCAAGCCCGCCTATCACGCGATCCACACCAAGCTGGCGCAAGCCCCGCATCGGCCCCGCGGGTTCCACTTCCGGCGGCACCTCCATCCGTGATCGGGACAGATAGGGACCCCGCATGACGACGACGGCAACGGCAACCGGCACCGAACCCGTCGCGAAACCGGAGGACCACTTCTCCTTCGGTCTCTGGACGGTGGGCTGGCGGGCCGCCGACCCGTTCGGCGAGCCGACGCGACCTTCGCTCGACCCTGTTGAGAGCGTGCGTCGGCTCGCCGAGCTCGGTGCCTACGGCGTGAGCTTCCACGACGACGACCTGATCCCGTTCGGGAGTGATGACGCCGAGCGGGAACGTCTGGTGACGCGGTTCCGGGCCGCGCTCGACGAGACCGGGTTGGTCGTACCCATGGCGACCACGAACCTGTTCACGCATCCGATGTTCAAGGAGGGTGCGTTCACGGCCAACGACCGCGGCGTACGTCGCTTCGCCCTGCGGAAGGTGATGCGCAACCTGGACCTCGCGGCGGAGCTGGGCGCCCGGACCTACGTGTTCTGGGGTGGCCGCGAGGGCGCCGAGGTCGACACGGCGAAGGACGTGCGGACGGCCCTCGACCGCTACCGCGAGGGCCTGGACCTGCTCGCGGAGTACGTCGTGGACAACGGCTACGACCTCCGCTTCGCCGTCGAGCCCAAGCCCAACGAACCGCGGGGCGACATCCTGCTCCCGACGATCGGACACGCGCTCGCGTTCATCGGCTCGCTCGAGCACGCCGACATGGTCGGGCTCAACCCGGAGGTCGGGCACGAGCAGATGGCCAACCTCAGCTTCGTGCACGGCGTCGGGCAGGCCCTGTGGCACGGCAAGCTCTTCCACATCGACCTCAACGGCCAGCACGGTCCGAAGTTCGACCAGGACCTCGTGTTCGGGCACGGTGACCTGCTGAGCGCCTTCGCCCTCGTCGACCTGCTCGAGAACGGCGGTCCGGGCGGTGGTCCGGCCTACGACGGGCCGAGACACTTCGACTACAAGCCACACCGCGTCGAAGGGATCGACGGGGTGTGGGCCTCGGCCGCCGCCAACATGCGCACCTACCTGCTGCTCAGGGAGCGCTCGCACGCCTTCCGAGCCGACCCGGACGTGCAGGAGGCGCTCGAGGCGTCGGGTGCCGGCGAGCTCGCCGTGCCCACCCTGGCCGACGACGAGGACTGGAAGTCCATGAGAGCCGACGCCTCGGCGTTCGAGGAGTACGACGTGGAGCGCGCCGCGGCCCGTGGCTACGGCGTGGCCCGTCTCGACCAGCTGATGGTCGAGCACGTGCTCGGGGCCCGGCCCTCGTCCTGACCACGTTCCCGTTTCCCACGACGCCTGAGCGCGTCCCGACCCTCGGAGGCTGTCTCCATGTCCGCAACGTCTCGTCGTGCCTTGGTCGTCCGTGGAGGGTGGGAAGGGCACAGCCCCGTCGAGGCCACGGACCGGTTCATCCCGTTCCTGGAGGAGCAGGGCTTCGCCGTCGACGTGCACGACAGTCCCGCCGCCTATGAGGACGCCGAGGCACTGCTCGCGACCGATCTCGTGCTGCAGTGCTACACCCAGGGCGTCGCGACGGACGAGCAGGTCACCAATCTCGGCAACGCCGTCCTGGCGGGGACCGGGCTCGCCGGATGGCACGGCGGCATCGTGGACTCCTATCGCGCGAGCCCCGACTACCTCCACCTGACCGGTGGTCAATGGGCGGCGCATCCGGGCGACTTCGTCGACTACGAGGTGCAGGTGGTGCCGGAGCGGCGCGACCACCCGATCGTCGAGGGTCTCGACCGCTGGAGTCACCACACCGAGCAGTACTGGTGCCTGACCGACGACCTCAACGACGTGCTGCTGACGTCGCGGTTCGTGGCCAGCGACGACACGCCGTGGCGGGAGGATCTCGTCGTGCCCGCGGCATGGACACGGGTCTGGGGCCGCGGGAAGGTGTTCGTCTCGACCATCGGCCACAAGCTGGAGGACCTCGACGTGCCTCAAGTGCGCACGCTCACCGAGCGGGGGCTGCTCTGGGCGGCCCGATGACCCGCATCGTGCTGGACACCGATCTCGGGATGGGTCAGCCGGGATCGGACATCGACGACGGCTTCGCGCTGGCCTTGGCCCTCGCCGAGCCCGCGCTCACGGTGGAGCTGGTGACGACCGTCAACGGCAACACCGACGTCGACAACGCCACGCGCCTGACGGTCGAGCTCCTGGAGCGGATCGGCCGCGAGGTCGAGGTCGTCCGCGGCGCGAGCCGTCCGCTGGTGCGCTCCGGGCCGGCGTCGCCGCCGGACGCCGAGCGGTTCGATCCACCGTCGCCCGCGAGCCGTCCGCAGGTGCACGCGGCGATCGCGCTGGTCGAGCGGGTGATGCGTGAGCCCGGCGAGGTGACGCTGGTCGCGATCGGCCCCCTGACCAACGTGGCTCTGGCCCTCGCCCTGGAACCGCGCGTGGCCCGCTCCGTACGCGAGATCGTGGTCATGGGCGGAGTGTTCCTGGGCCACACCGGGGTCGCCGCCATGCCGGGTGAGTTCAACTTCTGGGTCGACCCGGACGCGGCCGCAGTCGTGCTCGGCAGCGGCGCGCCCCTGCGGCTGGTCGGGCTCGACGTGACCCGACGCGTGCGCCTGGACCGCGCGGACGCGGAGGCGCTTCGGCGTACCTCGAAGGCGTTCGCGACCTTCGCGGCGGACTGCACCGACGAGTGGATCGCCCATCTGGAACGGACCACCCCGGGCGACGACTGGGACCGGGGCAGCTGTGCCCTCCACGACCCGCTCGCCGTGGCCGTGGTCGCGCGCCCCGACCTCGTCACCTGGCGTCCTGCCCGCGTCCACGTCGAGCGCGGGAGCGACCGTACGCGCGGCGTCGTGGTCACCGACCTCTTGGGGACCGATGATCCGCCGGCACCCAACTGCTCCATCGCCGTCGCCGTCGACGCCGACGCGTTCCGCTCGTACTTCCTCGAGCGCATCGGCAGCCTTCCGTGAACAGCATCGTGGTGGTGGGCTCGCTCAACCGGGACTACGTCTGCACGGTGGACCACCTGCCGGGGCCGGGAGAGACCCGAATCGGGGACGAGCTCGTGCTCTTCTGCGGTGGCAAGGGTGGGAACCAAGCCGTCGCGGCCGCGCTCGTCGGTGGGGTCGACGTGGCGATGGTCGGTGCGGTCGGCGACGACCCCGATGGGATCGTGCTGCTGGATGGGCTCCGCCACGCCGGCGTCGACGTCGCCGACATCGCCGTACGACGCGAGGCGCACTCCGGCGCCGCCCTGATCTTCGTGGCCGACGGAGGCGAGAACGCGATCGTCGTGGCGCCCGGCGCCAACGGGACGGTGCAGGCGGACCAGGTCCGGTCGGCGCTGCGACGGCGCGCCCCGGCCGTCGTCCTGGCGCAGGGTGAGCTGCCGGTGGACACCGTGGCGGCGACCCTCGAGGAGGCCGCAGCGGTGGGTGCGCGTCCGGTGCTCAACCTCGCTCCGGTGATCGCGATCGACCGCAACCTCCTGACGCTCTGCGATCCCCTCGTGGTCAACCAGCACGAGGCGAGTCACCTGCTCGGGCGCGACCTCGACGGTGCCGACGACCTGGCGGCCGCGGCGACCGAGCTGTCGTTGCTGGCCCGCTCCGCGGTGGTGACCGGCGGCGACCGGGGCGCCTGGGTGGGTCAGGCCGGGCAGGCACGCCACGTCGCCGCCCGGCCGGCGACGGCCGTCGACAGCACCGGAGCGGGTGATGCGTTCACCGGGGCGATGGTCGTCGCGCTGTCGCTCGGTCGCGAGCTCACCGAGGCGGCCGCATGGGGCGCTGCTGCGGCGGCGTACGCCGTCGAGCGGCCCGGCGCGCAGGCCTCGTTCCCGCGCGGCGCGGAGGTCGGCCTCGGCCAATCCGGCGGCATCCCTTGATGCCGGTGACCGTCGTCCCCTAGCGTCGACTCAAATCGTTTTGCATGACTCGTCCGGATGGAGCCAGCGATGCCCGACAAGCCCGTGATGCGGGTGGCGATGGTGGGCTACGCCTTCATGGGCGCGGCTCACTCCCAGGCGTGGCGCAACGCCCACCGGTTCTTCGACCTCCCGGTCGTCCCGGAGCTCGCGGTCCTCTGTGGTCGAGACGCGTCGGCGGCCTCGGCGGCCGCCGAGAAGCTGGGCTGGCAGGAGACCGCGAGCGACTGGCGCGAGGTGGTCGGCCGCGACGACATCGACGTCGTGGACGTCTCCTCGCCCGGTGACACCCACCGCGACATCGCGCTGGCCGCCCTCGCTGCGGGCAAGCACGTCCTGTGCGAGAAGCCGCTGGCCAACACCGTGGCCGAGGCCGAGGAGATGGTCCGGGCGGCAGAGGACGCACAACGGCAGGGTGTGTTGTCCATGGTCGGCTTCAACTACCGGCGGACGCCGGCACTCGCCCTGGCCCGCGAGCTCGTGTCGCAAGGACGGCTCGGTCGCATCCATCACATCCGGGCGCAGTACCTCCAGGACTGGATCGTCGACCCGGAGTTCCCGCTCGTCTGGCGGCTGCAGAAGGACAAGGCCGGCTCGGGGGCCCTCGGTGACATCGGGGCGCACGTCGTCGACCTCGCGCACTTCCTCACCGGCGAGGTACTCACCGGCGTCTCGGGGACCCTCGAACGCTTCGTCGACCGTCGCCCCCTGCCCGAGCAGGCAACGGGCCTGAGCGGGAGTGGCGGCGCCGAGACCGGCGACGTCACCGTCGACGACGCGGCCGCCTTCTTCGGCCGCACCGAGGGGGGAGCCCTCGCGACCTTCGAGGCGACCCGCTTCGCGACCGGCCGCAAGAACGCGATGCGGATCGAGCTCAACGGCTCCGCGGGCAGCCTGGCCTTCGACTTCGAGCGGCTGAACGAGCTCCACGTGTACGACGGAACGGTTCCCGCAGCCGACGCGGGCTTCCGCCGCATCCTCGCCACCGAGCCGGATCATCCGTACGCCGGCTCCTGGTGGCCTCCCGGGCACGGACTCGGGTACGAGCACACGTTCGTCCACGAGATCGCCGACTTCGTCCGGGACGTCGCCGCGGGCACGCCGCCGACTCCGTCGTTCGCCGACGGTCTCTACGTCCAGCGCGTGATGGATGCGGTCGAGCGTTCCAGCGCCGCGTCCTCGACCTGGACCGAGATCCAGCCGTCCACCGGCCCCTCGAGGAGGCATCCATGACCCGGCCCGTCACGCTGTTCACCGGCCAGTTCGCCGACCTGCCCTTCGAGGACATCTGCCGGCTCGCTGCCGACTGGGGCTACGACGGCCTCGAGATCGCCTGCTGGGGCGACCACTTCGACGTACACCGGGCCGTCACCGAGGACGACTACGTCGCCGGGCGGCGCACCATCCTCGAGCAGCACGGGCTCCAGGTCTTCGCGATCTCCTGCCACCTGACCGGACAGGCGGTGTGCGACCACCCGATCGACGAGCGGCACCAGGGCATCCTGCCGAGCCGCATCTGGGGGGACGGCGACCCCGAGGGCGTGCGCACCCGGGCGGCCGAGGAGATCAAGGACACGGCGAGAGCCGCAGCTGCCCTCGGCGTCGACACCGTCATCGGCTTCACCGGGTCGTCGATCTGGCACACGGTTGCCATGTTCCCGCCGGTGCCGCCCGAGATGCTCGAGCGTGGGTACGCCGACTTCGCCGAGCGCTGGAACCCGATCCTCGACGTCTTCGACGAGGTCGGCGTGCGCTTCGCCCACGAGGTGCATCCCAGCGAGATCGCCTACGACTACTGGACGACGGTACGGACCATGGAGGCGATCGGACACCGCCCGGCGTTCGGGCTGAACTTCGACCCGAGCCACTTCGTCTGGCAGGACCTCGACCCGGTGGACTTCCTGTGGGACTTCCGCGACCGGATCTACCACGTCGACTGCAAGGAGGCGAAGAAGCGGCTCAACGGCCGCAACGGCCGACTGTCGTCGCATCTGTCGTGGGGTGACCCGCGCCGCGGCTGGGACTTCGTGTCCACCGGGCACGGCGACGTGCCCTGGGAGCCGGTCTTCCGGATGCTCAACAGCATCGACTACAGCGGTCCGATCTCGGTCGAGTGGGAGGACGCCGGCATGGACCGAGCCGTGGGCGCGCCCGACGCCCTCGCCTTCGTCCGTCGACTCACGGAGATCGAACCGCCGGCCGCGGCCTTCGACGCCGCCTTCTCGTCCGGTGGCTGACCCGCTGCCGTCCCTGGACCAACGCTTCTCGAGGAGAAACCCTGTGACACCACTTCGCGTCGGAGTCGTCGGCCTGGGCGAGGTCGCCCAAATCGTGCACCTGCCGATCCTGGAGTCGTTGCCCGACCTGTACGAGGTCGTGGCCGTGGCCGACATCTCGCCCACGCTCCGCAAGCTGCTCGGCGACCGCTACGGCGTCGAGCGGCGCTACACCGACACCGACGAGATGGTCCGCGACGCGCCGCTCGACTGCCTCCTCGTGCTGAACAGCGACGAGTACCACACCGAGAGCGTCGTGGCAGGTCTCGACGCCGGACTCCACGTGCTGGTCGAGAAGCCCATGTGCCTGTCGCCCCGCGAGGCCGAGAGGATCCTCGAGGCGCGTGACCGGTCCGGCAAGGTCGTCATGGTCGGCTACATGCGTCGTTTCGCGCCGGCGTTCGACGCCGCCAAGGCGCGGCTCGAGTCCCTCGGTCGCATCAACTACGCGCGCGTGCACGACATCATCGGCCGCAACCAGCTGATGATCGACCAGACCTCCTACGTCGTCCGGCCCGACGACATCCCCCAGGCCGCGCTGGAGGAGCGGTGGACGCGCGGCTCGGCCCTGGTCACCGAGGCATTGGGTGACGTCGATCCGGTGCTGGGCGGCACCTACCGCCTCTTGTGCGGTCTCGGTAGCCACGACCTGTCGGCGATGCGCGAGCTGCTGGGGCGCCCGCGCCGGGTGGCCGCTGCCCGCCAATGGCGTGACGGCGGCTACGTCGCCGCACTGCTCGAGTACGACGACTTCGTCGCGGTCTACGAGACCGGCGTGGACGACCAGGTCAGGTTCGACGCCCATCTCGAGGTGTACGGCGACACGGCGGAGCTCCGCGTGCAGTACGACACGCCGTACATCCGGCACTTCCCGACCACCCTGGTGGTGCGGGAGACCGATGGTGACGGCTACCGGGAGTCGGTGCTCCGGCCGCACCTCAAGGACCCCTACACGCACGAGCTGGAGGCGTTCCACGCGGCCGTCACCGGCGACGGCGTCGTCAAGACCACGCCCGAGGACTACGTCGAGGACATGGAGCTGTTCATCGAGATCATCCGGGCGATCGAGCAGGGGAGTGCCGAGTCGGACGGACGCGAGACCGGAAGATAGTCCTGGTACGCCGGAACTCCGTCACGGCGGAAGGACCGAGGCACACCTACCGTCGAGGGCGAGATCCTGGTTCGGCGAAGGAGAGAAGGAACATGACGACGACGCAGCTCACGACCGAGGACGTGGAGTTCTTCCGGAAGAACGGCTACCTGCTGCCCTCGCGGCAGATGTTCTCCGAGGAGAAGCTCGGTCGACTCGAGGGCATCTTCAACGAGCACCTGGCGGACAAGGGCGACAAGCTCTCCGACGAGCTGGACACCCCTCACTACCGCGACGCCCGGCTGCTGGACTTCCTCATGTCCGACGAGGTCCTCGACACCGTCGAGCCCCTGGTCGGCCCGAACATCGCCCTGTGGTCGAGCCACTTCATCTCCAAGGACCCGTTCACCGGTCGCGAGACGCCGTGGCACGAGGACGGCGCCTTCTGGAACGGCCGCTTCAGCGCGTACGACGGGATCGTCACCGTCTGGCTGGCCCTCGAGAACCCGAGCACCCGCGAGAACGGCTGCATGCGGGTGATCCCGGGCACGCACCTCCAGTTCGGCTCCTCGGAGTACGTCCCCACCGACATGACCACCAAGACCTTCCATGCGGAGATCGCCGAGGTGGACGAGGACCGGGCCGTCTACTTCGAGCTCCAGCGCGGCGAGTTCTCGATGCACGACGGTCGTATCGTCCACGGAGCCCGGGCGAACACGAGCCCGACCCGACGGACCGGCTACACCATGAGGTACTTCCCGACCTCGGTGGAGATGTACGACAACGAGATCAACGAGGGCTGGGAGATCTGGTTGGCGCGGGGCGAGGACCTCGCCGGCAACACCTACGCGAACGTGCCCACGCCGGCATGACGTCGGCGGCGACCGGGATGCGGCTCGGGCTGTTGACGGCCTGCCTGCCCATGACTCCGCTCGAGGAGATCGCGTCGTGGGCGGCCGGCCAGGGCTACCGGGCTCTCGAGGTCGCTGCGTGGCCGGACCGTCCAGGACGTGACTGGGAGGCCAGTCACGTGGACGTGGAGCACTTCGGCGACGCCGAGGCCGCCCGGACCGAGGAGCTGTTCGAGCAGCACGGCCTGACGATCTCGGCGGTGGCGTACTACGAGAACAACCTGCACGCAGACCCGGAAACGCGCGACGCCACCCACCGGCACCTGCGAGCCTGCATCGACGCCGCGCAGCGTCTCGGCTGCGGCCTGGTCGGCACGTTCGTCGGACGCGACGTCACGGTCACGGTCGAGGACAACCTGCGGTTGGGTGAGAAGGTGCTCCCGCCGCTCGTGGAGTACGCCGCCGACCGTGGCGTGCGGCTGGTGATCGAGAACTGCCCGATGGAGGGGTGGCACCCCGACGGCTACCCCGCCAACCTGGCCTACTCGCCGCAGCTCTGGGACTGGATGGCCGCGCTCGGGCTGTACCTGAACTTCGATCCGTCCCATCTCGTCTGGCTCGGGATCGACCCGGTCGCCGTGGCGGCGACGTACGCCGGGCAGATCCTGCACGTCCAGGCCAAGGACGTGGAGATCGACGACGAGGGGCGCAACCGAGTCGGCGTCTTCGGCAACGCCGTCGACCGGAGCCGCGACCCGTGGCAGAGCGGCTGGTGGCGCTACCGCATCCCGGGGCTCGGCCAGGTCGACTGGGCGGGGTTGATCTCGACCCTGGCCACGGCCGGGTACGACGGCGTGGTGTCGGTCGAGCACGAGGACCCGGTGTGGAGCGGGTCCGTCGACAGGGTCCACCAGGGACTCGTGCTGGCGCACGACACCCTCGATCAGCTCATCCGGGACGCCGGCTCCTAGCCGTCCGCGGCCCGGGACCAGTGTCGCAAGCACAGGAGGACCTCAGCTCGTGCACCGAGGCGTGTACTTCGACGCGTGGTTTCCGCGTCAGCACTGCTACCACCCCAGCCTGCCGCCGCGGCGGCTGCGGATGGTCGACGACCTGGTCGACTACCGCGCCACGGTGCTCGTGTGGGCCGCCCTCGGCGGAGGCTCGCTGGCACTGCCCTACCTGGAACAGGAGGCGTTCGGCGAGGTCTCGGCCCGTGACCGTTTCTACGGCTTCGTCAACGACAGCGAGTTCATCGCCGAGTGCCACCGCCACGGCATCTCGGTCTTCGGCATCGTGTTCGAGGCCCAGGGCTGGGAGTTCCCGGTGGAGCTGGACGACGACGAGTCCACCGTCCTCGCGCTGAACGAGCTCCGCGGCGTCGGCCATCGCGACTGGCTCGGGCTGCGGGAGTTCTCGTCGAACCGCTATCCGAACCTCTGGAAGCCCGTCGAGCACTACTTCCCGGACGGCCTCGTCAACAGCCTGGGGGAGCCGGTGACCGACCTGATCGAGGAGTGCGTCGCCCGCGACATCCACCAGCAGCCGTGCCACGCGCGCTGGGTGGAGTGTCCGGACCGCGACCACCAGTGCTTCTACATGGACCGCAACAACCCGGTCTGGCGCGAGTACCTCAAGGCGGTGATCCGGATCCAGGTGGACGCCGGCGTGGACGGCATCCAGCTGGACGAGGCCGAGCTCCCGATGGGCGCCTTCCAGTACGGCGCGTGCTTCTGCAAGGACTGCATGCGGCTGTTCCGCGAGCACCTCGCAGAGCAGCCGCCCGAGCAACGCAGCCCGCTGCTCGACGGCGTGGACCTCGCGACGTTCCACTACGGCGACTGGCTGCTCGCGCAGGGCCACGACTTCCAGACGGACCGCGAGCGGGCGCCACTCTTCGGCGACTACTACCGAGCCCAGTGCCGCGCGATCAAGCGCTACTTCGGCGAGCTCGCCGAGTACGCCCGCTCGTACGCTCGGAGCGTGGGTCGCGAGGTCCTGGTCTCGGGCAACTTCTTCAACGTGGACCCGTCGTACCTCGCGCTCGCCGACGACGTGGACCTGATCATCACCGAGATGCGGAACACGACGTACCGTCAGCCGGAGTGGTACCGGTACGTCGCGGCCTTCGCCGGCCCGAAGGACGTCGTCGTCGTGGAGAACCCGTACGGCGGAGTCGTGCCCGAGCTCGTCGAGCAGCTGAAGCGCGGGCGGGGGTACGACCTGTTCCGGTTGTCACTCTACGAGGGCGCCGCGTTCGGGGCCGGGATGAGCGTGCCGTACGGCGCGTGGATGGGCAGCACGATCCAGGACTCGTTCTCCCCGCCGCACGACCTCGCGGTGGAGGTCCAGTCGTTCCTCGCCGACCACGAGGACCTGTACAGCAAGACCACGTGCCACGAGGTCGCTGTCGTTTACAGCGTGGCGAGCACACGCGAGCTCATCGGCCTGGCCGATGCCAGCGACAACCTCACCAACGCCCGCGACGCCAGCGTGCGCGTCCCGTACCGCGTGGCCACCGAAGCGCTGTCCCACGCGTCGCTGCCGTTCGACGTGCTGATCTTCGCCGACGGCGAGACCGCTCCCGACCGGGTCGACGCCGACGTGCTCGCTCGGTACCGGACCGTGGTGCTGCCGGACTGCTTCGATCTCACCCGGCGCCAGGTCGAGGCCCTGCATGCCTGCCTGGAACGAGGCACTCGGCTCGTGGTGACGGACCGTTTCGCCGAGAGCCTGCCGGCAGCGGAGCACGACGCGCTGATGAGGCACCCGGGCGTCCACGTCGGGTCGGCCGACGACGTGGATGCGATGAGTCCGCACGGTCGCCAGGTGACGGTCTCGGCCTCGCTGGGCGTGAACGTGCACCATCTGGGCGACGGCGCCGCCGTACACCTGGTGAACTACGACCATGACGATCACCGCGACGGCGTTCGCCGGACCGGCGAGGTGACGCTGACCGTGCGCCTGGCGGGTCATGAGGACGTCGGGCGGGCCGTCTACCGACCGGCCGGCGGGTCACCGAGCGAGGTGGACCTCCACAGCGACGGCGACGTCCACCGGATGACCCTGCCGGACGTGGGTGTCTACGCGATCGTCGAGCTCGGTCGGCCGACACCATGAGACGCGCCGTCCTCACCGGACCTCGGCAGTTCGAGATCACCGAGGTCCCGACCCCCGAGCCGGGTCGCGGCCAGGTGCTCGTGGCGGTGGCGGCGTGCGGAGTGTGCGCCTCTGAGCTCGAGTCGTGGACCGGGCGTGCGGAGCCGACGTACCCCTTGGAGCTCGGTCACGAGGTGAGCGGCGTGGTCGCCGAGGTCGGGGAGGGCGTCGAGTCGCTCCAGGTGGGTGACCCCGTCGGGATCTGGGTCACCAGCCAGGGGTACGCCGACTACGTCGTCGCCGAGGCCGACCACTGCTTCCCGGCCGGCGACGCCCCGCTCGACGCGGTCCTCGCCGAGCCGCTGTCGTGCGTGGTCAACGCCGTGGACCTGGCCGACCTGAGGCTCGGCGACGACGTGCTGGTCATCGGTGCCGGGTTCATGGGCCACCTCGTGCAGCAGCTGGCGGCCCTGCGCGGCGTACGCCGACTCATCGTCGCGGACACGCGACGCGACGCGCTCGAGCGTGCGCGTGCCTTGGGGGCCACGAGCACGATCCACGTCGGAGAGGAGGACCTGGCGACCCGGGTGTCGGAGCTGACCGAGGGCCGGCTGGCCGACGTCTGCATCGAGTGCACGGGCACGCAGGCAGCCCTGGACTCGGTCGGGTCGGTCACCCGGATGAGCGGGAAGGTCGTGCTGGTGGGCTTCCACCAGGGGCCGCCTCGGTCGGTACCGCTGGGCTACTGGAACTGGATGGCCTACGACCTCCGCAACGCGCACTTCCGCGAGGTGCCCACCATCTTGCACGGGATGGAGGTGGGGATGCGCCTTCTGCGTGCCGGGATCGTCGACCTCGCACCTCACGTCACGCACCGGTTCGAGCTCGCCGACATCGCCGAGGCGTTCGACACGGCGATCGCGAAGCCCGACGGGTTCGTGAAGGCGACGGTCGTCATCGACCGCGCGGGCGGTTGAGCCGAGGACCGTCAGGCGGAGCCGCGCACCACGAGGGGGCAGGCCAGACCGACCTCACGGCCGTCACCGTCGTACTCACCGGAGAGGCGGCTGACGAGCAGCCGGCCGGCGCTCACGCCGATGTCGTAGGCGGGGTTCACCACCGTGGTCAGGGGCGGGTGGACGATGGTGGCCACGTCCACGTCGTCGAACCCGGCGACGCTCACGTCGCCGGGGACGTCGAGTCCTGCCTCGCGCAAGGCGTCGATGGCACCGATCGCCATCAGGTCGTTGGCGCAGAACACCGCGTCCGGCTGGTTCGTGCTGCGCCCGGTGAGGATCTGACGCATCGCCTCGTATCCGCCGTGCCGGGTCCAGTCACCGGTGACCATCAGCGCGGGGTCGATCGTCCGGCCGGCCTCGGCCACGGCGCGCGTGAAGCCGGCGATACGGGACGGGCCGCTGGCGCTCGGCCCCTGGATCATCGCCACGCGACGCGGATTGCGCGCGAGGAGGTGGCGGGTCACCTCGTAGGACCCGTGCTCGTCGTCGACGGTCACCACGTCGACGCGCGGGTGGTCCAGTCGTTGACCGACGCAGACGACCGGCACGCCCATCTCCGCCGGTTTCAGTGCAGCCGCCGAGGCGGAGTCCACGGCGGCCAGCACGATGCCGTCCGCCCCACGGTCGAACACGTCCTCGAGGAACTTCGACTCGCGGTCGAGCAGGCCGTCGGTGTTGCAGACGTACGTGCCGTAGCCCTCACCGTCCAGCGTGTCGGCGAGACCTCGCGTCAGCACGCTGTAGAAGGTGTTGGTGATGTCGGGCACCACCACGGCGATCATGTGCGAACGTCGCGTGCGCAGGGACCGAGCGACGTAGTTCGGGCGGTATCCCAGACGCCTGATCGCCTCGTGCACCGCGCCTTGGGTCTCCTCGGCGACGAGCCGCTTCCCCGACAGGACGTGCGAGACCGTCGTGGGGCTGACACCCGCGAGAGCAGCGACGTGGTTGATCGTCACCCTGCTCTGTTCGGGCGCGGGGTTGGCGCTGTCGACCCGGCCAGTGCCGGTCATCGGTCTCTTCGCGGCCATTCCTCCGCCTGTCTGTGTGACCCCTCAGGGGCTCGCCTCGTGCGACACGAGGCGATTGACCCCGCCGAAAGGGCGTCCGTATCGTAGCCACAACGTAGCCCCAAATCGATTTGTGGCCGGCCGGGAGCCTTGGTCAGGAAGGGTGCGCCGGGTGTGGACCGACATCGAGCGGTTCGGCATCGAGGAGCTGATCGAGGCCGACCCCCACGGACAACCGTTCGGTCGGCCCCGCGCGTTCGCCGTCCAGGTCCCCGAGCTGCGGTCGGTCGACGTGCACTGGCACGACTACTACGAGCTCGGCTTCGTCCTCGAGGGTGAGGCCGTCCATGCGGTGAACGGCGTTTTCCACCGGGTGTCGCCGGGGTCGGCGTTCCTCCTGTCCCCGGCTGACTTCCACTCCTTCGAGCCCGTGGGGGACCAGTCCCTACGGATGCTGAACGCGGTGGTGCATCCCGAGCTGGTGGAGCGCACCCTCGAGTCGGTTCAGCCCGAAGGAGAACTCGGACTGCCTTGGAGCATCACGGCGTCGCCCGGGATGGAGGACGACGTACGCAGGGTCGCCGAGGAAGCGTCCGAGCGTGGGAGCGGCTGGGACATCGTGGTCGAGTCCGCGATCCGCACGATGATCGTGGAGCTGGCGCGGAGCTCGGTGGGGGCCTCGATGGCCGACCCGGAGGCCGTCGACGCGGGCCCGCCGGCCCACGTCCGGAGAGCTCTGCGGTACGTCGAGCGGCACTTCCGAGAGCCGTTGACGTTGGCGCAGGTCGCGGCCGTGGCGCACCTGTCTCCGCACTGGTTCAGCGAGCAGTTCCGTCGGGCGACCGGGGACTCGTTCCAGTCCTACGTCAAGCGTCGCCGCCTGCAGTTCGCACGTGCTCTGCTCGAGTCCACCGAGCTGGGGGTCACCGAGGTCGGTCACGCCGCGGGCTTCTCCGACCCGTCCTACTTCGCACGCGCCTATCGAAGCCACTACGGCAGGTCACCATCGGGGAGCCGAGAGCGCGGCAGATGAGCGTCTCGGTGTCAAAACGATCGGCTACGTCCCTTGACAACCACGAAACCGTCGGACGATGCTTCCCGCAAGCCAATCGATTTGCATGTGGTGTCGGGCACACCCGGTCGCCACTCGATCAAGGGAACCTGCCGTGGTGAGTCACCGAGTCTCCAGAAGCGCACTCATGGTCGCAGCGGTCGCCGTGACCACCGCGTTGGCCGCCTGCTCCGCAGGCTCCAAGCCCAACACCGACGTCGGCAAGGGCCAGGGGCCGGTGAAGGACCCGACCTCGCCGGTGACCGTCACCTTCTCGTCGTGGGTCGGCGCCGACCCGACGATGAAGAAGCTCGCGTCGGACTTCCACAAGGAACACCCGAACATCACGATCAAGTTCGAGAACGTCAACGCGGACAACGCGAGCGAGAAGCTGACCACGCAGATCGCCGGCGGCAACCCGCCCGACGTGGCGTACGTCGACGCCAGCAGCACGTCGGACTTCGCGTCACGAGGTGCTCTGGTCAACCTGGACAGCTACATCTCGCGCAGCGACATCGTGAAGCCCGACGACTACGTCGACGCCTTCAAGACCTTCGTGACCTACGACGGTCACATGTGGGGTCTTCCGATCGACGGTGAGTCCACCGGCCTCTTCTACCGGACGGACCGCTTCAAGGAGGCCGGCATCGACGGCCCGCCGACGACCTGGGACGAGTTCCAGGCCGATGCGGAGAAGCTGACCGACGTGGCGAACAAGAAGTACGGCTACGAGGTGTTCGCTCCGGAGGCGGCGTACTACTGGTACCCGTGGCTCTACCAGGCGGGCGGTGACCTGCTCAGCGACGACGGCAAGGACGTGGTGTTCGACAGCCCCGAGGCCCAGGACGCGGCCGACTTCTACGTGAACCTCGCCAAGTACTCGCCGAAGGACTACCTGAACTCCAACTCCTACGACGGCCGCGTGGCCTTCGCCCAGGGCCAGGTCGCGATGTACATGGCCGGATCGTGGTTCGCCGGCACCCTGCACTCGGAGAACCCGCAGATCGACGACAAGTGGGCGACCGCGCCGCTTCCCGACGGTCCCGCCGGGTGCAAGACGACCATCGCCGGTGACTCGCTGATCCTGCTCAACCACAGCGCCAACCCCGACGCCGCCTGGCTGTGGATCGAGTACCTGTCGAAGCCGGACAACCTCGCGACGTGGACCTACAAGTCCGCGAACGGCACCGAGCTCCCCCCGTTGACCTCCCTGCTCGACTCGCCGGACCTGTCGAAGACCAAGCCGGTGCTCAAGGGATTCGCCGAGCTGATGAAGTGTGGCGTGGCGAGCACGGTCTCGAACCCGAAGTTCCCGCGGATCGAGGAGCAGCTCAACATCGAGCTGGGCAAGGCGTTCTACGGAGAGCAGACCGCCGCCGAGGCGCTGGCCAACGCCAAGCAGAAGGCGGAGCAGATCCTGGCGCACTGAGCTCCACGGCAGCAGGATCCATTCCGTGACCTGACGCGCGACGGCCCGAGCCGCTTGGTCGGCCCGGGCCGTCGGTTCGACGGCGCGACACGATCGGGCGATTCGGGAGAGTGAACAGTGGCAACCACAGGTGCGGTCCCTGCAGGAGTGCGGTCGCGGACCGAGAGCTCCGGAGCCAAGCGCCCGAGACCTCGTCGCGGCGTACGCATCACGCTCTCCCGGATGCGTCGCGAGTGGTCCGCCTACCTGTTCCTCGCGCCGGGGATGATCATCTTCTCGGTCTTCACCGTCGCGGCGCTGATCTTCGCGTTCTACCTGACCTTCCACGAGTGGAACGCGATCTCGCCGTACAAGCCGTATGTCGGTCTCGACAACTACGACGCGATGATCCACGACCCGAACTACCGGCAGTCCATCATCAACACCGTCTACTACACGGGCGGGTCCGTCCCGCTGGGCATGCTGGTGGGGCTCGGCCTCGCCCTCCTGCTCAACCAGCCGATCCGGGGCCGCGGGTTCTTCCGCACGCTCTACTACCTGCCGGTGGTGACACCCCTGGTCGCCGCGTCGATCCTCTGGAAGTGGCTCTACAACGGTGACTTCGGGCTCTTCAACTACTACCTGCTCAAGGGCCACCTGATCGACCAGCCCCTGCTCTGGCTGTCGTCGCAGAACCTCGCGATGCCGTCGGTGATCCTGATGACGGTCTGGATGAGCAGCGGGTTCTCGATGGTGGTCTACCTGGCGGGCCTCCAGTCGATCCCGGACGAGCTGTACGAGGCGGCCAAGATCGACGGGGCCGGGCCGTTCGCGCGGCTGCGGCACATCACGATCCCGCTGCTGAGGCCGACGACCCTCTTCCTGCTCGTGATCGGGATCATCGGCTCGTTCCAGGTCTTCACCCAGATCTTCATCATGACCAACGGCGGACCGGTCGACAAAACCACCACCATGGTCTTCTTCATCTACCAGGCGGCGTTCAAGTTCTACGAGTTCGGCTACGCCAGCACGCTCGCCTTCGGGCTCTTCGCCCTCCTGTTCGTGGTCACCCTCCTCCAGCTGCGCCTCTACCGGAGGGCCGACGTGTGACGACGTACGAGGAGTCCGAGCGCGAGGCGGGCAGCGTCCTCGTGGCGCCCGGGAACCGCCGACGCAAGGACCGCGAGCGCCGGAAGCAAGGTCAGACGGCCGAGTGGAGCTGGGGGCGGTGGGTGGTCTACCTGATCCTCGTGGCCGGGGCGATCCTGTTCATCGCGCCGTTCGCCTGGCTGGTGAGCGCGTCCTTCCAGAACCTCGACGAGATCTTCTCGGTCTCCCCGCACTGGATCCCGCACCACCCGACGGCCACGGGATACCGTCAGTTCCTCAACCTCGGCCACCTGTCACATGCCCAGCGTGGGCAGGGGACCGGTGACTGGCGCTGGTTCGCCAACAGCGCGTTCGTGGCCACGTCGGTGACGGTGTTGCAGACGTTCTTCAACGCGCTGGCCGCCTACGTCTTCGCGAAGCGCAAGTTCCCGGGCCGGAACGCGATCTTCATGGTGTTCCTGGCCACGATGATGGTGCCCGGTCAGGTGACCCTGATCCCGAACTACATCATCACCAAGCACATCCCGTTGTTCGGCGGCAACGACATCTTCGGCAACGGCGGGCACGGCTGGCTCGACTCCTACTGGGGTCTGATCATGCCGGGGACCGTGAGCGCTTTCGGCATCTTCCTCCTGCGTCAGTACATGATGAGCATCCCCGACGAGCTGCTCGACGCGGCCCGGATCGACGGCGCGAGTGAGTTCCGGATCTTCTGGAAGATCGTGATCCCGTTGTGCTCGCCGGCGCTGGCGGCGTCCGCGATCTTCACCTTCCAGGCCGCGTGGGAGGACTTCCTCTGGCCGCTGATCATCATCTCGAACCCCGATCGGTACACCGCGCCCCTCGGTCTGGCGTTGTTCGTGGTGAAGAACCAGACGTCCTGGAACCTGTTGTTCGCGGGATCGGTGATCTCCACGCTTCCGATGGTGTTGATCTTCGCGATCTTCCAACGCCGGTTCATCAAGGGCATCGCGCTCACCGGTCTCAAGGGATGAGTGCGACCAGAGCCCCGTCCGTGCGACAGCGAGTCGAGACGTTGCTCGCGGACCAGGGTGGCGTCCTCCGGCTGAAGCCCGCCTTCGTGGCTCGAGACTTCCTGCCCGCGGGAAGGCGGCTCGGGCTGCCGGAGGACGCCTATGACGTGGGCGACCGCGGTGAGATCTGCGAGCGCTGGCTCGCGTCGACCACCCGGGCCGACAATCGGGTAGGCCCTCCCGACGAAGGGCTCAGCGCGGTCGCGGCGGAGGGCGAGCCCCTCCTCCTCGCGGACGTCGTGCGCGGGGCGTCGGACCTGCTGATGGGACGTGAGTACGCCGCCGCCCACCCCGTGGGACTGGGACGCCTGGCCAAGCTCTTCGACTACGCCTACCGGCTCCCGTTCCACATCCATCCGCCGCAGGAGTACGCCGCGCTGGTCGGGGCTCGCTCGAAGGACGAGGCCTACCACTTCCTGCCGGTCGATCCGGGCCCGCACCCCGAGTCGTTCCTCGGCGTCCACCCGTGGATCGCCGAGGAGGAGGCCCATGACGTCCTGCTGCCCTACCTCGTGGACTGGGACAGCGATCTCATCCTGCGGCACTCCCGGGCCGAGCTCCAGGTGCCCGGCGAAGGATTCATGATCCCGTCCGGGGTGTTGCACGCCCCCGGAACGGCGCTGACGCTCGAGCTCCAGGAGGACTCCGACGTCCTCGCGATGTTCCAGGCTCTCAACGCCGGCCGGATCATCAGCAAGGACCTCCTGTTCAAGGACGTGCGGCCGCAGGACCGCGAGGCCGACGGAGAGCGGTTCCCGCTGCGCTTCGTCGACTGGGAGCAGAACGGCGACCCTCAGTTCTACGAGCACCATCACCTGTCTCCCCGGCCGACGGGTCTGAGCGCCGGCGACGGGATCGAGGAGAGCTGGGTGTTCTATGGCTCCTCGAAGTTCTGCGGCAAGCGTCTCGTCCTCCAGCCCGGCGCGAGCGTGTCGGTGACCGAGCCGGGTGTCCACTCGGTGTTCGTGTGGTCGGGCGAGGGGGCGCTCGCCGGGCACCAGGTGCGGGGAGGGGACCACGACCTGGACGAGCTCGTGGTCTCCCACGATGCCGCCGTGATCTCCCACGAGGTGCGCTGCACGGGTCCGGAACCTCTGGTCGTCTTCAGCCTGTTCGGCCCGGATCTGCACCGTGACGTCCCTGCGGTCGGCAGGCAGGCGCTCCGGGGGGAGCGGGCACGTGGTTGAGCCAGTGCGAGTCGGCATCGTGGGTGCGGGGTTGATCGCCGGGTGCCACGTGCGGGCCTACACCAGGACCCCGGGCGTCGAGGTGGTCTCGGTCGCGGATCCCCACGTCGCCAAGGCACGGCAGCTGGCGGACACGGTGGGGGCCTCGGCCGTGGGTGACCTCGACGACGTCCTCGCACTCGAGCCCGACGTGATCAGCGTCTGCACGCCGCCCGGTAGCCATGCCGACCTGGTGGTGCGCGCGCTGGCCGCGGGGCGCCACGTCCTGTGCGAGAAGCCGGTCGCCCTGACCGTCGAGGACGCCGACCGGATCCAGCGCGCGGCCGACGCGAGCGACCGGGTCGCGATGATCGCCCATGTCAGCCGCTACGAGCCTGACCACCGGGCCGCGAGCGACCTCGTGCGGGCCGGCCATGTCGGCGAGGTCGCGATGATGGTGCACTCGATGACGACCTCGCTACCCGGGTGGAGCGAAGGCGGCTGGCTCGCGCGGCCCGAGGAGTCCGGGGGACCGCTCCTCGACCTGTCCGTGCACAGCTTCGACTACCTGGCCTGGGTCATCGGGAGCCCGGCGGTGCGTGTCCACGCCGTGGCCGCGGACAGCCCGGTCGGCCCCGCGACGTACGCCGTGGCGACCGTCCGCTACGCCAACGGTGCCCTCGGTCAGGTCGAGGCCAGCTGGGCGCACCCGGTGGCCCGTGGGTTCAAGGCCATGATCGAGATCACCGGCACCCGTGGTCGCATCGGCTGGAGCTACGACTCCATCAACGGGGGCGCGATCTACCTGGCCGACGGCAGTACGACGTGGCTCGACCCGCTCGGTGAGCGCGGCTACGCCCAGGAGGTCGCCGCCTTCGTGGAGGCGGTGCGATCCGGGACCCCGTCGCCCGTCCCCGTCGCCGACGGCGTCGCGGCCACGCGCACGGCGCTCGCCGCCCTCCACTCCGTCCGCACGGGCGAGTCCGTGGACCTGACCACCTGGGAGAGATCATGAGCCCGGGCGAGCAGGCGCCGCTCCACGTGGCGGTCGTGGGCTGTGCGCATCGCCCGCACGCCTGGTCGTACGCGCGAGCACTGTCGGCGTCGTCCTCGGCGCGGTTGCTGGCTGTCTATGACCCGGATCCCGAACTCGGCCACTCCGTGGCCGACGACTTCGCGGCTCCCTGGACCGGCGACCTCGACGCCCTCCTCGGCTCCGAGGAGCTCGATGCGGTCGTGGTGTGCAGCCCCACGGTCGAGCACCGGGGTCACGTCGAGGCGGCGGCGGCGGCCGGATGCGCGATCCTCGTGGAGAAGCCGCTCGCCACGACGGTCGAGGACGGCCGGGCCATGGTCGAGGCCTGCCACGACGCCGGCGTCCAGCTCCACACGGCCTTCGTGTCCCGGTTCCTTCCGCACGTCCGGACGGCCAAGGAGGCACTCGACTCCGGGGCGCTCGGCGAAGTGGTGGGCCTGCGGGCGGGGAACCGTGGCCGGCCCCCCTTGCCACCGGACTACCCGGCCTGGATCACCGATGCCGAGCAGGCAGGTGGTGGCGCCCTGATCGACCACTCCGTCCATCTCACCGACCTGGTGCGGCACCTGACCGGCCATGAGGTGACCCGCGTGGCGGCCGAGACCGGCAGCCTCCTGTGGGGGGTGGGCGTGGAGGACTGTGCCCTGCTGTCCCTGGTCCTCGACAGTGGCGCCGTCGCGAGTCTCGATCCGAGCTGGTCGGTCCCGGCCAACAACCCGTGGGACTACGACTTCTTCCTCCGCCTCACCGGGACGACGGGCTCCATCGACCTGGACGACCTGTCGGAGAGCGTGCAGATCGTGAGCCCGGTGACCGGTGACGGGGTCAGGCTCGTCGGCTTCGGCGACGATCCCGACGCGGCCATGATCGAGGCCTTCTGCGCCTCCGTGCGCGAGGGACGCGTCCTCGAGCCCGGCGCGTCCGGGGAGGACGGACTCCGCGCGCTCGAGGTGGCTCTGGCCGGCTACGCGTCCGCCGGAGCCGCCGCCCGCTTCGTCGAGCCCGGGAGGATCGGGTGATGACGATCCCGCGCCCGGCCTCACCATCCGCCGCCATCACCTCGTCTCGGATCGTCCGGCACGCAGCTGCCGGTGAAGGGAGCCCCACGTCATGTCGACCGTGACTTTCGAGAACGCCCAACGCTGGTACGCCGGCACCGACGCGCCCGCTGTCGCGGGACTCGACCTGGAGATCCGGGACGGCGAGTTCATGGTGCTCGTCGGTCCCTCCGGGTGCGGGAAGACCACATCCCTGCGGATGCTCGCGGGTCTGGAGGAGGTCGACGAGGGCCGGATCCTCATCGGGGATCGGGATGTCACGCAGGTGCCACCGAAGAACCGCGACATCGCGATGGTGTTCCAGAACTACGCGCTGTATCCGCACATGACGGTGGCCGAGAACATGGGTTTCGCGCTCAAGATGGCCAAGGTGCCGTCGGCCAAGCGCGAGGAGCGGGTGGCGCAGGCCGCCGAGATGCTCGGGCTGACCGAGTACCTCAAGCGCAAGCCGAAGGCGCTCTCGGGGGGGCAGCGGCAGCGGGTGGCGATGGGTCGTGCCATCGTCCGCAACCCCCAGGTCTTCTGCATGGACGAGCCGCTGTCGAACCTCGACGCGAAGATGCGCGTGCAGACCCGCACCGACATCGCCAAGCTCCAGTCCGACCTGGGAGTGACCACCGTCTACGTCACCCACGACCAGATCGAGGCGATGACGATGGGGGACCGGGTCGCGGTGATGAACCTCGGGGAGCTCCAGCAGGTCGACACACCCTTGAAGCTGTACGACAGGCCGTCCAACCTCTTCGTTGCGGGCTTCATCGGGTCGCCCCAGATGAACCTGGTCGAGGCACGGGCGAACCAGGGGAAGGCGCAGATCGGTCAGTACTCCGTGCCCGTCGATCCGTCGTCCGAGCGGAAGATCGAGGGTGACATCACCGTCGGCGTACGCCCGGAGGCCTGGCGCCTGGTGACGCCCCAGGACGGCGGGCTGCCGATCTCGGTCACGGTCGTGGAGGAGCTCGGGGCCGACTCGTTCGTGTACGGGACGTCGGACGTCGAGGGCGTGCCCCGCACTGTCGTCATGCGCGTCAGCAAGCGAGACTCGGTGCACAAGGGTGACGTCATCCACGTCACCACCGACCCACAGAACGTCCACGTGTTCGACACCGACACCGGGGAGCGCATCAGCGACTGAGCGAGGCCCCGTCGTTCGTCGAGCCGGCCGATCAGGGGTTGTGGGCTGTCGGCGACGTCACCGGCATCTGGCCGTTGACCCACGTCGGGAAGTACCAGGCCCGAGTCGCCGCCGCCAACATCCTGGGTGAACAGCGCGCGGCCCACTACGAGGCCGTGCCCCGGGTCGTCTACACCGACCCGCAAGCAGCAGCCGTCGGAGCGACCGAGGGTGCCCACCGCACGACCGCTGCAGCGGGCGACGCCCGCGATCCGGGCCCGCGTCCCACTCGACGTGCTGGCCCGACACCATCCAGCCGTTCCCGACGTTCTCCGAGATCTACCTCGAGGGCGTCAAGCAGCTACGGCGCACCGTCGCGGCCTGAGCGATCCCGACAAGGGTGCGCGGACGCGGAGTTTTCCCCAAAGAAATGGCACGAGATATGGCTATTTCAATCCTGAATCGATATCATGCGAATGAGATATCGGAAAGGAGAATTCACACCATTAATTCCAGGTTATCAGATATCGATCCGAATCGCAAATCACGAAGGAGAAAAGCCTTTTGAACCTGGTGCAGGACAGCCTCGCCCATGTCGTGATCGCAGATCGAGTCGCAGACGCCGAGCAGTGGCGGACCGGGCATCACGTGCTCCGTGCCCGCCGCCTCGGTCGTCGAGCCGCCAAGGCGTCGGTGCGGGCACAGCGCCTGAGTCGTCAGGCGGCTGTGGCCCAACGACAGGCACGCCTCATCTGGTAGCGCCGGACTCCGCCGAGTCCGACACCGGGGCGGTCTTCACCGAGGTGGAGGCCGCCCCGGCCCTCGGGGAGACGGACCGTCAGGACAGCTCGGCCGGGAGGCGGATCTCGAACGCCGGCAGCTCTGCCCCGGTGGGAGGCACGTACGTCACCTGGCCGCCATGGCCATCGGCGATCTCGCGCACGAGGTGCAGGCCGAGTCCGGTCGCGCCCGACGGTCCGGCGATGGCAAAGCGCTCGAAGAGGTGTGGCTCGAGCTCCGCGGGGACGCCTGGGCCGTGGTCGGAGACCCGGATGCTCACGTGCCGCCCGTCCACGGCACCACGGATCAGGATCGGCGCGCGACCGTGGCGCGCGGCGTTGTCGACGAGGTTGTCGATGGCCTGCCCGAGCCGCACGGGGTCGGCGCGGACGCGGGCGTCTGGAGACGCCTCCACGTCAATGGGCCCGTCGAAGCCGGCCACCAGGCCGCGTCGTCGAGCACCGTGCAGGACAGCGGCGAGCGAGAGACTCTCGGGGTGGAGCTCGAGCACGCCCCCGAACACGCGCGACGCCGTGTCGAGGTCGGCCGCCAGTCGCCGGAGGCGGTCGGCGCTGCCGTGGATGGCGTCGAGGAGCTCGTCCCGTTCGGTCTCCGACAGCTCGCTCCGGTCCGCGCGCAGGATGCCGGCTGCACCGTCGATCACGGCCGTGGGCGTGCGCAGCTCGTGCGCGGTGACGGCGAGCAGGTGGATCCGCTGCTCGAGGAACGTACGCCGCTCGTCCTCGTGCTGTCGTTGGTCGGTCCGGTCGCGGGTGACCTTCGCGAACCCCACGTGCCGGCCGTCGTCGTCGTACACCGGACTGATCACGACGCTCGCCCAGAACCGGCTGCCGTCCTTGCGTACCCGCCACCCCTCCTCGGAGTAGCTGCCCTCGCGCAGGGCGACGTCCAGGTTGCGCCGCGGAAGCTCCGTCTGCCGATCCTCGGGGGGATAGAAGAGCTCGAACGGCCGGCCGACGATCTCGTGTGCGGTATAGCCCTTGATGCGCGCGGCGCCGGCGTTCCAGCTCGCCACGGTGCCGTCGACGTCGAGCATGTAGATCGCGTACTCGCCGACGGCCGACACGAGGCGGCGGAAAATCTCCTCGCTCCGACGCAGCTCGCTCTCCATGACTCGCTGGGTGGTGACGTCGTGCACCTGCGCGAAGACGTACAGCACCTGGTGCTGGAGGTCGCGGATCGGCGCCAGGGTGACCCGGGCAACCCGGGTGGGCTCTTCGCCCGCAGGTGCGGGCAGGCGGTGCTCGAAGGAGGTGAGGTCCTCACCGAACGTGATGATGTCCTCGAGTCGGTGGTCGAGATCGTCACCGCCTCCGACCGACAGCCGCCCGTAGTCGACGCCGACCAGGTCCGCGGGGGTGCACCCCATGAGCCCGGCGAGAGCGCGGTTGGCGCGGACGATCGTGCCGCTCGAGGTCAGCGTGGCCATCCCGATCTCGGCCCGGTCGAACAGATCGCTGAACTGCTGCACGTGCTCGGTCAGCACGGCCTGTTCCTGCACGAAGGCGTCCAGGTCTCGAGCGATCGGCGGCGGCGCGACCCCCACGTGGCTCACCGGCGGCAGCGTCGGCCCGACCGGCTCCGTGGCCGGCTCCAGGGCCGCCATCAGCCGAGCCGGCAGGTCCTCGAGGAGGATCGACTTCTCCACGAAGTCCGCGGCTCCGAGCTCACGGGCCCGGTCGGCGAGACCGGGCTCTTCGAAGCCGGTGAACATGACCACCCTCGTCGAGGGGGAGAGGGCCAGGATGGCCGGGAGCGCCTCGATGCCGTCCACCTGGGGCATCGAGGTGTCCAGGAGGAGCAGGTCCGGCTCGTGCCGGTGGGCCAAGAGGATCGCCTCGTCGCCGTCCGCACCCTCTCCGACGACGGCGAAACCGACGGACTCGAGGAGTCGGCGGACCAGGACGCGCACCTCTCTCGAGTCGTCGACCAGGACGACCGAAGGCCGCAGATCGCCCGCACCGCCGCCGACGGCACTCCCGATACCCGGTTCCACGATCTGCATGTTCCCCTCAGGGTGACGGATATGTGCTCAGACCGCTCCGCGGCCTCGACGTAGGCGGCGTCCGGGGC
>CAVWZR010000009.1:0-16576 GCA_963759515.1 uncultured Actinomycetota bacterium | reverse complement strand
GCAGCAGGTCAGGTGACGGTGCGGATCAGCTTCTTGTTGACGAACTCCTCGATGCCGAAGCGACCGAGCTCGCGGCCGAAGCCGGATCGCTTGACGCCGCCGAACGGCAGCTCCACACCCTCGGCCCCGACGCCGTTGACGAAGACCATGCCGGCGTCGATCTGGTCGGCGACCCGGGCCGCCTGCTCGGGGTCGTTGGTGTAGACGTAGGAGCCCAGGCCGTACGGCGTGTCGTTGGCGATGCGGACGGCGTCGGCCTCGTCCTTGGCGCGGAACACCATGGCGACCGGCCCGAACAGCTCCTGGTGGAACGCCTCGCTGTTCTCCGTGACACCGGTCAGGACGCCGCTCGGGTAGAACGCGCCGTGGCGTTCGCCGTTGGTCGCGAGGTTCGCCCCCGCCGCCACGGCACTGTCGACCTGCGCGGCCAGCCGGTCGGCCGCCAGCTGTGAGGAGAGCGGCCCGGTCTCCTGGCCCAGCATCTTCTCGGTGAACTTCGCGACGAAGTCGTCGTGCAGCTCGTCGGCCACGATGAAGCGCTTGCCGGCGTTGCAGGCCTGGCCGGTGTTCTCCATGCGAGCGGAGATGGCGGCGTCCACCGTGGCGTCGAGGTCGTCGGACCCGAGCACGATGAACGGATCCGAACCGCCGAGCTCCAGCACGACCTTCTTCAGGTGCCGCCCCGCGGTCGCGGCCACGGCCGAGCCGGCCCGCTCGGAACCCGTCAGCGAGACGCCCTGGATGCGGGGGTCACCGATGATCTCCTCGATCTGCTCGTTCGAGGCGTAGATGTTGACGTAGGCGCCCTTCGGGAAGCCCGCGCCGTCGAAGATCTCCTGCAGGATCCGCGCCGAGTCGGGGCACTGCGGAGCGTGCTTGAGCAGCACCGTGTTGCCGGCCGCGAGGTTGGGGCCGGCGAACCGGGCGACCTGGTAGGCCGGGTAGTTCCACGGCATGATGCCGAGGATCACGCCGAGCGGACGCTTCCGCACGACCGCGGAGCCCTCCCCCTCCAAGAGGTCGATGGGCTCGTCGGCCAGGAACTCCTCGGCGTGGTCGGCGTAGTAACCGTGGATCGCGGCGCTGAAGTCGACCTCGCCGAGCGAGTCGTCCATCGACTTGCCCATCTCGCGGTTCATCGCGCTCGCGAGCTCCTCACGGCGCTCGGTGTGCAGCTCAGCCACGCGCCGGACGAGCTTCGCGCGGTCCGCGGCCGAGCTCGTGCGGCCCCAGGTGGTGAAGGCATCCTGGGCCGCCGCCACCGCCGCGAGCACCTGCTCGTCGCTGTCGGTGGGAACGTCACTGATCCGCTCCCCGGTGCTGGGATCGGTCACGGCGTACTCGGTCATCTCGGTCCTTTCGTCCTGCAAGAAACGTCTGTCGGGGCCCCGCTGAGACGGGCGGGTCGACTCCAACCTAGCCCGCGGCGGGGTCTGGTGCCGAGAGGTGTCCGAGCGCAGAATGCCTTCCGACGAAGGGGGGCTCATGACCGAGCACTTGACCATGAACACCGTCATCCACGCGGCGTTCAGGCGCGACCTGGCGCGGTTCGACTCCGCGCTCGCCACGTTCCCGGACGGATCCCAGGAACGGGCAGACCAGCTGGTCGCGGCATGGGACAACTACTCTCACCAGCTGCACCACCACCACGAGGACGAGGAGACGATCTTCTGGCCCGCGTTCCGCGAGCTGGGTGCCGACGAGTCGCTGACCAGCGACCTGGGCGGTGAGCACGCGCAGATGCTGTCCGCGCTCGACCACGCCGACGACGTCGTACGCCGACTCCACGGCGACCCGTCCGCCTCGAAGGCAGCCGACGCCCGCGCCGCCGTGGCGCAGCTCGGCGAGGTGCTCCACGACCACCTGGCCCACGAGGAGTCGGAGCTCGAGCCGTGGGCCGCCACGATCATGGACACGCCCCAGATGAAGGCGGCGCGTGGCGCGGTGCGCAAGGCGCACCAGGGTGAGAGCGGCACGTTCGTCGCCTGGCTCCTCGACGGCGCGGCTCCGGAGGACGTCGCCGGACTGAAGCGGGAGATCCCGCCGCCGGTCGTCGCCGTGCTCAACACGATCCCGGGTCGGCACTACCGGAAGAACATCGCGAGCGTCTGGTCGGCGTAGCAATCCGTTCACCGGATCGCCACGAATGCCTTGTTGCAACCGACTTGCAACAAGGACTGACATGCGACTAAATGGCGGCATGGCGCAGACGCGCGTACGACGCGACCGCTTCGGAGCGTCCCAGGCCTCACCCGGTTCCGCGCGCAGCCTGACTCGTGAGCGACTGGCGGCGCCTGGCCGCGATGGGCGTCGTTCATCGTGCTGCTGCACGTCATCGGCTTCGGCCTGCTGTTCGGCGTCGTCGCACCCGAGCACTACCACTTGGGCGGCGACCAGCCCGGTCTTCACCGTCGGCGTCGGCATCCTGGCCTACACGTTCGGCCTCCGCCACGCGTTCGACGCCGACCACATCGCGGCCGTGGACAACACGACCCGCAAGCTGATCGGCGACAACGTCGCGGTGAGGCCGAGAGGTGCACCCGCGCCGAAGAAGCCGTTGTCGGTGGGCTTCTGGTTCTCCCTGGGCCACTCGACGATCGTGTTCGCGCTGGCGTTCCTGCTGTCGATCGGAGTGAAGTCGCTGGTCGGCCCCGTCGAGGACGACAGCTCCGGGCTGCACACGTTCACCGGCGTGATCGGCCCTCGGTGTCCGGTGTCTTCCTGTGGGTCCTCGGGCATCCTGAACCTCGCCGTCACTGCTCGGCATCCTCCGGGTCTTCCGAGGGATGCGCGGCGGCCAGTACGAGCGAGGCCGCGCTGGAGAAGCAGCTGGACTCGCGGGGGTTCATGAACCGGTTCCTCGGTGGACTGACCAAGTCGATCACCAAGCCCTGGCAGATCTACCCGATCGGGGTCTGTTCGGGCTCGGCTTCGACACCGCCACCGAGGTCGGTCTGCTGGTGATGGCCGGTGGTGCCGCGGCCTTCGACCTCCCCTTCTACGCGATCCTCGTGCTGCCCATCCTGTTCGCCGCCGCCATGTGCCTCATGGACACCATCGACGGCGTCTTCATGAACGGTGCGTACGGCTGGGCGTTCGCGAAGCCGGTCCGCAAGGTCTTCTACAACCTCACCATCACGTCCATCTCGGTGGTCGTGGCGCTGGTGATCGGCACGATCGAGCTGATCAGCGTCTTCGCCGACCGGTTCTCGATCACCAGCGGACCCCTGGCCACCATCGCGAACATCCACCTCGACTACGCCGGCTACGCCATCGTCGGCCTGTTCGTCGTCTCCTGGCTGATCGCCCTGCGGTGTCTGGCGGTTCGGGCGGATCGAGGAACGCTGGTCCTCCGACCTGGCCAACTGACCGGTCAGCTGGTTCAGAGATAGAGGCCGGTCGACTCGTCGCCGAGCCGGTCCGCGGCCACCGCATGGATGTCGCGCTCGCGCATCACGACGTACGTCTCACCGTGCACCTCGACCTCGGCCTTGTCCTCGGGATCGAACAGCACCCGGTCGTCGACCTGCACCGACCGGGCGTGCGGCCCCGCCGCGACGACGCGTGACCACACCAGCCGCTTCGATGCCATCGCCGCCGTCGCCGGGATGACGATGCCGCCGGCGGATCGTCGTTCGCCGTTCTCCTGGTCCACCTCGACCAGCAGTCGGTCGTGGAGCATCTTGATGGGGAGCTTCTCGGACACGAGACCGCCGCTCAGTCGGACGCGACCTTGCGGACCACGGCGAACAGCACCGCGACCCCGACCACGCCACCGACGACCTTGAGGATGTTGGTGGTGCGCGGTTGCCCGGTGCGCAGGTCGACGAAGTAGCCCTTGATCGAGGTGATCTCACGCCGTGCGATCGTCTTGGGGCTGGCGCGGTGGACCAGCTGGTCGATGGTGTCGGCCAGGCGCTCGCGCGTTGCCTCCATCTGGGCCTCGAGCGCGGTGGTCTCCTGGGTCACGCGGGGAAGGCTACCAACGGGTCACGACTGCCCGCGACCGCCTGGAATAGGTTCGGGCCATGACTCGCCTCTCGGCCGGAGACCCGGCACCCGACTTCACCCTGCCCAGCGACGACGGGCGAACGGTCTCGTTGTCCGACTCGCGCGGACGCAAGACGATCGTGTACTTCTACCCCGCGGCGATGACGCCGGGGTGCACCACCCAGGCCTGCGACTTCACCGACTCGCTCTCGTCGCTGAAGGGCGCGGGCTACGACGTCCTCGGCATCTCTCCGGACTCGCCCGCCAAGCTCGCGAAGTTCCGCGAGAAGGACGGTCTCACCATCACCCTCCTCTCCGACGCCGACAAGGAGGTCATGCAGGCCTACGGCGCCTACGGCGAGAAGAAGCTCTACGGGAAGCTCGTCCTGGGCGTCATCAGGTCGACGTTCGTGGTCGACGAGGACGGGACGATCGCGCTCGCCCAGTACAACGTCAAGGCGACCGGCCACGTCACCAAGCTGCGCCGCGACCTCGGGCTCGCCTGACGGCAGGACAATGTCATTGCGACATCACGATGATGTCGTTACGGTGTCGCAATGCCGTCACTCGACCTGCGCTCGCCCGCCCGCCTGCTCGGCCGCGCTCCGGACCTGAGGCTGCTGCTCGGCGCCGGCCTGGTCTCGATGACCGGCGACTGGCTGCTCTCGGTGGGGCTGGCCTACTCCGTCTACGCCCTGACCGGGTCGACGCTGGCGTCCGCGGCGGCGCTGCTCTCGTCGTTCGTGCCACAGGTGCTGGTGGGCAGCGTCGCGGGCGTGTTCGTGGATCGTTGGGACCGCAAGCGGACGATGGTGGCCACCAATCTCCTGCTGGCGGTCGGGCTCCTGCCGCTGCTGGTCGTCTCCGGCCAGGACCTGGATCTGGCTGGTGTACGTCGTGCTGGCCGCGCAGGCGTGCGTCGAGGTCTTCTTCGCACCGGCGGAGCAGGCGTTCCTGCCCAACGTCGTCGATGACGACGACCTGGTCGCCGCCAACGGCCTGAACGCCCAGGTGCGCAACCTGGCCCGCCTGGTCGGCTCCGGCCTCGGCGGCGTCATCGCGGCTGCCGGTGGGATCCGCGCCATCGCCATCGCCGACATGATCACCTTCCTGCTGGCGGCCTTGCTGGTCGCGCGCATCCGGACGGCCGGACGTGCGGCAGCGCCCGAGGTCGCGTCAGGGTCGACCGACGAGGAAGCAGCCGAGGTCGTGCGCGGCCGGGTCTCCGCGCTGGCCCAGGAGTGGCGGGTCGGGCTCCGGACGGTCACCTCGAACCGCGCGCTGACGACCCTGATGCTGATGCTCCTGATCACCAGTACCGGCGAGGGGATCATGGGCACCCTGTTCGCGCCGTACGTCCGGCACGTCCTGCACGGCAGCAGCCAGGTCTACGGCTTGATCACCGGCGTGCAGGCGATCGGCGGCGTGATCGGCGGCTTCCTTGTCGCCGTCGTGGCCGAGCGATGGTCGCCGGTCACGATGGTCTGGGCCGGCTCGATCGCGTTCGGCCTGATCGACCTCGCGATCTTCCTGTATCCGCTGGTGTGGGTGAACCCCTGGCCCGCGGCCGCCGGCATGATCCTGGTCGGCCTCCCGGGCGCCATCACCGTCGCCGGCATGATGACCCTCTACCAGCGCAACACCACCGACGAGCGCCGCGGCCGGGTGTTCAGCCTGGTCTCGCTCGCCCAGGCGATCAGCGTCGTGGTGGGCTCGACGATGGCGGGCTTCCTGGGCGGACCGACCGGGATCATGCCGATCCTGGCCCTGCAGGGCGCCGGGTACGTCGTGGCCGGTCTCCTCGTCCTCGCGCGGCTGGGCGTCCGGGACACCTCCCTAGACTTGTCGCCCACGCGCTCGTAGCCCAACCGGTAGAGGCATCAGGTTTAGGTCCTGACCAGTGAGAGTTCGAGTCTCTCCGAGCGCACGAGGTCATCCTCGGAGCAGGTCGGCGATGCGGGGTGCGATCTCGCGGAGAGCGCGGCCGCGGTGGGAGATGGCGTCCTTGTCTGCTGGCTCGAGCTCGGCGGTGGTGCGGTCCGGGAACTCGTGCGCGACGAAGACCACGTCGTAGCCGAAGCCCCCGGCGCCGCGCGTCTCGCGGATGATCCCGCCCTCCATGCGGCCCTCGACCACGACGGCATCCAGCCCGGGGGCGCAGAAGGCGACGGCGCACGTGAAGTGGGCCCCGCGGCGCTCGTCTGGGACATCGGCCAGCTGCTCGAGCAGGAGGGCGTTGTTCCGCTCGTCGGCCAGCCTCCGGTCACTCCGTGGCCGACCGGACCAGCGAGCCGACAGCACGCCCGGCATCCCGTTGAGCGCATCGACGCAGAGACCGGAGTCGTCGGCGATCGAGGGCAGCCCGGTGGCCGCTAGCCCCGCGCGCGCCTTGACCAGTGCGTTGCCCTCGAAGGTCGGCTGGTCCTCGACGGGTTCGGCGTACGCCGCGACGTCGTCGAGGCCCAGCACCTCGACGTCTCCCAGGTGGGACGCCAGGATGCGCCGCATCTCCTCGAGCTTCTTGGGGTTGCGCGAGGCGAGGAAGACCCGGGTCACGACCCGGATCCGGCCGCAAGGGCCTCCTGCTGGAGCCGGGTCAGGTCCGCACAGCCACGCTCGGCCAGCGCGAGCAAGGAGTCGAGCTCGGAGCGGTCGAACGGCGCGCCCTCGGCGGTGCCCTGCACCTCGACGTACTTCCCGTCACCGGTCATCACGACGTTCATGTCGGTCTCGGCGCGCACGTCGTCGTCGTAGTGCAGGTCGAGTCGGGGCGTGCCGTCGATGATGCCGACGCTCACCGCGGCGACCGAGCCCGTGAGGGGCTCCCCGGCCAGCGAACCCTTTCCGCGGAGGTGGGCGACCGCGTCCGCCAGGGCGACGTAGGCGCCGGTGATCGCGGCGGTGCGGGTGCCGCCGTCGGCCTGGAGGACGTCGCAGTCGAGGACGATGGTGTTCTCGCCGAGCGCCTTGTAGTCGATCACGGCCCGGAGCGAGCGCCCGATCAGCCGCGAGATCTCGTGGGTGCGCCCGCCGATCCTGCCGCGCACCGACTCGCGGTCGGAGCGGGTGTTGGTCGAGGCGGGGAGCATGGCGTACTCGGCCGTGACCCAGCCCAGACCGGAGCCCTTGCGCCACCGAGGCACGCCCTCGGAGGCGGACGCGGCGCACAGCACCCGGGTGCGGCCGAACTCGACGAGCACCGAGCCGGCGGCGTGGTCGAGCCAGTTGCGGGTGATGGTGACGGGACGAAGCGCGTCGTCGGCGCGGCCGTCGCTGCGGGGGGTCGTGGATCGGGGGGTATCCATGGCGGAGACCCTAGCCAGGCGGACCGACGAGCCGGCGACGGCGCGTCGCTCCGCCTGCGTGATCGAGACCTACTTCACCTCGGCGCGCAGGATGCGCCAGAACCCGATGGCCAGCGGCACCCCGAGCCAGAGGATCCCGCTGACGACGAGATGCGCCCAGTCCGACCCGTGCATCGGCTGGTCGTAGAGCCTGTTCTGCGCGCTCTGGAAGTCGATCCAGTCCACGAGGTCGTCGAACCACGCCATCAGGGCCGCACCGAGCGCGAGCAGACCGGGGAGCACCCACTTGTAGACGAAGAACATCACGATCGCCGCGGGGGTGTTCAGGAGCAGGCAGGCCAGGGCGAAGCCGCCGAGCATGGCCAGGGTCTGGGTCGCGACGAAGGCGAAGAACCCCCGCCAGCCGAACGTCCAGTCGAGAGTCCCACCGAGGGCGCCGTACAGCAGGTTGCAGAGCACCCCGACGACCAGCGCGAACGCGATCACGAAGGCCGTCAGCAGGACACCCGAGGCCATCTTGGCCAGCACCACCCGGCTGCGTCGCGGCTCGAGGGCGAACGTCGTCATCGCGGTGCGCTGGCTCCACTCACTGGTGACCAGCATGATGCCGAGCACCGGCAGGAGCAGCGAGGAACCGAACGCCGCGCCGGCGACCAGGTCGCCGTACATCACGGACTCGTCCTTCAGGGCGAGGATGATCGCGATCAGCAGATCGGCGATCAGCGTGAGCCCGAAGGTGATCCCGATCAGCCACCGGCCGGCTCGCGTGTCCACAGACTTGCGCAGCTCCACCCGCACCAGCCGCTGGAAGGCGATCGGGGCGGTACCGGAGACGTCCAGCGTGACCGGCAGGGAGGCCGCGCTCACTTGACCTCCGCTCGCCGGATCCGCCAGATCCCGATCGCCAGCGGTACGACGAGCCAGATGAAGCCGGAGGTGACCAGGTGACCCCACTCGTTGCCCGAGATGGTGTTGTCGATCAACGGCCCCTGGGCGAAGTTGAAGTCGATCCAGGGCCGGAGGTTGTCGAACCAGTCCATCAGCTGGGCCGCGATCTCGAACGGGATGGAGAGCACGAAGGAGTACACGACGTAGAAGACGATCCCCGCCGGCGAGTTGAGGAACAGCGCCCCCAGCGCGAACCCGCTCGCCATGCCGATCACGTAGAGCAGCAGGTAGAGGGCCGCGGCCTTGCCGGGGCTCCCCCACACCACCTCGTTGCCGGACATGGCGCCGTACAACACGTTGCCGAGGAGGGCCAGCACCAAGCCGACGGCCAGCGCCGCGGGCGCGATGATGAGGATGGAGACGAACTTCGCCGCGACGATGCGCACGCGGGACGGCTCCAGGGTGAAGGTCACCATGGCCGTGCGCTGGCTCCACTCGCTGGTCACCGAGAGCACGCCGAGGACCGGGAGCAGGATCCCCATCGGGGTGTTCATGCCCTGCAGGAAGTCCAGGAACTTGGGATGGAGGTCCTGCCCGAGGACGACGGCCAGCTGGATGATCAGCACCAGGAGCGTGACCGCGGCGATCGAGATCAACAGCCAGCGGCCGGCCCGGGTGTCGGCGAGCTTGCGCAGCTCGACCTTGACCAGGCGGCCGAAAGGCACCCGCGGAGTCTGGGATACGTCGAGGGTCCCGACGGCAGTGGCGGTGCTCATGCCGGCACCTCGTTGCCGAGGGCGTCGCGCTGGGTGTCGGCCGTGAGCTCGAGGAACAGGTCCTCCAGCCCGCCTTCGTTGCCTGCTCGGAGATCGGTCAGCACGATCTGGCGCTCGGCCGCCACGCGTCCGACGTCGACCGGCTCGGCCGTGACCCGGAGACCTTCACCGGCCGGGTGGACGGCCAGACCCTTCTCGGTCAGGGCGTCGGTGAGCTGCTGGTTGTCGAGCGCGGTGACGAGCGTCGTCGACTGCCCACCGGTCGCGTCGCGGAGCAGCTCGTCACGCGTGCCCCGGGCCACGATCCGGCCGTTGCCGATCAGGATCATCTCGTCGGCGATCTGCTCGACCTCGTGGAGCAGGTGGCTCGAGAGCAGCACGGTGCCGCCCTGGTCGGCGTACCCCTTGAGCAGGCCACGCATCCACCGGATGCCCGCGGGGTCGAGGCCGTTGGCCGGCTCGTCGAGGATCAGCACGGTCGGGTCGCCCAGCAGCGCGTGGGCGATGCCGAGACGTTGCCGCATGCCGAGTGAGTAGTTGCGGACCCGTCGCTTCGACTCCCGCGCGTCCAGTGACACGAGATCGAGCATCTCGTCGACGCGCGAGCCGTCCAGGCCCATCGTCCGCGCCCCGATCTCGAGGACCTCGCGTCCGGTGCGACCGGCGTGCTGAGCCGAGGCGTCGAGCAGGACGCCGACGTGGCGACCCGGGTTGGGGATGTCGCGATAATGCAGCCCGCCGATGGTCACCTCTCCACGCGTCGGGGGTGTGAGCCCCACCATCACGCGCATCGTCGTGGTCTTGCCGGCCCCGTTGGGTCCGAGGAAGCCGGTGACGGTGCCCGGTTTGCACTCGAAGCTGATGTCGTTGACGGCGATGAAACTCCCGTAGGCCCTGGTGAGCCCTTCCACCTTGATCATGAGGAACACCCTGCCACCCGAACCCCCCGAGAGGATGCGACGGCAGGCTGGAAGGCCGAGACCAAAGTAGGGGCCTCGGGCTGCCCACGGCGGCTGTCGACACCGACTCCGGCTCCTACGATCGTGCCGTGGAGCACACCCCGCCGGATCTCTACCAGCCGCGCCTGACGCGCTGGGGACATGCGTGGCGTACGGCGGTCATGCTCCTGGTGTGCCTGTTCACGGCGCTGACCCCGCTGCCGGTCGCCTGGCGCGACACGCACTGGCTCGTGGCCCTCGACCTGACCCTGGGGGCGACCTCGTTCGTGCTGGTCTGGTTCCGGCGTCGGCATCCGATGGCCGTGGCCACGATCATCACCCTGTTCGGGTTCATCAGCTCGACGGCATCGGGCCCGGGAGTCCTCGCCGCGGTGTCGCTGGCCACGCGCCGCGTGTGGTGGCAGCTGGTCGTCGTCGCTCTGCTGAACGTCGCCGCGTCGTTCACCTACAACATGATCGTGCCGACACCGGACAACGGTCCGTGGTGGGTCCAGCTGGTCGTGGTGATCGTGGTGACGGTCGCCGTGCTCGGCTGGGGCGCCTACATCGGCTCCCGCCGTGAGCTGATGTGGACGTTCCGCCACCGCGCGGAGCGCGCCGAGGCCGAGCAGGAGCTCCGCGCCGCACAGGCACGCGCCAACGAGCGGGCCCGGATCGCGCGAGAGATGCACGACGTGCTCGCGCACCGCATCTCCCAGGTCTCGATGCACGCGGGGGCGCTGGCCTTCCGGACCGACCTCGACGCGGACGAGATGCGCGCGAGCGCCACGATCATCCAGGACACCGCCCATCAGGCCCTGGCCGACCTGCGCAGCGTCCTCGGCGTCCTCCGCGATCCCGAGTCGGGCGAGCCGCTGGAGCCGCCGCAGCCGACGTACGCCGACCTGGGTCCCCTGGTCGATGCGGTGCGGGCGGCGGGGCTCCGGGTGACGTACGACGACCGCCTCGGGACGCGTGCTGATGAGCTGCCCGAGGTCATCGGCCGCACGCTGTACCGGATCGTGCAGGAGGGCATGACCAACGCCGCCAAGCACGCGCCGGGGTGCAACCTCAAGATCGAGGTGCGCGGGTCGCCGGAGGACGGCGTGACGGTCGAGCTGCGCAACCCGCTCGGCGTACGGATCGGATCGACGCCGGGAGCGGGCCTCGGGCTGGTCGGGCTCACCGAGCGGGCCGAGCTCCGCGGAGGTCGGCTGGAAGGCCGCCGCGAGGAGGGCTCGTGGGTCCTCCGCGGCTGGATCCCGTGGGCGGCGTGACCACGCCGATGGAAGGCTCGATGGTCACGGTCCTCATCGTCGACGACGACCCGCTGGTGCGGTCTGCCCTGAGCCTGATGCTCGGCGGTCAGCCCGACGTCCGGGTGGTGGGTGAGGCTCCCGACGGCCGCGCCGGCATCGAGTCAGCCCGCGCGCTGCGGCCCGACGTGGTGCTCATGGACATCCGGATGCCGGTGCTGGACGGGCTCGCCGCGACGGTCGAGCTCCGCAGCACCCCGCAGCCACCCCACGTGATCGTGCTGACGACGTTCGACGCCGACGACTACGTGCTGCGGGCCCTCGCGGCCGGCGCCGACGGGTTCCTGCTCAAGGACACCCCTCCGCCGGAGATCCTCGAGGCGATCCGCCGGGTCGCCGTGGGCGACCCGATGCTCTCGCCCTCGGTCACCCGCAGCCTGATCAAGCAGGTGGCCCCCCAGGACAGCTCACGCGCCGCGGTCGCCCAGGAGCGGATCGACAGCCTGACCGAGCGGGAGCGCGACGTGGCCCTGGCGGTCGGCCGCGGCCTCAGCAACGCCGAGATCGCGGGCGAGCTCTACCTGTCCGTGCCGACCGTGAAGGCGCACGTGTCGCGGCTCTTCGAGAAGCTCGAGGTCACCAACCGGGTGCAGATCGCGATCGTGGTGCACGACGCGGGGCTGCTCTAGCTAGACCTCGAACGCCGCGCCGGCACGAGCGGCGGCGAGCTCGCCGTCGTACACCGCGCGTGCCTCGGTCACCATGTCCTCGACGCGGTGCCACGGCGGCACGTGCGTGACCACCAGCTGCCGTACGCCGTTGCGCGCCGCGAGCTCGCCGGCCTCGCGACCGGTCAGGTGGAGGTTGTCGGGATTGTCGTCGCCGTGCCGGAACGACGCCTCCGCGAGGAGGAGGTCGGCGTCGGCCGCGATCTCGCCAAGCGATGCGCAACGGCCGGTGTCGCCGGTGTACGCCAGGGTTCGGCCACCCGCCGTCACCCGGAAGCCGTACGCCGGCACCGGGTGGGCGACGGGGAACGGCGTCACCCGGAACGGCCCGAGCTCCACCGCACCATCGAGCTCGTGGAAGTCGAACTCCCCGGTCATCCCGGGGTCCTCGGGAAGGTCGTACGCCGTGGCCATCCGTCGTGCCACCCCAGCCGGACCCCATACGGGGATCGGCGGCAGAGCGCCGTCCGGGTGGTACTTGCGCAGCACGTAGAGGCCGGTCAGGTCCATGCAGTGGTCGGGGTGGAGGTGGCTGAAGAACACTCCGTCGAGATCGTCGGCCCCGGCGTACTTCTGGAGCGGGCCGAGCGCGCCGCTGCCGAGGTCGAGCAGGAGACGCCAGGTGCGACCGATGTCGTCGTCGGCCTCCACCAGATAGCAGCTGGCGGCCGAGTCGGGCCCGGCGAAGGAGCCGGAGCAGCCGATCACCGTCAGTTTCATGCCAGGCCGCCGGCGAACTGGGCGGCCATCGCGAGCTCGGGGCCGAGGAAGCGGCGCCCGATGTGCTCGAACTCGTCGGGCGTGCCGGTGGTGAGGAATCGGTACGCCGGGTCCCCGCCCGCGCGCATGAGCTCGGTCGACGCCAACAGCCTGTAGAGGTCTTTGGCGCACTCTTCCGCGCTGCTCACCAGCGTGACCTGGTCCCCCATCACGTAGGAGATGATGCCGGTCAGGAGCGGGTAGTGGGTGCATCCGAGGATGAGAGTGTCCACGTCGGCCTCGACCAGCGGGTCGAGGTACTCGTGGGCCACGCCGAGCAGCTCCTCGCCTCCGGTCACCCCGGCCTCGACGAACTCGACGAACCGCGGACACACCCGGGTCGTGAGGGCGACGTGCGGTGCTGCGGCGAAGGCGTCGTCGTACGCCATGGACTCCGCCACCGCGCGGGTGCAGATCACGCCGATCCGGCCGCTGTGCGTCGCGGCCACCGCGCGGCGGGTGGCCGGCAGGATCACCTCGACGACGGGGACGTCGTACCGCTCGCGGGCATCGCGCAGCATCGCGGCGCTGGCGGAGTTGCAGGCGATCACCAGCGCCTTGACGCCCTCGGCGACGAGGTGGTCGAGGCACTCGAGGGCGTACTCCCTCACCTCGCCGATGGGCTTGGGGCCGTACGGCTGGCGCGCGGTGTCACCGAGGTACACCAGCGACTCGTGCGGCAGCTGGTCGATCACCGACCGCGCGACGGTGAGTCCGCCGAAGCCCGAGTCGAAGATGCCGATCGGCGCATCGAGTCGGGACACAGACGCACACGCTAGACCGTCGGCTGGGGTCAGCCGAACAACCTGCCCTGGGGCGGGCCGAACTGCGGGTCGACGCCGTCGAACAGGCTGCTCACCGACTCACCCGCGTGGACCCGCGCGATCGCCTCGGCGAACAGGCCGGCGACGCTGCGTACCTTGAGCTCCGGCCAGTCCGCCGGCGCCGGGACCGTGTCGGTCGCCACGACCTCGGTGATCATCGGGTGGTGGCGGAGGCGGTCGACGGCCTTGCCCACGAAGAGCCCGTGCGTGCAGGCCACGGCGGCGCCGGTGCACCCCTCGTCGGCCAGCCGGTCGAGGAGCTCGACGATCGAGCCGCCGGTGGCGATCTCGTCGTCCAGCACGATCGCTCGCTTGCCCGCGACGTCGCCGACGATGGAGTCGATCACGACGCGGTCGTCGGCCAGCCGGCGCTTGGAGCCCGCCGCGACGTTCAGGCCGAGCAGGCGCGAGAACTGGGTCGCCGTCTTCGCGTTGCCGAAGTCCGGTGAGACGACGATCGAGTCGCTCAGGTCCTGGCCGAGGAAGTGCTCGGCGAGGATGCCGAGGGCGGTCAGCTGGTCGACCGGCACGGAGAAGAACCCGTGCACCTGGGGCGCGTGCAAGGCCATCGTCATCACCCGGTGGACACCCGCGGTGGCGAGCATGTCGGCGACGAGCCTTCCGCCGATCGAGATGCGGGAAGCGTCCTTCTTGTCCGACCGTGCATAGGAGTAGAACGGGATCACCGCGGTGATGGACGCGGCACTGGCGCCGCGGGCGGCGTCGATCATCAGCAGCAGCTCCATCAGGTGCTCCTGCGTCGGCGGCACCAGCGGCTGGACGATGTAGACGTCGCGCTGGCGGCAGTTCGCCTGGAGCTGGGCTTGGAGGCAGTCGTTGCTGAACCTGGTCAGCTCCACCGACGACAGGGGAACCCCCAGGTCGTCGCAGATGGCCTCGGCGAGGGGCCGGTGGGCGGAACCGCTGAAGACGACGACGGGGATGTCGGGCACGGGCTCTCCAGGGGGCTGGTCCGGGCTGTCGTGGTCAGACTAACCCGGCGTACGACGTCGAGACAGGGCCGATCGGACCAGCTGGACCGGTCCGAACGGACCCCGCACGCCCCGGGTCCGACGAACCGAGGTATCTGACCCGCCCGGACGGGTCTCCTGAAGGCACACACACGCCGGGCGGCCGCGGCTCGCATCTGCGACCGCGCGCCCGCGACTCAACGGGGGATCCATCATGCGTATCACTTCCATCCTGGCGACGGGTGCGGCCGCGGCCGCCTCGGTCGTGCTCGTGACCGGGCCGGCTCTCGCCGCGCACATCACCGGCACCGGTGGGGACGACCACCTCCACGGCACCCACGCCCGTGACGTCATCCACGCCAGGGGCGGGAACGACGTGCTCCGGGGTCTGGGCGGGCCCGACGCCCTGTTCGGCGAGAAGGGCGACGACCAGCTCCGCGGCGGCGACGGCCGCGACCTGCTCGACGGCGGCTGGGGCGCCGACCAGCTCATCGGCGGCCCAGCGACGGACTTCTTCCACGGCGGGCCGGGTGACGACGTCATCCGCGGCGGCGCCGGCAACGACCAGCTCGAGACGATCCGCGGCGAGGACCAGATCTTCATGGGCCCGGGCAACGACTCGCTCAGCTTCCTCGACGTCGACGGCACGCGCGCCGTGATCGACTGCGGCCCGGGTCACGACGTCGTGAACTACCTCGGCCCGATCGACACCGACGACGTCATCCGCGCGAACTGCGAGGACGTCAACGCCAACACCAGCGACTGAGGGTGCGCCTTGCGGCAAGCCGCTGCGGCGTCTCGCGAAGGCCTGACCTCCGGACTCCGTCCGTAGGCCAGGGCTTCGCTCAAGCCCACAGCTGCCCTTCGAGGGCCTCCTCGGCCTCGTCGATGGTGCCCTCGTAGGCGCCGGTGGAGAGGTACTTCCAGCCGCCGTCCGCGACGATGAACGCGATGTCGGCGCGCTCTCCGGCGCGGACGGCCTTCGCCGCTTGTGCCAGCGCGGCGTGCACGATCGCGCCGGTCGAGATGCCGGCGAAGATGCCCTCACCCTCGAGGAGCTCGCGCACACGGCGTACGGCGTCTCGGGGGCCGACCGAGAAGCGGGCGTCGATCAGGGTCTCGTCGTACAGCTCGGGGACGAAGCCCTCGTCGAGGTTGCGCAGGCCGTAGACCAGCTCGCCGTACCTCGGCTCGGCCGCGACGATGCGCACCTCCGGCTTGTGCTCACGGAAGAACCGGCCGACGCCCATCAGGGTGCCGGTGGTGCCGAGACCGCCGACGAAGTGGGTGACCGTGGGCAGGTCGGCGAGGATCTCGGGGCCGGTGCCCTCGTAGTGGGCGAGCGCGTTGGCGGGGTTGCCGTACTGGTAGAGCATCACCCAGTCCGGGTGCTCGGCGGCCATCGCCTTGGCCACCCGGACGGCCTCGTTCGACCCGCCGGCAGCCGGTGAGGAGACGATCTCCGCGCCCCACATCCGCAGGAGCTGGCGGCGCTCCTCGGAGGTGTTCTCCGGCATCACGCAGACGAGGCGGTAGCCGCGCAGCTTGGCAGCCAGGGCCAAGGAGATGCCCGTGTTGCCGCTGGTCGGCTCGAGGATCGTGCAGCCCGGCCGGAGCGTGCCGTCCTTCTCGGCGTGCTGGATCATCGCGAGCGCGGCGCGGTCCTTGATCGAGCCGGTCGGACTGCGATCCTCGAGCTTGGCCCACAGGCGTACGTCGGGGCTCGGCGACAGCGAGGGCACCCCCACAGCGGGGTGCCACCCACGGAGGCCAGCAGATCGTCGTACCGCATGAGCCCAGGATGACAGCCGCGCCTCGTCGAGTCGCCGTCAGCGCAGGAACTCCTCCGGGTCGAACTCGTCGAGCGAGATGACCCGCACGCGGGGCAGCGTGATGTTGAACGCCTTCACGTCGTACTCGAGGTCGTGCACCTCGACCCCGGCGGTGGCGAAGCCGGCGTTCATGAACTCCTTGAAGCCGACCATCCCCACCTTGCGCGTGCCGACGAGGCGCTCGATGTGCTCCAGGAAGTCGCCGTCGTGGCTGCAGAGGAGGACATCCGCCTCGTGCTCGACGAGGGCGTCGAGGGTGCGCTGGATGCCGAGGTCGACGACCTTCTCGGTCGTCTTGCCGCTCAGGGG
>CAVWZR010000008.1:0-214091 GCA_963759515.1 uncultured Actinomycetota bacterium | reverse complement strand
TACGCCGCCTGGCCGTTCTTCCGTACCTTCCTCGGCAACGTCTCGATGACGCTGGTGAAGACCGATCTCGACATCGCCCAGCGGTACGCCGCCCTGGCGCCGCCCGAGCTGCGCCCGGTGCTCGACGAGATCCGGCGTGAGTTCGAGCTGACCGTCGATCGGCTCCTCGCGGTGACCGGCGACGAGTCACTCCTCGACCGCGAGCCGACCCTGCGCACGACGTTGGAGATCCGCGACAACTACCTCCAACCCCTGCACCATCTCCAGCTCGAGCTGCTTCACCGCTACCGCCGCGGTGAGGACGACCCCGACCTCGAGCGCGCCCTGCTGCTGACCATCAACGGGATCGCGGCCGGCATGCGCAACACCGGCTGAAGCTGCGCTCGCGAGCAAGCTCGCTTCGCGCTCGCTGCGGTGCTCAGCCCCGGCTACGCCGGGTCTGAGCGTCCTGGCTCGGGCTGGTCGTCGTCGCGGGGGCCGAAGATGCCGAGGCCGTCGATGGTCTCGGCGTCCGCACCGGTGCCCCAGGCGGCGATCTGTGACCGCGAGCGTCGCGAGAAGAACGCGCGGAAGAGCTCGTAGTCGGAGACCCCGGCGAAGGCCGGCGGCGTTCGCCCCGAGTGACGGCTTCATGACCTCGGCCACGGGCTGCCACATGTGCTCGGGTGGTGCGCCCAGGTCCAGTGCCTCGTGCAGGTCGGCGTGGTGCACGGCGACGTTCCAGACCAGCGCCGGCCGGTCGTTGCCCTCGATGCTCGCCACGACGCCGTCGACGACACCGCGGATCTCTGCGACCAGCTCTCCGGTGTCGGCGTCGGACCTCTCGGCGACGTGTCGGGCCGTCCACTCCGGGCCGGGCGCGCCGTCCATCCGGCCGCTGAGTGCATCGGCCGGTGAGCCGGCCAAGTGGGCCAGCACCTCTCGCACCGACCACTCCGGTGTGGCCGGCACCCGCGCGGCCAGCTGGTCGTCCGAGAGCCCCTCGGCGAGCGAGGTGACGGCATCGATGTTCGCCCGGTACAGCTCCGCCCAGTCGGTCATGGCGACAACCTAGGGGCGGACGCAGACCGGGTCGAGGGCCCTCTTGTGTGCGGGATCCAGTCGCGTACTGTCGCGATATATCGCGACTGTTCGACGTACTAGCGCCGAATGATCGCCAGGCGACGAGCAGCCTCACGACGAGCAGCCTCACGACGAGCAAGGGGACACCGCGATGGGACGCGACTGGGCGGACTGGGGACGCGAGATCGAGTCGATGTTCCAGCAGCACGGGCGAGGGCCCGGCGGTGGGGGCGGAGGCCACGGCGGCGCGGGGTGGCCCGGGCGGCCGGCGAGGCGGCGACTGGGGCGGACCCTGGGGCGGTTGGCCCGGGGGACCCGCAGGTCGCCGGTCCGGTCCGCCGCCCTGGCTGGTCGGACTGTTCGGCCTCGCCCAGCAGGAGCGTGCTCGTCCCCCGCGAGCGCGCCGCGGCGACGTCCGGGTCGCCGTCCTGGCCGTGCTGGCCGACGGCCCGCTCAACGGCTACCAGGTGATCCAGGAGATCGCCGACCGCACCGGTGGGGGCTGGCGGCCGAGCCCCGGGTCGGTCTACCCGACCATCTCCCAGCTCGAGGACGAAGGTCTGGTCGAGAGCGACGACGAGCGTGGCCGGCGCACCCTGCGCCTCTCCGAGGGGGGTCGTGAGTTCCTGGCCGACCACGAGGACGAGGTGGCGGCGGTCTGGGCGCCGTTCGCCGAGGATGCGCTGGACGATCGCGAGGACGACGACGACCCGGGTCTCGACTTCGCCAGCCTCAAGCCCGAGCTCGGGCGCGTGATGAACGCCGTCTGGCAGATCATCACCACCGGCACCGACGACCAGCGCAAGGCCGCGGTCGGCGTCCTCGTCGAGGCGCGTCGCGCGCTGTACCAGATCCTGGCCGACCACCCGGGTGAGGAGATCGACGACCTGGGCGACCGTGGCGACCGCGAGGAGGAGTGGTGAACGATCGACTGCGCATCGGGGATGCCGACCGTGAGTCGGCGGCACGCGAGCTGGGCGAGCACTTCGCCTTCGGGCGGATCACCGCCGAGGAGCACGCCGAGCGGCTCGACCAGATCTGGGCCGCGCGTACGGCGGCCGACCTGAGCCCGGCGTTCCGCGACCTGCCCCGGCCTCGTGCCTCACATCAGGTGTCACGACCGACCACGACCTCGAAGACGGTACGCCGCGACCGCGGCTGGGAGATGCCGCGCGTGCCGTTCCCGTTCAAGCTGTTGGTGGCGATCGTCGCGATCTGGTGGGGCTTCCACCACCCGCTGTTCCTGCTGATCGCCGCGATCGTGTGGTTCGTGTTCGTGCGGCGCCTCGTGCGCCGCCGCTGGCGGCACGGCCGCTCGGGCCCCTGGGACCGGCACCACTACTCGGCCGGCTGGCACTGACCGTGCTGTTGACCTGGCGTTTTCGTCACGCTGTACGGCGACCACCCGGCGTTCGCGTCACGGTGCACGACCCCGAGCCGGCGATCCCGTCCGTACGTCAGACGCCGATCGCCCGGCTCAGCCAGACGTCGACGACCTCCATCCCGACCTTCTCGTAGAGGCTGAGGGCTCCGGTGCGTGAGTCGGTCGAGAGCGCCGACCGCACGGCACCGTGCTCGCGACCGCGGGCGAACGCGTCGACGAGCAGGGCCTGCGCGAGGCCACGGTGGCGCTGGTCGCTGCGAACGGCGAGCTTGTCGATGTAGGCCTCCTTGCCGTCCTGCGCCGGTCGCCATGATCACCTGCCCGAAACCGACGATCTGGCCCGCGGGATCCGTGACGACCCGCATCTGCCACGGCTCGAAGCCGGGGCGGCCGATCGTCGAGGCCTCGAAGTCCTCGAACGACTCGCGGTCGCGCACCGACCACTCGAGGAAGGCGTCCTCCTTGACGTCGTGGACCGCCTGGTACTCGTCCGGACCTGCCTCGCGGATCGTGTACCCGTCGGGGAGGTCGCGGTGCTCGATCTCCTTGCCCTCCGGCAGGGCCAGCACCCAGCTGGTGTGGCGGACGCGGTAGCCGAGCTTTGCCAGGAGCTGGTCGCCGGCGGATCCCTCGGGCACGGGACTGCCGTAGCCCTGGCCGCCGAGTTGCTTCGCGGTGTGCTGCATCCAGCCGGCGATCGCCGTGCCGATGCCACGTCGGCGGTAGTCCGGATGCACCGCGGCGTCACCGCGGTCGTGGCTGGTGATCTCGCCGTACCCGACCATGTGGTCGCCGTCGAAGACGCCGATCGTGTGGGTCGCGACGTCCCAGCTCGGGCGGCTCCAGTCGCCGATGATGTCCTCGGGCTCGATCTCCACCCGCCCGACGTCTTCCATCTCCTGGGCCGCGGCCACGTCGTACACGGCCTGGGCGTCGTCCATGGTCAAGACGCGGGAGGTCAGCCCCTCCGGCAGGGTCAGGTCACTCATGGGGCCGTATCAGACCATCGATCCGGCGTTCGCGGCACGTCCTTTTCCGCCGAGTCGGCGCAAAGTGACACGCGTACGACGCCGAGTCGGCGCAAAATGACAGCCGGATCGCGTCGAGTCGTCATATGACGACTCAGCGAAATCTACGTCGAGCGCAATGACATCGACCCGGCGATCAAGTACCACGGGAGTGGCACCGATTCGCCGGGTCGATGGTCTGGGCGTCAGGCCGCCTGGCGAGCAGCTCGCTCGGCGATCTCCGTCGCTCCTCCGGCTCCATGGAGCGTCCGCGCTCTAGTTCTGGATGGCGGAGATGTCGAACTCGAGCTTGACCTTGTCCGACACCAGGAAGCCACCGGTCTCGAGGGCGGCGTTCCAGGTCAGGCCCCAGTCCTTGCGGGACAGGGTGGTGCGGCCTTCGAAGCCGATGCGCAGGTTGCCGAAGGGGTCGCGCGCGGAGCCGGTCGACTCGAACTCGACCGCGATCTCCTTGGTGATCCCCTTGATGGTGAGGTCGCCGGTGATCGTCCAGTCGTCGCCGTCGCGCTCGACGTTCGTCGAGGTGAAGGTGATCTCGGGGTGCTGCTCGATCTCGAAGAAGTCCGCGCTCCGGAGGTGGGCGTCGCGGTCGGCGACACCGGTGTCGATGCTGTCGGCCTTGATGGTCAGCTCGACCTTGCTGGCGGCGGGGTTCGCGGTGTCGACGTGAGCCGTGCCCTCGAAGCCCTTGAAGGCGCCGCGGACGGTGGTGACCATCGCGTGCCGGGCGCTGAAGCCCAGGCGGCTGTGCGAGGCATCGAGGGTGTAGTCACCCGCGATGTCCTCGATCACGGTGGTGTGCGGGTCGAACGGGGTGTTCGTCATGGTGGGGTGTCCTCCTGGGATTGAATTTTCAACCACTCATCCGGTTCAACGTTCAACCACCTCAGGTATTCCCGCACGGGTCTCGTGACCCGGGTCACACCTGGCCCGAGCCGTCCCGTGCGTGCCACGCTGAGCCATGCCTTCGTCATCGCGCTCCCACCACAAGATCCTGTTGTCCGAGAGCGACCAGCCCACGCGCTGGTACAACGTCCTCCACGACCTGCCGACGCCGCCCCCGCCCGTCCTGCACCCGGGCACCGGCCAGCCGGTCGGGCCGGACGACCTGACGCCGCTCTTCCCGATGGACCTGATCCTCCAAGAGGTCTCCGGCGACCAGTACGTCGAGATCCCGGGCGAGGTCCTCGACGTCTACGCGCTCTGGCGACCGTCGCCGCTGTTCCGCGCCCACCGTCTCGAGAAGGCACTCGGTACACCGGCCCGCATCTACTACAAGTACGAGGGCGTGAGCCCGGCCGGCTCGCACAAGCCCAACACAGCGGTGCCGCAGGCGTTCTACAACGCCAAGGCGGGGATCAAGAAGCTCACCACCGAGACCGGCGCCGGGCAGTGGGGGACGGCCCTGGCCTTCGCCTGCTCGCAGTACGACCTCGAGTGCGAGATCTGGCAGGTGCGGGCGTCGTACGACCAGAAGCCCTACCGCCGCACGATGATCGAGACCTTCGGCGGCACGGTTCACCCGAGCCCGAGCGACCTGACCAACGCCGGCCGCACGATCCTCGCGCAGGACCCGAGCTCCACCGGCAGTCTCGGCATCGCCATCAGCGAAGCCGTCGAGATGGCGGCCGGTGACCCGAACACCAACTACGCCCTCGGCAGCGTGCTCAACCACGTGCTCATGCACCAGACCGTGATCGGCGAGGAGGCGTTGCTCCAGCTCGCGCAGGTCGGGGAGACGCCGGACCTGCTCGTCGGCTGCACCGGCGGCGGCTCGAACTTCGGTGGACTCGCGTTCCCGTTCCTCCGCGAGAAATGGGCCGGGACGATGTCCCCGACGGTCCGCGCGGTCGAGCCGGCGTCCTGCCCCTCACTGACGCAAGGCGCCTACGCCTACGACTTCGGCGACACCCTCGGCATGACCCCGCTGATGAAGATGCACACGCTCGGCCACGACTTCGTCCCGGACCCGATCCACGCCGGCGGCTTGCGCTACCACGGCATGAGTCCCCTGATCTCCCACCTGTACGAGACCGGTGAGCTCGAGGCCGTGGCCAAGACGCAGTCGGAGTGCTTCGCGGCCGGGGTGCTGTTCGCGCGCACCGAGGGCATCGTGCCCGCGCCCGAGCCGACGCACGCGCTCGCGGCGACGGTCGAGGAGGCGTTGGCCTGCAAGGAGTCGGGTGAGGAGAAGGTGATCCTGACCGCGCTCTGCGGGCACGGCCACCTCGACCTCGCGGCGTACGACGCCTACCTGCGCGGCGATCTCGTCGACCACACCTGGGACGACGCGGAGCTGCAGCAGGCCGTCGCGCGGGCGCTCGAGAAGCTGCCGGCGGTCGCGGGATAACCCCGGCTACTTCTGCAGCTCGGCCTCGTCGACGTCGGTGCCGACCAGCTCGCGCACGCGGTCGATCGCATCCCAGTCGTTGACGTGCATGCCGGCCACGACGCGGTTGCCGCGCAGCCACCACGCGCGGAAGGTGCGTTGCTCCACCGGGCCGTCGGTGTCGCCGGTGACGACCACGCGATCGAAGCCGTCCGGGCCCGGGTTGCCGACGTACTCGATGCCGAGGGCGTACTGGTCGGTGAAGAAGTAGGGCAGGTCGTCCGCGACGGCTTGGCCGCCGAGCAGGTTGCTCGCGGCGACGGTGCCGTGCTTGATCGCGGTGTCCCAGTGCTCGACGCGGAGCCGGTGGCCGAGGACCGGGTGGTCGACGTTCGCGACGTCGCCGGCGGCGTACACACCGGACGCCGAGGTGTGCAGGCCGGCATCGACCAGGATGCCGTTGTCGACCGCGATCCCTGCGGCACTCGCCAGGTCGGTGTCGGGAGCGACGCCGACGCCGACGACCAGGCGGTCGACGGTGAGCGTGTCACCACCGGCCAGCCCGATCGTCGCGCCGTCCGAGCCTGTTCCCGATGACGAGGTGATGCTGTCGATCGTCACCCCGGTGCGCACGTCGACGCCCTTCTCGCGGTGGAGCTGGGCGAACAGCGCGCCGACCTCGGCGCCGAGCACGTTGCGCAGCGGCTGGTCGAGCGCCTCGAGTACGACGACCTCCGCGCCGGCCTGTCGCGCGGCGCTGGCGACCTCGAGCCCGATCCAACCGCCGCCGATGATGCCGATGCGGGCACCGGGCTCGAGCCGGGCCTTGAGCGCCGTCGAGTCGTCCAGCGTGCGCAGGTAGTGCACCGGCGCGCCCGAGTCGTCGGCGAGGGCGAGGTGCCGGGGCCTCGCCCCGGTCGCCAGCAGCAGACCGGACCACTCGACCGTGACACCACCCGCGCTGAGCGTGCGCGCGTCCGGGTCGATCGACTCGACCGTCACACCGGTGCGCAGGTCGACGTCGTGCTCGGCGTACCAGCTCTCGGCGTTGACCAACGCCTTCTCGGCCGGCTCGTTGCCGAGCAGGTAGCCCTTGGACAGCGGCGGCCGCTCGTACGGCGCGTGGGCCTCGCCGGCGATCACGACCAGGTCGCCGGTGTATCCCTGGGATCGCAGCTCGCGGACCGCTGTTCCAGTTGCGAGCCCGCCGCCGACCAGGACGATCGGGGCGTTCATCGGGCACCGGCCCGGTCGCGCGTGAGCGAGAGGAACTCGGCCCGGGTCTTCGGGTCGTCGCGCAGCCGGCCGCGGAGTGCGGCGGTGACGGTGCGCGCCCCGGGTGCCTTCGCGCCGCGCAGGCTCATGCAGGTGTGCTCGGCCTCGATCACGACGCCGACGCCGTGGGGCTCGAGCCGCTCGGTGAGGTGTTCGGCGATCTCCATGGTCAGCCGCTCCTGGGTCTGGGCCCGGCGTGCGAAGAACTCCACGGTCCGGGCGAACTTCGACAGCCCGAGGATACGCGCGCTCGGCAGGTAGCCGACGTGGGCGACCCCCGTGAACGGCAGCAGGTGGTGCTCGCACAGCGAGTGCACGGGGATGTCCGAGACCAGCACCAGCTCGTCGTACCCGGCGGCGTTCTCGAACGTCGTCGAGTCGAACTCCGCGGGCGTGAGCATCTCGGCGTACGCATGCACCAGGCGGCGGGGAGTCTCGAACATGTCGGCCGAGTCGATCGGCAACCCGAGGGCGGCGAGCATCTCGGTCGCGGCCTTCTCGGCCCGGACGAGGTCGACCGGGCCCGGCTCGTGGGTGATCCGCGGGCGCCGACGCTGCTCGTCGATCTGGCGCGGGACCGGAACGGCGACCGCCTCGGGCATGGCACTCTCCTCGCTGGGACCGAATCTCTAAGAGTGAGCAATATGTCTGTTAGAATGCTGGCCGTCAAGAGGAGGTGTCGGCATGGGAGATGCGTTCTCCGCCATCGGGTCGCTGGCCGACCCTCTGCGGCGGCGTCTCTACGCGTACGTCGCGCGGCGTGACGACGGTGTCGGCCGCGAGGAGGCGGCGCGCGAGGTCGGCGTCCCGACCCACACCGCCCGCTTCCACCTCGACAAGCTGGTCGAGGAGGGGCTCCTCTCCGTCGACCACCGCCGGCTCTCGGGCCGCACGGGGCCGGGCGCGGGCCGGCCGGCGAAGGTCTACCGAAGGTCCGGCACCGAGGTGGCCGTGTCGCTCCCGGAACGGGGCTACGACCTGGTGGGCCACGTCTTCGCGGCGGCTGTCGAGAAGTCTCTCGAGGGTGCCCCGCTGACCGAGGCGCTGGCCGAGGAGGCCCGTGAAGCAGGTCGCCGCGACGGCACGGCGTACGACGGGACCGGGGGTGAGCTCGAGCGGTCGGCCGGGGTGCTGACCGATCGTGGCTTCGAGCCGACCCGCGAGGGCGAGGGTCTCGTGCTCCGCAACTGCCCGTTCGACGCCCTGGCCCGGGAGCACACGGCACTCGTCTGCGGCGTCAACCGTGACTACGTCGGTGGCGTGCTCGACGGCCTCGGCTGCGACCACACGTCCGCGCGACTCGACCCCGGGCCGGATCGATGCTGCGTGCGGGTCGAGGAGTCGACGGGTCGGTCTGGCCGGTCCTGATCACCTGCCTGCCAAGATGACCGGCATGGCGAACTCTCGGCTCGTGTACGTCGCTGCCCCCCTGGTGCTCGTGGCCGGGACGACGCTCGCGGGGTGCTCGGGGGACGACGGCACCGACCCTCAGCCGACGGTCGACGCCCTCGCGAAAGCCTTCACCACCGACGACTTCTCCGAGGTGCCCTTCGACGGGAACCGTGTGACGTCTGCGCTCGCGCAGAAGCAGTACGAAGCGGTCGTCGCCGGCCTCGGCGACGTGAAGCCGACGGTGACGGTCGCCTCGACGACCTCGTCGTCCGCCGACCGGGCGTCGGCGACCCTGCACTGGTCGTGGCCCCTGGGCGGCGGTTGGAGCTACTCGACGAAGGCCGCCCTGGTGAGCGGCGACAACGGCGGCACCTGGCAGGTGCGGTGGAACGTCGACGCCATCGAGTCGACGCTCGCCGCCGGCGACACGCTCGACGCGACCACGATCAGCGCGAAGCGCGGCGACATCCTCGGACCGCACGGCGTCGGCCTGGTCACCGAGCGCCCGGTCCTGCGTCTCGGGGTGGACCGGACCAAGGTCGGCCCGGCGCAGGCGCCCGAGTCCGCGCGGCGGCTGGCCCAGCTGGTCGGCATCGACCCCGCGTCGTACGTCAAGCAGGTGAAGGCGGCCGGCCCCCAGGCGTTCGTGCAGGCGATCGCGTTCCGCAAGGACGAGGTGCCCCCCGAGGTGATGGCGGGGTACCACCAGATCAAGGGCATCGACGCGATCGCCGACGACGTCCCGCTGGGCATCACCAAGGAGTTCGCGGCGCCGATCCTCGGCACGGTCGGGCCGGTGACCGCCGAGATCATCAAGGACGACCCCGGCGTCTACGCGGTGGGTGACCTCGCTGGGCTGTCCGGCCTCGAGGCGCGGTACGACGAGCAGCTGCGCGGCACTCCCGGGATCGTCGTCCAGCGCACCGACGGCGACGGCAAGGAGACCGAGGTGTTCAAGGAGACACCGACGCCGGGCGAACCGCTGCACCTGACCCTCGAGCCGCGGCTGCAGCTGTTGGCCGAGCGGATCCTGAGCACGGTCGGACCAGCGAGCGCGATCGTCGCGATCAAGCCGTCGACCGGCGCGGTCGTGGCAGCGGCCAACGGGCCAGGGAACAACGGCTACAACGACGCGACGTACGGGCGGTTCGCCCCCGGGTCGACGTTCAAGACGGTCAGCACGCTGGCGCTGCTGAAGCAGAAGGTGACCCCGCAGTCACCTGTGGACTGCCCGACGAGCGTGACGGTCGACGGCAAGGTGTTCACCAACGACAGCTTCTACCCGCCGTCGGCGAACGGCCGGATCACGTTGGCGACGGCTCTCGCCAACTCGTGCAACACGGCGTACATCAACGAGCGCACGAAGCTCGGCCCGAACGACCTGGTCGACGCGGCCGCCACGCTCGGCATGGGGGTCGACCACGACACGGGCTTCCCGTCGTACTTCGGCAACGTCGTGCCGCCGGCGTCGGAGACCACCCGGGCCGCGGACATGATCGGCCAGGGCCAGGTGCTCGCCTCGCCGATGACCATGGCGACGGTGATGGCCTCGGTCGTCGCCGGGCACACGGTCGTGCCCCAGCTGATCTCGTCGCTCGCGCCGGAGAAGCCCGATGCCGAGCCGCTCACGAAGCCGCAGGACGCGACGCTCACGGAGATGCTGCGCGGCGTGGTGCTGAGCGGCACCGGGGTCGGGCTGCGCGACGTCCCGGGCCCGCCGGTGATCGCCAAGACCGGCACCGCGGAGTTCGACCGGCACGGCAAACGGCTCACCCACGCCTGGATGATCGCCGGGTACGGCGACCTCGCGGTGTGCGCGTTCGTCGACGTCGGCCAGACCGGGGCCGGGACCGCCGGACCGCTGCTCGAGCAGTTCCTGCGTGGGACGCTGGCTCGCTGACCCGCGCGGGGCTCATGCGCCTCTCGTGTCACATGCTGCGGGCACTCGTCGCGCTTGTCAGGGATTGCAAAGCCCGACAACCGCGGCGATACCCGGCGAACCGGGGATCGCCGGCGGACCCCCTACCGCTCCCGCGGGGCGACGTTGCGGGCGACGTCCTCGGGCATCGGCTCGTAGTGCCCGAACGACCGGGTGAACGAGCCGGCTCCGTGGGTCGAGGACCGCAGGTCCACGGAGTACCGGATCAGCTCGGTCTGGGGCACCTCCGCGTTGATCACCGTGCGGTCGTCGCCGACCTTGTCGGTGCCGAGCAGCCGGGCGCGTCGTGACGAGAGGTCGCTCATCGCGGCGCCGACATGCTCGTCGGGGACGACGACGGCGACGACGTCGTACGGTTCCAGGAGGGTGACCGCGGCCGCGGCCGCGGCCTCGCGCAGGGCGAGTCCGCCGGCCATCTGGAAGGCCATGTCGGAGGAGTCCACGCTGTGGGCCTTGCCGTCGGTCAGCGTGACCCGCAGGTCGACCATCGGGTAGCCGGCGCGGACGCCTCGCTCCATCTGGGCGCGCACGCCTTTCTCGACCGACGGGATGAAGTTGCGGGGCACGGAGCCACCGACCACCTTGTCGACGAACTCGAAGCCGCCGCCCTCGGGCAACGGCTCGACCTCGATGTGGCACACGGCGTACTGCCCATGCCCACCCGACTGCTTCACGTGCCGTCCGAGTCCCTTGCCGCCGCCGCCGAAGGTCTCGCGCAGCGACACCAGGAACGGCGCGGTCTCGACGTTGACGGAGTACCGGTCGGCCAGGCGGGCGATCAGGACGTCCGAGTGCGCCTCGCCCATGCACCAGAGCACCAGCTGGTGCGTCTCGGGGTTGTTCTCGACGCGCAGGCTCGGATCCTCGGCGGCGAGCCGGCCCAGCGCCTGCGACAGCTTGTCCTCGTCGGCCTTGCTCTTGGCCACGATCGCCACCGGCAGGAGTGGCTCGGGCATCGACCACGGCTTGAGCACGCGCGGGTCGCCGATGGACGACAGGGTGTCGCCGGTCTCGGCCCGGGTGAGCTTGCCGATCGCGCACAGGTCGCCGGCGACGACGGCCGTGGCGGGGACGTGGCTGCCCCCGAAGGCATACGACAGCGAGCCGATCTTCTCGTCCTCGTCGTGGTCCGCGTGGCCGTTCGCATCGGAGTAGAAGGACGTGAAGTGCCCGGACACGTGGACGGGGTCGTCGGCGGTGAGGGTGCCGGAGAAGACCCGGACCAGGCTCACGCGCCCGACGTACGGGTCGCTGGCGGTCCGGACGACCTCGGCGACGAGAACGCCGTTCGGGTCGCCCTGGATGGGGTCGGCCTCCTTGCCGGCCGGGGTGAACACGTCCGGCGACGGGTGCTCGAGCGGCGACGGGAAGCCGTCGACGGCCAGGTCGAGCAGCTCGGCGCAGCCGACACCGCTCATCGAGCAGACGGGTACGACGGGGTGGAAGCTGCCGCGCGCGACCGCCTTCTCGAGGTCCTCGGTGAGGGTGGTGTGCGAGATCTCCTCACCACCGAGGTAGCGGTCCATCAGGGTCTCGTCCTCGGACTCCTCGATGATCCCCTCGATCAGGGCTCCGCGGAGCTCTTCGTGCTCGCCGTCGTCGTTCATCAGGTCGACGAGCCCGGTCATCTCGTCGCCGTCGCGGACAGGGACGTAGAGCGGCAGCACCTTGTCGCCGAACGCCGCCTGGGCGGCGGCCAGCACGCCGTCGTAGTCGGCGCGCGCCTGGTCGAGCTTGGTGATCACGACCGCCCGCGGCATCCCGACCTCCGCGCACTCGCGCCACAGTGCCGTGGTCGAGTCGTCGACCGCCTCGCTGGCGGCGATCACGAACAGCGCGCAGTCGGCCGCGCGGAGTCCCGCGCGCACCTCGCCCACGAAGTCGGCGTACCCCGGGGTGTCGACGAAGTTGATCTTGGTCCCGCGGTGGATGACCGGCGCGATGGCCAGGGAGACGGAGCGCTCGTGGGACTTCTCGGAGTCCTCGAAGTCGCAGACCGTCGAACCCTCCTGGATGGTGCCCGCTCGAGGGATGGCCCCGGCGGAGGCGAGCAGCGTCTCGACCAGAGTGGTCTTGCCGGACCCGCCCGGTCCGATCAGAACGACGTTTCGGATCCGGTCGGGGCTGCTCGCCCCGAGATCTTGCCCCGCTGGTCTACGCCCGCCTGCCTTGTCCGCCATGGTCAGCCTCCAGGTCCCATCGGCGGACCAGCCTGGTGACGCTGACCGCCGCGTCGAAACGATTGGAGTCCAACCAACTCCTGTGCGCTCAGGAGTTCAAGGGGTACGCCGGGTCCTTCCGAACTCGCACGTGTCGCGAGCGACACGAGGTCGTCCGGAAATGGGGGAGCCCCTCGCAGCATGGGGTCAACGAGGGGCTCGATATCGATCCGGGCGCTAGCCCCCAGGCCGACCCTGCCAAGGGTGTCAGAGACGCGACTGGAGCGTGAACACTTTCGGCAAACTCACCCCGCCTGGCAGGCTGAATCCATGACTGGACTAGACCTCTTGGCAAAGACCGGCTCTCGAGGGCTGTTCATCGGCGGGCAGTGGCGTGAGTCGAGCACCGGTTCTCGGTTCCAGGTGCATGATCCGGCCGACGACTCGGTGATCACCGACGTGGCGGACGGCAGCACCGATGACGCCCTGGCCGCGCTCGACGCTGCCGCCTCCGCCCAGGCGGACTGGGCCGCGACCGCTCCGCGTGAGCGGGGGGAGATCCTGCGCCGATCGTTCGAGGCGATCATGGACCAGGCCGACGACTTCGCCGAGCTGATCAGTCTCGAGATGGGCAAGACGCTGGCCGAGGCCAAGGGCGAGGTGACCTACGGCGCGGAGTTCTTCCGCTGGTTCGGCGAGGAGGCCGTCCGCATCCACGGGCGATGGATGCAGGCGCCGGCCGGGGGCTCGCGGCTGCTGACCATCCGCAAGCCGGTCGGGCCCTGCCTGTTCATCACCCCCTGGAACTTCCCGCTGGCCATGGGCACGCGCAAGATCGGGCCGGCGGTGGCCGCCGGCTGCACGATGATCGTGAAGCCCGCCGAGCTGACACCGCTGACGATGCTGGCTCTCGCGAACGTGCTCACCGAGGCAGGACTCCCCGCCGGCGTGCTCAACATCGTCACGACGCACAACTCCAAGGCGCTCAGCGCGACGCTGATGGCCGACGAGCGCCTGCGGAAGGTGAGCTTCACCGGCTCGACGCCGGTCGGAAAGGTGATCGTGCGGCAGTCCGCCGACGAGCTCCAGCGGATCTCCATGGAGCTGGGCGGCAATGCGCCCTTCATCGTCTTCGAGGACGCCGACGTCGCGGCCGCCGTCGACGGCGCGATGATCGCCAAGATGCGGAACATGGGTGAGGCGTGCACGGCCGCCAACCGCTTCCTCGTCCACGAGTCCGTGGCACGTGAGTTCGCCGATCTCCTCGGGCAGCGGATGGGCGCCCTGAAGACCGGGCGCGGCCAGACGTCGGGCACCGACGTCGGTCCGCTGATCAACGCCGACGCCGTCGAGTCCGTGGGTCAGCTGGTCACCGAGGCCGTCGGCGGTGGTGCCGAGCTGGTCACCGGCGGCAGCGCGCCCGACGGGCCCGGCCACTTCTACTCACCGACCGTGCTGCTCGGCGTACCTGCCGAGGCGCGGATCGTCAACGAGGAGATCTTCGGCCCGGTCGCCCCGATCACGACGTTCGGCTCCGACGACGAGGCGATCACGATGGCCAACGCCACGGAGTACGGCCTCGCGTCCTACGTCTACACGCGCGACCTGGCCCGGACGGTGAAGGTCGCGGAGTCGCTGCAGTTCGGCATGGTCGGCGTGAACACCGGACTGGTCTCCAACCCGGCCGCGCCGTTCGGGGGCGTCAAGGCCAGCGGCTTCGGGCGCGAGGGCGGCTTCGAGGGGATCGACGAGTACCTCGACACGACGTACGTCGCGATCCCGGTCTGACGACTCGGGACCTGGACTGGGACTAGCGCGTCTGACGAGGCTGCGCGAGGGCGCCGGCCAGCTCGGTGCGTGAGGTGATCGAGAGCTTCCGCAAGATGTGCGACACGTGCCACTCGACCGACTTCACGCTGACGCCCAGCTCGGCGGCGATCTCGCGGTTGCGCTTGCCGACCACCACCAGCTGCGCCACCCGGCGCTCCGCCGCGCTCAGCTCGGCCAGCCGACCCGGCAGCTCACCGTCGGGCGCTTCGCCCAGCCGCTCGAGCAGCCAACGCACCCGCGCCAGCAGGGGACCGAGCTCCTCCTGCCGGGCGTACTTCTCCGCGGCCCGCAGCAGGTCGACGGCTCGTGTCGAGGAGTCGGGCTGGAGCAGCAGGATCCAGCCGGCGAGGTCGGTCCGGATCTGCGCCTCGAGCCGGGCCGCGCCGGTGCCGTGCAGCACCTCGAGTGCCTCGTCGAGCAGGGCCAGGCGGTCGCTGGTCGCGGCGATCGCAGCCTGAGTGCGCAGCGCGTACGCCACGGCGTACGTCGAGTCGGAGGCGCGTGCCTCCGCCAGCTCCGCCTCGATCAGCGAGCTCGCCTTCGCGATCTCGCCACGTCCGGCGACCACGCGCGCCAGCCCGCTGCGCCAGGGAACCCAGACGCGCTCGCCACTGGCCGTGAGATCGTCGCCCGCGCGCTCGTAGTACGAGACCGCCTGGTCCTCCTGACCGCGGGCCGCGGCGAACTCACCGAGTCCGAACGACGCGACGGCGCCCACGGCACCACGCACACGCATCAGGTTGGTCAGCTCACGGGAGTACGACGACGCGCCGCGCAGGTCACCGAGTGCCAGCTTCGCGAGAAGACCGGTCAGCGAGAGCGACACACGGGCGCTGTCGTCCAGCTCGTCGTCGTGGCGCGCGCGGTCGACTGCATCGAGCGTGTCGGCAATGCGCCCTTGCGACAGTGCGTCGCGGGCGATGTTCACAAAACGGGCGGAGTCGTCCGTTGCCGATTCGAACATGCTTGAGTCCGCCCCCCTGGGCTCGAGCATGGTTAGAAGGTAGGGCCTCGAGGACCACTTGGGGAGGGCCCTAGGGCCAATTTAACGAACCGTTGCCTTCGCGAGGTCGAGTGCACGCCGCGCGGCCGTCTCGGATTTTGCCCGGTCGGTCGACACCAGACCGATCCGCGTACGCCGGTCGAGCAGGTCGTCGACGTCATGGGCACCCTCGTGGGTGACCCCGAACACGAGCTCGGCGAGCGTCACCGGCACTCCTGCGGCGATCGGTGCGAGCAGATCGGCGTCGTCCAGACCGGAGAACGTGCGGGCGGTGTCGACGACGAGTGCCGCGTCCGTGCCGAAGCGACGAACCAGCCGAGGCGACGGCGACTCGAGGGCGAGCCGGGCCAGTTCGGCGCGCGGTGCCGCCCCCAGCAGGGGGAGTCGAGAAGTCGAGCAGGGCCTGGCGTCGAGCCCCGCGCGTCTGGCCGCGACGTCGATGGCGTCCTGCGCCATCCGGCGGTACGTCGTGAGCTTGCCGCCGACGATCGTGACGACGCCGGAGCGCGAGGTCAGGACCGCGTGGCGGCGAGACAGGTCCGCGGTGCGGCCGTCGGAGCGGAGGAGGGGCCGGAGCCCGGCGTACGCCCCGGCGATGTCGCCGCGGGTGAGCGGATGGGCCAGCGCCGCGGACGTGGTGGCCAGGAGGAACTCGATCTCGGACTCGCTCGGCTCGGGGACGTCGGGTGCCTGACCCTCCACGGGTACGTCGGTGAGTCCGACGTACACCAGGCCGTCCTGCTGGGGGACCACCGTCACGAAGCTCGTGCGCTCGCCCGGCACCGGCAGGGTCAGTGCGACGCCGAGGCCCGGCAGTGCGTCGGCGCGCAGGACGAGGTGGGTGCCGCGGCTGGGTCGGAGCTCGACGTCGTCGACCAGGTCGCCCGCCCAGACACCAGCGGCGTTGACGACGGCGCGCGCCGAGACGGTGTGGGACTCGCCGCTGAGCTCGTCGCGGAGGACGACGCCGGTGCCGTGGAGCTCGATCGCGCGAGCACGCGTGCGCACCTCGGCGCCGAGACCCGCGGCCGTCCGGGCGATCGTGGTCACCAGTCGGGCGTCGTCCTCGAGCTGGCCGTCCCACGACAGGATGCCGCCGCGGAACCCAGCACCGAGCGCCGGCGCCAGGTGGTGACTCTCGGTGGCCGAGATGCGGCGCGGCCGGGGAAGCGTCTCCGACGAGGTGCGCGCCGCGATCCGGAGCAGGTCGCCGGCCTCGAAGCCGACGCGCAGGAAGGCGGCCTGCCGGCGACTGGCCGCGCGGTCGAGGGGGAGCAGCATCGGCAGGGGATGAGTGAGGTGGGGCGCGGTGACCTCCATCAGAATGCCCCGCTCGACGGCACTCTCGTGGGCGACGCCGACCTGGCCGTGGGCGAGGTAGCGGAGACCACCGTGGACGAGCTTGCTGGACCAGCGCGACGTACCGAAGGCGAGGTCGTGCGCGTCCACCGCGAGGACGGAGAGCCCACGCGACACGGCGTCGAGGGCGCATCCCGCGCCGGTGACGCCGAGGCCGACGACTACGACGTCGACGTCGGTGGGTGCGTCGGCCAGGCCCGCCCGGATGGCGGTCATCGCGCGACCACGCTGCGCACGAGGTGTGCCAGCTCGCCATCGAGGTCGTCCTCACCGACCTCGTCGTCGACCATCGTGTGGGCGCTCAGGACGAAGCCGTGGGTGGCCAGGAGCAGGGCTCGGGCGATCGCGACCGGGTCGCCGTCGCGGACGCTGCCGTCCTGCTGACCCTCGCGCAACCGGCCGGCCGTGAGCTCGGCGATCGCCTCCTGGCTGCGACCTCGGCGGGTGAGGAGGTAGGGGAGCAACAGCTCGGGGTCGAGCTCGACGATGCGGAGGAACAGCTCGTTGTCGCGCAACGCTCGCGTCGTGGCCACCACCTCGGCCACGATCCGGTCGGCCGCGGAGGTGGCGCCGCCGACGGATGCGTCGGCTTCGGCGACGGCGCGGGCCACGACCTCACCCCACTCACGCGTCATCAGGTCGCCGAGCACCGTCGGCATGTCCGGCCAGGCTCGGTAGATGGTCATCCGGCTCACACCGGCCCTCCGCGCCACCTCGGTCAACGTCGTACGCCGCCACCCGACGTCGAGGATGCAGGCCCGGGCGGCATCGAGGTACGCCGCCGGCGGCTCCGCGACGTGACCCGCACTGTGACGAAGTGACGTCATATGTCACACTGTAACATGTGACTCGCGAGATGCACCCGACCCGCTGGGGCGACCCGGCCCGCGCCGGCGCGCTTCCGGAGGCCGCGCGCGGTCTCGTCGAGCTCGTCTTCCCGGTCATCGACCGGGCCGTGCCGGACGAGTCGACGATCTCGCTCCCGTGGCCCGCTCTGACCGGAGAGATGCTGGCCGATCTCGGGTCGGTGGTCGGCGCGGAGCACGTGCTCACCGACGACGTCATACGGCGGCTGCGCACCCGGGGAAAGTCGACCCCGGACCTGCTCCGGGCACGCGCCGGTGACCTCACTGACGCGCCGGATGCCGTCGTCCGACCCGGTGACCACGACGAGGTCCAGCGCGTGCTCGAGGTCGCGGGCCGTCATCGGATCGCGGTCGTGCCGTTCGGGGGCGGGACCTCGGTGGTCGGTGGTCTGGTCGCACACCGTGAGGGCTTCGCCGGGGTCGTCAGCCTCGACCTGGTGCGGATGAAGCGGCTCCTCGCGGTCGACCCGGAGTCGATGACCGCCACCCTCGAGCCGGGCCTGCGGGGGCCGGAGGCCGAGGCGCTCCTGGCCGAGCACGGCCTCACCCTCGGTCACTTCCCGCAGTCCTTCGAGTTCGCCACCATCGGCGGCTTCGCGGCGACGCGGTCGAGCGGGCAGTCGTCCGCCGGGTACGGCCGGTTCGACGCGCTCGTGGTCGGGCTGGTCGTCGCGACGCCCTCAGGGCCGGTCGCGCTCGGACACGCGCCCGCGAGCGCCGCGGGACCCGACCTGCGCCAGCTGTTCCTGGGCTCGGAGGGAGCGCTGGGGGTGATCACGGCGGTGACCGTGCGGGTGCGCGCGCTGCCGGCAGCGACGCACTACGAGGGCTGGCGGTGGCCCTCCTTCGACGCCGGCACCGCCGCCATGCGCTCGCTCGCACAGGCGCAGCTGCTGCCCACCGTGGTGCGGCTGTCCGACGAGAACGAGTCCGCCCTCAACCTGGCCGATCCCGACTCGATCGGAGGATCGTCGGACTCCGGGTGTCTGATGATCGTCGGCTTCGAGGGCACCCGGTCGGTGGTCGACGCTCGGCGCGCCGCGGTCACCGCCGTGCTGACGGAGCTCGGCGGGGCACCGCTGGGGGTGGAGCCGGGCCAGAAGTGGCTCGCCGGGCGCTTCGACGCGCCGTACCTCCGCGACTCGATGCTCGACGTGGGGGTGCTGGTCGAGACCCTGGAGACCGCGGCGTACTGGTCGGGCCTGCGGCGCACCTACGACGCGGTCTCGTCCGCGCTGCGCGAGTCGCTGGGTGAGCCGGCGCTGGTGCTCTGCCACGTGTCGCACGTCTACGAGACCGGTGCCTCGCTGTACTTCACGGTGGCCGCGCCGGAGGGGGACGACCCGTTGGGTCGCTGGGCGGACGCCAAGCAGGCGGCCATGGACGCGATCGTCGACACGGACGCGACCATCACCCACCACCACGCCGTCGGCACCGACCACCGCCCCTGGCTCCAGGACGAGATCGGTCGCCTCGGCATCGACGTGCTGCGAGCGGTCAAGGCGACGGTCGACCCCGACGGGATCCTCAACCCCGGCGTCCTCGTCCCCTGACGGTCAGCCCGCGAACGACCAGACCAGCAGCTGGGTCGGCACCGCCGCAGTCACCGCGATCTCGTGGTCGCCGGTGATCTCGAACGCGTCACCCGCCGACAACGGCTCGGCCAGGCTCGACCGGGTCAGCGCGCCGGTGGCGACGAAGACGTGGCGCAGCGGAGCGACCGGCACCGTCACGGTCGCGCCAGCGGGCAGCTCGCCGATCCGGTACGCCGCACCCGGGATCCCGAGTGCCTCCTCGTCGGCCACCACGACCAGCTCGCCGCCTTCGAGCCCGGGGGTCGTCGTACGCCGGCTCGGCTCGCCGCCCGCGTCACCCGGCCGTAGCCACGCCTGGACGAAGCGCGTCGCGTGGTCGCCGGCGCGTTCGGTGTGGGTGATGCCGGTGCCCGCACGGGTGACCGCCAGCTCACCGGGACGCTGGGTCACGCAACCGGTTGCGTCCTCGTGCTCGAGCTCGCCGGAGACCACCCAGGTCACGAGCACGACATCGCTGTGCTCGTGCGCGTCGTATCCCACCCCTGCGGCCAGCAGGTCGTCGTTGAGGGCGACCAACGGCCCGAACGAGACGCGCTCGGGGTCGTAGGAGGTGCCGAACGAGAACGAGTGATGCGTCCGGCGTCCGCGTTCGCGCGTCTCGAACCGGTCCATTCCTCTTCGAACCACTACCGTCACGACCACAATGATCCCTGTGGCACACCCCTTGCTCCCGCCGGGCTTCCGGTTCGGCGCCAGCACTGCGGCGTACCAGATCGAGGGCGGCGCCACCGAGGACGGCAGGGGCCCGAGCATCTGGGACACGTTCAGTCATCAGCCGACCAAGATCGCCGACGGCTCGTCGGGCGACGTGGCGTGCGACCACTACCACCGTTTCGACGAGGACCTGGATCTCATGCAGCGGCTCGGTCTGGGTGGGTACCGCTTCTCGATCTCGTGGCCGCGGATCTTCCCGGACGGGTCGGGCCACCCCAACGAGGCGGGTCTCGACTTCTACGAGCGCCTGGTGGACGGGCTCCTGGAGCGCGACATCCAGCCGATGGTGACGCTGTACCACTGGGACCTGCCGCAGGCACTCGAGGACGCCGGCGGGTGGCTGAACCGCGAGACCGTCGAACACTTCGCGGAGTACGCCGCGCTGCTCGGCGAGCGACTGTCCGACCGGGTCGAGCACTGGATCCCGGTCAACGAGCCGAACGTCGTGACGATGCTCGGCTACGGCAGCGGGCTCCACGCTCCCGGCAAGACCTTGATGTTCGACGCGCTGCCGGTCGCCCACCACCTGTTGCTGGCGCACGGGCGCGCGGCCATCGCGCTCCGGGCCGCGGGCGCATCGAGCATCGGCTGCGCCAACAACCACGCGCCGATGTGGCCGGCCAGCGAGGACGAGGCCGACGTCGGCGCCACCAAGCTCTTCGACGCGCTGTGGAACGGGATGTTCTCCGAACCGATGCTCTTCGGCCGGTACCCGTTCGACCTGGCCCCGCTGGTCGAGGACGTCGTCAAGGCGGGCGACATGGCCACGATCCGACAGCCACTCGACTTCTACGGCGTCAACTACTACAACCCGATGCGCATCGCGGCCGCCGACGAGGACGCACCGATGCCCTTCGAGCCGCTGGAGATCGTCGGCTACCCGACCACCGACTTCGGCTGGCCCGTCGTACCCGATGCGCTGCGCGAGTGGCTGATCACGTTGCGCGCGCGGTACCGCGCCGCCCTGCCGCCGATCATCATCACCGAGTCGGGCTGCTCGTACGCCGCGAAGCCCGACGCCGACGGCGTCGTCGACGACCAGGACCGGATCGACTATCTCGACGCCCACCTCCGCGCCGTCGCCGTGGCCGTCCGTGCGGGAGTCGACGTCCGCGGGTACTACACGTGGTCGCTGCTCGACAACTTCGAGTGGGCCGAGGGCTACACCCAGCGCTTCGGTCTGGTGTACGTCGACTACGAGACCCAGATGCGCATCCCCAAGCGGTCGTTCGACTGGTACGCCGAGACCATCAAGATCCAGCCCCCCGACAATTAGCGCCGAGTCGGCGCAAAGTATGAAATCGCCGAGTCGGCGCAAAGATGCACGCCGAGTCGTCATATGACGACTCGGCGTTCTAGCCGCGGCCCGTCACGCCGCCGGTCGGCCTAACGGCGGCCGAGGGCGCGGGCCTTCCAGCCGGCGGAGCGCCAGAGGTCGAGGTCGAGCACGTTGCGACCGTCGAAGATCCGCGGTCGCGCGACGACGCCCTCGAGGTCGGAAGGGCCGATCTCGCGGAACTCCGGCCACTCGGTGAGGTGGAGCACCAGGTCGGCGTCGCGGCAGGCCTCGATCGCCGAGCCGGAGTAGGTGAGCGTCGGGAAGCGGGCGCGCGCGGTGCCGGCGGCCCGCGGGTCGTAGACGCGTACGTCGGCACCCTTGAGGTGGAGCTGTCCGGAGATCCAGAGGGCCGGGCTGTCGCGGACGTCGTCGCTGTCGGGCTTGAACGCGGCGCCCCACACCGCGATACGCGCTCCCGCGAGCCGACCACCGGCCATCGCGGTGGCGACCTCGACCACCCGCTCGCGCTGGCGCAGGTTCACGTCGTCGATGTGGCGCAGGAACGTCATCGCGTCCTCGACCCCCAGCTCACCGGCCCGATGGAGGAACGCCCGGATGTCCTTGGGCAGACAGCCGCCGCCGAAGCCGATGCCTGCGTTGAGGAACCGGCGTCCGATCCGCGCGTCGTGCCCGAGCGCGTCCGCGAGGTCGACGACGTCGGCACCGGTGGCCTCGCACACCTCGGCCATGGCGTTGATGAACGAGATCTTGGTCGCCAAGAAGGCGTTCGCCGCCACCTTCACCAGCTCGGCGGTCGCGTAGTCGGTGGCGATGAGCGGCGAGCCGGCGTCGACCATGGGCGCATAGAAGTCGCGCAGCTGCTTCTCCGCGCGACCGTCCTCGACGCCGATCACGATCCGATCCGGCTTCAAGGTGTCCTGCACGGCGAAGCCTTCGCGCAGGAACTCCGGGTTCCACGCCAGCAGCGCGTCGGCACCGGCCGGCGCGAGCTCGGCGATCCGCGCCGCCATCCGCTGGGCGGTCCCGACCGGGACGGTGGACTTGCCCACCACGAGAGTGGGTCGGTCGAGATGCGGCGCGAGCCCGGCGACGGCCGTCTCCACCTGGCTGACGTCCGCTGCCAGCCGTTCGGGCTCCTGCGGCGTCCCGACGCACAAGAAGTGCAGGTCGCCGAACGACGCGACCTCGGCGTACGAGTCGGTGAACCGCAGTCGCCCTGACTCGACGCTCTTCTTCAGCAGCTCGTCGAGCCCGGGCTCGTACATCGGGGCCTGGCCCCGGGAGAGCGCCTCGCGCTTCACCGGGTCGATCTCCATGCCCAGCACGTCATGGCCCAGGTCGGCCATGGCAGCGGCATGCGTGGCCCCGAGATAACCACATCCGATGACGGTGATCCGCATGTGCGGAGTCTAGGGAGAGGTGGTCGCACGCCTTGCAACAGATACCCCGCGGGGGTACAACGGTAGGCATGACCGACAGCTGGAGGATGGCGATCGCGGCGACCCGGCACTGCCTCACCGGCTGCGCCATCGGCGAGATCACCGGGATGGTGCTCAGCACCTGGTGGGGCTGGGGCAACACCGCGAACATCGTGCTCTCGATCGCACTGGCCTTCTGCTTCGGCTATCTCCTCACCTACACCGGCGTACGCCGCGCCGGCGCCGACAGCCGTACGGCGGTCCAGGCGGCGCTCGCGAGCGACACGATCTCGATCCTCACCATGGAGGCCGTCGACACGGTCTTCCTGCTGGGGGTGCCCGGTGCGATGGACGCCACCTTGGACACCACACTCTTCTGGTGGTCGCTGGCCGTCGCGCTGGCCGTCGCCTTCGTCGCCGCGGTGCCCGTGAACCACTGGCTGATGGAGCGCGGCAAGGGCCACGCCGTCGTGCACCAGTTCCACGAACAGCACGCTCACGATCGTCACAGCTGAACCCCGGCTAGCATCTCCGCCATGCGCACGCCTCGAACGGCTGCCGTCCTCCTTCCACTGATGCTCGTCGCGCTCGGGTGCGCACCGCAGGACAGCTCGACGGCCACCGACACCACGACCAGCTCGGACGCCACCCAGACCCCGGCCGACTGTGCCCAGGGCAAGACGCTCGCCGATGGCACGTTGACCATCGCGACGGACTCTCCGGCGTATGACCCGTGGTTCAACGACAACGACCCGACGAACGGCAAGGGCTACGAGTCGGCCGTCGCGTACGCCGTGGCCGACCAGCTCGGCTTCGACCAGTCAACGGTGACGTGGGTCAAGGAGCCGTTCAACAAGTCCTACGCACCCGGCGACAAGGACTTCGACTTCGACATCAACCAGATCTCGATCACGCCGCAGCGGGCCAAGGTGGTCACGTTCTCCGACGGCTACTACACCGCCGCCCAAGGCTTGATCGCGCTCAAGGACTCCCCGGTCGCGAATGCCACGTCGGTCACCGACCTCAAGCAGTACAAGCTCGGCGCCCAGACCGGGACGACGTCGCTCACCGCCATCCGCGAGGACATCCAGCCGTCGTCGGAGCCGCTGGTGTTCGACGACACCAACGTCGCCAAGCAGGCCCTGCTCAACCACCAGGTCGACGCGATCGTCGCGGACCTCCCGACGGCGTTCTTCATCACGGCCGTGCAGATCCCCGCGGCCACGATCGTCGGTCAGTTCCAGCAGCAGAGCGGCCAGCCCGAGCAGTTCGGCATGCTCTTCCAGAAGGACAACCCCCTGGCCGGCTGCGTCGACCAGGCGCTCGCGAACATGGGGAGCGACGGCACGCTGGACCAGATCGAGCAGAAGTGGCTCAGCCAGACCGTGAGCGTGCCCGTCCTCCAGTGACCCGGTCGTGAGCCCTTCCCCGGACACCTGGCAGCCGAGCGTTCGGGAGCTCGAACGCCAGGCCGTACGCCGATCCCTGCGCCGACGCTCGATCGTGGTGGCGACGGTGACCACGGTCGTCTTCTTCGGAGCGGTCTGGATCGCCACGGTGACGTCGCCGGGTTGGGACACGGTGAAGACGACGTTCTTCTCCGTCGACGACGCCAAGGCGGCGTTCCCCTCGATCTGGCACGCGTTCTGGCGCTACAACGTCCTGCTCTTCCTCCTCGGCGAGGCATTGGTCCTCGTCCTGGCCATGGCGGTCGCGTTGGTGCGGCAGTCCAAGGCGCCGGTGCTGCTGCCGTTGCGCATCGTCGCCATCGTCTACACCGACCTGTTCCGCGGCATCCCGACGATCTTGCTCGTGTTCATGCTCGCCTTCGGCGTTCCCGCCCTGAACCTGCAAGGTCTCACCAACTCGCTGTTCGTCTGGGGCCTGGTCGCCCTGGTGCTGTCGTACGGCGCCTACGTCGCGGAGGTGATCCGCTCCGGCATCGAGTCGATCCACCCCTCGCAGGTCGCGAGCGCAGACGCGCTCGGGCTGTCCCGCTTCCAGGCGATGCGCTACGTCGTCGTCCCCCAGGGCGTGCGGCGCGTCATCCCGCCGTTGCTCAACGACTTCGTCAGCCTGCAGAAGGACACCGCGCTGGTGGGGGCCGCGGGGGTCTTCGACGCGATGTACGCGGCCCGTGACTACGCCAACTTCTTCTTCAACTTCACGCCGTACGTCGTCGTCGCGGCGTACTTCATCGTGCTGACGATCCCGCTCGCCCGGCTGACCGACCACCTCCAGCACCGGGCGATGGAGCGAGAGCGGCAGGGGGCCCTGTGACCAGCACGGTGACCGACCCTCTTCTGCAGCTGGCCGACGTCCGCAAGTCCTACGGCGACAAGGTCGTGCTGCACGACATCGACCTCACCGTGAACGCCCACGACGTGATCTGCCTGATCGGGTCGTCGGGATCGGGCAAGTCCACGCTGCTGCGCTGCCTGAACCTCCTCGAGCAGATCGACGACGGGGTGATCACCTTCGAGGGTCGCGAGATCTCCGACCCGCGCGTCGACCGCCAGGAGGTACGCCGCCACATCGGCATGGTCTTCCAGTCCTACAACCTGTTCCCGCACCTGACCGTCCTCGAGAACTGCACCCTCGCGCCGCGCCGGGTGCACGCCGTACCGAAGGCGGAGGCAGAGCGGCGGGCGTACGACCTGCTCGACCGCTTCGGGCTCGCCGACCAGGCGGAGAAGCACCCGGACCGGATGTCCGGCGGGCAGCAGCAGCGTGCCGCTCTCGTGCGTGCGTTGTGCACGCAGCCGACCCTGCTCCTCCTCGACGAGATCACGGCCGCGCTCGACCCGGAGCTCGTGGGTGACGTCCTGACCATCGTCCGCGAGCTCGCCGAGCAGGGCACCACGATGATCCTGGCGACCCACGAGATGGCCTTCGCCCGTGACGTCGCCACGAAGGTGTGCTTCCTCGACGACGGACGCATCCTCGAGCAGGGCCCACCGCAGGAGATCTTCAGCAGCCCCCGAGAAGACCGCACCCGCCAGTTCCTGGCTCGCGTCCTCGGATAGTACGTATCACCCGGCCGCCGTTGGATCGCGCTCGACCGGCCGCGTGATCCGTACCATCCCCTCGGAGCGCACGCTGCTCCGGCTGGGAGGATCGGGGCGTGACTGTCGAGCTCGGCCGGGGAACCGGACCCCTGCGCGGTCTCAAGGTCGTCGAGCTGGCGGGCATCGGGCCCGGGCCGCACGCCTGCATGATCCTGGCCGACCTCGGCGCCGACGTGATCCGGATCGACCGGCCCGGCGGGCAGATGCTCACCGGTGGCGTCGCACGACCTGCTCAACCGCGGACGCCCCAGCGTCGCGCTCGACCTCAAGCACCCGGACGCCGTCGCGACGGTGCTCGACCTGCTCGAGACCGCCGACGTGCTCGTGGAGGGCCTCCGCCCCGGCACCACCGAGCGACTCGGCCTCGGCCCCGACGACTGCCTGGCCCGCAACCCCCGACTGGTCTACGGGCGCATGACCGGCTGGGGACAGGACGGCCCGCTCTCCGGCACGGCCGGGCACGACCTGGCCTACATCGCGATCACGGGCGCCCTCTTCGGCTTGGGCCAGGACCAGAGCCGGCCGCACTTCCCGACCAACCTGGTCGGTGACTTCGGCGGTGGGTCGACGTACCTGGTCATCGGCATCCTCGCTGCCCTGCTCGAGGCGCGGATCTCCGGCGCGGGGCAGGTCGTCGACGCCGCGATCGTCGACGGCACGGCCCACCTGAACGCGATGGCCACCGGCTGGCTCGCGGGCGGGCTCCGGCGTGACGAGCGGGCGAGCAACCTCCTCGACGGTGGCGCACCCTTCTACGACCTCTACGAGACGGCCGACGGCAAGCACCTCGCCGTGGGTGCACTCGAGCCGCAGTTCTACGACGAGCTGACCGCCGGCCTGGGCATCGCCGACACGGCGCCCGATCGGGACGATCCGGCGAACCACGCCGAGCTGCGACGGGTCATCACCGATGCCGTCAGCCGCAGGACGCAGGCCGAGTGGGTGGAGGTCTTCGACGGCACGGACGCCTGCGTCGCACCGGTGCTGCCGATGACCGAGGCGTTCCACCATCCTCACCTGGTTGCCCGCGGGACCTTCGTGGAGCGCGACGGCATGACCGAACCCGCGCCGGCTCCACGCTTCTCGCGCACGGCACCCACACTCTCCACGCCGCCCCCCTCGAGGCCCGGTGAGCACACGACCGAGGCACTGAGCGCCTGGGGGGTCGCGAACGTCGAGCGGTTGCTGGAGTCCGGGGCGGCGGTGCAGGCGTGACCCCCACGACCGGTACGCCGGAGCACGTCGACGTCCTGATCATCGGCGCCGGACTGTCCGGCATCGGTGCCGCGGCGCACCTGACCCGCGAGCTCCCGCGCACGTCGTACCTCGTGCTCGAGGCGCGGGAGGTCAGCGGCGGCACGTGGGACCTGTTCCGCTATCCCGGCGTCCGCTCCGACTCCGACATGTACACGATGGGCTTCCGCTTCCGACCGTGGCGGCACGAGGAGGCACTCGGCTCGGGGGAGCGGATCCTGGAGTATCTCCGCGACACGGCCCGCGAGTACGACGTCGAGCGGCACATCCACTACTCCCATCGAGTCGTGCGAGCCTCGTGGGACAGCGACTCCGCGCTGTGGACCGTGGAGGCCGAGCACGGTGGTGAGACAACGACGTTCACCGCCGGGCTGGTCTGGTCGTGCCGGGGCTACTACGACTACGAGCGCGGGCACGAGCCGGAGTTCGCAGGGGCCGAGGAGTTCCGCGGTCCGATCGTTCATCCGCAGCACTGGCCCGCCGAGCTCGACTACGCGGGCCGGGACGTCGTCGTGATCGGGAGCGGCGCGACCGCCGTCACCTTGGTCCCCGCCATGGCTCGAGAAGCGGCACACGTGACGATGCTCCAGCGGTCGCCGACGTACGTGATGAGCCTGCCGCAGCGCGACCCGTTCGCCGTGCGCGCCCGTCGGTGGCTCCCCGACGGTCTCGCCCACCGCGTCATCCGGTGGAAGAGCATCCTGGTCACGGCGTTCTTCTACCGGCTCTCACGACGCCGCCCCGAGACGGTGAAGCGGATGGTGCGCAAGCAGAACGCCGCTCTGCTGCCCGAGGGCTACGACGTCGCCACGCACTTCACCCCGCGCTACGACCCGTGGGACCAGCGGATGTGCTTCGTCCCGGATGCCGACCTCTTCAAGGCGGTACGCCGAGGCGACGCCGAGGTGGTGACCTCGACGATCGAGCGGTTCGACCCCGACGGAGTCGTGCTCAGCGGTGGTCGCCATCTGCCTGCCGACGTGATCGTCACCGCGACCGGCCTGACGCTCTCGCCGTTCGGAGGCATCGAGCTCGTCGTCGACGGGGAGAAGCTCGACCCGACCACCTCGCTGACCTACCGCGCCCTCATGCTGAGCGGCGTCCCGAACTTCGTCTTCACGGTGGGATACACGAACGCGTCCTGGACCCTCAAGGTCGACCTGGTCGCGGACTTCACCTGCCGGCTCCTCGCCCACATGGCCGAGCACGGCTATCGGTCGGTGGTCGCGGTCCGTGACCCGTCGGTCGGGGAGGAACCCCTCATGGACTTCACGTCGGGATACGTGCTCCGGGCGCTCGACCAGCTCCCCCACCAGGGTGACCGAGAGCCCTGGCGGCTGCGGCAGAGCTACCTGCGCGACCGACGCACGATCCGCAGCGCGCCCCTGGAGGACGGCGTCCTCGCGTTCTCCTGACACCCACGGCGTGCATGTCGCCCCGGTGTGCGGGTACGAGTCCTTCGTACGAGATGCCCCCGAGAGTGAGGAGCACACGTGGGACTCGACGACAAGCTCAAGAACGAGGCCACCGAGGCCACCGGCAAGGCCAAGGAGGCGGCAGGTTCCGCCACCGGCAACGAGACCCTGGAGTCAGAAGGCAAGGCCGACCAGGGTGAGGCCAAGGTCAAGGAAGCCGGCCGTCACGCCAAGGAGGCGGCCGAGAACGTCAAGGACACCTTCAAGTCCTGACCTCCGACGCTGCGAGAGCCCCGCTCGAAAGGCGGGGCTCTCGCGTGTCCCTAGGGTGGGCGTCGTGATGGGGGCCGTGGCGCGCAGCGTGCGACGGACGCTCTGGGACCAGGTGCCCCGGGACCATCGTGAGTCCGACGGCGACCTGCGCCGCCGCCAGTGGATCACCGGCGCCGTAGTCGTGGTCGGCGCCGTCGTCCTGGGGTTGTCGCTGCGGATCGAGCCCGGCAACGACTGGTTCTACCCGGCGACGTTCGGTCTTGCCGCCGTCTGGACCGTCGGCGCGTTCGCGTCCGGGCCCCTGCACCTGGGTCGCACGCTGCAGGGGACCGAGCCGGGCCCGCGCCCGGTCCTGATCCCGATCGTGTACGGCGTGCTGCTCTCCGGTCTCTTCGTGGCGGGTGCGCTCGTCGTACGCCAGGTCCCGTGGCTCGACGACCAGGTGGCGCACGTGCTCGACCATGCGGACCAGGGCTCGATCCCCCTGCTGGTCGTGGTGACGGCGGTCAACGGCGTCGCCGAGGAGCTGTTCTTCCGAGGGGCGCTGTACGCCGCCACCACGCGCTACCCGGTCGTCGTCACGACGGCGGCGTACACCCTCGCCACGCTCGCCACCGGCAACGTGATGCTCGGCTTCGCCGCCGTCCTCCTCGGGACCGTCGTCGGCCTCGAACGTCGCGCCACCGGTGGCATCCAGGCGCCGGTCATCACCCACGTCCTGTGGTCCGTGGCGATGCTCTTCGCCCTCCCCGCGATCTTCTGAACCCGGCGAAGAGGGGACTATCCGGCCACGGCCCGATTCAGCGGGCGCCGGGGGCTTCCTCGAGGGCGCGGCGCACGGCCTCGGCGTAGGGGACCGGGTCGCCGGGGACGATCTCGTCGATCGAGCGGTCGGTGACGACCACCTCGGTGCCCATGGAGTCGATCAGGTTGCGGCCGGTCGTGACGTCGACGTCGGTGACCAGCGCGAGCCAGTACGACGACAGGCGCGGCGTCAGCAAGGGGACCTGGATGATCGGCACGCGTCGTCCGCGCGAGACCTCGGAGGCGATCTCCATCATCTCCAGGTAGGTCAGCTGCTCCGGACCGCCGATCTCGAAGATCCGGTCGCGGGCGCGAGGCTCGTCCGCGACGCCGACCAGGTAGCGGATCACGTCGTCCACCGCGATCGGCTGGGTGCGCGTGGCGACCCACTTGGGGACGACCATCGCCGGCAGGTTCTTCACCAGCTGGCGGGTGAGCTCCCACGAGATCCCGCCCGAGCCGACGACGATCCCCGCCCTCAGCACGGTCACGGGCACGCCGCCGGCACCGAGCAGCCCCTCGACCTCGCGCCGTGACCGGAGGTGGGCGGAGAGCTCGGTGTCGTCGGCGCCCAAGCCGCCGAGGTACACGATCTGGCGCACGCCCGCGTCCGCGGCCGCCTCGCCGAACGCCTGCGAAGCCCGGGCGTCCTTGGTCTCGAAGTCGTCGTCGTCCAGCGAGTGCACCAGGTAGAAGGCAACCTCCACCCCGTCGAGCGCGGGGCCCAGGGTGGAGGCGTCGTGGACGTCGCCGCCGATGGCCGTGCCGGGGCCGTCGTAGGAGTCGGGGCGACGCGTCATCGCGCGTACGTCGTGCCCTTCGGCGAGCAGGGCCGGCACGAGGCGGCTCCCGATGAAGCCGGTCGCACCCGTGACGAGGACGGTGGAGGTCACGGGGTCGCCGTACCCAGCACACGCCGGCCGAGACGGGCGGGCATGTCAGCGCGCTCGCTTGGCGATGTTCGTGCGGCGCAGGTCGTCCATGCCGGTCTCGTACGCCTGCACCAGCGACGCGATCGAAAGGGGCTTCAGCCGTTCGACGACCTCCTGGATCTTCTCCGGCGACACCCCCTGCTCCTTGTAGACCGGCCAGACCTGGGTCCGGAAGAGCTCGTACAGCTCCTCGGCGATCGCGCGTCCGTGCGCGGCGTACACCTCGGCGGCGGCCCGGGCGGCCTCGATCGGATAGCCCAGGTCGAGCAGGCCGAGCCCGACGCCGAGCTGCGACATGGAGGCTCGCACGTGCCCGCGACCGACGACCTGCAGCACACCGAGAGCCGCCAACGTGTCGAGATCGCTCGGGCTGAGCGACCGCCCTGCGCGCTGCTCGAGCTCCGCGTGCGACAGCTCCTCCGACGAGTCCGCCATCCAGGGCGCCAGCATCGCGCGATGCAGGGCGATGTCCTCGGGAGACGCATCGGCGGGGATGCCCGCGACGTACCTCTCGATCGCCGAGAGCGTGAAGCCGTGCCCCTGGAGCTCCTGCACCAGCTGGAGCCGGGCGACGTGTTCGGCGCCGTAGTAGCCGCTCCGACCGCGCCGGATCGGCGGCGGCACCAGCCCCCTGGCCGTGTAGAAGCGGATGTTGCGGACGCTCATCGCCACGCGATCGGTGAGCTCCTCGAGGGTCAGCAGCGTGACCGTCCCCACAGCGGGCTCGTCTTCCTTGACGACCATGACAGTAAGAGTGTCACAATCGTGAGCATGGCTCCATCCCCCGCACAGGCACCTCAGGAAGCATTCGTCTACGACCACCTGCGTACGCCGCGTGGCAAGGGCAAGTCGGTCGGGTCGCTGCACGAGGTCAAGCCGGTCGACCTGATGGTCGGGCTGCTGGACGAGGTCCGGAAGCGCAACCCGTCCCTCGACGTCGACCGCGTCGACGACGTCGTCCTCGGCGTCGTGTCACCGATCGGCGAGCAGGGCGGCGACATCGCGAAGACCGCCGCACTCGCGGCCGGCTACCCCGAGACCGTCGCCGGCGTCCAGCTCAACCGCTTCTGCGCCTCGGGGCTCGAAGCGGTCAACCAGGCGGCGGCCCGCATCCGCAGCGGCTTCGAGGACCTGATCCTCGCCGGCGGTGTCGAGTCGATGAGCCGGGTGGCGATGGGCTCCGACGGAGGGGCGTGGGCAGCCGACCCCGCCACCGCGCTCACCACCGGCTTCGTCCCGCAGGGCATCGGCGCCGACCTCATCGCGACCCTGGAGGGCTGGAGCCGTGCGGACGTCGACGCGTACGCCGCGGAGTCGCACCACCGTGCCGCGAAGGCGTGGGCCAACGGCTACTTCGCCGACGCGATCGTGCCGGTGCAGGACGTGAACGGTGTCACCGTGCTCGACCACGACGAGCTGATCCGCCCCGACACGTCCGTCGAGGGGCTCGCCGGTCTCAAGCCGAGCTTCGCCGCCCTGGGCCAGGACGCCGGCTTCGATGACGTGGCTCTCGAGAAGTACCACTGGGTCGAGCAGATCGACCACGTCCACCACGCCGGGAACTCCTCCGGCATCGTCGACGGCGCCTCCCTCGTCGCGATCGGCTCCGAGCAGGTCGGCGCCGAGCTCGGACTGACCCCGCGGGCGCGGATCGTGATGACTGCCGTCTCCGGGGCCGACCCGACCATCATGCTCACCGGCCCTGCACCGGCGGCCCGCAAGGCGCTGGCCAAGGCGGGCCTCGAGGCAGCCGACATCGACCTCTGGGAGATGAACGAGGCCTTCGCGGCCGTCGCCATGCGCTTCATGAAGGACATGGGGATCACCCACGAGACCACCAACGTCAACGGCGGCGCGATCGCGATGGGCCACCCCCTCGGCGCGACCGGCGCCATGCTGCTCGGCACCCTCGTCGACGAGCTCGCCCGCCGGGACCTCCGACGCGGTCTCGCGACGCTCTGCATCGGTGGCGGCATGGGGATCGCCACGATCGTCGAGTTGGTGTGAGCGAGGCACGAGCTCACGCCAACTGATGGTGGTCGAGCAAGCGGCACGGCTGAGCCTGCGAAGCCGTGACCCGCGTGTCGAGACCCGGTGACACCCGCCGCCACCGCAACCAAGACATCGAGAACAGGAGAACTGATCAGATGACCGACATGGTCTCGACAAGCTCGACCGACGAGGGGCGCTCGACCGACGAGGGGCGCTCGACCGACGAGGGGCGCTCGACCGACGAGGGGCGCTCGACCGACGACCTCACGGCCGTTCGCTACGACCGCGACGGCGACGGCATCGTCACCCTCACCCTCGACGACCCCGACCGCCAGTGCGAACACCATGAACGAGCTCTACCAACGCTCGATGCACGCGGCCGTCGACCGGTTGTACGACGAGGTCGAGAGCGTCACGGGTGTGGTGATCACGAGTGCCAAGAAGACCTTCTTCGCCGGCGGCAACCTGACCCTGTTGATGCAGGCGACACCCGACGACGCGGCCTCGGTCTTCGCCGGTGCCGAGGCGATCAAGTCGGACCTGCGCCGACTCGAGAAGCTCCCACGCCCGGTGGTCGCCGCGATCAACGGCGCGGCCCTCGGCGGCGGCTTCGAGATCGCCCTGGCCTGCCAGCACCGGGTCGTCGTGGACGACCCCGCCGCGGTGGTCGGCCTGCCCGAGGCGACGCTCGGGCTGTTGCCCGGCAGCGGCGGGATCACCCGGGTGACCCGGATGTTCGGCATCCAGTCCGCCCTGATGGACGTGCTGCTGCAGGGCCCGCGCTTCAAGCCGGCCGACGCGAAGGCGAAGGCGTTGGTCGATGACGTCGTCGCCACGCGCGACGACCTGGTGCCGACCGCCAAGGCCTGGATCCTCGAGCACCGCGACGACGCGGACGCGGCGACCAACCCGTGGGACCGCGAGGGCTACCGGATGCCGGGCGGTACGCCGCAGTCGCCGAAGCTCGCGGCGTTCCTCCCGGCCTTCCCGGCGCTGCTGCGTCAGCAGACCAAGGGCGCGGTCTACCCGGCACAGCGCGCGATCCTCGCGGCCGCCGTCGAGGGTGCGAGCGTGGACTTCGACACCGCGAGCCGGATCGAGAGCCGCTACCTGACCAAGCTGATCGTCGGGCAGAACTTCAAGAACATGACCCAGGCGTTCTTCTTCGACCTGCAGGCCATCAACGCCGGCAAGCTCCGGCCCGAGGGCCACGACCGGTTCGTCGCCACCCGGGTCGGCGTCCTGGGCGCCGGGATGATGGGGGCCGGGATCGCCTACGCCTGTGCGCGCGCCGGGATGCAGGTCGTGCTCAAGGACGTCTCGCAGGAGGCGGCCGACCATGGCAAGGCCTACAGCGAGAAGCTCAACGCCAAGGGCATCGAGCGCGGCAAGCTCACGACGGAGAAGTCCGACGAGATGCTCGCGCGCATCACGCCGACAGCAGATGCCGCTGACCTGGCCGGCTGCGATCTCGTGATCGAGGCCGTGTTCGAGGATCCGAGCCTCAAGCACCAGGTGTTCGCCGAGGCCCTGCCCCACGTGAACGCCGATGCGCTGCTGTGCTCCAACACCTCGACCCTCCCGATCACCGAGCTCGCGACCGGGGTCGACCGTCCCGACGACTTCATCGGCCTCCACTTCTTCAGTCCCGTCGACAAGATGCCCCTGGTCGAGATCATCAGGGGCGGTCAGACCTCGGACGCTGCGCTCGCCAAGGCCTACGACGTGGTCCAACAGATCAAGAAGACGCCGATCGTGGTCAACGACAGCCGCGGCTTCTACACCTCGCGGGTCATCGGCACGATGGTCAACGAGGGCCTGGCCATGCTGGCCGAGGGCGTGCCACCGATGTCGCTGGAGCGGGCGGCGCTGCAGGACGGCTACCCCGTCGGTCCGCTGCAGCTGACCGACGAGCTCAACATGGAGCTGATGGCCAAGATCACGAAGGCGACCAAGGACGCCGCCGACCGTGACGGCACGCCGTACACCGAGCATCCCGGAACGGCGGTCGTCGGACGGATGATCGAGCTGGGTCGCCCGTCGCGGTTGAAGTCCGCCGGCTTCTACGACTACGAGGACGGGCGGCGGACCCAGCTGTGGGCGGGACTCGCCGAGGAGTTCCCCGTCGCAGACGAGCAGATCCCGTTCGCCGACGTGAAGGACCGGTTGATGTTCATCGAGGCGCTCGAGACCGCGGCGTGCTTCGAGGAGGGGGTCATCGAGTCGGCCGCCGCGGCCAACATCGGCTCGATCATGGGCATCGGCTTCCCGGCCAACTCCGGCGGCGCCGCGCAGTTCATGACCGGCTACCAGGCCGTCGACGAACAGGGCGACGGTGTCGGACCGATCGGCCTCGAGGTCTTCCTGGCTCGGGCGGACGAGCTCGCCGACCAGTACGGCGAGCGGTTCCGGCCGACGGCGTACCTCCGCGAGCTGGCGGCGAGCGACTCGGCGTTCCCGGCCTGACCAGTAGCCTCGACGCATGGCGCACTACGAAGCCGAGCTGACCGGCGAAGTCGACGCATTGGCCGTCCACCTCGACCGAGAGATCCCGGGCGGGAGCATCACCGCGAAGCTCGAGAACGGCTCGGATCAGCGACTGGGCGACGCGAGAATGGTGGTGCGCGCGTACGAGCGCTACAGCGCGCTGGGCGGCAACCGCGTGGCGCTGACCGTGAGCATCCTGGCCGTCGGCGGAAAGCTGGCGGTTTCGCTGGTGTCGACGGGTGGCAGTCAGGCGATGTTCTTCAAGATCAACACACTCGGAGAGTCCAACTTCCTGGACCGCGGACGAGCCGCGCTCGAGAGCTTCGTCGGTTGAGCCACCATCCGAGCGACCGATGCGCGGACCGGCGGGTGGGGCCATGATCGGGGCATGAACACACGCACAGCTCTCGCGGCGGCCGGGCTTGCCGTCGCGGTCACGGTGGCAGGCTCGGGGAGCCTCGCCCACGCCTCGACCTCGAAGTCGAAGGCCACCACCACGGTCACCATCAAGGCCGAGGGCACCGATCTCTCGGGCAAGGTCAAGAGCCCGCGGCAGGGGTGCATCACCGGCCGCAAGGTGATCCTGGTCAAGCAGGTCGGCGCCCGGGGCGGAGCAGACGACATGAACTTCGCCTCCGACACCGCGTCGTCCGACGGCTCGTGGAGCACGGGCACCACGGGGACGCCCGGCAAGTTCTACTCGAAGGTCAAGGCCACGGCCATGTGCAAGGGCGACACCAGCCCGACGGTCCACGCACACCGCTGACACCTGGCTGGGGTGCACGAGGTTTTCAGCGGTTCCGGAGTCAGATCCCGGTTCCGCTGAGAAGATTCTCCGCGTGAACCAAGCCCCTGTCGTGGACGTGCGGGGCCTCCACGTGCGCTTCGGGGAGGTCGAGGCCGTCGCCGGCATCGACATCGAGGCGTACGCCGGCCAGGCGACCGCGCTGCTCGGACGCAACGGCGCCGGGAAGTCGACCACGATGCGCGTGCTCGCAGGCGTCGTGCCGCCCACCGAGGGCGTCGTCACCGTCGCCGGCCTGGACATCCGCACCGACACCCTCGCGGTCAAGCAGCTCGCGGGCTACTGCCCCGACGTGGGCGGCCTGGTCCCGCGGGCGACACCGTGGGAGCACCTCCAGCTCAGCGCCAAGCTGCGCCGCCTCACGGGCTGGGAGGAGCGGGCTCGCGACCTGCTCGAGAAGTTCGAGCTCGGCGACGTGATGAACCGCGTGACCGGGGGCTTCTCGCACGGCATGGGCCGCCGGCTGTCCGTGGTGCTGGCCGCCATGCACGAGCCGCAGGTGCTGCTGCTCGACGAGCCCTTCGACGGGGTGGACCCGATCGGCGTGGAGGCGACGTTCGAGGTGATCGCCGACGCCCGCGCCCGCGGAGCCACGATCCTGCTCTCGACCCATTTGCGTGACCTCGCCGTCCAGGCCTGCGGCACCGCCCTGGTGCTGCGTGGCGGCTCCCGCGTCGCCGCCGTCGACGCCGAGGAGATGGCCGGCGAGGAGGGGGCTCGTGCGTACCGCGCCCTCCTCGACTGAGGCCGTCGCCCCGGCGTACGCCCAGGACGGCACTCTGGCCGCGGCCCGTCGCGCCGTCGTGGACGTCGGCATCCTGTTCCGCTTCCGGAAGCAGGCCGTACGCCGGCGCCACCTCGCACGGGTCATGTCTCTGGTCTTCCTGGGGATCACGCTGGCCGTGGCGATCATCCCGGCCCTGATGCCGAACGCCGGCAGCGGGGAAGGCAAGTCCTTCGACATCTTCCTGCTGATGCCCTCAGCAATGGCGGGTTTCCTGGTGCTGACCGTGAGCTCGGCCGTCGCCTCGGGTGGCGGGCGCGAGCTGATCTCGCGCGACCAGGCGAGCCCGTACCCGGTCAGTCCCACGACCGACCATCTGGGCGCGCTCGTGCTGGCTCCGCTGAACATCGCCTGGATGGTCCAGTCGTGGGTGCTCCTGGGCTCGATGGCCTTCAGCTTCGGACCCGACCGGTTGCTCCAGTCGCAGATCGTGATGATCGTCTGGCTGCTGTTCTCGACCGCGCTCGGCCAGGTGGTGGCCTGGTCGATGGAGGCGGTCCGGCGCTGCCGCGGCGGCATCTTCGTCACCCGGGGCCTCCTGGTCGCGCTGGGACTGGCCGCGGCGTCCGTGCAGCTGACCGGCAACACCACTCACGTGCTCGACACGATCCCGACCTTGTGGTTCTTCGCCGGGGCGACCAACGGCTGGACCCTGCGTTGGCTCGCGACGTTGGCCATCCTGCTCGCGGCCACTTTCGTGGCTGTCGTCGTCGGGGCGGTTCCGGCCCACCTGGCGGCGCGTCGCATGCCGCGCGACGAGGCGCGGATGGAGACCGACATCCACTCGCCACGCCCGCTCGCCCGCACCGTGCTGGGCACCCTCGTGCGCACCGACCGGGCGTCGGTGTGGCGCTCGGTGCCGATGCGGCGCGGCGTGCTGGTGCTCGCGGTGGGGCCGGGTCTGGTGGCGATCTTCGGCAACCTGCCGTGGGCGTCCATGACCATCCTTCCCGGGCTGGTCGCGTCCGGTGGCGCCCTGCTGTTCGGGGTCAACGCCTGGTGCCTCGACGGCCGGGGTTCGCTGTGGCGGGAGAACCTGCCGGCGTCCCCGAAGGCGATGTTCGACGCACGTGCCTGGGTGCTGTTCGAGTTCCTGGCCACGGCGTCTCTCATCACCATCGTGCTGGGCGCCTTGCGCGCCGGGCTGCCCAACCCGGAGGAGCTGACGGCCGTGCTCTGCACGCTTCTCGTCGTGCTCTTCCAGGTGGCCGGCGGCGCGCTCCGCTGGTCGATCAAGAACCCCTATCCCGTGGACCTGCGGTCGGCCCGTGCCACGCCGGCCCCGCCCGCCGCGATGGTCGGCTACTCGGCGCGACTCGCGACCTGCACGACGATCACCAGCCTGTTCTTCTCCGGGGCCGCGCGCGTGCCGGACTGGAGGCTCTCGGTGATCATCGCGATCCCGTGCCTGATGTGGTCCTCGGTCCGCTTGCTCCGCACCCGCGACCGCTGGTGCGACCCGGTGACCCGAGCTCGAGTGGTCAGCACCGTCGCTGCCTGAGCGAGGACCGCTCGGTCCGACGAAGTCGGGGCGCACCCTAGGGTCTTTCGTATGGACTTCGCTCCGTCCGCCCGAGCCGCCGACCTGACCGCTCGGGTCACCGAGTTCATGGCCGCCGAGATCACGCCGGTGGAGGCCGACTACCACCGCGACCTCGCCGAGGCGCGGCGTACCGGAGATCCCTGGACCCCGCTCCCGGTCATCGGCGAGCTCCAGGCCAGGGCTCGCGCGCATGGGCTGTGGAACCTGTTCCTCCCACGCGAGCACGCCGGTGAGTACGCCGGGCAGTTCGGTACCGACGGCGACGAGGGCCTCTCCAACGTCGACTACGCGCCGCTGGCCGAGCAGATGGGCCGATCGGCGATCGCTCCGCTGGTGTTCAACTGCAACGCACCCGACACCGGGAACATGGAGGTGCTGCTGCGCTACGGCTCCGACGACCAGCGCCGCACATGGCTGGAGCCGTTGCTGGACGGTCGCATCCGGTCGGCCTTCACGATGACGGAGCCGGACGTCGCATCCTCCGACGCGACGAACATGGCGGCCACCTGCGTCATCGACGGCGACGAGATCGTGATCAACGGTCGCAAGTGGTGGTCGACCGGCGTCGGCAACACCGACTGCAAGATCCTGGTCTTCATGGGCGTCACGGACCCCGACGCCGACCGGCACCGGCGGCACTCGATGGTGCTGGTCCCGATGGACACCCCCGGCGTGAACGTCGAGCGCCTGCTGAGCACCATGGGCCTGTACGACGAGCCGCTCGGCCACGGTGAGGTCTCGTTCACCGACGTCCGCGTGCCGCTGGACAACGTCATCTCCGGCCCGGGCGAAGGGTTCGCCATCGCCCAGGGCCGCCTGGGCCCCGGCCGCATCCACCACTGCATGCGACTGATCGGACTGAGCGAGCTCGCGCTCGAGCTGGCCTGCCGGCGCGGGCTCGAGCGGTCGGCGTTCGGCAAGCCGCTGGTCGACCTCGGCGGCAACCGCGAACGCATCGCCGACGCCCGGATCGCGATCGACCAGGCCCGGCTGCTGGTGCTCGACGCCGCGTGGAAGCTCGACCAGGGTGGCGCGGCGAACGCCCTGAGCGAGGTGTCCGCGATCAAGGTGGCCGTGCCCCGGATGGCGCAAGAGGTCATCGACATGGCGCTCCAGCTGCACGGTGGCGGCGGGATGTCCGACGACTTCCCGCTGGCCGCGGCCTTCGTCAACGCGCGGTCGTTGCGGCTCGCCGACGGGCCCGACGAGGTGCACCGCGGGATGGTGGCCCGACTCGAGCTCTCGAAGTACTCATGAGCCGCGTTCTCGTCACGGGTGCCGCGTCGGGCCTCGGCGCCGCTCTTGCTTCGGCGTTCCGCGCGCGAGGGGACCAGGTGCTCGCGACGGACGTGAGCGCTGATGGTGGTTTCGAGACAGGCGCTAGGGCGCCTTCCTCAACCACCACGAAGCTCGACATCACCTCGGACCACGACTGGGCCGCCGCGTCGGGCTGGGTCGAGCAGAACTGGGGCGGGCTCGACGTGCTGGTGAACAACGCCGGCATCGCCGGAGGTGGTCGCATCGACGTCGCCGAGATGGGTGAGTGGGAGTCGATCGTCGAGGTCAACCTCCTGGGCGTGGTGCGGGGCTGCCGGACCTTCGCACCGCTCCTCAAGCGACAGCGCTCGGGTCGGATCGTCAACGTGGCGTCGCTGGCGGGCCTGGTGCACCCGGCCGGGATGGCGTCGTACAACGCGGTGAAGGCGGCGGTGGTCGCACTCACCGAGACGCTCGGGCACGAGCTGGCGGCGTACGACGTGACCGCCCACGTGGTGTGCCCGTCGTACTTCCGGACCAACCTGCTCGCTTCGCTCCAGGGTGCCGACCGGGCTCTCGGTGGTGTGGTGAGACAGCTGGTCGAGACATCGCCGTTCACCGCGGACGACATCGCGTGCGCCGTCCTGGTCGGCCTCGACGCCGGCGACGAGCTGATCCTTCCCGACCCGATGGCGCGTGCGGCGTACCGGCAGAAGCTCACCGACCGCCCGGCGTACGACGCGCAGCTGCGGCGGCAGGCGGCGCGGCTCGACGAGCTCGATCGCGACGGAGCCGCGCGGGTCGTCGAGTAGCGATCCGGCCACAAACGGTCCCAACCCGCCGATCCTGCGGCATCGTGGACCCATGACCGGCGGCTTCGACGAGTGGGCGTTGGCTCGCACGCCCTCGCTGCTCGCCTTCGCGTCGGCCATCCTCGACGACGGCCACCAGGCGGATGCCGCCGTGACCCGCGCCCTCGAACGCATCCGGCCCATGTGGGACCGCGTCCAGCGAGACGACCCGGACCTCGAGGGCCGCCGCCAAGTTGTCCGAGCCTGCGCCGCTCCACGCCGCGCCGCCGTGGTCCTCCGCGAGCTCGAGGACCGCTCGGACCACGAGATCGCCGAGATCCTGGGTTGCTCGGAGTCGGCGGCGCGCCGACACGTCCAGCGAGGCCTGGCCGAGGCCGCCGAGCGAGCAGGCCGGACCGTGTCGACGCGTGACCAGCTGGCAGCTCGAGCCGGCTCCGCGCCCACCCAGCTGTTGACTCGCCCGTCCGAGCTCGCGGAGGTGGGATCCGCGCGTCGACGTCGAGGCCCGTGGCTCGCCGCCCTGGCCGTGGTGCTCCTCGTCGGCGGGGTCGCCTTCGTCAACCACGTGACCAGTACGCCGAACGGCGTGATCACCTATCCGCACGTCGACGTCCCGCAGACCTGGCGCACGGAGTCGTACGCCGGCGTGCAGGTGCAGGTCCCGGACACGTGGGGGTGGGGCGCCTCGCCGGTCACGTCCGACCACTTCGCCGGCCCCCGGCACCTGGGCGCGTGCGGCAGCAACCAGGCGTCGGTGCTCTCCCCGAACGACGAGGCGGCGTACGTCTCGGTGCTCAGCGGCTTCGTGGGCCGGCCGGCGATCACCAACGAGCGCTGCATGACCTGGGGAGCCGAGGGAAGCTATCCGGCAGGGGATGCGGTCTGGTTCGACTCGCCCCTCGCCGTCGGGGTCGAGCCGATGGTGTCCGCGGTCGCCGAGACCCGTCAGGTGGGCGACCAGCACGTGACTGTGTTCTCCGCCGATGGCGACCTGCGCCGGCAGATCCTGGGCAGCGCCGAGCAGGTCGGCGTGGACGCCAACGGCTGCCCGACCCGGGCGGTGGTGCGGCCGACGGCCGGTCCCCAGAACCTCCGGCCGGACACGCTCTCGGTCTGCATCTACTCCCAGGACACCGGCGTCGCCACCCTGATGTGGTCGGGTGCCCTGCCCGACCACGAGGCGCGGGTGTACGCCGACGCCGTCGACGCCACCAGCAAGGACGTGGCCGACACGTGTCCGGCTCCGTCGGGTCGATGGGTGGCGCTGGGACTCGACGGTGACGGGGGGACGCGCTGGGACGTGGTCAACCTCGGGTGCGCGCGCGTCCAGCGCGCGGGCGGTGAGAGCGCCAGGCTCACCGACGGCATCGTGCTCCCGTGGGCGTACGGCGGTGTGACGGCGTACATCAGCGCACCGCGGGCGGCGCCAGGACTCGAGCCGTACTTCCAGGCCCCGACCAGCTGACCGGGCCGCGACCCGACCACGAGCCAGCCACGACGCATCCACGACACATCCGCGACTGCCCGCCTGGACATACTGGGCCGATGAGCACCGCCGACGAGTCGCGACCGGTCCGCGAGGAGGACGCGTTCGACGTGGCGGCGGTGGTCGAGTGGCTGCACGAGCACACCGAGATCGCTCTTCCGGAGGGGCTGCCCGAGGTCCGTCAGTTCCCCGGCGGGGCCTCCAACCTGACGTACCTCCTGCGATGGACGACCGGCCCGGCCGGCGTACGAGATCTGATCCTGCGCCGACCGCCGGTCGGAGCGAAGGCGCGCGGCGCGCACGACATGGGGCGGGAGTACCGGATCCAGCACGCGCTCGCCCCGGTCTTCCCGTACGTCGCCGGCATGGTCGGGCTCTGCTCCGACGGGTCGGTGCTCGGCTCGGACTTCTACGTGATGGAGCGCCTCGACGGGGTGATCCTGCGCAAGGACCTGTCCGTCGAGCTCGAACCCGACGCCGTCGCGACCCTGTGCGAGCACGCCTGGGCTGCGCTCGTCCGGCTGCACGAGGTCGACGTCTCGGCCGTCCCGGAGCTCGACACGCTCGGGCGCGGCGACGGATATGTCGCGCGTCAGGTCGCGGGCTGGACCGACCGGATGGGACGCGCCGCGACCGACGACCTCGGGGACTGGTCGGACGTGGCGGGGTGGCTCGCTGCGCATCGACCGGACGACGCCGGCCAGTGCCTGATCCACAACGACTGGCGTTTCGACAACCTGGTGCTCGACCCCGACGACGGGCTGCGGGTCACCGGCGTGCTCGACTGGGAGATGGCCACGGTCGGTGATCCGCTGATGGATCTCGGAGGCGCGCTGGCGTACTGGATCCAGGCAGACGACGACCCGTTCTTCCGCGACTTCCGGCGCCAACCCACCACCGTGCCGGGCATGTGGACGCGCCACCAGGTCGTGGACTGGTACTGCCGGCGCCGCGGTCTCTCGATGACCCCCGAGCGGTGGCGGTTCTACGAGGCGTTCGGACTGTTCCGGCTCGCGGTGATCATCCAGCAGATCTGGTTCCGGTTCGTCCACGGCCAGACCCACAACCCGGCGTACGCGGGTTTCGGCGACGCGGTCGCCTACCTCGAGCAGCGGACGCGTCGCGTCGTGGGCTCCTGATGGGGGTCGTGCTGCTGGTCCGGCACGGACAGGCGTCGTTCGGAGCGGAGGACTACGACGTGCTCAGCGAGACCGGGGTCGAGCAGAGCCGGGTCCTGGGTCTGTCCCTGGTGGCCCACGGGCTCGAGCCGACCGCGATCGTGCACGGCGCGATGCGCCGCCAGCGCGACACGGCGACGTCGATGGTGGACGCCGCCGGGTGGTCGGTGACGCCGGTGCTCGACGAGGGCTGGAACGAGTTCGACCACCTCGGCGTCGTCGCCCGCAGTCCCGCCGATGCCCAGCCCGGCGACCGGCGTGCCTTCCAGCGGGTGTTCGAGGAGGCGACCGCTCGGTGGTGCGCCGGCGAGCACGACGACGAGTACGCCGAGTCCTGGCCGGCGTTCGTGGGTCGGGTCGCGGAAGCACTCGACCGGGCGCTCGCTCGCGACGGCGTCACCGTGGTCGTGTCGTCGGGCGGACCGATCGCGGTCGTCTGCGCGAGCCTGGTCGAGCCGGCCGCGTCGGTTGCCGGGCTGCCGCGGTACTGGAACAGGTTCAACACCGTGTCGATCAACGCGTCGGTCACTCGGGTCCTGGAGGGCTCCACCGGGCGCCGCCTGCTGTCGTTCAACGAGCACTCCCACCTGCCGCGGGAGCTGGTCACCTACCGCTAGTCCCGGTGCGTTTGTCTCAGCAGTCCCACGCGTCACCCGACGAGGGCACTCCCGTCGCTTGTCGGGGGTTGCAAAGGCCGACAAGCGAGGGGATACCCGGCGAGCCGGGGATCCCTGCATCCCCGATCCGCCCCGAGCAGATCAGCGCAGGGCAGATCTGCTGGGAGCAGCACGCCCTTCGGTCGGCGTACGCCGGGTGTCAGCGTGGGGGCATGAGCGAAGCAACTGCCTGGGGCCGGATCGACGACGAGCTGGCGAGCAGCCTGCTCGACCAACGCACGCTGCTGATGGGCGGGGTGCTGGACGAGGCGTTGGGGAACCGGCTGTGCACCGGGCTGATGGTCCTCTCGGCGCGCGACCCACGTGCGGACATCCATCTGTGGATCAGCTCGCCGGGCGGCTCGGTGGCGGCGATGCTGGCCATCCGCGACGTGATGACCCTGATCCCCAACGACGTGAGCACGCTCGCGATGGGCATCGCGGCGAGCGCGGGTCAGTTCCTGCTCAGCGCGGGGACGAAGGGCAAGCGCTATGCGATGCCACACTCCCGCATCCTGTTGCACCAGGGCTCGGCCGGGATCGGTGGGACGGCGATGGACATCGCCATCCAGGCCGACGACCTCCGGCACACCCGCGACACGGTGCTCTCGCTGATCGCCGCCGACACCGGGCAGGACGTCGAGACCGTCGAGCGTGACTCGCGGCGCGACCGGTGGTTCAGCGCCGACGAGGCGCTCGAGTACGGCTTCGTCGACCACCTCGTCTCGTCCGTCGACGAGGTCCGCACGTCCGTCGTACGCCCCCTCGGCCTAGGAGTCACCTCATGAACTCACCCCACGACGTACGCGTCTTCCTCCGCTTCACTCCCCCGTCCGACAACGCCGCAGGGACCCCGAGATGAGCAGCTACCCGATCCCCTACGTGACCACCCAGACCAACCGCGGCGAGCGCACCGTCGACGTGTACAGCCGCCTCCTGGCCGACCGGATCATCTACCTCGGTACGCCGATCGACGACGGCGTCGCGAACGCGGTCATCGCCCAGCTGATCCACCTCGAGTCGGAGAACCCGGACTCGCCGATCAACGTCTACATCAACTCACCCGGCGGCTCGATCCCGGCGATGCTGGCGATCTACGACGCCATGCAGTTCGTGCGGCCGCCGGTCGAGACCACGTGCGTGGGCCAGGCGGTGGCGACCGCGGCCGTGCTGCTGGCCGGCGGAGCCCCCGGACACCGGCAGATCCTCCGCCACGGGCGGGTCGTGCTGCACGCCCCGGCGGCCGAGGGACGCGGGACCGTCCCCGACCTGATCCTCGAGGCGGAGGAGATCGAGCGGGTGCGGTCGCTGCTGGAGGACCTGCTCGCCCAGGACACGGGCAAGACGCCGCAGCAGGTCCGGGAGGACACCGAGCGTGACCTGGTGCTCACCGCGGAGCAGGCCCGCGACTACGGGATCGTCGACGCGGTCATCACCACGCGCGACATGCCGTCGACCGTGCTGGCTCAGGCCGCCAGGCAGACCGGCGACTGAGTGTCGATCGTCGAGGAGGCGACCCGGGTCGCGATCTCGGCGACGCTGAGCCCCAGCGCGCCGGCGATCGCGGCCAGCAGCTCGGACGACGGGTCCTTCAGGCCGCGCTCGACCTCGGAGAGGTACTGCGGCGAGACGCCGGCCTCCTCGGCCACGTCGACCAGTCGCTTGCCCGACGCGAGGCGCTCGTCGCGGAGCTCGTGACCGACGGACTCCCGCCAGAGCGGCTCGACACTCGGTTGGACACGGGGCTCGAGTCGGGGCTCGAGTCGTCGCTCGACCCGGCGCTCGACCTCGCGCGGTGCCCGCGCCGGTGCCTCACGGCGGGGCGCTGATGTCTCCTGTGGCTGCTCGCGGCGTACCGGGAGCTGGACGACGTCACCCATGGATCGACTCTAGGCGCCGTTCTCTTCCTAGGCAGCCGCATTCTGCTCTGGGCAGAACCTGGGCAACATCGCTCAAGCGCGGTCACGTCGTCGTCGGAAGAATGGTGCTCATGGCCGCGAGCATCGAAGCCGTCTGCGTCGTCCACGAGATCATGGACGGCTACTACCACCCGACCGCCATCGACAAGCGGCCCGTCGCCGGACCGGTCTCCGTCGGCGAGCTGGGTCCCGAGGGCGACCAGCACGTCGACAAGACCCACGGTGGGCCCGACGCCGCCGTCTACGTGTACGCCGCCGAGGACGCGGCGTACTTCGCGGCGAGCCTGGATCGCGAGATCCCGCCGGGTCTGTTCGGTGAGAACGTCCGCAGCCGCGGCCTCGACATCACCCGGTCACGGCTCGGCGAGCGCTGGTGGCTGGGGGAGCCCGGCACCGGCGTGCTGCTCGAGGTGCGGAAGCCACGCACTCCGTGCCTCAACTTCTCGATGCGCATGGGCATCGACGGGTTCCACGTCGACTTCAACCGCACCGGCCGCGTCGGCGCGATGTGTCGCGTGCTCCAACCCGGTGTGGTCCGCGCCGGCGACCCGATCACCGTCGACCACGAGCCCGATCACGAGGTGACGATCGAGGCACTGGTGACCGGGATGACGCCGGCGCAGGCGCAGACCCTGCTCGACGCGGACGTCTCGCTGACGTCCGCGGTCCGCGCGAAGGTCCGGCGGTACGCCGACCGAGCCTGAGCCGCCTCAGTAGGGTCGCGGCCCCGGCGTGGTCGCCTGGATCACGAACGTGTTCATGATCTTGTCCGCGAACGTCTGCTTCCGGGAGTCCCAGATCGGCCAGAGGTACCCGATGTAGCAGATGCCGTCGAGGATGTGGAGCAGGTAGCGCAGGAACGACCAGCCCGCGCCGATCGGCTGCAGGTCGGAGTTCACCAGCCGGATCGCGAGCACGCTCTTGCCGACCGAGGCGCCGGTGCGGCCCTGCCGGATGCAGATGTTCCAGACGAAGAACGCGATTCCGGTGACGGCACCGATCAGGATCAGGACGAGCGGGACGCCGATGCTGCCGGAGTAGTCGGTGGTGGTGGTCCCGTCGGCGTTGGTGGTCGTCTCGGTGTTCACCAGCAGGATCACGTAGCCGACGATCGCCGGGAGAGCGGCGAGGCCACCGCAGAGGTAGTCGACGAGGTAGGCACCGACTCGCGTGAACCACCCGGCGTACCCACCGAACCCGAAGGTCGGCTTGTTCGGGTCGGCCGAGCCGGCGTACGGGTTGGTCGGGCTCCCCGGGGCACCGCCGTACGGCGCCTGCTGGCCGTACGCCCCCGGCTGGGCCTGGCCGTACGGGTTGGACTGCTCGTACGGGTTCGGCGCAGCGGGTGGGGTGGGCGGCGTAGCCGATGACTCCCAGTTGTCGGGGTAGGGGTTGTACGGCTGGTCGCCCTCGGGCGGCTCGGACGGCGGGCCGGCGTGCGACATGAGGTGTGTCCCCTCGTGCTGAGTGCTGGGTGGTGACGACGCGAGCCCGCTGCCCGCGCGTGGCACGAGTATCGCCGGTGCGAGGGCCGCGACCGGCGCAGCCACGCGCCGAGTCGCCTTGCATACCGAGTATGGTGCGAGGTATACATACCGGGTATTCACGGCCACGGGGGACGTGAAACGACGAGATCGGGAGGTGTCGCCGGTGTCGGTACGCAACGCCTTGCTGGCCCTGCTGGAGCAGGGCCCGCGCTACGGCTACCAGCTGCGGGCGGAGTTCGAGGACCGCACCGGGGGCACCTGGCCGCTGAACGTCGGCCAGGTCTACACGACGCTCAACCGGCTCGAGCGGGACGGCTTCGTCGAGGGCAACGGCGCGGACGGTGACGGACACGTGGTGTACGCCGTGACCGCCCGCGGCCGCGACGAGGTCGCGGCGTGGTTCTCGTCGCCGGTGTCGCGGACCCAGCCGCCGCGGGAGGAGCTCGCGATCAAGCTCGCCCTGGCCGTCAGCGTGCCCGGCGTCGACATCGGGACCGTGATCCAGCAGCAACGCACCGCGACCATGACCGCCCTCCAGGACTACACCCGCCTGAAGCGACGCGCGACCGGCGACGACCCGCACGAGCTGGCCTGGGGACTGGTCCTCGACTCGCTGGTGTTCACCGCCGAGGCCGAGATCCGCTGGCTCGACCACTGCGAGGCGCGGCTGCGTCGCGCGTCCCGCGACCGTGACGACGGGCGCTCCTCGTCGGTCGAGCTCGTCGAGACCACCGACCCTTCGGAGGTGGCCCGATGACCACGGTGCTCCAGCTGGACGAGGTCACCCGGATCCACGGCACCGGCCCGACCGAGGTCACCGCCCTGCAGGCGGTGAGCTTCGCGGCGTACGCCGGCGAGCTGGTCGCGGTGATGGGGCCGTCGGGCTCCGGCAAGTCCACCCTGCTGACTCTGGCCGGTGGTCTGGACACCCCGACCTCGGGCGCCGTCCGGGTGGAGGGGACGGACCTCGCCGCCCTGGGACAGAAGGGTCGCGCGGCGATGCGGCGTACCTCGATCGGCTACGTCTTCCAGGACTTCAACCTGATCCCGGCCCTGACCGCGGTCGAGAACGTCGCGCTGCCCCGCGAGCTCGACGGCTCCGGCACCAGGTCGGCACGCAAGTCTGCGCAGACCGCGCTCGAGGAGGTCGGCATCGGAGACCTCGCGCGCCGGTTCCCCGACGAGATGTCCGGTGGGCAGCAGCAGCGGGTCGCGATCGCCCGGGCGATCGTCGGCGACCGCCGCCTGATCCTGGCCGACGAGCCGACCGGCGCTCTCGACAGCGAGACCGGCGAGGACATCCTCCGGCTGATCCGCGCGCGGTGCGACGCGGGTGCCGCCGGGGTGCTCGTGACCCACGAGGCGAGGCACGCAGCCTGGGCCGACCGCGTGGTGTTCCTGCGCGACGGCGTGATCGTCGACGAGTCCGGCAGCGACCGCCCCGACGCCCTGCTCGAGCAGGCGCGATGAGGTTCGTCTCGGGATGGCGGTTGGCCCTGCGTCTCGCGTGGCGCGAGGCATGGCGCTCGAAGGCACGCAGCGTGCTGGTGCTGGTCATGGTCACCTTCCCGGTCGTCGCCGTGATCGCCGCCGACGTCGCGCAGGCGACCCAGAGCGTGAGCTCGGTCGAGGGTCTCGACCGACGCATCGGGTCGGCCGAGGCCAAGGTGACCGCCATCCCCCAGGTGAAGAGGGTCTACCAGCTGCCCGACCCGGACCAGGCGTTCGGGAGCACCGGCAGCAGCGACGGCGACCGACCGGTCGCGTCACCGGCGACGATCGACGAGATCCTGGGCGGGTCGCGGCCCACCCTGGAGTTCCGGGACCGTGAGGCCGTCGTCCGCACGGACGCGGGTGTGCTCCGCGTCGACGCGACCGGCGTGGACATGTCGAGCCCGCTCGCACAGGGACTGTTCCGCCTGGCCTCCGGGCACTACCCACGCACCGTCGACGAGGTGGCCGTCAACCAGGCGCTGGCCGACGAGGGGTTCGGCGTGGGGGCCCGGCTGACACTGGCGAACGGCACCGCGGCGACGGTGGTCGGCATCGCGGAGTCCACGGGTGCAGCGGACGACACCGGTGCTGCTGGGCGTGCCGGCGTACTTTCCCGGTGCCGGTCAGGACGGTGTTCGCACGTGGCTCGTGGGAGGGGCGCCGATCTCGTGGGACCAGGTCCGCGCGCTGAACGCCGTGGGCGTGCTCGCGCTGTCACGGCAGGTGGTCGAGCACCCGCCGACGGCCGACCGCCTCTCCGGGCAGGTGCGATACGCCGGATCCTCGGATCGCTCGCCGGTCTACACCGTCCTCGTGCTGGTCGGTGTGATGGCACTGCTCGAGGTCGTGCTCCTCGCGGGGCCGGCCTTCGCGGTGGGCGCGCGCCGGCAGTCCAGGGCCCTGGCGCTGATCGCGGCCAACGGGGGGACTCCGTCACAGTCCCGTCGCGTCATCCTCGGCACCGCGGTGGTGATCGGGGCTGTCGCGACGGTCGTGGGCATCGTGCTCGGCATCGCCCTCGGGCGCTTCCTGGTGCCCGTGCTGCAGTCGATGGCCGACACCTGGTTCGGGCCGTTCCAGATCCGGTGGGACCACGTGCTCGGGATCGCGGCGTTCGGGCTCGTGAGCGCGTTCCTGGCGGCGGTCGTGCCCGCGTGGATCGCCTCGCGGCAAGACGTCGTCGCCGTGCTCGCCGGGCGGCGAGGGGATCGCGCCGCCAGCAAGCGGTCGCCGATCATCGGGCTGGTCCTGACGGGGGCCGGCATCGTCGTGGCCGTCCTGGGCTCCCGGCAGGGCTCCGGGCAGACGATGATCGCCGGCGCTGCGGTGCTGTCGGTCTTCGGCATGATCTTCCTGGTCCCGGCAGTCGTCCTCGGAGTCGCCCGGCTGGGCCGGCGGTTCCCGCTGCCGCTGCGGTACGCCGTACGCGACGCCGCGAGACATCGCACGCGTACTGTCCCGGCCGTCGCGGCTGTGGCCGCGACGGTGGCCGGCGTCGTCGCCCTGTCGATCGCCAACACCAGCGACCAGGCGCAGGCGAAGGCCGACTACGTCGACCAGGTGCCGGTCGGGACCGGCGTCGTGACCGACTACTCCCGCCGACCTGGCTTCCTGGACAGCGCCCGGACCGCCCTGGAAGCGGCCGGGATCGACTCGACCGCGGTGAACGGTGTCTCCGGACACGGCCGCGATCCCGGCGTGCGCGGACCGGCACGAAGCATCTACGGCGCATCCACGAGCACGCTCGGGACCCAGACCGTGGTGGCTGACCGGATGCCCGCCGTCCTCCCGGAGGAGATCAGCACCACCGAGCGCGCGGCGGCCGACGCCGCTCTGGCGAAGGGTGGGGTCGTGCTGTTCGCGCAACGGCACTCGTCCCTCGACACGGCGACCCTCGTCGTGCGCCGCCACGGCTCCGGCACAGGGGTGACCCATCGACAGCTCACCCTGCCGGCGTACGTCGTCGACACCGGCAAGGGGTACGGCCCCGCCTCGATGGTGCTCGCGCCCGATGCCGCGCAGCGTCTCGACCTCACCGTGGGGCCGGTGGCGCTCGTGTTCGACGCCTCGCGCGCCGATCCGACCACGGTCGACCAGCTGCGGCAGACCATCGGAGCCCTGGATCCGCGCAACGGCTATGTATACGTCGAGAGCGGCTACCAGGTGTCGAACGCCGAGAAGGTCGTGCTCTGGATCCTGTTCGGTCTCGCCGGGGTCCTCATGCTCGGGGGCACGCTGACCGCCACGTTCCTTGCCTTGTCCGACGCCAGGCCGGATCTCGCGACGCTGTCGGCGGTGGGTGCGTCGCCCCGGATGCGCCGAGCCGTGGCGGCGGCGTACGCCGTGGCGGTGGGGATCGTGGGTGCCGCACTCGGTGCGGCTGTCGGGTTGGTCCCGGGCATCGCGGTGTCGTATCCGTTGACGCGGCCGTACAACGTCGGCGACCCCGGGCCGTCGCACTACCTGGTGATCCCGTGGCTGGAGATCGGTGGGCTCGTGCTGCTGCTTCCGCTCGTCACCGCCCTCGTGGTCGGCCTCCTGGCTCGCTCGCGGCTGCCTCTCGTCGCCCGCCTCGACTAGTTGCCGAGTCGGCGCAAAAGGACACCGAAATCACGCCGAGTCGTCATGTGCCGACTCGGCGATGGGGCGCACGACGCGCGCCGGGTTGCCGACGGCGAGGACCCCTGAAGGCAGGTCGCGGGTGACCACGGCGCCTGCGCCGACGACCGTGTCGTCACCGATGGTCACGCCGGGGCAGACCACGACGGCGCCGCCGAGCCAGACGTTGCGGCCGATCGTGATCGGCTCGGCGCTCTCCCACCCGTCGCGGCGTACGCCGGGCTCGAGCGGGTGGGTCGGGGTGAGCAGCTGGACGCCGGGACCGATCCGGGTGTCGTCGCCGATGGTGATGCGCGCGACGTCGAGACAGACCAGGCCGAAGTTGGCGAAGACGCGTGCGCCGACGTGGACCTGGTAGCCGTACTCACACCGGAACGGCGGCCGGATGTTGCTCCCCTCCCCGAAGGCACCGAGCAGCTCGCGCAACGCATCGTCACGCTCGTCGTCCTGGTCGGGGGTCGCCGTGTTGACCGTCTGCAGCAGGAGTCGGCACCGGCGGGTGTCCTCGTCCAGCGACGCGTCGAAGAGGTAGGGATCTCCCGCCAGCATCCGCTCCCGCATGCTCCGCCCGTCGGCCACCCGCGCATCCTGGCACGGCGAGTGGCTGGATGTCCCTCGACAAACAGTCAGGCTTGACTGTTTGTTTGTACGACGGCAGCATGGCCCGGGTGACGACGGTGCGGGTCCCGCAGCAGGAGCGGTCGCGGGCGATGCGGGCGCGACTGATGGACGCGACCATCGAGTGCCTCGTGGAGCGTGGGTTCGGGGGAACGTCGACAACGCTGATCAGCGAGCGCGCCGGAGTGTCCCGGGGCGCCCAGCTCCATCACTTCCCGACCAAGAACGCCCTCGTCGTCGCCGCGGTCGAGCACCTGACCGCGGTGCGCGGCGACGAGCTGGCCAGGGCCGCCGCCCGAGTACCCGCGGCTCACCGCACGCGCGACGTGCTCCGGATGCTCGGCGACCACTTCGCCTCACCGGTGTTCATCGCCGCGCTGGAGCTCTGGGTCGCCGCCCGCACTGATCCGTCGCTGCTCGAGGCGGTCGAGCCGTTGGAGCGCAAGGTCGGACGCGAGACGCACCGGATGACGGTCCACCTGCTCGGGGCGGACGAGTCGACGCCGGGAGTCCGCGAGCTGGTGCAGGCGACCCTCGACCTGGTCCGCGGTCTCGGGCTCGCCGCGACGATCACCGACGACACGAGACGACGCAACCGGATCCTCGACCAGTGGTCGCGCACGCTCGACGAGGCCCTCGGATGAGCCGCTTGCTCGACGCGGTGCTCGACGACCTCGCGGCCGAGACCGACCGGCTCGAGGCGCTCGTCGTCGACCTCCCCGATTCAGGCTGGCGTACGCCGACACCGGCGCCGGGCTGGGACGTCGCCACCCAGATCGCCCACCTCGCGTGGACCGACGAGACGGCTCGCGTGGCCGCCACCGACCAGGAGCGCTGGGACGCGCTCGTGCTCGAGGTGCTGGCCGATCCCGACCACGCCACCGACAACGCGGCGCTCGCCGGGGGCGCGGTAGCGCCGGCCACTCTCCTCGAGCGGTGGCGCTCGGCGCGTCGCGCCCTGGCCGAGACCTTGCGCACCTACCCGAGCTCGGAACGCATCCCGTGGTACGGCCCGGCGATGTCCGCCACGTCGATGGCGACCGCCCGGTTCATGGAGACCTGGGCCCACTCCCTCGACGTCCACCACGCCCTCGGCGCCCAGCCGGAGGTCACCGACCGCATCCGCCATGTCGCACACCTGGGCATCCGTGCCCGCGACTTCGCGTTCTCGCTCCACCGCACACCGCCGCCGACCGAGGAGTTCCGGATCGACCTGACTGCTCCGTCGGGCGACCTGTGGTCCTGGGGTCCGGTGGGGGCGACGCAGACCGTCACCGGCGCGGCGTACGACTTCTGCCTGCTGGTCACCCAGCGGATCAACCGCGCCGACACGTCCTTGGTCGCCATCGGTCGTGACGCCAACCTGTGGCTGAACATCGCGCAGGCGTTCGCCGGCCAACCGGGCGAGGGACGGGCAGCTCGAGATGGCTGAGCCCACCCGTGGCAGCCGGCCACTACGCATCGGCAACTGCTCCGGCTTCTACGGCGACCGCCTGTCCGCGATGCGCGAGATGCTCGAGGACGGTCCCCTCGACGTGCTCACCGGTGACTACCTCGCCGAGCTGACGATGCTCATCCTCGGCCGCGACCAGCTCACGGACCCGTCGCTCGGCTACGCACGCACGTTCGTGCGACAGGTCGAGGACTGTCTCGGGCTGGCGCTCGAGCGCGGCGTACGGATCGTCAGCAACGCCGGCGGCCTCAACCCGGCCGGCCTCGCCGCCCGGATCGCCGAGGTCGCCTCGGCCCAGGGGCTCTCGCCGTCCGTGGCGTACGTCGACGGCGACGACGTGCGGCCCGTGGGGTTCGGAGGAGCGCTGACGGCGAACGCATACCTCGGTGGCTTCGGCATCGCTGCCGCGCTCGAGGGCGGAGCCGACATCATCGTCGCCGGCCGGGTCACCGATGCCTCGCTCGTGGTCGGACCGTCGGCCTGGTGGCACGGCTGGAGCCCGACGGCGTACGACGAGCTGGCGGGCGCCGTGGTCGCGGGCCACGTGCTGGAGTGCGGATGCCAGGCGACCGGAGGGAACTTCTCCGGGTTCGCGGCGATCGAGAATCCCGCTCAACCACTGGGTTTTCCGGTCGCCGAAGTGGATGCCGACGGGTCGTCGGTGATCACGAAGCACGGTGGCACAGGTGGGTTGGTCGACCTCGACACGGTCACGGCCCAGCTGCTGTACGAGGTGCAGTCGACCGAGTATCTCGGCCCCGACGTCACGACCCACCTCGACTCGATCCGGCTCACCGACGACGGATCCGATCGTGTCCGCATCTCCGGCGTCCGCGGCTCGGCCCCCCCGGAGCGCCTCAAGGTGTGCGTCAACGAGCTCGGCGGCCACCGCAACTCCGTCGAGCTCGTGCTCACCGGACTCGACCTCGACGAGAAGGCGGCCTGGGTGCGGGCTCAGCTCGAGCCTCGGCTCAACGCCACCTCGGTCACGTGGACCCTCGGACCCCGGCCCGCCGTCGACGCCGACACCGAGGAAGGCGCGTCGACCCTGCTGCGGTGCACCGTCCAGGACCCCGAGCCAGAGCCGGTCGGTCGTGCGTTCAGTGGCGCGGTCGTCGAGCTCGCGCTCGCGTCGTACCCGGGCTTCACGATGACCGCGCCGCCCGGCGGCGGCACGCCGTACGGCGTCTACCGCGCCGAGTACGTCGACCGCGCTCTCGTCCGTCACACCGTGCACCACGCGGACGGACGCACCGAGGAGGTCTCGTGAGAGCGCCGCTCGGCTCGTTCGTCCACGCCCGCTCCGGCGACAAGGGCGGCGACGCCAACCTCGGTCTGTGGGTGGCGCACGACGCACACGCGGCGTACGACTCGCGTGTGTCGTGGCTGCTCGACACGGTCACGCCCGACTTCGTGCGGACCCTGTTGCCGGAGGCCGGCGCGCTGGACGTGGAGGCGTTCGCCCTGCCGAACCTCGGCGGGGTCAACGTCGTGCTCCGTGGCCTGCTCGGCCGCGGGGTCGCCGCGTCGACGCGGTTCGACCCGCAGGCCAAGGGCCTCGGCGAGTGGGCCCGGTCGAGGTACGTCGAGATCCCGGAGGAGCTGCTGTGAACCTGCCCGTGATCGGTGCCGTGCTGAAGCCGCTGCGCGGCGAGGTGTCGCTGCACATGGAGGCAACTCCCGAGCGCGTGTGGGCGCTGGTCAGTGACGTGACGCGGATCGGGGAGTTCTCGCCCGAGACGTTCGAGGCCGAGTGGAGCCGTGGGTCGACCGGTCCGGAGGTCGGCGCCTACTTCAAGGGGCACGTGAAGCGCAACGGCGTCGGCCCGACGTACTGGTCGCCGTGCCGCGTCACCGCGTGCGTGCCGAACGAGGTGTTCGAGTTCTCGGTGGGGAGCGACGACGTCACGCTGAACAACTGGGGCTATCGGCTCGAGCCCGCCGGAGCTGGCACGAAGGTCACGGAGTACTTCCGGATCGAGCCGAACCTCGCGATGCGCGCCTACTGGACGGTCTTCGGCCCACTGCGCGGCCGCACCAACCGGAAGGGCATGCGCACGACGTTGGAGCGGATGAAGGCGGTGGTCGAGTCGTGACCACCCCCCTCGGCGCCGAGGTGAGCGCGAACCGCGCGGCGATGCTCGAGAAGCTCGACTCGCTCGCTGCCGAGCACGCCCGAGCCGTGGCGGGCGGCGGGGAGAAGTACGTCGACCGCCATCACGCGCGCGGCAAGCTGATGGCCCGCGAGCGGATCGAGCTGCTGGTCGACCCGGGGTCGGCGTTCCTGGAGCTCTCGCCCCTCGCCGGCTGGGGGTCGGACTTCCACGTCGGCGCGAGCGTCGTCACCGGCATCGGGGTCGTCGAGGGCGTCGAGTGCGTGATCACCGCCAACGACCCGACGGTCAAGGGCGGGGCGAGCAACCCGTGGACGGTCAAGAAGATCTTCCGGGCGTCGCAGATCGCGGAGGAGAACGGGCTGCCGACCATCTCGCTGGTCGAGTCCGGCGGTGCGGACCTGCCGACGCAGAAGGAGATCTTCATCCCCGGCGGGAAGCTGTTCCGCGACCTGACGCGGAGCTCGGCCCGCAAGCTGCCCACAGTCGCGCTGGTGTTCGGCAATTCCACAGCCGGTGGCGCCTACGTGCCGGGGATGTCGGACTACACGGTGATGGTCGAGGGGCAGGCGAAGGTGTTCCTGGGTGGCCCACCTCTCGTGAAGATGGCCACCGGAGAGGAGTCGGACGACGAGTCACTCGGAGGCGCGTCCATGCACGCGCGCATCTCCGGCCTGGCCGACTACCTGGCGGCAGACGAGCACGACGCGATCCGGATCGGGCGCCGGATCATCGCGCGGCTCAACTGGCGCAAGGCCCACGTGTCAGAGCCGGTCCCACCCACGTTCGCCGAGCCGGACGCCGATCCCGACGGTCTCCTCGACCTGATCCCGATCGACCTCAAGGAGCCGTTCGACCCGCGCGAGGTGATCCTGCGGGTCTGTGACGGCACGGGTCCGGGCAACGCCCGGCCGTTCGACGAGTTCAAGCCGCTCTACGGCTCGTCGCTGGTGACCGGCTGGGCGCGGATCCACGGTCGGCCGATCGGGATCCTGGCCAATGCGCAGGGCGTGCTGTTCAGCGAGGAGGCCCAGAAGGCGACCCAGTTCATCCAGCTCGCCAACCAGGTCGACGTGCCGTTGCTGTTCCTGCACAACACCACCGGCTACATGGTCGGCGCGGAGTACGAGCAGGGCGGGATCATCAAGCACGGCGCCCAGATGATCAACGCCGTCAGCAACAGCACGGTGCCGCACCTGAGCGTGATCATGGGCGCGTCGTACGGCGCCGGGAACTACGGCATGAACGGTCGGGCCTACGACCCGCGCTTCCTCTTCACCTGGCCCAGCGCCAAGAGCGCGGTCATGGGTCCCGCCCAGCTGGCCGGCGTCCTCTCGATCGTCGCGCGCCAGGCTGCCGAGGCACGTGGCCAGGAGTACGACGAGCAGGGCGACGCCGAGATGCGGTCGTTCGTCGAGGCGAGCGTGGAGGAGCAGAGCCTCCCGCACTTCCTGTCCGGGATGCTCTACGACGACGGCGTGATCGACCCACGCGACACCCGCACGGTGCTGGCGATCTGCCTCTCGGTGATCGAGAACGGGCCGATCCGCGGTGCCGACGGGTACGGGGTGTTCCGGACATGATCACCCGCCTCCTGGTCGCCAACCGTGGCGAGATCGCGCGGCGGGTGTTCGCGACCTGCCGCCGGCTCGGGATCGAGACCGTCGCGGTCCACTCCGACGCCGACGCGAGTCTGCCGTTCGTGTCCGAGGCGGACGTCGCCTTCCGGCTCCCGGGCGATGCCGCGGCCGACACCTACCTGCGACCCGACCTGATCGTTGAGGCCGCGCGGCGCACCGGCGCGGACGCGGTCCACCCCGGGTACGGGTTCCTGTCGGAGAGCTCCGACTTCGCGCGCGCCGTGCTCGACGCCGGTCTGACCTGGGTCGGTCCGGCGCCGGAGTCGATCGAGGCGATGGGCTCGAAGGTCCGGGCCAAGGAGCTGATGCGCCGCGCGGGAGTCCCCGTGCTGGAGGCGCCCGACCACCCGACCGAGGCCGACCTGCCGCTGCTGGTGAAGGCGTCGGCCGGCGGTGGAGGCCGCGGGATGCGCGTCGTCCGCACCCTCGCCGACCTGCCGCGCGAGGTCGAGGCGGCGGAGGGCGAGGCGGCCAGCGCGTTCGGCGACGGCACGGTGTTCGTCGAGCCGTACGTCGAGCGGGGCCGCCATGTCGAGGTGCAGGTCGTGGGCCACCCGGCCGGCGTCCTCGTGCTCGGCGAGCGCGACTGCTCGATCCAGCGGCGCCACCAGAAGGTCGTGGAGGAGTCGCCGGCGCCGCACCTGCCCGACGCCGTCCGGGACGCCCTGCACGAGGCCGCACGGACCGCCGCCGGGGCGATCGACTACCGCGGGGCCGGCACCGTGGAGTTCCTGTACGACCACGACGCGGGCCGCTTCTTCTTCCTGGAGATGAACACCCGGCTCCAGGTCGAGCACCCCGTGACCGAGCTGGTGCACGGGGTCGACCTGGTCGAGCTCCAGCTGACGGTGGCCGAGGGCGGCTCGCCCGACCCGCGCTCGATCGGTGAGACCTACGGCCATGCGATCGAGGCCCGCCTGTACGCCGAGGACCCGGCCGCCGACTGGCAGCCGCAGAGTGGTCTCCTCACCCTGGTCGACGTCCCCGGTGTCGACGCCAGGTTCGACCTGCTGAACCGACCCGGTCTCCGTCTCGACAGCGGCGTCGAGACCGGCAGCGAGGTCTCGACCCACTACGACGCGATGCTCGCCAAGGTCATCGCGTGGGCGCCGACCCGCGAGCAGGCGGCTCGTCGTCTCGCGGCGGGGTTGCGGGGCGCACGGCTGCACGGTGTGGTCACCAACCGCGACCTGCTCGTCGAGATCCTCGGAGGGCCGGCGTTCCTCGCCGGCGAGGTCAGCACGGCGTACTTGGACGACCACCCGCCGACGGCCTCGTCGTCCGCGGGCGACCATGCCGTCGCTGCGGCGCTGGCCCTCGCCGAGCGCGACCGCGCTGCGCGGCGTGTCCAGCAGCGGGTGCCGGTCGGCTGGCGCAATGTCGTCAGCCGGCCACAGCGCACCGAGTTCGAGGGTGACGTCGTGGTCGAGTGGTACGGCGGTCGCACCGGCTACGCCGTCGACGGGCTCGCCGTGCTCGACGCGAGCCCGACGAGTGTGACGCTCGAGCGCGACGGCGTCGCCACGACGTACGCGGTCGCGATCACCGGTGACCGCATCGAGGTCGACGCCCCGAGCGGACATCGGGCCATGAGGACCGTGCCGCGCTTCACCGACCCGGCCGACGCCGTGGCGAGTGGATCGCTGCTCGCGCCGATGCCGGGCACGGTCGTGAAGCGTGGCGGTGGAGAAGGGCGATCGGGTGGAGGCCCGCCAGCCGGTCCTGGTGCTCGAGGCGATGAAGATGCAGCACACGGTGACCGCGCCGCACGCGGGCATCGTGACCCAGCTCGACGTACGAGCCGGATCGCAGGTCGCGTCCGGCGAGGTCCTGGCCGTGGTGGAGGAGAGCGAGTGAGCAGCATGACCAGCTACACCGAGTCCGAGGAGCGCCAGGCGCTGCGCCGCGAGGTCGCCAAGCTGGCCGGGAAGTACGGCCGCGAGTGGTTCACCGAGAAGGCGCGCAGCGGCGAGAAGACGACCGACCTGTGGCTCGAGATCGGCCGCAACGGCTATCTCGGCATCAACATCCCCGAGGAGTACGGCGGTGGTGGCGGCGGCATCGGAGACATCGCCGCGGTGTGCGAGGAGCTGGCCGCGCAAGGCTGCCCGCTCCTGCTCATGGTCGTCAGTCCCGCGATCTGCGGCACGATCATCAGCCGGTACGGCACGCAAGCACAGAAGGCACGATGGCTGCCGGGCATCGCGGACGGCACCAGCACGATGGCCTTCGCCATCACCGAGCCCGACGCGGGCACGAACACCCACAACATCTCCACGACCGCCCGCCGCGACCCTTCGACAGGCTCAGGACGACGCGGTGACGGGTGGATCCTCAACGGTCGCAAGATCTACATCTCCGGTGTCGACGAGTCCGATCACGTTCTCGTGGTCGCTCGCACCGAGGACGCGCGGACGGGGCAGGTCAAGCCGGTGCTGTTCGTCGTGCCGACCGATGCGGACGGCCTCGAGTACCGCCCGATCGCGATGGAGATCGTGAGTCCCGAGCTCCAGTTCCAGGTGTTCATCGACGACGTCCGGTTGCCCGCGGACGCCCTGGTCGGCGACGAGGACGGTGGTCTGGTCCAGCTGTTCGCCGGCCTGAACCCCGAGCGGATCATGGCGGCGTCGTTCTCGACCGGACTGGCGAGGTTCGCACTCGACCGGGCGGCGGCGTACGCCCAGGAGCGCAGTGTGTTCCAGGGGCCGATCGGCACCCACCAGGCGATCGCCCACCCGTTGGCGCAGTCCAAGATCGAGGTGGAGCTCGCCCGGTTGATGACCCAGAAGGCGGCTGCCCTCTACGACGCCGGTGACGATGCGGGCGCCGGCGAGGCCGCGAACATGGCGAAGTACGCCGCCGCCGAGGCCGCCTGCGACGCCGCCGACCGCGCGGTCCAGACCCATGGTGGCAACGGGATCACCCAGGAGTACGGCATGGCCGGCCTGCTGGTCGCGACCCGGGCCGGGCGGATCGCCCCGGTCTCGCGCGAGATGATCCTCAACTACGTCGCGATGCACTCGCTGGGGCTGCCCAAGAGCTACTAGGGCACTAGGCGGTCCAGAGCACCGACTGCTCCAGCCAGTCGGCGGTCCGGAGGACCCACGGAGCTCGGGCCGGCGAGCGAGGAGCGTCGTGACTCCGCGGGCCGAGCGAGCCTCGCGTTGCCGGGCGGCCGCAGCCTGGTCCGGTCGGCGACCGCGCTTCCTCGGATCGGCCTTGATGACCGTGGCCCTCGCCATCGCCTGAGCATGGCGACCCTGCGTGGCCTTCTCGTGACCTGTCGAGGTCGGTTCGGTGAAGGATCGGGGACAATGCGTTGTCGCGTGCAACCGTCCTTGTCGCGACCCCCGACGGCTGGGACCGTGGGGAAGACGTCTGGCTCTCGGGGGAGGAGCACGACATGGCAGCAACCTGGCGCTACGTCAGCGACGGCGGGCTCGAGACCGACCTGATCTTCCATCACGGGCTGGATCTCCCCGAGTTCGCGGCGTACCCGTTGCTGCGCAGTGCAGACGGCCGCGCCCTCCTCCGCTGGTACTTCGAGGGCTATGCCTCGATCGCCCAGCGTGCGGGCGCCGGACTCCGTCTCGAGTCGCCGACCTGGCGCGCCAACCCGGACTGGGGCGCGCTGCTCGGCGACGACGCGGCGACACTGGACGCGGCCAACCGGGAGGCGATCGCGTTCCTCCAGGGGATCGCGCACGACTGGAGCGACCGCATCGACGACATCGTGGTCGTCGGGATGGTCGGGCCGCGTGGCGACGGGTACGCCGCGGGGAGTGCGTCGACGGCCGACGAGGCGGCCGAGTACCACGAAGCGCAGGTCGGGTCGTTCGCCGCCGCCGGCGTCGACGAGGTCGAGGCCCTCACCATGACCGACGCCAAGGAGGCGCTCGGAGTGGCCAAGGCCGCCGAGTCGTTCGGCCTCCCAGCCGTCCTCTCGTTCACCGTCGAGACGGACGGTCGGCTGCCCGACGGTACGTCGCTGGGCGACGCCGTCACCGAGGTCGATGGCGGCGCGTCGCCGGCGTACTTCATGGTCAACTGCGCACACCCCCAGCACGTCGCGAAGGCCTTCGACACCGTGGGGCCGTGGGTGGAGCGGATCCGCGGAATGCGGTCCAACGCCTCGATGCTGAGCCACGCCGAGCTGGACGAGGCGGAGGGGCTCGACGAGGGCGACCTCGACCTGCTCGTCTCCTCGCACCGGACGCTCGAGCAGCACCTGCCCGCCCTGGAGATCGTCGGCGGCTGCTGCGGCACGGATGCCCGCCACGTCGCGGCGCTGTGGGGCGTCTAGGACCCGTCATGCGCGCCGCCGGGTCGGCGCAGCGGGACGAACCGGTACGACCCGTGCCGCGTCACGCCGACTCCGCGCATCGAGCGGGCCACGCGCAGCATCGTTCCGTCCACCGGCACGACCATGACGCCGCCGGTGTGCAGCTGCTCGACGAGCTCGTCCGGGAGGTGCCGCGCCATCGCGGACACCAGGATCCGGTGGTACGGCGCCGCTCCGGGCAGGCCGAGGACCCCGGGCGCTGCCTCGTGGATGCTCGCCCACGCGAGGCCGACCCGATCCAGGTTCGCCGTGCCGAAGTCCACGAGGTCGGGCTCGAGCTCCACGCCGAGCACCCGCCCGGTCGGGCCGGTGAGGTGGGCGAGGAGCGCGGTGGTCCAGCCGGATCCACACCCGACGTCGAGCACCTTCTGGCCCGGCCGGACGTCGAGCAGGTGCAGCATCGCCGCCACCGTCGACGGTTGTGAGTTCGTCTGCCCGTGCCCGATCGGCAGCGGCCCGTCGTACGTCGCACTCGACCGCTCGGCCTCGGGCAGGAACCCGTCGCGAGGCATCGCCGCGAACGCCTCCGCGACCCGGTCGGCACCCGCCATCGTTCGATAGTACGGATCACCAGGCCGCTCTGACCGGCCCCCTGAGCGGTCTCCTGATCCCTACGATCGCGAGGGCGGGCGGGGGACGAAGAGAGGGACGCGGGCGGCGTACTCGGCCCACCCCTCGCGGCTCGACATCGTCTCCTCGAGCAGCTTGGCGCCGGTGACGTTGCGCAGGAAGTGGGTCATCGCGAGCGGGGCCAGCACGGTCACGAGCCCCTGCCACCAGCCGGATGCCAGGCCACCGGCCAGCCAGATCCCCCACCAGAGCAGGGCGTCGCCGAAGTAGTTCGGATGACGCGTCCAACCCCAGAGCCCACGGTCCATGACCGGGCCGCGGTCGGGGTCGCGCTTGTACGCCGCGAGCTGTGCGTCACCGACCGCCTCGAACACGGTGCCGGCCGCCCAGACGACGACGCCGACCCACACCAGCCACGGCGCTGCGACGTCCCAGTGCGCCGCGGCCATGATCGGGAGGGCGAGCAGGCAGATGGCGAGTCCCTGCGGCAGATACACCTTGCGGACCGCCGTGCCCACGCCGCCGTCACCCAGGAGCTCGGCGTACCGCGGGTCCTCGCCGTGCCCCTTGGCCCGCGTGAAGATGTGCCGCGACAGCCGGGCGCCCCACACCACGACCAGCGCCGCGACCACCCAGCGTCGCCAGGGGGTCCCGGTGCCGGCGATCGCCGCGGCGACCGCGATCGCGGACAGCGCCAGCCCCCAGGTCACGTCGATGACGGAGATCCGCCCGGCCCGGCGAGCGGCGTACGCCGTCAGCAGCATCGCGACCACGGCGACCCCGACCGCCAGCAGCGCGAGCCCCCACCAGGTGTCGATCACGAGGCCGTCACCAGGTGCGTCCGAACGGCAGCGAGTGGTCGGCGCCCGGCCGGACGCAGAGGATCTGGTCGACGCCCATCCGACCGTCGCGGAAGGCCAGCGCGCCGCCGACCAGGTACAGCCGCCAGACCCGCACGACCTCCTCGCCGACGAGGGCGGTCAGCTCGGGCAGGTGGAGCTCGAAGTTCTCCAGCCAGCCGGCCACCGTGCGCACGTAGTGCTCCCGCATCGCGTGGACGTCGCGCACCTCCAGGCCGCCGCGCTCGAGGAAGGCGACGGTCTCTCCGACGGGTCGCATGTGCATGTCGGGTGCGATGAACGACTCGATGAACGGTCCGCCCCCGGGATGACGGCCGGTCCGCGACATCTGCTGCACGAGGACCCGCCCTCCCGGTCGGACGGCGCGCTGCAGCACGTCGACGTACGCCGGGTAGTTGCGCTCGCCGACGTGCTCGCCCATCTCCAGCGACCCGACCGCGTCGAACGTCGCGTTCTCGCTCGGCACCTCGCGGTAGTCCTGCAACCGGATCTCGACGCGATCGCCCAGCCCGCGGGCGGCGATGCGCTCGTCGATGAACGCCTTCTGCTCGGCGGCAATCGTCACGCCGACCACCTCGGCACCGAACTCCTCCGCCGCGTGCAGCGACAGCGACCCCCAGCCGCAGCCGACGTCGAGCAACCGCCGCCCGGGTCCGAGATCGAGCTTGCGGCAGACCAGGTCGAGCTTGGCGCGCTGCGCCGATGCCACGGACTGCGCCGGGTCGTCGCCGAAGTAGCCGCACGAGTAGGCCAGGCTCGGGTCGAGCAGTAACGAGTAGAACTCGTTCGACAGGTCGTAGTGGTGGCTGATCGCCCGGCGGTCGCGGAGCCGGCTGTGCAGCCGCCCGCGCACCCGCGCCTGCGACGCCGGCGGCTGAGGTGGCCGGCCGAGGATCCCCAGGTCGCGCAACGACGGGGACAGCCGACGGATCGCCTGCGCGAACGCACCGGCGCTCGGGCGCCCGGCGAGACCCCGAGCTCGGCCGAACGCGAACAGGTGAGTGAGGACCTCGGCGAGGTCGCCGTGGATCTCGAGCTCACCGGTGACGTACGCCTGCGCGGCGCCCAGCTCACCCGGGTGCCACAGCAGCCGGCGCAGGGCGTCCGGCGAGCGGAGCTCCACCAGCGGCGCCTCCATCGGGCCGGTCTCCGAGCCGTCCCAGGCACGGAGCCGCACCGGTAGCTCGCCCACCAGCGGAGCCGCAGCCCGGGCCAGCTCGGCCGCCACCCCGCCGCCGCGCGCCGCCGTCGTACGCCGGGTGAGTGTCGTCGTCATCGGGCCTCCTCGCGCACCAGCACGAGCTGGTTGACGTCGATGTACCCGGACGCGAAGCCGGCCCGGGAGTACTCCAGGTAGAAGTGCCACATCCGCACGAAGGTCTCGTCGAAGCCGAGAGCCAGTACCTCGTCGCGCGCGGACGCGAAGCGCTCGTCCCACTGCCGCAGCGTCTCGGCGTAGTGACTGCCGAAGGACAGCCGGTCGACGACGCGGAGGCCGGTCTGGCGCGAGGTGATCCGCTCGATCGCCTCGACCGACGGGAGGAAGCCGCCGGGGAAGATGTACTTGTTGATCCAGGTGTAGGTACGCCGGGTCGCGAGCATCCGCTCGTGGGGCATCGTGATGGCCTGGATCCCGACCCGTCCACCGGGCGCGGTCACCCGGTCGAGGATCGCGAAGTACTCGTCCCAGAAGTCGTAGCCGACCGCCTCGATCATCTCCACCGACAGGACCACGTCGTACGTCGCGTCCTCGGGCAGGGCGCGGTAGTCGAGGAGCTCGACCCTCACCCGGTCGGCCAGTCCGGCCGCCGCGATGCGGGCGTCGGCCAGGTCCTTCTGCTCCGACGACAGCGTGATCGAGTGCACGGTCGCCCCGCGACGCGCGGCGCGGATCGCGAGCTCGCCCCACCCGGTCCCGATCTCGAGGACCCGGGTGCCGGCGGCGACCCCCGTGCGGTCGAGGAGCCGCTCGATCTTGCGGGCCTGGGCGGCAGGCAGGTCGGACCCCTGCCTCGGGACCGTCATCCGTGAGAAGCCGTCGAGGTGGAGCTCGTCGGCCTCGAAGAGACCGGACGAGTAGGTCAGGCTGGCATCGAGGAAGGTCTCGAAGAGGGCGTTGGACAGGTCGTAGTGGTGGGCGATGTTGCGTCGCGAGTTGGCTCGCGTGCTGCGCTCGCGACGCGGCGGCCGGCGCACGGCCACCGCTCGCATCGTCTGCAGGCTGTCCGGCACGAGTCGCGGCAGCTCCGCCGCCAGCACGGTCAGGAATGCCCCGAGGTCCGGCGCGTCCCAGGCACCGGTCAGGTAGGCCTCGCCGAACCCGATCAGCGCGCCGCGGCCGAGCCGCGAGAAGAACTCCTCGGGACGACGCACCGTCATCTCCGGACCGCCCGCCCCGAGGGTTCGACCCTCGAGGTGGACGGTGACCGGGAGCCGGCGGACGCCGGCCTCGAACAGGCGCCGGGCCACGTACGCCGAGACGGCGGTCCGGGGGCCCGTCGGCCGCACGGCCAGGTCGGGCCACTGGTCGAGTGCGGGTCGGTTCGACGTGGTGGTCATCGGGCACCCCCGCTGTGATCGATGTCGTGGCCCGCGGGGCGAGGCCGCACCGGCAGGCGGCGCAGCCAGAGCGCGATGCCGTGAGCGCGGATGAGGAGCGACCCGCGCAGCGCGGCGGGAGCGGCCCGTCGTGCCGAGACCTTCGTACGCCGTCCGCTCAGCGAGGCGCTGAACGTTGCGCCGTCGTCGGTGTGCAGGTTGACCGCGACCAGCAGCTCCTCACCGGGGACCGGCACGTGCACGTCGTACCAGCCGTCGACGCCGTGGAACGGCGAGACGTAGAGCGCCTTGCCGATGCGGGCGTGCCCGCGCTCGTCGGGTCGGACGACGTAGGCGTGACGCCCGCCATAGGTGTTGTGCACCTCGACGATCACGCGTGCGAGTCGCCGCTCGCGGTCGAAGCACCAGAAGACGCTGATCGGGTTGAAGCAGTAGCCGAACGCCCGGGCGTTCGCCGCCATCAGGACCCGGCCGCCGGTGAGGTCGACGCCGTGGTCGGCCAGGAGCGCCTCGACGTTCTCTCGCAGCGTGCGGTCGGGCGCCCCGACATGGTCGCGGGCCTCGAACCTGGCCAGTGCTCCGCGGTCCGGCAGTGCGTCGAGGTCGACCAGCCAGGTGTGCGCGTGATGCTCGAAGTCCTTCTGGAACGGCCGGCGCCGGGTGTGACGGATGCGTGACTCGTACATCGCCGGCTCCGGCACCTCGGGCTCACCCCACGTGAGCCCGAGGTGCGTCGCCGCGTCCACACCCGAACGCGCGCCGTCCTCGTGGAATCCCCACCCGTGGTAGGCACCGGCGAACGCGATCCGGTTGGTGTTCGCGGCGGGCAGCTCTCGCTGGGCGGCCACCGAGGCGGGTGAGTAGAGCGGGTGCGCGTACTCCATCCGCGCGACGACCGCGTCCGGGTCGACGAGGTCCTCGCCGCCGAGGGTGACCAGGTAGTGCGTCTCGGTGGGCAGTTGCTGGAGCCGGGTGAGGTCGTAGGTCACGGTCACCTCGCCCCGGTCGCCGCCGCGCCGACGCAGGAAGTTCCACGAGCCGCGCGCACGGACGGCCCGCGGCAGCAGCGACGTGTCGGTGTGCAGCAGGGCGACGTTCTCCGAGTAGGGCATGTCGGCGAGGGCGCGTCGCTGGGCCGGGGTCGGCTCCTGCAGCAGGGCGAGCGCCTGGTCCGGATGGGTCGCGACCACGACGGCGTCGTACGCCGCGGTGGTGCCGTTGCCGTCGGTCACCTCGACGTGCGCCTCGGTCTCGCGGACGGCGGTCACCTTCGTGCCGATGCGGACGTCGTCGAGCCCGGCCGCCACGCGCGCGACGTACTCCCGCGATCCGCCGACCACGGTCCGCCACCGCGGCGACCCGGTCACCGTGAGCATCCCGTGGTGCGCCAGGAACTCGAACAGGTAGCGGGCGGGGTAGTCGAGCGCGACCGCAGGGTCGCACGACCAGACGGCGGCGACGAGCGGCTCCATGAAGTGCCGGCGGAAGTACGCCGAGAAACCTCCCGATTCGAGAAACTCCCGCAACGTCGTATCTCCGGTGTGGGAATTCTCCGCCAGGACTCCTCTGGCCAGACGGTGGAAGCGCGGCACCTCGCCGAGCATCCGGAGGTACGCCGGTCGGCCGACGTTGCGGATCGTCGGGAACAGTCCGCGCGCCCCGAGTGCACCGGCGTACTCCAGGCCCGTCTCCTCGTCGCGTACCGACATCGACATCTCCGACGGCTGGGTCGCGACACCGACCTCGCTGAAGAGCCGGAGCAGGGTCGGGTAGGTGCGCTCGTTGTGCACGATGAAGCCGGTGTCGATCGCGAGGCCGTCCACCTCGTGCGTGTCGGCATGCCCGCCGAGCCGCGCGTCGGCCTCGTAGAGCGTGACGTGCGCCGACCGCGCCGCGACGTGGGCGGCGGTGAGCCCGGCGACGCCGGAGCCGATCACCGCGATCCGTCGACGACCGGCGGGTGCGGTGGTCATGTGCCCTCGTTCCCCGATCCGTCCGCCTTCAGCGGGAACAGGGCGACCGGCTTCGTCGTAGGTTCCTCGGATCCGCCCGCGGGCTCGACGCTGACCGCGGCCGCGACGGCCGTCGCGGCATCGCCGGTGAGCACCGTCGGCTCGTCCGTGTCGGTCATCAGGCCGGCCGAGACCATGGGCTGGCCGGGCTGCTGGTACCACATCTGGTAGGTCTTGCCGGACCCCGCCGCGGGCACGTGGTCGCCGATCATCACCGCGCGCTTCAGCGACGCGGAGCGGACGAGGGTGAGCTCACCCTGGCCGTCGGGAAGCTTCTCGATGACCTTCATGGCGTCCGGCGCGTTCAGGATCTGCGCGGCCAGGTCGGTGCGATCGTGCTGCTGCCAGGGGTGCCACAGCACAGCGCCGGTCGCGAGCAGGACGACGGCCGCGGCCGCGGCGAGCAGCTGGGGGAGCAGTCGTCGGCGTACGACGGTCGCGCCGGTCGACTCGATCCGCTCGGGCAGTGAGGGCGACTCGGGTGGGAGCGGGCGGATCTGGCTGATCCCGGACAGCACGCCGGCCCGCAGTGACGCGGGTGGTTCGACGGCCTCGGTCTCGGCGATCAGCGCGCCCGTCTCACGGAACGACGCAACTTCGGCGCGGCACTCGGCGCAGACGGCCAGGTGCTCCTCGAACTCGACCCGCTCGTCGTCGTCGAGAGCGTCGACGGCATAGGCACCCGAAAGCGCATGGATATCGCTCATGCCCCTACTACCTCTCCGACGCCCAACGCGTCTCTCAGGCGGATCAGACCGTCTCTGATCCGCGTCTTGGCCGTGCCGATCGGCAGGTCGAGCATGGACGCGACCTCGGTGTGTGTGTATCCACCGAGGAAGGCCAGCTCCACCGCCTCCCGTTGCTTGGTGGTCAGGTCCGCCAGGGCCGACCTGACCCGGGTCGCCTCGAGTGACGCCGTCGCGGCTTCCGCTGTCTCGTCGTGCGGCACCGTCTGCTCGCGATGTCCGTACGCCGCGTCCCGGCGCCCGGAGGCTTCGGCTGAGCGGACCCGATCGACGGACTTCCGGTGGACGATGGTCAGCAGCCAGCCGATCGCGCTGCCCTTCGCGGCGTCGAATCGCGAGGCGTGCCGCCAGCAGTCGAGGTACGACTCCTGGGTCACCTCCTCGGCCTGGGCCCGATCCCGCAGCACCCGGACCGCGAGCCCGAACGCCCGCGCCGATGTGGCGTCGTACCACTCGGCGAAGGCGCTCTCGTCCCCGCGGCTGGAGCGCTTGAGCAGCTCCGCCAGGTGTGCGCCCACCGACCCGCTCTCCTCGGAGGGCGGGTCGGTGGGCACCGGCCTGAGATGGCTCACGTCCCGATCCTGGCCTTTCGTGGGTCGGCTGTCAGCGTCTGTCGTGCCGATCGGGTCGGCAGGTCACATCTTCGGCATCAGGACCGAGTTCACGATGTACACCGTGGCGTTGGCCGTGGGGACGTTGCCGCACACGATCGAGGCCTTGGTGCTGCCGACCACGAAGTCGGGGTCGGAGCCGCTGATCTTGAGGGTCTCGCCCTCGAGAGTCTTGTGCGACCCGTCGAGCTGGTCGGGCGAGAGCTTCCCGGCGATGACGTGGTAGGTCAGGATCTTGGTCAGCGTCGCCTTGTCGGCGAGGACGGCCTTCAGCGTCTTCGGCGGGATGGCCGCGAACGCGTCGTTGGTCGGCGCGAAGACGGTGATCGCCTTCTGGGAGTTCAGCGTGTCGACGAGGTCGGCCTTCTTGACGGCCGTGACCAGGGTCGAGAGCACCGGGTTGGCGCTCGCGGCCGAAGCGACCGGTGCCGTGGCCATGCCGTTGAACGAACCCGGACCGGACTTCGGGACCGCCACGCAGCCGTCGCCGAAGGTCTGGGCGCCGGCGTCGGACGTGGTGCCCGTGTCGCTGCCGGTGTCGCTGCTGGTGGGAGCCGTGGCTGAGGAGCTGCTGTCGTTGCTGCCGCAGGCGGCCAGGCCGAGCGTGGCCCCCAGCGCCAGCGCGGCGATCCCCGAGCGTCGGAGCGTGGTGTTCATGGTGCCTTCTTCCTGTCGTGGTGCGGACATCAGGTGTTCGTCCCGGACGGCCGTCCGGATTGGCTTCCTGGAGTGACTCAGGACACGGAGACGACGAGCTTCTGGATGCCCGAGGAGCCGTTGGGGAAGGGCATCGCGCGGACGGCGGTCTGCACGGACCCCTTCCGGTCGGTGGCGCGGCTGGCGATCTGGTGCGACCCGGGCTTCGCGTCCCAGGTCAGGTACCACTGGCGCCAGTAGTCGTCGCCGGCGCTCGGGCCGAGGGTGGCCTTCTGCCACGGCCCGCCGTCGATCTGGACCTCGACCTTCGCGATGCCGTGGGGCTGGGCCCAGGCGACCCCGCCGATGAACGTGCGCCCGGTCTTGGCATGGATCCCGGACGGGGTGTCGATCCGGCTCGCGATCTTGATCGGGGCGTCCGTCGCCCAGTGCCGGTCGGTCCAGTACGCCGAGTCGGCGTCGTACGTCGTCAGGGTCATCCTCGAGATCCACTTGCAGGCGCTGATGAACCCGTAGAGACCGGGGACGACCATCCGCGCCGGGAACCCGTGAGCGCGTGGGAGCGGCCCGCCGTTCATGCCGACCGCGATCATCGCGTCGCGGCCGTCCGTCGCCAGGGCGAGTGGGGTGCTGATCGTCATCCCGTCGACGTCCGTGGACAGGATCTGGTCGGCGCGGTCGCCCACCCCGGCCCGGTCGAGCAGGTCGGAGAGGCGGACGCCGAGCCAGCGGGCGCCGCCGACGTAGGGGCCGCCGACGTCGTTGGAGACGCAGGTGAGCGTGATGTCGCGCTCGATGAGCGGCATCGCGAGGAGGTCGTCGAAGGAGAACGTCTGCGCGCGCCGGACGTCGCCGTCGATGGTCAGCGACCAGGAGTCGGCGTCCACGATCGGGAGCGAGAGCCGGGTGTCGACCCGGTAGAAGTCCGCGCTGGACGTGCGGAAGGGGGTGATCCCCGGGACCTGGTCGTCCAGCCCGCGAGGGAACGCCTGCGCGGGGGACTTCGGCTTCGGGAGGGTGATGTTGCCGATGGCCTGGCGCGAGTGGGCGATCACGCGTCCTGCGTATCCGCCGGCCGCCGCGACGGCGGCGACACCGGCGGCGCCGAGGAGGACGGTACGCCGACTGGCGTGCGCGCCGAGGTCGGTGCCGGGGACGACCGGTCCCTCGCGCTCGGCCCGGGTGAGGCCAGCGAGCGCCAGGAGGCCGACGACACCGGTGACGAGGCCGGGAAGAGCGTCCGCGAGGCCGACGACGGGCCGACTCAACGCGGCGTACAACGCGATGGCGACGAGGAGCACCAGCAGGCCCGCCCCCAGCCGGATCGAGCGGCGAGCGAGCAGACCCGCAACGGCGGCCAGCACGAGCACGCCGACCAGCACCGAGCCGACCAGGATGGTCTTGTCATGCGTGCCGAAGTGGGCGATCGCCCAGTTCTTCACGGGGGTGGGGGTGTGGTCGATGACGAGCTCGCCGACGGCGAGCACGGGTGAGGCCGCCGGCTCGGTGAGCGCAGCCACGAGATGGCCGACGCCGGTCCCGGCGAGGGCCGCGAGCACGCCGTACAGGGCGAAGCGGAGCCTGGTGGTCACACGTGGTGATTCGGTGCGGGGACGAATCGGGATGGGAGGATGCCGCCCATGCCGGACCCTTCGACAGGCTCAGGACACCGGGAGCTCGTCCACTACGCCGTGTCCGATGCCGTCGCGACGATCACCCTCGACTCCCAGCACAACCGCAACGCCCTGTCCCAGCAGCTCGTCGCCGAGCTGGGCGACCGCCTCGACCGGGCGAACGCGGACACCGACGTCAAGGTCGCCCTGGTCCGGCAGGCCGGACCGGTCTTCTGCTCCGGGGCCGACCTCACCGAGGCGACGACGACCGGCATGGAAGAGGGGGCCAGGCGGATCGTCGCTCTGCAGCGGCAGGTCGTGACGATGGACAAGCCCGTGGTGACCCGCATCGAGGGGGCCGTCCGGGCGGGTGGCATCGGCATCGTCGCGGCGAGTGACCTGGCGATCAGCGCGGACGACGCGACGTACGCCCTCACCGAGGTGAAGCTCGGCCTGGCCGCGGCCATCATCTCGCTGACCGTGCACGCCCGGATGAACCCGCGGGCGGCCGCACTCACGACGCTCGGCGGCGAGACGTTCACCGGGTCCCAGGCCGCGGACTACGGCCTCGTCACCCGCGCGGTGCCGGCCGACGAGCTCGACGACGCGGTCGCCACGGTCTGCGGTCAGCTCGCGACCGGCACCGGCCAGGGGCTGCGCGAGTCCAAGCGGATCCTCAACGCCGACCTGGTCCGCCGGATCGACGCGCTCGGCGACGACATGGCGGCCCTGAGCGCACGGCTGTTCGCCTCCGACGAGGCACGCGAGGCCATGACCGCGTTCCTGAACCGGAAGAAGTAGGCAACCTTCCGCCTGCCCCGACCGGTAGACCGGTCATGACCACCACGTCGTACGTCGACCCGGGAGGCCGCGTGGACCCGGACGCCAGCGCCAGGTTCGACGACTTCGTCGCCGCGCGATCGCGGGCGCTGCTGCGTACGGCGTACCTCCTCACGCACGACCATGCCCTGGCCGAGGACCTGCTCCAGGCGTCGCTGGCGAAGGCGTGGTTCTCCTGGAAGCGGATCCACGGGGAGCCGGAGCCGTACGTCCGCAAGATCCTGGTCAACACCTATGCCAGCTGGTGGCGGCGGAAGTGGAACGGCGAGCAGCCCACCGAGGTGCTGCCGGAGCGCGCCGCCCCGGAGACGACTCCCGAGCCGACGGACCTCTGGACCGCGATGGAGCACCTGCCCCGCAGGATGCGGGCGGTGATCGTGCTGCGCTACTTCGAGGACCTCACCGAGGCCCAGACCGCCGACGTCCTCGGCTGCTCCGTCGGCACCGTCAAGAGCCAGACCAGCAAGGCGCTCGCCAAGCTCCGCATCGATCCGGCGCTCAGCCAGGAAGGAGACCCGCGATGAACACACTCACCGATCTCCGCCGCACGCTCGACCAGCACGCCGACGACGTGGCGGACCCGGTGGCGGTCGCCCGGACCGCGGCCGTCCACCAGCGGGTCGCCGTCGTACGCCGTCGTCGCCGGGCCGTCGCGACGGGTGCGCGTGGCCCTGGCCCTGGTCGCCGGCGCGGCCGCGGTCGTGCTGCCGCGTGGCTCGAACGACGCCCAGCCGGCGGCTCCGGTGATCCTCGGGCAGAAGGCGCCGACGACGGTGACGTCGCTCGGCTACACCTACCGCACGGACGGACACGGTGCGTCCTTCGACCGGTCGGGCTCCGTCGAGGTGCCGAAGTCCGACGAGCCGCAGCTCTACTCGTGGACCGCCAGCTCGGACGTCCAGGTCACGGTCCGGACACCCGATCGCGAGGAGTGGCACTCGCAGGTGACCGGGTTCGGTGACTACGTGGTGGTCCCGCCCGGCGTCTCCGGCCGAGCTGGCGCTCTCCGTCGATCGCGGCAGCGTGGGAGTCGCGTCGTACGACCTGACGGACCTCGTCCCCGCCGGCGCGTACAGCAAGGACGGGATCACGTACCGCTCCGAGTTCTCCGGTGCGCCGCTCCTGCGCGGCGTCGTCTCCGACCGTGGCCAGACCGACCTCACGACCTCGTTCGTGCTGCCGAACGGCCCGGTCCAGTTCCATCTCGCCTGCTCCGGCATTCCGAAGGGCGACTTCGTCCACGTCCTCATCGGCGGCAAGGAGGCGGTGATCGCGCAACCGGACTCCTGCGACGACGCTCGGGGGTTCGACCCGGTCTCCCTGTCGTACTCGACGCAGTCAGTTCCGGGGCGGCCGGGAGCGACCAAGACCGTGCAGATCCGCGTCACCGCGGGCTTCCACGACACGACGGCCGTCCCGGCCGGCGCGGCGCCGGACGTGCAGGTGGGACTGGGGATCTACGGACCGGCGCCGGTCGGTGCGGACCCGCGCCGGACGTGTCCCGCAGGTCGTCGAGCACGACGGCCACACCTGGTCGTTGAGCACCACCGTGACGCGGAGCTCGGCGCGCGCACTGACGGTCGCGCCGTCGCCTGTCGACCGAGTCGCCCAGGTCGCGCTGCACACCAAGGGCACGACGCTGGTCGATTTCCGGGCCGGCAGCTGGCGGGCCACGGAGGGGACGGGCGGCGGTGGAGGCCTCGGCGGCTTCTTCGCGCCCGCCGGTGCCGACGTACGGGTTCGCCTCACCCAGGGCTCGGGGACGTACGCCGTCGCCTTCTACGAGCGGATCGACTGACTCAGCGCGCCTCGACGAGGCTCCGGGTGAGGAAGACCAAGGTCATGAAGGTCCGGTAGAGCCGCAACGGGTCGTCGTCGCTGAACCGGACGGAGGTCGACGTCACCCGCTCGACGTCGCGCAGCCAGGTCGCCTGCTCGGCCATGTCGGGTGACATCAGCTGCACCTCGAGGGTGGCGGGCAGGTCGATCACCGGCGGTCCGGCCGACGGCTCCGACAACGCCTCGGCCACACCTTCGCGGATGCGCTGACGAGCGATGGCGGGGTGCAGGTGCTCGGCGGCGTACCGGCTGACCGAGCGCTTCACCTCGATCGCGGTGATGCCGGGGCAGAACGGCGCGGCCTCGGGCCCGACGTACTGGTCACCGGTGATCACCTCGATCGGGACGCCGTGGTGCATCGCGACGAGTGCGTTGATCCCGGCTTCGCCGGTGCGGGTGCCGTTGAGCGTGACGTCGGCGATGGCCCGCGGGTTGTAGGTGTGCGACAGGATGCCGGGCGTCGGCATCGCGGCGTGGTAGCCGAGGAACAGCGCGACGTCGTACGACGGGTCGAGCCCTTCCATCATGTAGAGCGGCTTGAACCTGCCGGAGAGGTACGACGCGTGCCCGCCGAGCTCGCCGGGCGGCAGGTTGCGCATGAGCGAGTGACTGTCGTTGACCAGGATCTGCGTCGCGCCGGCCTCCACGGCTCCGTCGATCGCCGCGTTGACCTCACCGAGCGCGAGGTCACGGCCGAGCGCGTAGTCGTCGCCGCCGGCGAGGCACTGCTCCCAGTCGGCGATGCCGGCCACGCCCTCCAGGTCGAGCGAGATGTAGACCTTCACGCGGGATCAGTGGTGGTGGAGACGCGGGCTCAGGGTGACCCCGACCTCGTGCGCCACACCACGCTTGCGCAGGCCGTCGTCGGCGTTGAAGCCGTCGGCGACCGGGACGAGCAGGGCGACTCCGGCGCGGATCCAGTGCGGGTCCTTGACGCACGAGACCGGGACCTTGACCGTGATGGTCGCGGCGTCGGGATCGGCCGTGCCTGCCAGGTCGGGACATGCCACGGGGGGACCGCCGGCCGTCCTGCCCTTGGACAGCACGAACTCCGTCGAGGTGTCGTCATGGGTGCCTTCGACGGTGTAGGTCCGTCGGGGCGTCTTGATGGTGGCACCGAACAGCCAGCCCGGTGCCGCCGCCCGGGCCCGGATCGAGATGAGGACGTGCTTCTTGGTGAAGTCCAGGTCGACGCCGACGATGTCGGCCGCCTTGTTGTGGGGCTTGGCCGTCGTGCTTCCGTCCGAGAAGTGCACTTGCTGGACGTCGTGGGCGGGGTCGTGGTGGTGCACGCCCTCGGCGTACGCCGCTGCGGGGAGGGCGAGAGCGATGACGGCTCCGCCGGCGGCAAGGGTCCAGACGATGGGTCGTAGCTGCATGTGTCCTCCCGAGGACTGTGATGGCGGGTGCGCGTCCCGGTGCATCCGGCGCCCGACCCACCGATCTGGCCGATCCTGACGGCGAGCGCGGAACGCAGCGGATACGATAGGCGACTTGCAGATTTCCGTCCGACGACCGGGCGGACCGGGGGATCCGAGGGAGATATCGCCACGTGGCTGACGAGTTGCTGAGCGCCGAGCTCGCCACCGAGCAGGCATTCGTCGACCGGGTGTACGTCCAGCTGGAGAGGTCCGCCCGGAACGCCCAGGCCCTCGCGCACGAGGGGTACGGCCGCGGCGCGCTCGGTCACGAGGGCGGCCTCGTCGAGCGAGACGCCATGGTCTTCCAGGCCGCTCGCCGGATCGCCCAGCTCGACGCGGCGCACGAGGGCCTGGTCTTCGGGCGCCTCGACCTGCTGCGGGACCTCGACCCGGATCCGCGCTACATCGGCCGGATCGGCTTGCGTGACGACCGCCGCGACTCGTTGCTGATCGACTGGCGTGCGCCGGCCGCCGCCGTCTTCTACCAGGCCACGGCCGCCGAGCCGCACAGCGTCGTCCGGCGTCGGGTGCTGCGCTGCAGCGGGCCCAAGGTCGTCGGCGTCGAGGACGAGCTGCTCGATGCCGAGGCCGACACCGACCTCCCCATCGTCGGCGAGGGTGCCCTGATGGCGCAGCTCTCGCGTGCGCGCGACCGGTCGATGCACTCGATCGTGGCGACGATCCAGGCCGAGCAGGACCGCGCGATCCGGGCCCCGGTCAAGGGCGTGGTTGCCATCAGCGGCGGCCCCGGCACCGGCAAGACGGTCGTGGCCCTGCACCGCGCGGCGTACCTGCTCTACACCGACCGCCGCCGCTACGAGACCGGTGGCGTCCTGGTCGTCGGACCGTCGGGTGTGTTCATGCGCTACATCGAGCGCGTCCTGCCGTCTCTCGGCGAGACCGCCGTCGCCCTGCGGTCTTTGGGCGAGGTGGTCGGCGGGTTGCGGGCGACCCGCCACGACACCCCGGCCGTCGCGGCCTTGAAGGGCTCGCGGCGGATGGCGGAGCTGATGCGGCGTACGGCGCGTCAGCAGGCTCCCGCGTCACCCAAGGAGTTCCGGGTCTTCTGGCGCGACGACGTGATCCACCTCGACCGCGGCACGCTCGGCAAGCTCCGCCGCCAGCTGATGACCCAGGGACAGCGCAACCGGCAGATGCCGCGGATCGCGTCGTCGCTGCTCGACGCCATGTGGCGCCAGGTCAGTGGAGAGCGTGGTCGCGACCGCGGCCGAGAGGCGTTCGACGACGACATGCTGACGTCGCAGTCGTTCCTCGACTTCGCGCTCTCGTGGTGGCCCCCGCTCGACGCCCCGGAGGTGCTCGGGTGGCTGCGTGAGCCGGAGTTCCTCGCTCGGGTCGGCGAAGGTGTCGTCACGCCCGACGAGCAGCGACTGCTCGTGGCCTCGTGGGAAGCAGACGACCTGTCGGTCGACGACATCCCTCTCGTCGACGAGCTGCGCTACGCCCTGGGCGACGTACCCGACCGGGCCCGCGAAGAGGGGCACGAGCTCGACGACTTCCGGGGGGGCGACCTGCAGGAGCTGACGACCGCCGCCGAGCGGGAGTTCGGCTCGACGGCGGCGTGGACGCCGCCGACCCACCGGATCGAGGACGATGCCTACGCGCACGTGCTCGTCGACGAGGCGCAGGACCTCACCCCCATGCAGTGGCGGATGGTCGGCCGCCGGGGCCGGGCCGCGACCTGGACGATCGTCGGCGACGCCGCCCAGTCGTCCTGGCCGGTGCCGGCCGAGTCGGCATCCGCCCGGGCCGCGGCGATCGAGGGGAAGGACCTCCACGAGTTCCACCTCTCGACCAACTACCGGAACTCCTCCGAGATCTACGAGTACGCCGCGGCGTACGCCGAGGGGGTCGGCCTCGACGCCGATCTGCCGACGGCAGTCCGGTCGACCGGGGTGGCTCCCCGCGAGGTGCCGGCCGGGTCCGACCTCGCCGACACGGTGCGACGTGAGCTGACCGAGGTCGTCGGCCAGGTGGCCGGCACGGTGGGCCTCGTCGTACCGCTGGCCCGGCGCGACGAGGTGTCGGGGTGGCTGGCATCGTGGCCGGAGTTCGCCGACGACGCGCCGCACGCGACCAACCCGTCCGCGGCGGGCGACGACCGGATCGTGGTCCTCACCGGCCTCGACACCAAGGGGTTGGAGTTCGACGGCATCGTCGTGGTCGATCCCGACGCGATCGAGGCCGAGTCCCCGACCGGTCGGGCCACCTTGTACGTCGTCCTCACCCGGGCGACCCAGCTGCTGACCCTGGTGCGCTGACCGGTCAGGCAGGCACGGGCTCCTCGTCCGCGGCGAGCTCGCGCTCGACGTCCTGCTGGTGGGCGTGCACCTGGTGGCGTGACGGGAGCAGCAGGCTGGCCAGCGCCGAGACCGCATAGCCGCCGGCGGCGACCCAGCAGGCCGCGACGAGACCGTCGCGCAGCGAGGCGGCGTCGTACGACGTGCCGACCACGCCGAAGAACACGGTGCCGACGACCGCGACCCCGAGGGCTGCTCCGACCTGCTGCACCGTGCCGTACGCACCCGACGCGGCACCTGCTTCGCCGGTGGGCACCGTGGCCAGCGCGACGTCGACCAACGGGACGACGAGCAGCCCGAGCCCGATCCCGGACGCCACCAGCGGCGGCACGAGGTGCCAGGTCGAGAGTCCGTCGGCCTGACCGTGCACGATCGACAGGACCCAGACCGTGGCCGCCGACTGAAGCGCGGCACCGGTCACCATCACGACCTTGCCGAGCTTCATGCCCAGCGGCACCGAGATGGCCGTGCCGACGAATGCGCCGAGGCTGAAGGGCAGGAGGGTCATGCCCGCGTGCATGGCCGACCAGCCGAGTCCGGTCTGCACGTACACGGTGAGCACCAACGCGAACCCCGCGAGTGCCCCCTGGAAAGCGCCCTGGGTGACCAGTCCCGCCGAGAATCCCCGGTCGGAGAACAGCCGCATCGGCAGCAGGGCAGAGCCGGTGGTGCGCTCGCGGTACACCTGCTGCACGACGAACGCCGCGAGCAGAGCCACGCCGATGGCACCGACCGCCCAGACCCAGGCGGCCCAGTCCTGCTGGCGCCCCTCGACCAGGGCGTACACGACCCCGAGCAGACCGAGGCTCACCAGCACCAGGCCAAGGGGGTCGATCCGCAAGGGGTGCTCGGACCGGGTGTCGGGGACCCAGCGCAGGGCCAGCGCCACGAGCACGATGCCGATCGGCACGTTGATCAGGAAGATGCTGCGCCAGCCGATCCCGAAGGCATCGCTGCTCACCAGCCACCCGCCGAGCACCGGGCCGATGACGGCGGACAACCCCGACACGCCGCCGATCACGCCGAGCATCCCGGCCCGTTCGCGCGGTGAGTACAGCGCCTGCAGCGAGGACAGTGTCTGGGGAACCATCATCGCCGCGAACCCGCCTTGAACCACACGCGCCACCACGAGCACTCCGATCGACGGCGCGAGGCAGGCGAGAAGCGAGCCGGCGGTGAATCCGACGACACCGGTGACGAACATCCGCCGGCGACCCACGATGTCGCCCAGTCGGCCGCCGGTGATCATGAGGACGGCGAAGGCCAGCAGGTAGCCGCCCACGGTCCACTCGAGCTGGGCGCCGCTGGCGCCGAGGTCGTCTCGGATGGACGGCAGCGCGACGTTGACGATGGTCGCGTCGAGCAGGTCCATGAACGACGCGAAGATCAGCACGCCCATGGCGAGCCCGCGCTTCTCGGTCATCTCTGTCTCTCCTGTGTGAGGTAGTCTTGGTTGTGAGAAGTCCCAGAGCGGGATATCTCTGAATCGGAATAGTTCCGATGTGGAGAGAATAGCGAGGAGCGCTGGTGGTGTCCACCCGCAAGCAGCTCGGTGAGCAGATCTCGTTGGTCATGCAGGAGGTCATCGCCTCGGCAGTGCTCACCAACGAGCGGATCGCACGCTCGGTCGGCCTGAACGTCGTGGACCTCCAGACCTACGGCGTGCTCATGCGCAACGACGCCCCGATGACCCCGGGCCAGGTGGCCCAGGCCACCGAGCTGCCGTCGAGCACGACGACTCGCGTGCTCGACCGGCTCGAGAGGAAGGGGATGATCGAGCGTCGCCCGGACCCGGACGACCGCCGGAAGCTCTTGGTGCAGCCGGTGCAGTGGTACGACAAGCGCGTCCACGACGCGTACGCCGCGATCGTCGAGCAGATGGAGAGCGTCCATGCCGGCTTCACGGTCGCCGAGCTGCAGATCGTGCTGCGCTACCTCGGCGAGATCACGAGTGTGCGCTGAGCGACGACGTGGCGTCGCCGCGCGATCGCTCCGGCGTCCCGTCCACCGTCAGAAGGGCGGTGGGCCCACGACGGTCATCGCTCCGGACTCGATCCCGGCGGACACGACCTTGTCGAAGTTGACGCCTGGGTGCTGGGCGCCTTCCCGCGTGGGCTCGCTCGCCGCCCGGAAGAACGCCTCGCCTCCGGCGGGTGTGTGAAGAGACAGGATCCGAGCCTCCGGACTCGTGACCAGGAACGCGTGCGGTGTGTCTCGGGGGACCACCGCGAAGCCCCCGGCCCTGAGCTCTCGATCGGCATCGTGCAGGTGCAGCCGGATGGCACCCTCGATCACGTAGAAGGACTCTTCGTGCGGGTGTGTGTGAAGCGGCGTCGTCTTGCCGGCGGCCAGCAGGTCCTCGAAGAGCATGAAGCCGCCTGCGGTCTCGCTCTCGCGCGCCAGCCAGAGATGGGTGCCGCCGCCGTAGAACCAGCGTTGCTCCATGTCCTCGACGTTGCGCACGACGGTGGTGGCTGTGGACATCTCGCTTCCTCCCTCGTGGGACTCAAGTCCCATAACGGGATCAAGGTACCATGAAGATCATGTCGACGGGCTACGAGGACGCCGGGCGCTCCCGGCAGAAGCAGCGGACGCGGTCAGCACTGCTGGCGTCGGCACGGGACCTGGTCTCCCGAGGCGGATCGGCGCCGACAGTGGCAGAGGCGGCGGCTGCTGCCGGGGTCTCGCGGACCACCGCATACCGCTACTTCCCGAGCCAGCACGCGCTCCTGATCGCTGCGCACCCCGAGGTCGACGCGCACTCGATGCTGGGAGACGCCACGGAGGAGCAGGACGTGCCCGCGCGCGTGGAGGCCGTCGTACGCCGACTTCTCGCGGTCATCGTCGAGACCGAGCCGCAGCAACGCACGATGCTCCGGCTCTCGCTCACCGAGGGGATCGACCGAGCGGGGCTCCCGCTGCGCCAGGGGCGCGCCATCGGCTGGATCTCGGAGTCCCTCGAGCCGTGGCAGGACCAGCTCGGGGAAGACGGCGTCCGACGGTTGGCCGTGGCCGTTCGCGCGGCGTGTGGCATCGAGTCCTTGGTCTGGCTGACCGATGTGGCGGGCCTGGACCGTCACGAGGCAGTCGAGCAGATGGTGTGGTCCGCGCTGGCCCTGGTCCGTCGTGCCGAGGCCGAAGGCCTGCCGGGACCCAGAAGAGGGAAAGCGGTGCGACGGGCGAGACGACCGCGGCCGGAAGCTGCCCGTCGGTAGATTCCTGCGCCATGACCGCTGAGCCCTCTGCCCGGGACGCCATCGCCGCGCTCCAGGAGCACGAGGCGTGGGCGATCATCCGGCGCTCCACGAGGGCCGGTGACCGCGAGACCGTGGGGCTGGTGGGTGGGCGGCGCAGCGAGGTCGAGTCGCTCCTCGACATCCCACTCGAGGAAGGCGTGCCCGAGACCGGGCTCATCGCCGACCGTCTCGTCGCGGTTCCGTTCAGACAGGTCCGCGAGCGTGGCTTCGAGGTTCACGACGACGGCACGCCGCTCGTGGTCGTGGATGTCGAGAGCGAGCGTGAGTTCAGCGTCGAGGAGGTGATCGACGCCATCGACGACACCGGGGTCGAGCTCGCCGACCGAGGTGGCTTCGACATCGACGACGCGGCGTACGCCGAGCTGGTCGGGACGATCATCCGCGACGAGATCGGCCAGGGAGAGGGTGCCAACCTCGTGGTCGGCCGGCACTACCGCGCCCACGTCGCCGACTGGAGTGCCGCCACGGCCCTCACCGTCTTTCGCCGGCTGTTGCTGCGCGAGCACGGCGCCTACTGGACCTTCGTGTTCTTCACCGGCGACCGCTACCTGATCGGCGCCAGCCCCGAGCGCCACGTCTCCGTGCACGGCGACGACGTCCGGATGAACCCGATCAGCGGCACCTTCCGCCTCGGCGGCGGGGACGTGCGCCAGGGCTTGCTGGACTTCCTGGATGACGAGAAGGAGATCTACGAGCTCTTCATGGTGGTCGACGAGGAGCTCAAGATGATGTGCGACATCTGCGACAAGGGCGGCCAGGTGCTCGGGCCGTTCCTGAAGCCGATGAGCCGTCTGATCCACACCGAGTACTTCCTCGCCGGCCGCACCAGCCGTGACCCACGCCAGGTCCTGCGCGACACGATGTACGCCGCGACGGTCACCGGCAGCCCGGTGCAGAACGCGTGCCGGTTGATCAAGCAGTACGAGTCGGAGGGTCGCGGCTACTACGGCGCAGCGTTGGCCATCCTCGGCCGGGACGCCGACGGCGCCACCATGGTCGACAGCCCGATCGTGATCCGCACGGCCGACGTCGACCTCGACGGACGGCTCACCGTCACCGCGGGCGCGACGCTGGTGCGCGACTCCGATCCGGCGTACGAGGTGGCCGAGACGCACGCGAAGGCCGGCGGCATCCTGTCGGCGTTCGGGCTCGCCGCACCGCCGCCGGAGCTCGACCTCAACCTCGCCGAGCTCGTCAACGACGAAGACGTGCTGCTGGCCCTGAACAACCGCAACCGACGGCTCGCGTCGTTCTGGCTCGCCGACCAGTCGGGCGCCCGTCCGGACCCGGTGCTGCGTGGGAAGCGGGTCGCGATCCTCGACGGCGAGGACGACTTCGTGAACATGCTGCGCCACGTGCTCGGGGTGGCGGGGATGACGAGCACGGTCGTCCCGCACGCGGCGTACGCCGAGGGGTCGCTCGACGACGCCGACCTCGTCATCGTGGGCCCGGGCCCGGGTGACCCACGCGACGGGGACGACCCGAAGATCGCGACGTTCCGCCGCGCGGTCGACGGGTTGCTGGCGAGTGGGCAGCCGTTCCTGGCGGTGTGCCTGGGTCACCAGGTGCTGTGCGACCGGTTGGGGATCCCCTTGGCCTACAAGGACATCGTGTTCCAGGGCACCCAGGACGAAGTGGTCGTCGACGACCGCAGCGAGCGCGTCGGGTTCTACAACACCTTCGTCGGCCGGGTGAGCGACGTCCGGTCGCTGCCCGACGGCGTCGCGGTCGACGCGGACCCGGCCACCGGCGACGTCCACCACGTGAAGGGCCCGCACTTCCGCGGGATCCAGTTCCATGCCGAGTCGATCCTCACCCAGCACGGCGCCGACCTGATCCACCACCTCGCCACCGAGCTCCTCCGCTGAGTCGGCGCACAGTGACGCCGAAACACGCCGAGTCGGCGCAAAGTGACGTCCGAAACACGCCGAGTCGTCATGTGCCGACTCGGCGAAGGGGGCGATCAGCCGGCGAGGAGAGGGGCGCCCGGGACCTGCAGCACCATCCGGGTGCCACCGCCGTCGGTCTCGTCGACCCGGATGTTGCCGGCGTGGCGTTCGATGACCTGCCGGACGATGGAGAGGCCGAGTCCGGAGCCCGGCATCGAGCGGGACTCCTCTGATCGGTAGAAGCGCTCGAAGACGTGCTCCCGATCGCCGGGGGCGATGCCCGGACCTTCGTCGTCGACGGTGAGGGTGCCGTGGTTGAGCCGGATCCGCACGGTTCCTTCGGGCGGACTCCACTTCACGGCGTTGTCGAGGAGGTTGGTGACGGCGCGTTCGAGGGACGAGGCCTCGCCGGTCACCCACCACGGCTCCATGGAGACGTCGAAGGTGAGACCGGTGCCGCGTCGGCGGGCGCGCGCGACGGCGCGGTCGACGACGTCGGCCAGGTCGACCTGCTCGACGACGGTCCGCAGCGGCTCGTCACGGGCGAGCTCCACGAGATCACCGACGAGGTTCGACATCTCCTCGATCTGTCCACGGACGTCCTCGAGGAGCTCCGCCCGGGCCGCGGCGTCGAGCCCGGCACCGGCGTCGGCCTGCAGGAGCAGGTCGAGGTTGGTCCGCAACGACGTGAGGGGAGTCCGCAGCTCGTGACTCGCGTCGGCCACCAGGCGGCGCTGTCGATCACGGGACGCCGACAACGCCACCAGCATGTCGTTGAACGCCGTCGCCAGTCGGGCGATCTCGTCGTCGCCCTCGACCGGGAGCGGCTGCAGGTCCTCGGTGCGGGCGATCCGCTCGACGTTGCGCGTGAGGCGGCGTACGGGTCGCAGGCCGTTGCGGGCCACCGCCCACCCGGCAGCCGCTGCGCCGATCACGCCGGCCAGGCCGAAGAGCAGCATCACCGCGCCGAGCCGCTTGAGCACGCGCTCCTGCGGGGCCATGTTCTGGGCGATGATCAGTGCCGTGCCCTCTTGAACGGTCGGGACGGTCACCACCCGGTAGTCGATGGCGCCCGACTCGATCGTGCGGATGCTGCTGCGGCTCTCGCCGTTGGCGACCGCGAACTCGGGGGAGCCGATCCGGAGCACCGGCCCCTTGTCGTTGGTGTGGGTGCCGTCGGAGCGGACGATGAACATCCGTACGTCGCCGGCGCCCGAGCACCGCGGCCGGCAGGTCCTTCGAGAGCAGGATGTCGACGGCGTTCGACTTGGCGGCCTCGTGCGCGCGCTCGGTCAGCGAGTCGTCGAGGGAGTTCTCCAGCGAGACCTTGACCGTGACGTAGGCACCGAGCGAGACCAACGCGACCGCGAAGCAGACCGCCATCGTGGTCATCAGGATCACGCGGCTCGCCAGCGAACGCCGGTAGTGCCAGCGCGGCTGGTCGTAGCCGGACGAGCCAGGCGGCGCCCAGGTCGTCGGGTCCACTCAGGACTCCTTGAGGACGTAGCCGACGCCCCGCACGGTGTGCAGGAGCCGCGGCTCTCCCTCGGCCTCGGTCTTGCGTCGCAGGTAGCCGACGTACACCTCGAGCGAGTTGGCCGTGGTGGGGAAGTCGTAGCCCCAGACCTCCTCGAGGATGAACGACCGCTCCAGCACGCGGCGCGGCCGGCGCAGGAACATCTCGAGCAACGTGAACTCGGTGCGGGTCAGCTCCATGGACCGCTCGCCACGCTTCACCTCGCGGGTCGCGAGGTCCATGGACAGGTCGGCGAACGACAGCACCTCGGTGTCGTCGCCCTCGTCGGGGACCACCCGACGCAGCAGGGCCCGCAGCCGGGCGAGCAGCTCCTGAAGGGCGAACGGCTTGGTGAGGTAGTCGTCGGCGCCGGCGTCCAGACCCTCGACCCGGTCACCGATCGCGTCCCGCGCCGTCAGCACGAGGATCGGTACGTCGTTGCCGGCCTTGCGCAGCGACTTGGTGGTCTCGATGCCGTCGAGCCGAGGCATCATCACGTCCATCACCACGACGTCGGGGGCGATGCCGCCGATGCCGGCCAGCGCCTCGGCTCCGTCGGCGGCCAGTGACACGGCGTACCCGTTGAACTCCAGGCTGCGCCGCAGCGACTCGCGCACCGCCTTGTCGTCGTCGACGACGAGCACGCGCGGCTGCGGGCCGGCGGCGGTCGACGAGGAAGGCAGGGTCACGTTCTCACTGTGCCAAATCGTCCTGAGCCATGCCTGAGAACCAGGCGGTCACCGGGTCAGACATAGCGGCCGGCGACCTCGGCCGCGCGGGCGCCGTACCCGCCGCCGAACAGCGAGGCGTGGACGAGCAGAGGGTGCAGCTGGTGGAGCCCGACGCGGTCGGCCCAGCCGTCGGCGAGCGGTGAGACCTCTTCGTACGCCTGGAGCACGCGCGGCAGGTGAGGCAGTCCGAACAGCGTCAGCATGGCCAGGTCGGTCTCGCGGTGCCCGCCGTGGGCGGCCGGATCGATCACGCAACAGCCGGCGTCGTGGGTCCAGATCACGTTGCCGTTCCACAGGTCGCCATGGAGGCGACGCGGCCCCTCCTCGGGCACCAGGTCGGGAAGTCGCCCGACCATCCCCTCCACGACGTCGGCACCTTCGGGTGCGATGGCGCCGCGGTCGCGCGCCAGCTTGAGGTAGGGGAGCACCCGCTTGGTCGCGTAGAACTCCGCCCACGTCCCGGCGCTCTTGTTGGGCAGGGGAAGCCGGCCGATGAAGCCGTCCTGCTCGAGTCCGTACGCCGGCGCCCCGGCGTCGTGGGTCTTGGCCAGGGCGCGGCCGAAGTCGGACGCCGCCTCGGTGGTGAGCTTGCCCGGCTCGACCCAGTCGAGGATCAGGCAGTCCTGCTCGACGGCGAGCACCTCGGGGACCTGGACGCCGCCCGCTTCACCGAGCCATCGCAGGCCGGCGGCCTCGGCCTGGAAGAACCCTTCGGGGGCATTGGTCAGCGTCTTCATGAACGCCGATCGGCCGCTGCTCAGCCGGAGCTTGGTCGCGGTCGCGATGTCGCCGCCGGCGATCGGGGCCGTGGCCGCGACCGCAGAGCCCAGCAGCTCCTCGGCCCGGCGAGCGATGTGCGGTTGACGCGTCAACGCGACCCCCTTCCGGATCCGGCAAGGTCACCGTAGCGAGCGCGGACGTTCCGACCAAGGTGCGCCGTGACAGCGGCTGACTGTCAGGCCCGCTCGCGAGCAAGCTCGCGTCGCGCTCGCTCCGGACGTCCCGCCAGTTGTCAGGACGTCCTCACTCGACTTCCCAGCCGTGCCAGTGGGTGATCTCCATCCACGCGCTGACGCGCTTCGCCGACCGGTTGCGGAACTCGTCACCGCCGTAGTGCCGCGACAACCGGTCGATGTCCGCGAGCGCCTTCGCCTCGTCGTACTCCCACCGCACGACCGCCCCGCGGACGCTGACATGGGTGTACCACTCCTGGTCCTTCATCGCCGTCAGCGAGACCTGCGGGTGCTGCTCGATCCAGCGCAGCCGGGCACGCCCGGCGTCCATGTTGACCAGGACGGTGCCGTCGTCCTCGACGAGGTACCACGTCGCGACCGACATCGGATGTCCGCTCGGCATCGCCACCGCGATGACCGCGGGGTTGGGCTCGCGCAGCAGGCTCATCGCCGCGTCGGGTAGTGGTGCCTTCGGCATCGCTCCTCCTTCATACGTCGGGTCGACGACGACCTCACGCGCGCTCGAGGAGTACGGCGAGCCGCGCGACCAGCGCGTCCGAGGTGCGCTCGACCATGGACAGCACCTCGGCGAAGCCGTCTGTTCCCCGTAGTACGGGTCGGGGACCGTCCGAGCCCGGGTCGACCGGGTCGTGGTCGCGGAACAGTCCGACCCGGTCCGACCGGCCGCCGAGGTCGGCGAGGTTGTCGGCGTCCATCGCCAGCACCAGGTCGTCCTCGTCGGCCCAGGACTCGGCGTACTGCCGGGCCCGGTGACGCGACGGGTCGTAGCCGGCTCGGCTCAGTGTCGCGGCGGACCGTGGGTCCATCGGTTTGCCGATGTGCCAGCCGGCGGTGCCGCCGCTGCGGACGGCGACGCGGTCGTCGAGCCCGGCCTCGGCCAGCCGCTGCTCGAGCACCACCTGGGCCGTGGGAGAGCGGCAGATGTTGCCGAGGCACACCAACGCCACGGCGTACTGCCCCGGGTGCCGAGGAGGCGGGAGCACGGTCAGTCGTCGTCCTTGAGGACGGACGCCGTCGCCCAGTTCACGATCGTGATCACGATCGAGCCGCCGAGTGCGTTCCAGAACCCGTCGACATGGAAGTCGAGGCCGACTCCGTCCGGCGATCCACGCGGTCAGCATCAGCATCAGCGCGTTGATCACGAGCAGGAACAGTCCGAGCGTCACGATGATGAACGGGATCGAGAAGAACGTGACGACCGGGCGGACGACGCTGCTCACCAGTCCGAGGATCAGGGCCACGATCAGCAAGGGCAGGATCTTGTGCTTGAACTCCTCCGACCCGGAGTCGGGCCCGGTGAAGTAGATCCCGTCGAACAGCCAAGTCGCCACGGCGACGCCCGCTGCGGTGGTGAGCAGCCAGGTCACGAAGCGCACGCCGCGAGCATAGGGGAGGCCCGCGCGCGAGTGGTCAGTCCACCCGAAGGCGGTCGATGATCGCTTCCTCGGCGCCATGCAGGTGGTCGCCCAGCTCGGCGATCGCGGCGTCGACGTCGCCGGCCTCGAGCAGGTCGAGCAGATGGTGGTGCGAGCCCGCCTGGTCGCGGGCGTTGCGGCGTACCCGGTCGATCTGGGCGAGGGCGAGTCGCATCTCCGCCACGATCGACTCCGCCATCGACACCAGGCGCGGTGAGCCGGTCAGGCCCACCAGGCTCAGGTGGATGGCGAGGTGACGCTGGTTGAGCTCCTGGTACGACGCGTCGTGGGCGACCGCGAGCTCGTAGTCGGCGAGGGCCCGCCTGACCCCCTCGCGTGCCTCCTCCGTCGCCGTCGGCCAGTTGCGTACGCCGGCCGTCTCGAGCACCGTCCGCGCGTTCGAGACGTCGCGGACCGACTCGGGGTCGGGACTCGAGACGCTCACGCCACGGTTGGGCTCGCGGGTGGCCAGTCCCTCCGCGACGAGCAGCGCGAGCGCCTCGCGCACGGTCGGCCGCGAGACGCCGAGCGACTCCGCGAGCGCGACCTCGCGCAACGGGGTGCCCGACTCGATCTCGCCCTCGAACACCGCCCGCCGCACCTCGTCGGCCACCCGCTCGACCGTCGACGAGTGCTCGAGGCTGAGCGAGCCGAAGGGCGAGCCGTCACCGGTCTGCGCCGGATGGGGGTCGTCGGTCGCGCGCTCGGCCGGATGCATGGGCGCCATTGTCTGACACCGACTTGCCGAGTGCCGCTTCGTGACCGTATTCTCCGGTCTTGTCAGATTGTCTGACAATCATTCATCGAGGGGAGTACGCCGTGTCCGAGCAGTCGCTGGAGTGGGGACGCCGCTACGTGATGGTCCGCCCGGATCACTTCCGCGTGGACTACGCGATCAATCCCTACATGGACCCGGCCGTCCAGCCCGACCGCCACCGCGCGATGGCCCAGTGGGTCGACCTGGTCTCGACGATCGAGCGGCTGGGCGGGACGGTCGAGGTCGTGCCGCAGCGCGCGGATGCGCCCGACATGGTCTACGCGATGAACCTCGGTCTGGGCGTCGTCGCGCCCCGAGGGCGCCCACGTGGTGATGTCGCACATGCGATACGCCGAGCGGCGGATGGAGGTGCAGTCGGCGCAGCCGTGGTTCGAGCGCAGCGGCCGCTCCACGTCGTACGTCGGGCGAGACGGCGTCGGCGCGTACCTCGAGGCCGGCGACGTCTTCGCCTGGGGCGACGCCCTGGTCGCCGGCTACGGTCCGCGGACCGAGGAGCTGGCCCTCAAGCACCTCGCCACCGATCTGGGGGTGCGCGTGCGCGGCGTCCGCATCACCCACCCGGCGATGTACCACCTCGACCTGGCGTTCTGCCCTCTCGACGGCCGCCGGGCCATGGTCGCGCCGGGCGCGTTCGACCACGCCTCCGCCGATGCTCTCCTCGCGCTGATTCCCGAGCCGCTGGTGCTCACCGACGACGAAGCGCTGACGACGTTCTGCGCGAACTCGATCGTGATCGGCCGTACCGTCCTCATGCCCGCCGGCGCCCCGGCGCGCGTCAAGGCGCGCCTCGTCGACTGGGACTTCGACGTGGTCGAGGTGGACGTCAGCGAGTTCCACAAGGGCGGCGGCTCCGTGCGCTGCCTGACCAACCCGGTCGACATCACAGTCGGGCGAGACCTCCCGACGGTGGTCGGCGGCGAGGTGCTCTACGCCGGTGGGCTGAGTCCTGTTGTCCCGCCATCATGTGAAGTGGGTAGGCCCTCACTGCACGGTGAGCCCACCGTGTGAACCGGCGGTTCGCCTGCATCACATGATGAAACTCGGCCAGCACCCGCAGCAGGAGCCACCCGGTCCGAGGGTCCCGCTCGTCGAGACCTCCGGGCGAGGGGATCCGAGCCACGGGCCCTAGCCTCGGGCGCATGTTCTCCATCGGTGGCACGAGCTGGATGCTGCTCTTCGCCGCCGGTGCCGGGCTGCTCGCGACCGTCGTCGGCCTCGGCGTCGGTCGACGCATGGGCCCGGTGGCGGGCTTCGCATGGTTCGGCCTGGTGTGGAGCAGCGCGGTGATCGGGATCGTGACCCTGATCCCCGCCCGGAACGGACTGGGCTACATCCCCGCCGACCAGCACGCCACCAGCTGCAGCTGGGACATCGGCGGTCCGTCGCCGGACGGGTTCTGGATCTTCGGCGGCGGCCAGCAGCTGCTCAACACCATGCTGTTCGTCCCGGCGGGGATCTTCCTGGTGCTCGCCCTGGCCCGATGGCGAGCCGGGTGGCTGTTGGTCCCGCTGGGTCTGGCCGCGCTCGCGGCGTACTCCCTCGGCATCGAGGAGACCCAGCTCCACGTCGCCCGGATCGACCGCGCCTGCGACGTCACCGACATCATCGACAACGTCACCGGGGCCGTGATCGGTGTCGGCCTCGGGCTGGCCCTGCTGCCGTTCGTCCGCCCCTGGCGGGCGAGCAGCCGAGGATAGGTTGGCGACATGACCTCACCGCAGCCGCGCGACTGCGTGGCCCGGATCCCGGCGTACGTCGCGGGCAAGCCGTCGGCGCCGCGCCCCGGGCTGACGACGTACAAGCTCAGCAGCAACGAGAACCCCTACCCCCCGTTGCCCGGCGTGGTCGAGGCGGCCGCCGCCGCCGCACAGCAGATGAACCGCTACCCCGACATGGGCAACACCGCGCTCTACGAGGCGCTGGCGGACAAGCTCGGTGTCGCGACTGACCACCTCGTCCTCGCGACCGGAAGCGTCGCGCTGATCTACCAGCTCGTCCAGGCCTTCTGCGATCCCGGCGACGAGGTCGTCTACGCGTGGCGCAGCTTCGAGGCCTACCCGATCGCGGTCACGGCGGCCGGTGCCCGTGCAGTGCAGATCCCGGTGACGGCGGACGGCCGGCACGACCTCGACGCGATGGCCGCCGCCATCACCGACCGGACCAAGGTCGTCATGGTCTGCACGCCGAACAACCCGACCGGTCCAGCGGTGACCCAGAGCGAGCTCGACGAGTTCCTCGCGCAGGTGCCCGACCACGTGCTCGTGGTCGTCGACGAGGCGTACGTCGAGTTCGTGCGCATGAGTGACCCCGTGGACGGGGTCGCGACCGTGCGCGCCCGGGACAACGTCGTCGCCAGTCGCACGTTCTCCAAGGCCTACGGCCTGGCCGGCTTCCGGGTCGGGTACGCCGTGGCCCCACCGCCGATCGCGACCGCCCTGCGGGCCGTCAGCCTGCCCTTCGGCGTCTCCAGCGTGGCCCAGGCCGCGGCGATCGCATCCCTCCGCGCCGAGCCCGCCCTCCTCGAGCGGGTCGACTCCCTGGTCGTCGAGCGAGACCGTGTCGTGAAGGGGCTCGCCGACGCCGGACTGGTCGTCCCCGAGCCGCAGGGGAACTTCGTCTGGTTCCCTGCCGGTGAGCGCACCCTCGATCTCGCGGCCGCCGCCGACGAGCTCGGCATCGTGATCCGGCCGTTCGCCGGTGACGGCGCGCGGATCACGATCGGCGAGACCGAGGCCAACGACCGCGTGGTCGAGCTGGCGAGGACGTTCCCGCTCGACAGCTAGGAATTCCATCGAAGAACCATGTGGTCTAGACCGGGGCCGGATCAGAGCCCGGCGCATGTCGACCCCCTCTAGCGTGACGGCCCTCGGGCGCACTCTCGATCCCCCAGGAGGACCCACCCAGATGACCACGACCACCTTCATGAGACGCACCGGCGTACTCGTCACCAGCGTCGGCGTCGCTGCAGCACTCACGCTGCTCACGCCGGTCACCGCGAACGCCGCGGTCCACGCCCAGTACGGCGCGCTCGGCCAGGCCAACGCCAACTACACCGGACCGACGATCGGGGGAGACTGCACCCTGACCGACGGCGACGACAGCACCCAGAGCTCGGTCGCGAACTTCACCCACGGCACCAAGCACCGCTCGGTCAACGTCGATGCCACGTTCACCAGCACCGACAGTGCCTCTGACACGGTGCGGGTGAAGGGGCACCTCGACAGCAAGCTGACCCTGAAGAAGAAGGGCAAGGACCTGCAGTCGTTCGAGATGGCGGCAGGCGGCAGCGTCAAGATCACCCACAGCGTCGGAGGCTCGGCCTGCGAAGGGACCGGCGTGGTGGCAGGCCAGAGCCAGACCTTGTTCACCGAGCACAAGAAGGGCTGGTTCTACTTCACTCACGACGTGAAGGTGCCGCACGCCGTGATCGAGGCCGAGCTGGTGAACCTGGACACCCAGAAGATCGTCGCCGTCGACATCTTCATCGGCGACCACTCCCACGCGACGAGCCGGGCGCTGCTGAAGCCGGGCCGCTACGGCATCATCGTGGTGGCGGGCGTGAACGTCGGCAACAACATCGGGATCGGCTTGGCCAAGCCCTCGCTCCGGGCGAAGGCGAAGCTCAGCACCACGGTGAGCGGGGAGTTCAAGCCGCTGAAGCACTGATCCCACGGCACGACGCTGGGCTCTCGACACGGCCGGTCACCGTCATGGTGGCCGGCCGTCGTCGTACCGGCCCGCATGCCGGTCTAGACCGGTGCTCGTCGTGCCGCCGCTGAGCCCCTAGCGTGCGGAGTTCCACCCCTCCACCCATGCACACTCGAACTCACGGGGAGCAATGCTCATATGAAGACGAACACGTTCCTGCGCCGATCCGGCGCGGTACTCACCAGCGCCGGCGTCGCCGCAGCGCTGACCCTCCTGACCCCGATCGCGGCCGACGCCGCGGTGCACGCCCAGTTCGCCGCCCAGGGCTCGGCGGACGCGACCTACACCGGTCCCACGATCGGCGGCACGTGCGACCTGTCACCGCCTGGCGACGACAGCCCCGAGTCGTCCATCGCGTCTCTCACGCACGGTACGAAGCACCGCTCGGTGAACCTCGACGCGACGTTCGCCAGCAGCGACAACGCGGCGGACACGGTCCGGATCCGGGGCCACGCCCAAGCCGACTTCAACGTGAAGAAGAAGGGCCGGGACCTCAAGTCGTTCGGCCTCGCGGTTGGCGGGAGCGTCAAGGTCACCCATGCCATGGGTGGCTCGGCCTGCGACGGATCGGGGTTCATTGCCGGTGCGTTCATCCTCGAGTTCACCGAGCACCACAAGGGCTACTTCTACCTCACCCGCGACACCAAGAAGCCGGGCTCCATCGCCGAGATCGTCCTGGTGAACCTGAACACGGAGAAGCTGGAGACGCTGGACATCTACAGCGGGGGCAAGTCGCACCAGACCAGCCGCGCCCTGCTCAAGCCTGGTCACTACGCCGTTGAGATCGCTCAGGCGGGCATCTCCACCGATACCTCCGGGATCATCCTGAAGTCCGGCCGGCCCGTGTCGGCCAAGGTCGCGCGGACGATCCATCTGCAGGGAGAGTTCAAGGCGAAGCACTGATCCTTCGCACACGCGACACGGCCGGTCACCCGTCGGGTGGCCGGCCGTCTCGTCGTACCGCTCAGGCGGCGACCGGCTCCCGCGCCTCGACCGGCGCCTGGCGGTTCATGCCGCGGAAGCTCGGGATCAGGGCCGGCGCCATGGTGGTGACGAAGTAGGCGACCCCGATCACGATCATCGCCGGTGAGAGACCGATCCCGCTGACCAGCAGACCGCCGATGATGCCGCCGAGAGGCATCAAGGACCAGCAGATCGAGCTGGTCAGCGAGGTCACGCGCCCGACCATGTCCCGCGGGATGCGCTCGAACTCGACCGCCCCGATCACCGGGTTCAGGAAGCCGGACGACGCGCCACCGACCAGGCACATCGCGATGATCACCCAGAGCGGAACGCCGATCGCGAAGAGGACGAACCTCGGCAGGCCCGTGATCAGGAACGCGACCAGGTACGTCTGGAACCGCGGCAGTCGGGTGCCGTACGCCGCCGCCACGACGGAGCCGAGCATGGAGGCGCCGCCCCAGACCGAGAAGACCAGTCCGACTGCGCCGACGCCGGCGCCGGAGTCGTGCGCCCAGACCGGCAGCAGCACGGCGGACCACGCCAGGTCGAGCAGGTTGGTCAGGGCGATCATCAGGCACAGGCTCATCAGCACGGCGTCGCGGCGCAGGAAGTTCCAGCCGTCGCGCAGCTCGTCGGCGTACGACGTGCCGTTGCCGTTGCCGGTGCCGGTGCCGGCGTCGCTCTCGCTCGCCCCCGTCATGCGCACCGGGTCGGCGAGGCTCCGAGTCGTGGTGATCAGCACGACCGCGCAGACCGCGAACGACACGGCGTCGACGGCGACCGCGTTGGCTGCCCCGACGGTGGCGACGAGCCCGCCGGCGATCGCGGCGCCGATCATGGTGGCGCCGCGCTCGATCGCCGACGAGAGCCCGGTGGCGCGCTCGAACGGCACGCCTGCCCGCTCGACCAGGGCCGGGATCAGCGCCGTGGTGGCCGCGTCGCCAGGGCCGCGGAGGGCGCCGGCGACCGCGACGAGGCCGAGCAGGACCGGGAACGTGAGGGCGCCGGTGTGGTGGAGCAGCGGGATCAACCCGACGACCACGAACGAGAGCAGGTCGACGGTGATCGCCATCCGGCGCGGTCCGACGCGATCGACCAACGGGCCACCGACGGCCTTCAACAACACCATCGGCGTGATCTCGGCGAACGCGACGAGACCGGTCTGCGTCGCGGACCCGGTGGTGGTGAGCACCAGCCACGGGATGGCGATCATCGACACGCGAGTGCCGAGCAGCGAGATGCACTCCGCGGTGAGCCAGCCGTAGAGCGGGACCCGCCGAGCGGTGGGACGAGCCAGGATCGTGGTCATCGGTCGTCTCCCTCCAGGACCACGGTGCCCGGGCGTGGGAACGCGTTCAGGTTGACGACGAAGTCACCCACGCCCGGCGTGTCCTCGTCGTCGGCGGCGAAGTCCTCGATCACGGCCACCAGGGCGATCACCAGCTCCTCCGCGCGCTCCGGCGTCACCCGGACGTGCCAGTCGCTGGTCGTGCTGGCCTGACGCCACGCCGCGGGCAGGTAGCGGTGCTCCCCGGCGAACCGCATCAGCGTCTCGGTGTACATGAGCGCCACCGTGTGCAGGTACGCCTCGGTGCTCTCGGCCTCCTCCTCGCTGGTCCCGCGGCCGTCGAGGTTGGCGCGAGTGCTCTCGTGAGAGGCCCGCCACCACCGGTCGCGGGCATCGCCGCGCTCGGAGTCCTCCTCGATGAAGCCGTGCTCGGCGAGCTGCCGCAGGTGGTACGACGTGGCGCCCGTGTTGAGCTGCATCTCCTGCGCCAGCTGGGTCGCCGTCGCCGGTCCCTCGATCCGCAGGCGCCCCAGGATCTTCAGCCGGGTCGGGTGGGAGAGAGCACGCAGTCCGGCACTGGACGGGTTGACGACCTTGTCTGCCATATCCGCAACATACCTTTGCAAAGTCATCTTTGCAAACAGATGCCTGGAATCCGTGACCCAGACGTGGGTACTGGCTCGACATGGTGGCTTTCGAGCGCGACACCGACTACCTGCCCGACCGGATCATCCGGGAGGCGGGGCGGTCGCAGGATCCCTTCGACGAGCAGATCGAGGTGCCGACCTGGCCGGCTGAGCCGGGGAGGTACCGCCTGGTGGCGGCGTGGGCGTGTCCCTGGGCCAACCGCTCGATCATCGTCCGGCAGCTGCTCGGGCTCGAGGACGTGATCTCGATGGGCGTCTGTGGCCCGACCCACGACGAGCGCAGCTGGAGGTTCGACCTCGACCCCGAGGAGCGGGATCCGGTCCTCGGTATGGAGAGACTGCAGGAGGCCTACCTGCGCCGAGACCCGGCGTACGACAAGGGGATCACGGTGCCGGCCATGGTCGACGTCGACACGCGCCAGGTGGTCACCAACGACTTCCCGCAGATCACCCACGACCTCTTCTTCGAGTGGCGAGACCACCACCGCCCGGACGCGCCCGACCTCTGGCCGGACGGCGTCCGCGACGAGATGGAGGAGGTCATGGAGCGGGTGTACGTCGACGTCAACAACGGCGTCTACCGCTGTGGGTTCGCCGACGACCAGGACTCCTACGACGAGGCGTTCAAGGAGCTCTTCGCGACCCTCGACTGGCTCGACGAGCGGCTCGCCGACCGTCGCTACCTGATGGGTCCCATGATCACCGAGGCCGACGTCCGGCTCTTCACCACGCTCGCCCGCTTCGACGCGGTCTACCACGGACACTTCAAGTGCAACCGGAACAAGCTCACCGAGATGCCGGCGCTCTGGGGCTACGCCCGCGACCTCTTCTCGACCCCGGGCTTCGGCGACAACACGGTCTTCGAGCAGATCAAGCAGCACTACTACGTCGTGCACACCCATCTGAACCCGTCGGGGATCGTGCCGGACGGCCCGGACCTCCAGGGGTGGCTGACGCCGCACGGGAGGGGCAGGCTCTAGCGTTCGTCCCGTGGCAGGACGCGTGCTGGTCGGAATCTCCGGCTGGCGCTACCCGGCCTGGCGCGGCGACTTCTACCCGAAGGGGCTGCCGCAGCGCCGCGAGCTCGAGTACGCCGGCGAGCACCTCACCTCCATCGAGATCAACGGCTCGTTCTACTCGCTCCAGCGCGCCACGTCGTACGCCGCCTGGCGGGCCGATGTGCCCGACGACTTCGTGTTCGCCGTCAAGGGGCCGCGCTACGTCAGTCACCTGAAGCGGCTCAAGGACGTCGAGGTGCCGCTCGCGAACTTCTTCGCCTCCGGTGTCCTCGCACTCGGGCCGAAGCTCGGGCCGCTCCTGTGGCAGCTGCCCGAGAACCTCCGCTTCGACGCGGGAGTGCTCGATGCCTTCCTGTCCGGGTTGCCTCGCACGGCCAACGCGGCCGCCGAGCTCGCGAAGGACCACGACGACAAGGTCCCCCAGGATCGGGCTCTGACGGAAGCCGAGAGCAACGGGCCGATCCACTATGCCCTGGAGTTCCGCAGCACGACGTTCGCCACGGCCGAGGCGGCCGACATCCTGCGGCGGCACGAGGTCGCGACGGTCCTCGCCGACACCGCGGGCCGCTGGCCGAGGGTCGACCAGGACACCGGACCGGTGCGCTACGCGCGACTGCACGGCGACCAGGAGCTCTACGCCAGCGGCTACACCGACCGGGCGCTCGACGAGTGGGCGGAGCGATGTCGGGGATGGGCGTCGGGGGGTCAGGACGTCCACGTCTACTTCGACAACGACATGAAGGGCTACGCGCCTCACGACGCGATGCGGTTGATCGAGCGTCTTGCGAGCGGGTCGTAGGTTCGGCTGGTGGCCAAGGAACCAGCGATCGCGCTCGCGCCCGGCGTCTGGCGCATCCCGCTCCTGCGCGACTTCGTCAACGGCTTCATGCTCCGCGACGACGACGGTCAGGTGACCCTGATCGACATGGGCGTGGCCAAGTCGGGGCCGAAGGTGATGACGGCCCTGGCGTCGATCGGGTCCGGGCCGTCCGACGTCACGCGGCTGATGCTGACCCATGCGCACGCCGATCACGCGGGCGGCGCGGCGTACGTCGCGGAGCAGACCGGGCGGGAGTTCGGGATCCACGTGGAGGACGCCGCGTTTGCGCGCTCGGGGAAGAACCCGCCGCGCGACCCGCGCTTCCGGCTCGGGCGCCTCATGACACGCACGGACAAGGGCTTCGACGCCGTGCCGGTCGGCGAGACCTTCACCGACGGGCAGGTGATCCCCTTCGCCGGCGGCCTCGAGGTGGTGCACACACCCGGGCACTCGCCCGGCCACGCGGCGTACCTCCACCGCGAGTCCGGCGTGCTGATCACCGGCGACTCGATCTTCAACGTGCTCGGCCTCCGCTGGTCGATCAAGTCCTTCTGTACCGACTTCCGGATGTCTCAGCAGACCGCCGTCCGACTCGCCGAGCTCGACTACTCGACCGCGGCGTTCACCCATGGCGCCCACCTCGACGACGACCCGCGCGAGCACATCCGCCGCTTCCTGCGGGCCAAGGGCATGCTCTGACCCCATCTGGGCGGGGCGCCGGAACCCCGCCTGGTTCGCCCGCCTGATTCGCCGTCGCCGTACCCCGCCCGGTAACTTAGGGGGTATCCATGTGGTCCCAGTCACACCGGCTGACGGCGCACCATCCCCGCGTCGTACGCCGTCCCGACAGCAGGCAGGCGGCGACCCCGCGAGCCTGAAGCCTAAGGAGCGCCCGTGACCCAGTCCGGTTTCGGCCCCGACCTCGCGGAGGTCTTCGGACCTGCCCACCAGGACGGCGGCCCCGAGCTCGTCCAGCTGCTCACGCCCGAAGGTGAGCGCATCGAGCACCCCGACTTCTCGTTCGGCGACGGCCTGTCCGACGCCGAGCTGGCCGAGATGGTCCGCGGCTTCTTCCGCGACATGGTCCTGACCCGGCGCATCGACGTCGAGGCCACCGCGCTCCAGCGCCACGGCGAGCTGGGCATCTGGGCGCAGCTGCTCGGCCAGGAGGCCGCGCAGGTCGGCGCCGGCCGCGCGCTCCGGCCGCAGGACTACGTCTTCCCGACCTACCGCGAGCACGGTGTCGCCTGGTGCAAGGGCGTCGACCCGCTGAAGCTGCTCGGCCTGTTCCGCGGGGTCGACCAGGGCGGCTGGGACCCGCGCGAGAACAACTTCGGCCTCTACACGATCGTGATCGGCGCACAGACGCTGCACGCCACCGGCTACGCCATGGGCATGCAGCGCGACGGCGTCGTCGGCACCGGTGACCCCGAGCGCGACGCCGCGGTGATCGCGCACTTCGGTGACGGCGCGTCGTCCCAGGGCGACGTCAACGAGTCGTTCATCTTCGCCGCGAGCTACAACGCGCCGGTCGTCTTCTTCTGCCAGAACAACCAGTGGGCGATCTCCGAGCCGATCGAGCGCCAGACCCGCATCCCGCTCTACCAGCGGGCTCTCGGCTTCGGCTTCCCCGGCGTCCGGGTCGACGGCAACGACGTGCTCGCGACGTACGCCGTGACCCAGGCGGCCTTGCAGCGCGCTCGCGAGGGACAAGGCCCGACCCTGGTCGAGGCGTACACCTATCGGATGGGTGCCCACACCACGACCGACGACCCGACCCGCTACCGCCTCTCCGACGACGTCGAGCGCTGGAAGCTGAAGGACCCGATCGCGCGCGTCGAGGTCTACCTCAAACGCAACGGCATGGCCGACCAGGAGTTCTTCGACGCCGTCGCCGCCGAGGCCGACGACCTCGGCCACACCCTGCGCGAGGGCTGCAAGGCGATGCCCGACCCGCAGCCGATGAGCATGTTCGACCACGTCTACGCCGAGGAGACCGAGGAGCTGCGCATCGAGCGCGAGGGCTACGCGGCGTACCTCGAGAGCTTCGAGGGGGCGCGCTGATGAGCGAGACCACGACTCAGAAGATCACCTTGGCCAAGGGCCTCAACATGGGTCTGCGCAAGGCCATGGAGGACGACCCCAAGGTCCTGCTCATGGGCGAGGACGTCGGCAAGCTCGGCGGCGTCTTCCGCATCACCGACGGTCTCCAGAAGGACTTCGGCGAGGACCGCGTCATCGACAGTCCGCTGGCCGAGTCCGGCATCGTCGGCACCGCCGTCGGCATGGCGCTGCGGGGCTACAAGCCGGTCGTCGAGATCCAGTTCGACGGCTTCGTCTACCCGGCGTACGACCAGATCGTCTGCCAGGTCGCGAAGATGTGCTACCGCTCGCAGGGCAAGACGCCGCTGCCGATGGTGATCCGCATCCCGTTCGGCGGCGGCATCGGCGCGGTCGAGCACCACAGCGAGTCGCCGGAGGCACAGTTCGCGCACACTCCGGGCCTCAAGGTGGTTGCCTGCTCCAACCCGGTCGACGGCTACTGGATGATCCAGCAGGCCATCGCCCACCCCGACCCGGTGATCTTCCTGGAGCCGAAGCGGCAGTACCACGCCGACAAGGCCGAGCTCGACGACACCGCGACGCCGGCCCCACTCTTCAGCTCGCGCATCGTGAGGCAGGGCACCGACGTGACCGTGCTCGCCTACGGCCCGACCGTGAAGACCGCACTCAAGGCGGCGGAGGCGGCCTCGAACGAAGGTCGCTCGCTCGAGGTCATCGACCTGCGGACGCTGTCGCCGTTCGACATGACGCCGGTCCTCGACTCCGTACGCCGGACCGGCCGCGCCGTCGTCACCCACGAGGCCCACGTCAACCTCGGCGTCGGGGCCGAGCTGGCTGCGCGGATCACCGAGGAATGCTTCTACTCTTTGGAGGCACCGGTGCTTCGGGTCGGTGGCTTCGACACGCCGTACCCGCCGTCGCGGATCGAGGAGGACTTCCTGCCCGACCTCGACCGGGTGCTGGACGCCGTCGACCGCACCCTGGACTTCTGACCCTCCTGGAAGGACCGCCGACACATGGCCGAGTTCAAGTTGCCCGACGTGGGCGAGGGCCTCACCGAGGCCGAGATCGTGACCTGGAAGGTCAAGGCCGGCGACACCGTGACGATCAACCAGATCCTGGTCGAGATCGAGACCGCGAAGTCGCTGGTGGAGCTGCCGTCGCCGTTCGCGGGCGTCGTCCAGGCGCTGATGGTGCCCGAGGGCGAGACGGTGCCCGTCGGGACTCCGATCATCGCGATCGGTGACGCGCTCGACGGCCCGCTCGAGACGTCCGGACAGCCGACCGACCAGTCGGCCGAGCAGCCGGCCGAGGTCACGGGTGTGACCGAGCAGACCGAGTCCGACCCCTACCTCGGCATGGCCGAGAGGGCTGGGGCGGAGGAGCAGGCACGCGAGATCCTGTCCACCGACATCGACCTGTCCAACCCCGCCGCGAGCGGCTCTGCCGAGGGCGAGTCGCTGGTGGGCCGGATGAAGGCCGACCGCGGCGCCACGCGGCGCGCGCGCAAGCCCGCCGCGGCGATCCAGACCCAGGCGGCGTTCGAGCCCACCGGGTCGACCCCGCCGATCGACCTGGACGACGAGGACGAGAGCGACGGTCCGGCCGTGCCCGCGACGTCGGCCGCCCCCGCGGACCCCGGCAACGTGCGGGTCCTGGCGAAGCCCCCGGTGCGGAAGCTGGCGAGGGACCTCGGCGTCGACCTGTCGTCGTTGAGCGGCACCGGTCCGAACGGGATCGTGACCCGCGACGACGTGCGAGCGGCTCATGGTGATGCCGACGGTGGTTTCGAGACAGGCGCAGAGCGCCTTCCGTCAACCAACGGCTCCCGGTGAGCGCGAGCGGCGCGAGCCGATCAAGGGCGTGCGGAAGATGATGGGCCAGGCGATGGTCCAGTCCGCGTTCTCCGCTCCGCACGTGACGGAGTGGGTGACCATCGACGTGACCCGCACGATGGAGTTCGTCGAGCGGCTGAAGTCGCGGCGCGAGTTCCGCGACGTGCGCGTCTCGCCGTTGCTGGTGCTGGCGCAGGCGATCATGCTCGCGATGCGGCGTACGCCGGAGATCAACTCGTGGTGGGACGAGGCCGCCCAGGAGGTCGTCTACAAGTCCTACGTGAATCTCGGCATCGCCGCGGCCACCCCGCGCGGCCTGGTCGTGCCGAACATCAAGGACGCCGAGCGCCTGTCGCTCCTCGAGCTCGCCGAGCAGCTCAAGGAGCTGGTCGAGACCGCGCGGTCGGGCAAGACCCAGCCGGCGGAGATGGCCGGGGGCACGTTCACGATCACCAACGTGGGCGTCTTCGGCGTCGACAGCGGGACGCCGATCATCAATCCCGGCGAGTCGGCGATCCTGGCCTTCGGTGCGATCAGGAAGCAGCCGTGGGTGGTCCCTTCGACAGGCTCAGGACAAGGGAACGACGAGATCGTCGTACGTCAGGTCACGACCCTGGCGCTGAGCTTCGACCACCGTCACATCGACGGGGAGAAGGGCTCGACCTTCCTGGCCGACGTCGCCGGCATCCTCGAGGACCCCGCCTCCGCCCTGCTGTTCTGAGCATCGCCGGCATGTAACCACCCAAGATCGCTGTTGAGACGCCTGAAACGGGTCCCTTCGACGACCATCTGGGGTGGTTACACGGCTGGCTCAGCACGCCAGGTCGGCTCGCGTGGGCCCTCGAGCCAGGCGGTGAACACCGGCGTGAGGTCCTGACCGGACTCCTTGCTCCACCACGCGGCCAGGGTGTCGCGGTCCTGGCTGGTGAAGCGGTGGGTCTGCAGCCACCGCGTCGCCAGCGACCAGAACTCGTCGTCGCCGAGTCGCTGCCGGATGGTGTCCCACATCAGGGCGGGGATGTAGTACGCGTTCCCCTCGCCGAAGGTCCCGGGGCGGTAGTGGGCGGGCGGGCCGTACTGAGCGCGCAGCCCGCCGGCGAACGACGACCACTTCCCCAGGATCGCCGCCCGGTCCTGCGGCCCGTGCTCGGACGTCCAGTTCGCCTCGGCGAGGTACGTCGCCATCCCCTCGTTCATCCACAGGTCGCTCCAGTCGGCACACGTGACGGTGTCGCCGTACCACTGGTGGGCGATCTCGTGGACGATCGTGTCGCGCGACAGCGTGTACTTGCTGTCGCCGAGCGTGACCATCGACTGGGTCTCCATCGCGCTGATCGCCGGCACGACGAGCACCCCGAGCGTCGGGAACGGGTACCGACCCACGAGCCCCTCGAGGTAGTCGACCGCCTCCGGCGCGTAGCGGACCTTGCGCAGGAGGTCGGGGCGTCCCGTCGGCGTCCAGTAGCTGATGGGCAGGCCGTGCGGACCCGTGTCCGTCGTCCGCGTGAACTTCCCGATCGCGATCGTGACCAGGTACGACGCGGCCGGTTCCGGCAGGTGCCAACGGGTCACGGTCTGGCCGTCGGCGGTGGTCCGTGACTCGAGCTCCCCGTTGGCCACACCGACCTGCCCGGCCGGCGCATGGATCGTGAAGTCGTAGAACGCCTTGTCGGAGGGCTGGTCGTTGACCGCGTACCAGGAGTAGGCGCCGTACGGCTCCTGCATCGTCCAGACGGTGCCGTCGTCGGCGACCGTCCAGCCGGTGGTCGAGAAGTCCGCGCGGTCGGTGGGCGCGGTCACCGGCTCGGGCACACCGTCGTAGGTGACCTGCAGGACGTGGCGCGTGTCGCCCTTCACCCGCGCGGAGACGACGAGGTCCTTGGTGAGGTGCTCGAACGCCACCGACCTCCCGTCCAGCCACACATGCCGGACGAACAGCTGCCGCGCGAGGTCGAGCTGGACGTGGTCTGCCGACGTCGTGGCCCGGAAGAGCAGGGTCTCGCTGGCCGTCAGCCGCCGAGCCCCGTCGTCCCAGCGTGAGGTCGAGGGCGTAGTGCAGTGCGTCCACGCCGGGGTCGCCGACGTTCGAGTACACCGAGTCCTCCTGCGGCTCGCTCAACGCCGCGTCGTACGCCGTGGTGCCGGTGTCGGCGCCCTGGCCTTCGATCTTCGGCGGCGGACGGGTCGTCGTCGCCCGAGCCGGATCCGCAACCCGCGGCCACCAGCGCGAGGAGCGCCAGCCCGGCCGCGAGCCTCCGCATCATTCGTTCCCGCGGAGGAGCGGGCGCGCCAGCTTCCGGCCGTGGTGGATCTGCGCCTTGATCGTGCCCAGCGGCACACCGATCTGCTGGGCGATGTCGTCGTACGACATCCCGTAGACGTCGCGCAGGATCAGCGGCTCGACGAACTGCGGGTGGTCGCGCTCGATCGTCTCCATCGCCTCGAGCAGGTCGAGCCGGGTGCCGGCGATGACGCTGGTGGTGCGCGGGTCGGGCTTCTCCATCGGCAGGACGTCGCTGGAGATCGCCTGGTTCTTCATCCGGCGGTACGTCGTGCGCGCGCTGTTGACCGCCACGACGTGCATCCAGGTCGTGAAGCGCCCCTGCCGGCCCCAGGAGCCGATCTTGTTGGAGATGTTGATCAGCGCTTCCTGGCACGCGTCCTCGGCGTCCGGCGTGTACGGCAGGACCTGCCGGCACACGTTCAGACAGCGTGGCCGCACCGCGGTCAGCAGTGCCTCGAGCGCGTCGCGATCGCCCGTCCTGCGAGCGTCGTGCGAGCTCGTCGACGTCGTCCGGCGTGAGTTCTCTCTCGGGTCATGCCCGTCCTTCTGTCCCCGTGTCGCCCCCGGGTGCACTCGTGGGGCGGTTGTGTCTCTGCACCATAATGCCGAGCGTGTCCATGCCTGCCCGCCTCGGTCGCTACGCCGTGCGTCGGCGTATCGGCTCGGGCGGGTTCGCCACGGTCTGGCTTGCTTATGACGAGCAGCTCGACTCTCCGGTTGCGATCAAGGTGCTGGCAGAGAACTGGACCGAGGACTCCCACGTCCGCCAGCGCTTCCTCGAGGAGGGGCGCTACCTGCGCAAGGTGGAGTCGCCCCACGTCGTCACGGTGTACGACGCGGGGTCGCTCGACGACGACCGGCCCTACCTCGTGATGTCGTACGCCGACCAGGGCACCCTCGCCGACCGGCTCGAGGCCGACGGGCTCACGGTCCCGCAGGCCGGGGAGGTCGTCCGGCAGATCGGGGAAGGGCTCCACGCCCTGCACCAGCGCGGCGTCCTGCACCGCGACGTCAAGCCGGCCAACGTGCTGTTCCGCACGGTCGACCCCGAGCACGACGGCACGCTCGTCCGGGCGATGGTCGGCGACCTCGGGCTCGGCAAGGCGCTCGACGTCTCGTCGCGGCTCACGATGATCGCCGGCACCCCGTCGTACGTCGCCCCCGAGCAGGCGCAGGGCGAGCACCTCGACGCTCGCGCCGACCAGTTCTCGCTCGCGGCCCTGGCGTTCCTGCTGCTCAGCGGCCGGCCGGCGTACTCCCACAGCTCGCTGTCCGCCGCGGCGGAGCCGCCTCCGCCCCCGCCACTGGCGACCGAGGAGCGACCGTTCGCGACGGCCGTCGACGAGGTCGTCCGCAAGGGGCTGGCGCCCGACCGCGACGACCGCTATCCCGACGTTCCCGCCTTCGTCGACGCCCTCCGCCGCGCCCTGGGCGACTCCGGGATGGGGGCGCTGCCGGCACGCTGGCTTCCGGTCGACCCGGAGCTCACCCAGCCCGGCAACCGCCCGTCCCTGGTGCCGACGCCCGACGAGCTGCCGGAGCCGCTCGCGCCCAGGAAGAAACACCGCCGCTGGTGGCCCGCCGCCGTGCTGGGGCTCGTGCTGCTCGTCGCCGGCGGTGTCGGCGGGTTCGCTGGGCTGGCGCGGCACCCACGACACCCGGACGTTCACCGACGCGGACGGGACGCTGTCGGTGACCGTGCCCAGCTCGTGGGCCCGAGACGTGTCGCTCGACGGGTGGCGGCCCCCCGACTCGCCGACCTTCAGCCAGTCGGCGCTGGCGATCGGCGACCGCCCCGACTGGCGGGCGTCGGGGCAGGGTGTCTTCGTCGGTCTCCTGCCCGAGCGGGCACTGCCGAAGAAGCTGCCTCGGCATCCGTTGTGCAGCACGCCGGGGACTCAGCGGGCCGGCACCAGGGGCGACCCGTCGCTGAGTGCGATCTGGACGGGATGCTCCGGCGGAGGGGTCATCATCGAACACGCCGTGCAGGTCAGCGCCAGCCGGCTGCTGTGGGTGCAGGTGCGCAGCGACGACGTGAGTACCGCCCAGGACGTGCTCGCCTCGGTGCAGACCCACGGGTCTCTGGGCTAGCCCTGTCCCTGGCCCTTCTTGCCCTTGGCCGGCTGGTAGGGCTGGCTCGTGCCGAGCACGTTGTCGGCGAAGCGGTTGAAGAGCGCCTTGAGACCCGGCACGTCCTGCTTGCGCCCGGCGACCGACATCTCGAGCGTCGCGGTGGTGGAGCCCGGCGCCGCGAACCACTGGAAGTAGTTGTAGCGAAGGTGGTCGTTGCCGTCGATGTAGGTGAAGTACGCCGCAGACCGCGTCTGTCGAAGCAGACGGAAGTGGTCGTAGGCCTTGAAGCCGACGATCTTGGTGGCCACCATCTGCTCGGTGTCGAACTGCTGGGTGTTGTCCAGGGCCTTCACCCGCAGGCTGTAGCCGCCTTCGAGCGGTTCGTCGGGTGGACGGAACCTGACCTCGGGCTGCCGGGCCGCCTCGGCCGGGCCGAGCCGATCGTTCTCCTGCATCGGCGGAGGACACTCGCCGATCACGGTGCACACGGCGGACGGCACCCATCCCTCTGGCACGTGGTAGGTCCAGGTGGCGAGGTCGTTGCCGATCGTGCGGTCGGGCAGCGGCAGGTTGAGGTCGGGACTCAGGGACGGGTAGGCGATGTCGTCTTCCGTCTTCGGCGGTGGTGGGGGCTCGTCGATCGGCACGCTCGGTGAGACCGCGGAGATGGGGTTGGCGGTGCCGCCCGTCGACGTCGCCGGCTGGGCGGCGTACGCCGCGATCATCCCGAGGCCGAGGCCGAGCACGCCGCAGAGCAGCGCGACCAACAGTCCCCGGCTGCTCATGCGAAGGAACCTACCTGGGAGATGTCACAGGGTGGTTTCGAGACAGGCGCCAGGGCGCCTTCCTCGACCATCGGCCCTCCGGGTGTGGAGGTCGCTCCGCGACCGTCTCGGAACCACCTCGATGTCACGGTCGGGGCGCGCGTTTGCGTGGGGGTGTCACACCGGACAGGCTGGCCGTATGACGACGCCGTACTTCGACAAGCACCGCGAGAAGCTCGATGCCGCGGTGGCCGCCAGCGCCTCGCGGGAGTACTACTCGGCGTACGACGAGTCCCCGTCGCCCCGCGTGTACGGCGAGACCGCCGCCGGAGAGGGGAAGGCGGCGTTCGAGGCCTGGCTCGGTGCAGGCGTTCCCGGTGGACACGCCGGGCAGTGAGGGCACCGTGAGCACCGAGCGGTCGCCGTACGGCTTCGACCTCGGGGTCGGCTACCCGCGCGCGCACGACATGGACGTCCTCGTCGGCGCCGCCTCGGCCGGGATGAAGGCCTGGCGCGACGCCGGACCCGAGGCGCCGCGTCGGTGTCTGCGTCGAGATCCTGGAGCGACTGCACGCGCGCGTCTTCGAGCTCGCGAACGCGGTCCAGCACACCAGCGGGCAGGCGTTCGTGATGGCGTTCCAGGCCGGCGGCGCGCACGCGCTCGACCGCGCCCTCGAGGCGATCGCCTACGCGTACGTCGAGATGACCCGGACGCCCCGCACGGCGGTCTGGGAGAAGCCGGGCAAGGTACCGCTGACGATGGAGAAGACGTTCACCGTCGTTCCGCGGGGTGTGGCGCTGGTGATCGGCTGCAACACCTTCCCGACGTGGAACTCCTGGCCAGGCCTCTTCGCGTCGCTGGTCACCGGCAACCCGGTCATCGTGAAGCCGCACCCGTCCGCGGTGCTGCCGCTCGCGATCACCGTGCAGGTGTGCCAGGAGGTGCTCGGCGAGGCGGGCTTCGACCCCCACCTCGTGACGCTCGCGGCCGAGGACCCGACCGACAAGCTCGCGGCGTCGCTGGCGCTTCGCCCCGAGGTCAAGCTGATCGACTACACCGGCGGCAACGCCTTCGGCGACTGGCTGGAGAAGAACGCGACGCAGGCCGTGGTGTTCACCGAGAAGGCCGGGGTCAACACGGTCGTCATCGACTCGACGTCGTCATTCGGGGCGATGTGCCAGAACCTCGCGTTCTCCTTCGCGCTCTACACCGGCCAGATGTGCACGGCCCCACAGAACGTCTACCTGCCGGCGGAAGGTGTCGACACCGACGAGGGACGCAAGTCGCCCGCCGAGGTCGCCGCCGGCATCGGCGCGGCGTTCGACAAGCTCCTCGGTGACGACGCCCGCGCGGTCGAGCTGCTCGGTGGCGTCGTCAACGAGGGCGTGCTCGCGCGGCTGGAGTCAGCCGGGTCGACGGGCGAGGTCTACGTCGCCTCGCGGACCGTGACCCACCCGGCGTACGCCGACGCGACGGTGCGGACGCCGACCATCATCGGGCTGACCGCCGCCGACTCCGACGTCTACGAGACCGAGTGCTTCGGGCCGGTCGCGTACCTGATCGCGACCTCGGGCACGGACGAGTCGATCGACCTCTTCCGCGACACGGTGCAGCGACGCGGCGCGATGACGGCGTCGGTCTACGCGACCTCCGACGCGGTGATCGATCAGATGCGTGACGCCGCCCTGGACGCCGGTGTCGCCCTCAGCGAGAACCTCCTGGGCGGAGTCTTCGTGAACCAGTCCGCGGCGTACTCCGACTTCCACGGCACCGGTGCCAACCCGGCCGCCAACGCGTCGTACACCGACGGCGCGTACGTCGCCTCGCGTTTCCGCGTCGTCCAGTCCCGACGGCACGTCTGAGCGGGGCCGAAAGCCCCGTGCATCTCCCCACGGAGTCCGGCTAGCCTCGTCGACTCACCCGTCCGGGTGAGGGCTCGGACGACAGGGGAGGCGACGGGATGGATGTCAGCGCGCTCGTGGACGGTGTCGAGGGGGCGGTGCTCCGGCCGGCCGACGAGGGGTACGCCGAGGAGGTCGCGGCGTTCAACCTCTCCCGGCAGCACACCCCGGACGTCGTGATCGTCCCGCGATCCGCGGACGACGTCGTTGCCGCGGTGCGCTGGGCCGGTGAGCACGACCTGCCGGTCGGCGTGCAGGCGACCGGGCACGGTGCGGCCATGCCGATCACCGAGGGCCTGCTGATCAGCACCCGCGCGCTCGACGAGGTGACCGTCGACCCCGCAGGCCGTACGGCGCGCGTGGGCGCGGGCGTGAAGTGGCGCAGGGTCATCGACGCGGGGGCCGAGCACGGCCTCGCCGGTCTGTGCGGGTCGACGTCCGACGTCGGTGTCGTCGGCTACACCCTGGGCGGCGGGCTGCCACTGCTGGGGCGTGCCTACGGCTTCAGCTCCGACCACGTCCGCAGCTTCGACGTCGTCACCGGTGACGGCCGACTCCATCATGTCGAGACCGGCGACGGGTCCGAGCTCGACTGGGCGCTGCGCGGCGGCAAGGGCAACCTCGGCATCGTCACCGCGATGGAGATCGACCTGCTCGACATCCCCGACCTGTACGGCGGCGCCATGTTCTGGCCGGGTGCGCTGGCACCGACCCTGCTGCCGGCGTTCGTCGAGTGGACGAAGACGCTCCCGGACGACTTCTGCACCTCGATCAGCCTCCTCCGGCTGCCACCGCTGCCGGAGATCCCCGAGCCTCTGCGCGGCCAGTTCACCGTGCACCTGCGCGTCGGCTACGTCGGCTCGGACGCCGACGGCGAGCGGCTGCTCGCCCCGATGCGCGAGGTCGCGCCGCCGATGATCGACATGGTCGGGCGCATGCCCTACGTCGAGCTCGACCGCATCCACATGGATCCCGAGAACCCGGTGCCCTACGAGGAGGGCGGCCTGGTGCTGCGCGAGCTCGGCCCCGACACGATCGCCGCGATCCTGGAGCAGGCCGGCCCCGACGCGCAGTGCCCGCTGCTCCTGGTCGAGATGCGGCTGATGGGCGGCGCCCTCGCGCGCGAGCGCGACGACGCGGTCGGCGGCCGCGACGCGGCGTACACGTTGTTCGGGGTGGGGGCGTTGATGCCTCCGGTCGCGGACGCGGTGCCGGGTGCGATCGCGAGCCTGCTGGCGGCCGTGGCGCCGTGGTCCACCGGAGGCACGATGGTCAACTTCCACGGCGTCCCGGGAGACGCCGCCGACCGCGCCCGCGCCTGGCCGACCCAGACCTACGAGCGCCTGCAGCGCGCCAAGGCGACGTACGACCCCGCGAACCTCTTCCGCTTCCAGCACGCCATCCCGGCGCTCGACCCGGCCTGAGACGGATAGTCCCCACACCCGCTACTAACGTGTGCGCGTGGCCGACTTCGTGCTCCGCAACGTCCGGATCGTCGAGCTCGGGCGGGGGCCGGGGTGGGCCGGGCCCGTGGATGTCGTGGTGGAGCAGGGCGCGGTGCAGAACATCGGGCACGGGTTGGAGCGCCCACTCGGGATCGAGGAGCTCGACGGGGACGGCCGCTGGTTGATCCCCGGTCTCTGGGACCACCACGTCCACCTCGCCCAGTGGACCGCGAGCGGGCAGCGGCTCGACCTGTCCGGCTCGGAGTCGCCCGAGCACGTCGTCGCCCGCGTCGGTGACCATCTCGCCGAGCACCCGGGCGCGCTCGTCGGCTACGGCCACCGCCTCGGCACCTGGGCGAGCGATCCGACGGTGGCCATGCTCGATGCGGTCGCGCCGGACGTCCCGGTCGTGCTCATCGCCGGCGACGCTCACCATGCCTGGCTCAACAGCCGCGCGCTGGAGCGGCTCGGCCTGCCGCTGCGCGACGGGCTGGTCCTCGAGAACGAGTGGTACGACGCCCACACCCGCATCGACCTGGTGGTCGAGCCCGATCTCTCACCCGCGGCCTACCGCCGTACCCTCGACGCCGCGGCGGCCCTCGGCATCACGGGCCTCGTGGATCTCGAGCGTGGTCAGCTGCCCGCCGACTGGGAGCCGCGTGAGACCCCGGTCCGGGTGCGGGTCTCGACGTACGCCGACGGGCTCGACCAGATCATCGGCGCCGGGCTCCGCACCGGGGACCGGCTCCCCGGCTCCTCGGACCTGGTCACGATGGGTCCGCTCAAGATCATCAGCGACGGCTCGCTGAACACCCGCACGGCCTGGTGCTGCGAGGAGTACGCCGACGGGTCGGGCGTCGGTGCCCCGAACCAGACGACTGCCGAGCTCGCCGGACTCCTCGAGCGTGCCCACGCACACGGGCTCGAGGTCGCGACCCACGCGATCGGTGACCGTGCGCTCCAGGAGGCCCTGGCGGCGTACGACGTCACCGGCGCGCGCGGCTCGATCGAGCACGCGCAGCTGGTGCGTCGGGAGGCCGTCACCACGATGGCGCGGCTCGACCTGCGTGCGAGCGTGCAGCCCGCTCATCTCCTCGACGATCGCGACGTCACCGAGGAGCTGTGGCCGGATCGGGCCGAGCGCTGCTTCGCCCTGCGCTGGATGCTCGACGCGGGCGTCGAGCTGGCCCTCGGCTCCGACGCGCCGGTCTCGCCGCTCGACCCGTGGCTCGCGATCGCCGCCGCGGTCCACCGCAGCGCCGACGAACGGCCGGCCTGGCACGCCGAGCAGGCGCTCGGCCCGCGCGAGGCGCTGGCCGCGAGCGTCGACGGCCGCGGCAGCGTCCACGCCGGGATGCCGGCCGACCTCGTGCTCCTCGACGCCGACCCGCTGGCCGACCACGCCGACACCGCGCAGGCGGGGCGCACCCTCCGCGCCGATGCCGGTGGCAGTGACCCTGGTCGCCGGGGAGACGGCGTTCTCGGCGTGGTGAGATGAGTCCGGCTTGCGAGCGAACTCGCTGCGCCGCTCCCTGCGACGGGCTTCAGGCGAGGGCGAGGGTGAGGTCGCGAATCGTCGAGGGATCGTCCAGCCGGTCGCCGTACAGCTCGCGGAGCTGGCCCATGCGATAGCGGACTGTCTGCGGGTGCACGAACAGCGCAGCCGCGACGTCGTCGCGACGCCCTTGGTGCAGCAGCCAGGTGCGGAGCGTCTCGGCCAGCTTCTGCTGGGTCGCCGGTCGCAGGTCCGCCAAGGGTGCGAGCACCTGCGCCCGCAGGTCGGCGACGGCCTCGCGGTCTGCGGCGAGGACCAGGTCGGCGAGGTGCTCCTCGGTGTCGTACGTCGCGTCCTCCTCGCGAAGGTCGAGCGCGCGCAACGCCCTGGAGTACGACGCGACGGCGTTGAGCCACGGGCGTGCCGGACCCGCCACGGCTGCGCGACCGGTCAGCGTCCGCATCAGCCTGGTGCGCGCCCGGCCGCCGACGTCGGGAACCAGCAGGACCCCCATCTCGTCCGGCAGGCTCGCCGGCTCACCGAGGGCGCTGAGCGTGCGCAGGTCGAGGAGTCCCTGGACCGGACGCACCTGGGCGCTCGGCAGGATGACGACCGTCAGGGTCTTCGGCGGCGTCCAGTCGGCACGCTCGGCTGCGGCCACGAGCGCATCGGCCGGGTCGCCGCGCAGGATGCCGAAGGCGAGGCGGTCGAGGTAGCCCTGGCGCACCCGGCCACTGGTCTCGAGCTCGTCGGCATGACCGGCCACCGACGCGGCCGAGAGCTCGTCGATGTAGGCGAACACGAGCTCGGCGAAGTCCGCCAGCATGTCGGCCGGGACCCCGGCGTCGACCGCGGTCTCGGCCAGCTCGCGCCAGGCGACGCGCGCGCCCACGCGGTACGCCGACAGCAACGCGTCGGCGCTCCGGCCGCTCCGGGCCTCGCCGCGCCCCAACGCGTACGCGCCCTCGAGCGCCGGCGACAGGGGCTGCGCCTGGTCGCCCACCCGGCCTCGAGCCGCCAGCCGGAGGAATCCCGCCAGCGCCATCTGGACGGCGTTCTCGACGTTCTCGACCATCGGCCCGCCGAACGCCCCGGCGTACGACGGGACCTCGTCGGTGACCGCCTCGATCGTGTGGGTCGCGACTTCCGGGAGGCGTCGCCGGAGCAGGTCGAGCAGCCGTGGATCGAGCGTGATCCGGGTCGGACGGACTTCGGGCACGCTCATAGGCCTAGATTGTGCCGGACTTGTTCGAAAAGAACAAAAACACCCCTCTCGATTCACGTGTGTCGGTCAGGAACGCATCAGGTTCTGACGACATGCTGGGGGATATGAGCACGAGCTTTGCGCCCACGCGTACCTGGCGCGACCGCGCTCTCAAAGTCGCGGAGGCGGCGACGACCCCGCTGGTCCCGGCCGACTTCCTCGATCTCTTCGCCCCGCTGCGAGCCGGGGCCGAGCTGCGCGGCCGTGTCGAGTCGGTCCACCCGGAGACCAACGACGCCGCCACCCTGGTGATCCGGCCGGGTGCCGACTTCACCGGGCACGTCCCCGGTCAGTACGTCCGGATCGGCGTGGACGTCGACGGCGTGCGCTGCTGGCGTGCCTACTCGCTGACCCACGGCCCGCGCGCCGACGGCCGCATCTCGATCACGGTCAAGGCCGTGCCCGACGGGCACGTGAGCCCTTACCTCGTGCGCCACACGCGACCGGGCACGCTGCTCCACCTCGAGCAGGCCACCGGTGAGTTCGTGCTGCCCGTCACCGGCCCGCGCAAGCTCCTGTTCATCACCGCCGGCTCCGGCATCACCCCGGTGATCGGGATGCTGCGCAACCTCTACCCCTCGACCGACAGCGGCGTGCTGCGCCTGCCTCGCTCCGCGCCGTACGACATCGTCGTGCTGCACGTGGCGCCCAGCGAGCCGGAGTCGATCTTCCTCGACGACCTGCGCCGGCTCGAGACCGCCGGCGCCATCCGGCTCGTCGCGCGGTACGACGACGAGCACGGCATCCTCGACCTCGATCACCTCGACGCGATCGTGCCCGACCTCGCCGAGCGCACGACGTTCGCCTGCGGTCCGGGCGGGCTGCTCGACGCGATCACCACCCACCACGACGAGCGCGGGCTGCCGCTCTTCACCGAGCAGTTCAAGGTGTCGACCGTCGTTGCCGGTGAGGGCGGCTCGGTCACGTTCGACCAGGCCGGCGTCACCGTCGACTGCGACGGCGGCCGCCCGATCCTCGAGCAGGCCGAGGACGCCGGAGTCCTGATGCCGAGCGGGTGCCGGATGGGCATCTGCTACCAGTGCGTGCTGCCCATGCGCGAGGGCGTCGTCCGCGACCTGCGCACCGGGGAGCTCACCACCGCCGTCGCCGGAGAGACCGGGTCGGGCGGCGTCCGAATCCAGACCTGCATCAACGCGGCCGCCGGGCCGTGCCACCTCGATCACTGAACCGATCGCCAGGGACCACGAAGGAGACGAGATGACCACGATCCAGAAGAAGCCCACCATGGGCCAGGTCAACCCGATCGCCCATTTGAGCACCGAAGACCTCGAGCTGATGGCCAAGGAGCTCGACGCGATCCGCGCGTCGGTCATCGACACCCGCGGCGAGCGCGACGCGCGCTACATCCGCCGCGTGATCAAGACCCAGCGCTCGATCGAGCTGGGGAGTCGTGTCGTCCTGCTCGCCTCGCTGTTCCCGCCCGCCTGGGTGGTCGGCACTGCCGGCCTGTCCATCGCCAAGATCCTGGAGAACATGGAGATCGGGCACAACATCCTGCACGGACAATGGGACTGGATGCGCGACCCGAAGATCCACTCGACCACCTGGGAGTGGGACTCCGCCACACCTGCCGACCAGTGGAAGCACGCGCACAACGAGCTCCACCACAACTTCACCAACGTCATCGGCAAGGACAACGACCTCGGCTACGGCATCATGCGCGTCGACGAGGACCAGCCCTGGTCCCCGATGCACCTCGGGCAGCCGCTCTGGAACTTCGTGAACGCGCTGTTCTTCGAGTACGGCATCGCGGCGTACGACGTCGAGCTGCGGGGCCGGATCGCCCACGGCACGACCAAGGACCCGAAGTTCCAGCGCGAGTTCAAGGCCGTGGTGTCGAAGATCCGCCGCCAGGTGACCAAGGACTACGTCGTCCACCCCACCGCGTCGATGGTGACCGGCTCGTTCATCCCCACCCTGCTCGCCAACTTCACCGCCAACACCGTGCGCAACCTGTGGTCGCACTCGGTGATCATGTGCGGCCACTTCCCCGAGGGCGTGCAGACCTTCGAGAAGCGCTCGATCGAGGGTGAGACCAAGCCCGAGTGGTACGTCCGCCAGATGCTCGGCTCGGCCAACATCTCGGGCTCCAAGCTGATGCACATCATGACCGGCAACCTCAGCCACCAGATCGAGCACCACCTCTTCCCCGACCTGCCGTCCAACCGCTACGCCGAGATCGCGCCGAAGGTGCAGGACCTCTTCGAGCGCAACGGCCTCGACTACTGTGCCCGCCCGTTGCCGCAGCAGGTCTACTCCGCCTGGCACAAGGTGGTGCGCCTGTCGCTGCCCAACGGCTGGCTCGACCAGACCAACGCCCGCAACCTGCCCGGCCAGCTCAAGCGCCTCTACCAGATGACCACGGGTGGCCCGAAGGTCCGCCGGGCGCTCCAGGCACGGATGCTCCAGGAGCAGCGCCGCTCCTTGGCCAAGGCTGCCTAGGGCGCCTTCCGCTGCGATACCCGGTGGGCCGGGGATCGCCGCGCTTGTCAGGGGTTGCAACCCCCGACAAGCGAGAGGAGTGCCCTCAGGGCGGTGCGTCTGTGGCGCGTGTGACGGTACGACGGGACGGGAGGTGGGATGTTCGAGTCGGTCGAGCCCTCGCTCGAGGACACTGCCCGCACTCTCCCCGGTGATGACCTCGTCCCGCACCCGGACGTCGTCATGGACCGCGCCTTCGACCTCGCGGCGTCGCCCGACCAGGTCTGGCCGTGGTTCGTCCAGCTCGGCAAGAAGCGAGCCGGGTGGTACTTGCCGCGGAGCGTCGAGCGCTTCCTGCCGGCGTCTCGGCGGGCCCTGCGCCGGATCGAGCCGACGTTCCAGCAGCTGCGCGTGGGGTCGGTGATCCCCGACTGGGGTGGCAAGCGCGAGACCTTCGAGGTCGCGATCCTCGAGCCACCACACGCGCTCGTGCACACCACGCAACGCGGCCGCACCTTCGGCTCCTGGGCGATCGTGCTCACGGCGTACGACGGGAACGCCGCCACCCACGTCCAGCTCCGCCTCCGCCTCGCCCCGGTCAAGCGGAAGTGGCTCGCCGGCAGCGCGGGTGAGCTCCTCGACGCTTCGACCATCGCCGGCCTCGCCGCCGGACTGCGCGAGCGGTTGGCCGAGAACTAACTGGCATACAGACCGGCATTTCCCGAGCCGGAATGTGTCGTCTGTATGCCAGTTAGTGACAGGCGCCCCGACTCAGAGCCCGGGGAACACCGTCCGCAGCTGGTCCAGGTCCACGCCCGACGCGGACACCGAGGACGGCGTGTGGTCGGGGTCGAGACGCCCGTAGACCAACCGCACGAACGCCTCGGTCGGCAGGCTCAGCGCGGGCGCGGACGTGTCGTCCGACGACGGGGTGAGGGAGGCGCCGTTCGGTCCCAGGTCGAGGTGGAAGGCGAGCTCGGGCGAGGAGGTCCGGACCTCGACGGACTGCTGCTCGTCGGTCGGCTTGGCGGCCCAGCCGGCGACGGCCGGCAGGTTGTCGGCCACGATCGTGGCTGCCTCGTCCGCCAGCGTCGACGACGGGTCGAGGGCCACCGTGATGTCCCACGTGTGCAGGGCGTGCTCGCTGAGACGCATCGCGAGGAAGCCGGTCAGGTCGAGGTCCATCCCGAACAGCGACAACCGCCAGCTGTCCCTCGTCTCCTCCGGCAGCGCGTCGGCCGCATCGAGGAACTCGGCGATCGTCGTGATCGCGTCCCGCACCTGTGCGGCCGGGGTGCGGGCGTTCCAGGCGTCCCAGATCGCCTCGTTGATCCCGTCGCGCGCCGGCTCGCCCCTCGCGCCCGCGTCCAGGTGCTGGCGGAAGATCTCCGTCCCCGACCCGAGGTGCGAGGCCACCTGCGCCAGCGACCAGCCGTCGTCGTACGACGGGGCGGTCAGGTCCTCCTCGCCGAGCGGGTCGAGTGCGCTGACGAAGCGTTGGTGAGTGGAGCGCAGGACGGACAGGATCTCGGAAGTTGAACGTTCAGCCATACCAGGCGTAACCCGGCGAGGCTCACACCCATTCCACGAACGTCGGCTCCGGCAGCGGTCCGGTGGTCGCGTTGCGTCCCGCCTCGAGCGCCCGCCCGAGCTGGAGCAGCGTCGACTCGGTCGTCCGTGCGCCCCAGAGCGAGGCCGCCACGGGCAGCCCGTGCGCCAGCTCCAGGGGCACGGTGAGGATCGGCGCACCGGCGAGAGCGCTCGAGTCGCTCGCGCTGCCACCACCGTGGTCGCCGTTCACGAGGTCGATGGGCGGTGCAGGTCCCGTCGCCGGAGCGATCAGGGCATCGAGGTCGTGCTCGCCGAGGGTGCGGTCGAGCTCGGCGATGCCCGCGGCCGTGCACGCGTCGACCGCCTCGAGGTACGCCGCCGACGCGACGCCCTCGGTCTCCTCGGCCTGCTCGAACAGCTCCTGCCCGAACCACGGCAGCTCCTGCTCGGCGTACTCGCGGTTGAACGCGATCACGTCGGCCAGGGTCCGCACAGGCGTGTCACGCGTGGCGAGGTATCTCGGGAGGCTCACCTTGAGCTCCACGAGCATCAACGTCAGGCCGACCTCGTCGTCCAGGTCCTTCAGCGACGGCAGGGCGAGATCGTCGATGACGTGCACGCCGGCCCGGTCGAGCAGGGCGAGCGCTCGCTCGCAGGCGGCGTCCGCGGCCGGGCTGTACCCCCACAGGTCGCGGGGTACGCCGACCCGCAGGCCGCGCACGGTCCGGTCGAGCTCGTCGGCCGTGCTCGTGCCGGCCATCACGTCGAGCAGGGCTGCCGTGTCGGCGACGGTCAGCGCCATCGGTCCCGGTGAGTCCTGGGACCAGGAGATCGGCACGACGCCCTCGGTCGGCACCCGGCCGACCGTCGGCTTGAGCCCGACGAGTCCGTTGGCGGCCGCGGGTGCGGTGATCGAGCCGTTGGTCTCGGTGCCCACGGCGAACTCCGCCAGCCGCGCCGCCACCGCGGCGCCGCTCCCCGAGCTCGACCCCCAGGCCGTGCGGTTGAGGGCGTACGGGTTGCGGGTCAGGCCGCCGTGCGCGCTCCATCCCGACGTCGAGTGGGTGGAGCGGATGTTCGCCCACTCGCTGAGGTTGGTCTTCCCGAGCACGACCATCCCGGCCTCGCGCAGCCGGCGTACCAAGGGTGCGTCGTGGTCCGGCGGCACGTCGGCCAGCGCCAGCGACCCTGCCGTGGACGCCAGTCCTGCGGTGTCGATGTTGTCCTTGACCAGGACCGCGCGACCGTGCAGCGGCGACCGACGGTGACCCTCGTCCGTCTCGCGGTCGAGCACCTCCGCCTCTGCGAGCGCGTGCGAGTTGACCGCGTTGACCGACCGGATCAGCGGGTCGATCTCCTCGATCCGGCCGAGCAGCCGGCGTACCTCGTCCTGGGCTGGTCCTGACGCCACGAGCTGATCCTGCCGGTGGTTTCGAGATGGCGCCAGCGCGCCTCCTCAACCACCGGCAGGAGGGAAGCGGCCCGGTAGGTTGCGCAGGAAGCGGGCGATGACGCCGCTCAGCTCCCAGTACGACGCGTCCTCGAGCGTGCGACAGATCTGCTCGTAGGTGACCATCTGGAAGACCGCGTTGACCGGGGCGGCCAGCTCGAGCCCCCGGGCGACGTCGATGTCGGGGTACGCCGCGCGCCAGAGGTCGGCGTACGCCTCACGCGCTGCGTCGCGCTCGTCCTCGGGGATCGATCGCAGCAGGTGGACCACGTCGAGGAACGGGTGCGCCACCGTGGCATCGCTCCAGTCGTAGAACATCAGCGCGTCGTGGTGGTGCGCGACGTTGCCGGGATGCAGGTCGCCGTGGATCAGCGTCTCGGGAACTCCGAGGGCGGCGAGCTCGTCGAAGACGGCGTGGACCGCGTCACGGCGGCCACGAGCGGCCGCGAGCTCTTCGGGGGTCAGCTCGCCGAGCTCGATGCTGCCGGCGAGGACCTCGTCGAAGCCGCGCAGTGTCTCGGCGAGTCCGCGGAGGGGTACGCCGGCCGCCTCGATCTCGCCGAGATGGTCGAGAGCCCGAAGCTGGAGTGTCGCCGCGATGCGGGCGGCCGCGAGCCCGAGCCCCGACGGCGCCGCGTCCTCGTGATCCTCGTCGGCTCCGGCCATGTCATCCATCAGCAGCCACGCGCGCTCGACGTCGGTGGCGATGACGGGTGGCGCGTGCTCGGGCAGCATGTCGACGACCAGCTGGGTCAGCGCCGGCTCGGCGTGGAAGTACGGGCACGAGGCCTTGAACCAGACCGGCTCCGGGTCACACGGGATCCGGAGCACCGCCGAGATGCTCCACACCTTCACCGGGACCGTGGCACCGGCGCGCGTGCGTCCGCGCGCAGCGAGCTCGCGATCGACCCAGGCGTCCACGTCGTCGTACCAACCGGCGCGGAACCACGCCGGTCGTCGAGCGGGCGGGTCGACGACACCGTCGACCACCGCCGCGATCTCGCGCAGCGAGGTGAGCACGGCAGGATCGTCCTCGACGACCTCGCTCAGCGACCGCCAGGTCCCGTCGACGGCGGTCTCGGCGCGTGAGCCGAAGACGCTCAGCAGCGTCGAGGGGCCGGCTTCGACCTGCGGTGCGACCAGGACGGCTGCGGGGTCGCCACAGACGCCGGACCGGCGGGCCAGATCACCCCACAGCTCGTCGCCGACGTACGACGGCAGCCGGCCCTCGTCGTCGGTGAGCACGCGTCCGTCGCGGATCAGCACACACACGTGACGGAGCTTCGGATCGTCCGGCATCGACCTCTCCTCGTGACCTTCCCCTGGACTTCCTGACCCGGCTGAGCCAAGGGTCCGGGGGTCCGGATCAGGCTAGGGATGGTCGGGACCAAAGAACGTCGCGACACGTGGTGTCAATACCTCGCTGGTGGGTGGCTCGGGGTAGCCGCGTGGGATACGTTGCGACTGTCGACGAGGGCCCGGGACCTCGCTGCGGGGGGCAGCCGGACGGGTGCCCCCGTGGGACAGTCCTTGGGGGGACGCCGTGGCGCGGGTGTTGCGCATGCCAGATGTAGCCGACGACGCATCGGCTGCCACGCTGACGGCGTGGTTGGTCGACGAGTCGGCGGACTTCGGTGGCGCCCAGAGCATCGCCACCGTCGAGACCGCGTCGTCGCTGTTGAGCATCGAGGTCTCCGAGCCCGGGGTGCTGATCAAGTCGCTCGTGGCTCCTGGCCAGGAGGTCCTGCCCGGCAGTCCACTCGCCGTGCTCGGCGCTCCCGGCGAGTTCGTCGACGACGTCGAGCAGCTGATGGCCCAGCTCGGTCTGGCCGTCGCCGCCGGTGTCACCGACCCCGACGTCCACCTCCGTGCCGTGCCCCACGACGTCCTACGTCGGACCTCGTGGCCACCTCACGAGCCGGCTGAGACGACCGGGCCCGTGCCCGATGTCGACCCGCCCACGACGGTCGGTCCCGACATCCCGCCAGCGGCCACCCTCGGCGTCACCCCCCTCATCGAGGCAGCGTCCGCGCCGATCCCCGAGGTGGGAGCCACCGAGCCGGCCATGCGTGCTGCGGACGACCAGCGCGCGGAGGCGAGCGCCGCACCCGCCGAGCAGGAGGCGCCGCCTCCGACCTCGGCGGTCCGTCAGGTGCGACTGCGAGAAGAGGTCCGCGCCGACGCGCTCGTCACGGTGGTGAACACCGTCGAGGGTGTGTCGTTGACGGCTCTCGTCGTGAAGGCAGTCGCGATGACGACACGCAGGGTGCCGCTGCTGCCGGACACGCCGTCGGTCACCGACGTCGCCGTCCAGCGGTGGACCGAGGCGGGGACCATCGCTCCCGTCGTACACGTGGCGGGACTGATGTCGGCCAGCTCGGTGTCGACCACGCTGCGGGCGCTCGACGCCCGGCTGCGCGACGGTCGAGTGGCGAGCGGTGAGCTGCAGCCCGCGACCGTGACCGTCGTCGACCTCGGCGCATTCCGGGCCGGCGAGGCATCGCTCGACGCCACGGCGAACCACCCGGCCGTGCTCGCCATCGGCGGCGTGCGCGACCAAGCCGTGATCGAGGACGGCGCTGTCGTGCCGGGCCGGACTCTGACGATCACGCTGTCCTGCGACGCGGACCGCATCGAGGCATCGACCGCGGGCCTGTGGCTGACCCACCTGGCGAAGTTCCTGGAGCAGCCGCTCCACTTCCTCGCCTGACGGGTCGGCTCGGCGACCTCCGGGTCAGCCCTCGGTCGCGACCTCCAGTGGCGCTGCCTCGTCGCCGGTGCCGAAGAGGCGGGCGTACGTCGCGCCCGCGATGAGCCCACCCGCGATCGGCGCCAGGATGAACACCCACAGTTGGACGATCGCGTCGCCTCCGGCGAACAGCGCCGGACCGATCGAGCGGGCCGGGTTCACCGAGGTGTTGTCGATCGGGATGCTGATCAGGTGGATCAGGGTCAGGGTGAGGCCGATCGCGAGCGGCGCGAAGCCCTTCGGCGCGCGCGTGTCGGTGACCCCGTAGATCACGTAGAGGAAGAACGCCGTCAGCACGACCTCGGCGAGGAGCACGGCCCACCAGGCGTAGCCGCCGGGTGAGTGGTCGGCGCCGTAGCCGTTGCTGGCGAAGCCGGTGTCGGTCGAGTCGAAGCCCGGACGCCCGTGGGCCAGGATCCAGAGGCTGAGCGCCGCGGCGACCGCGGCGGCGACCTGGGTCACGACGTACGACGGCACGTCCTTCCAGTCGAACCGCTTGCCCATGGCCAGACCGATGGTGATGGCCGGGTTGAAGTGTCCGCCCGACACGTGACCGACGGCGTACGCCATCGTGACCACGGTCAGGCCGAAGGCCAGGGCGACGCCGTAGAAGCCGATGTCACCGCCGGCGAAGATGGCTGCGCCGCAGCCGCCGAAGACCAGCCAGAACGTCCCGAATGCCTCGGCCGCGAGTCGCTGGGGGAGAGGGTGCATGACCTGTCCTGCCTTTCGCCGGAGTAGTCCTGCTCGGATCGTCGCAGAGTCACCCCCTGGGGTGAAGAACCCGTGCTCGGCCGTGTCGTCCGGGCCTGGTCGCCGGGTCGTCGAAGCGCCTGGAAGACTGCGACGATGCCGAAGCTCGAGGCGACACCGTGACCCGCGCGCTGGTGGCGACCGGGCCCGGCGAGCTGGAGGTCCGAGACGTGACGCTCCGGGCTCTCGGCGACGACGACGTGCGGGTGCGCATCGCCGGCGTGGGCGTGTGCCACTCGGACCTGTCGATGGTCAACGGGACGCTGCGGCCGTCGTACCCGCTGGTGCTCGGTCACGAGGCGTCGGGGGTGGTGACGGAGGTCGGTGCGACGGCGGACGTCGAGGTCGGGCAGCACGTCGTCCTCAACTGGGCGGTGCCGTGCGACAGCTGCTGGCACTGCACGCACGGCGAGCCTTGGCTGTGCTCGACGATCGAGGGGAGCACCGGCACTCCGGGCGGCACGCTCGCCGACGGCACCACGTACGACGCGTGCCTGGGGCTGGGTGCGATGGCCGAGGAGGTCGTCGTCGCCGCGAGCGCGGTCGTCCCGCTGCCGGACGACGTACCGCTCGAGGAGGCGGCTCTGCTCGGGTGCGCGATCCTCACCGGGGTCGGTGCCGCGCGCAACGCCGGCCACGTGGCAGCCGGAGACGCGGTGCTGGTCGTGGGTCTCGGCGGGGTCGGTCTGTCGGCGGTCACCGGGGCACGGCTCGCGGGTGCAGATCGGATCATCGCGGTCGACGTCTCCGACGCGAAGGAACGTCTCGCCCGCACGGCCGGCGCCACCGACTTCCTGACCGCCGCGCCCGACCTGGCCAAGCAGGTGCGCGCCCTGACGGACGGACGAGGAGTCGACGTCGCCCTCGAGTGCGTGGGCTCGGCGACCACGATCCGCCAGGCCTGGACCGCCACGCGACGCGGCGGCACCTGTGTTGTGGTCGGCGTCGGGCCGAAGGACCAGGAGGTCACGTTCAACCCCCTCGAGCTGTTCCACTTCTCGCGGACACTGGTGAGCAGCGTGTACGGCAACAGCGACCCGCGGCGCGACATCGCCGGCCTGCTCGACCACGTCTCCGCGGGCCGCCTCGACCTCGCTGCCACCATCACCGACCGGATCGACCTCGACGACGTACCGGCGGCGTTCGAGCGGATGCAGCGTGGTGAGGGCGGTCGCGCGCTGGTGGTCTTCCCGCACAACGGACAGGGAGAACGATGACGGACGAGACCGTGCGCGTGGCGGTGCTGATCGACTGCGACAACATCAGCCACCAGTGGACGCGACAGATCCTGGGCGAGACCGCGAAGCACGGCACGCTGAGCATCCGCCGTGGGTACGGCGACTGGGCCAGCTCGCACCTGAAGGGATGGCGCGAGAAGCTTCCGACGTATGCGATCCAGCCCGTGCAGCAGTTCGCGTACACCGTCGGCAAGAACTCCACGGACTTCTCGCTCGTCATCGACGCGATGGACCTGCTCTACTCCGGCAACGTCGACGCCTTCGTCATCGTCTCCAGCGACAGCGACTTCACCCGGCTGGCGATGCGACTGCGCGAGTCGGGCAAGCGGGTCTTCGGGATCGGCGCCCGCAAGACGCCGGAGGCGTTCCAGAACGCGTGCGATCGCTTCACCTATCTCGAGGTCCTGGTCGGCGACGACGCCGCGCGGACCGAGGCCGACCCGCCGGTGAAGTCGGTCGCCCGGAAAGCGGCCGGCGCGGCCAAGGCCACCGCCAAGGCGCCGGCGAAACGGTCGGCCTCGTCGAGCAAGCAGAAGCGTCAGGAGCTCGCCGACCTCCTCCTTCCCGCCATCGAAGCGAGTGCCAGGGAGGACGGGTGGGCGCCCCTCGGCGAGGTGGGGTCGTACGTCGTCAACACCAACCCGACCTTCGACTCCCGCAACCACGGATACGCCAAGCTCAGCACCCTGGTCCGCGACCTGCCCCAGCTCGAGGTCAACGAGGTGGCCACGGGCAACGGCCGCTCGACGCTGTTCGTGAGGCCGGCCCCGACGAGCCGGTCACGCAAGCGCGGCTGACCCTGGCGCACATCGGTCCTGCCATCGATGATGGTTCAACCACCGAGGGGAGCCATGACATGAGCATCGACCTGGAAGCCATCAACGCCGAGCGTGAGCGGATCAAGGCCGACTACCTGAAGGAGTCTCCGGACCGGCCGGAGAGCAGCGCGCAGGGGCTGCACCACTTCGCCCTGATCTGCTCGGACGTACGAACGACCATCGACTTCTACCAGGGGATGCTCGAGTTCCCGCTGACGGAGATCTTCGAGAACCGCGACTACCAGGGCTCCAACCACTTCTTCTTCGACATCGGGCACGGCAACCTGCTCGCCTTCTTCGACCTGCCCGGCCTCGACCTCGGGCCGTACGCCGAGGTGCTGGGCGGCCTGCACCACCTCGCGATCTCGGTCAGCAAGGAGAAGTGGGACCACCTGCGCACCAAGCTCGACGCAGCCGGTGTCGACTACGTCGTCGAGTCGGAGAAGTCGATCTACTTCCCCGATCCCGACGGCGCGCGGCTGGAGCTGCTCGCCGATCCGCTGGGGGAGATGTACGGCACCAAGGTGCTCTGAGGGAGATCAGATGAGCGAGCCGTTGGACCATCTGCTCGAGAAGTACGCGCGACTGGTGGTGCGCGTCGGAGTGAACGTGCAGCCCGGGCAGGAGGTGCTGATCTCCTGCGTGCCCGAGCAGGCGGACGCCGCCCGGGCCCTGATGGCCGAGGCCTACCGCGTCGGCGCGAGCCGCGTCACGATCGAGTACGGCGACCCCCACATCCGCCGTGCCGCCGTCGTCGACGGGCCCGAGGACCAGCTCGGTGTCACGCCCGAGCACGAGCTCGCGAAGTACCGGTCGTTCCATGACACCAAGCCGGCGTGGATCAGCCTGACCGGCAACCCGTTCCCGACGTTGATGGACGGCCTCGACCCGGCCCGTCTGGCCAAGGCCTACCCGCAGGACCTGGTGGCCGAGATCATGCCGCTGATGATCACCAACAAGGTCGCCTGGACCGTCGTCGGTGCTCCGACCAAGGGTTGGGCGGACAGCATCGGTGTGGCCGACGTCGCCGCGTTGTGGGACGCCGTCGCGATCTCGATGCGGCTCGACGAGTCCGACCCCGAGGCGGCGTGGCGAACCCACATCGCCAAGCTCAAGCAGCGCGCGACGGTGCTGAACGCCCACGCTTTCGACCAGGTCCGCTATCAGGGCCCGGGCACCGACCTCACGATCGGCCTCGCCCCCGGCTCCACCTGGATAGGCGGCTCCGGTGAGAACGAGGACGGCGTGGAGTTCGTCCCCAACATGCCGACCGAGGAGGTGTTCATCTCCCCGGACTGGCGCCGGGCCGAGGGCCACCTGCGGACGGCAGCGCCGTTCTACATGTCGGGGACGATGGTCGAGGACCTCCAGCTCGACCTCCACGACGGCACCATCACGGGAGCTCGAGCAGCCCGCGGTGAGGCGGAGGTGCAGCAGCAGTTCGAGGTGATCCCGCGCAGCAGACACTTCGGTGAGGTGGCGATCGTCGACTCCGACTCCAAGGTCGCGGAGACCGGGCTGGTCTACAAGGACATGCTCTACGACGAGAACGTCGGGTCCCACGTGGCGTGGGGATTCGGGTTCCCCGGGACCCGTCCGGGCACGCTCGAGCAGACCCCGGAGCAGCGGATCGAGTCGGGCCTCAACCAGTCCGCCACCCACATGGACATCGTCATCGGCAGCCCGGAGGTGCAGATCGACGGCATCCATGCCGACGGGTCGGTCGTCCCGGTGACCCGCGGCGACGAGTTCGTGCTGCGCGACTGAGGCCGAGTTGCTTCGGAGCAACCCGCGGGCCGCCGAGGTGGAAGGACCCCGACGGCCCGACGGGAGATCAGAGGACCCGCGGCAGCCCGAAGCTCGCCATCACGCCCACCTCGAAGCGGGTGATCTCGCTGATGAGCTCACCGGCGAGGCCGAAGACGTAGAGGCCCAGCGCGCGATAGGTGTCGGTGGCCGGATCGAGCGCGTAGAAGCCGCACGCCGGCGACCCGTTGGCCCGCACCGGCACCATCCGCATAGTGCGGGTCTCGGGGGGTGCGATGGCCCGGAGGAAGACGACCGTCGCGTCACGGCCGTGGTACTCGTAGGGCATCGGCGGCATCTTGACCCACACGTCGTCCGTCATCAGCGAGATCAGCTCGTCGACGTCATGACGTGAGAACGCGTCGAGGTAGGCCGCCAGGAGCCGCCGCTCCTCGGGGGAGTCGGGCTCCGGAGGACTGGGCTGTGCGCGCCGGGCCGCGAGGTCCTGGTTGGCGTCCACGGTGGCCCGCGCACGCTTGAGCGCGCTGGTGACGGACTCCACGGTGGCGTCGAGGATCTCGGCGGCCTCCGCCGCGCGGAAACCGAGCACGTCGCGCAGGATCAGGACCGCTCGTTGCTTGGGCGGCAGCAGCTGCAGAGCGGTCACGAACGCCAAGGACATCGCCTCGCGCAGCTCGATCACCGCCTCCGGACCGGGCGCGGTGTCGGCCGGCTCGAGGAGCGCATCGGGGAACGGCTGCAGCCACGACACCTCGCCGTATCTCGTCGGCTCCGGCGGGACGACGCCGCGGATGCGCGAGCTCACGTCGGGCTCCCGTCGCGCGCCGGCGCGCATGGAGTCCAGGCTGCGGTTGGTGGCGATGCGATACAGCCAGGTGCGCACCGACGACCGCTCCTCGAAGCCGCCGAGACCGCGCCAGGCCGAGACCAGAGTCTCCTGGAGCGCGTCCTCGGCGTCCTGGAGGGACCCCAGGATGCGGTAGCAGTGCACCTGGAGCTCGCGACGGTACGGCGCGACGAGCTCGCCGAACGCCTCCTCGTCGCCCCCGCGGGCCCGCGCCAGCAGATCGACCGGCAGGTCTGTGTGCATGTCCTCACCTTCGTCTCCTCGACCCTCTCGTGGACCACCGACAGCGGTGGCCGACGAGGTAGACGACGCGATGGTCGAGAACTGGGCGGTCTCGGGCCGCCCAGTTGTCCGACGTACCCACGTCTGCCCCTTCGTACGCCGGTGACGCTCGGTCGCCGGTGGGAGAGAGGAAGCCTCATGCCACCCCTGGAGCACCGTCGGCTGACCGTCCTGCTGACAGCCGGCGCCTACCTGCTGATCACCCTCGACGCGCTCGTCGTCGTCACGGCCCTGCCGTCGATCCACGCCGACCTCGGCGGCGGTGCGGGCAACCTGCCCTGGATCATCAACGCCTACGCGCTCACCTTCGCGGCGGGGATCATCACCGCAGCCGCGCTGGGCGACCGGCTCGGCCGGCGACGCACGTACGTCGCTGGGCTGGTGCTGTTCAGTCTCGCGTCGGCCGCGTGCGCCCTCGCGCCGAACCTCGGACTCCTGATCGGCTTCCGGGCCGTCCAGGGGCTGGGCGCGGCAGTCGTCATGCCGCTCGGGCTGACGCTGCTCACGTCGACGTTCCCCGCCGACCGCCGCGGCGCGGTCGTCGGCATCTGGGGTGGCGTCGCGGGACTCGGCGTCGCGTCGGGCCCGCTCGTGGGTGGCGTCGTCACCGAGGGCCTCGACTGGCACTGGATCTTCTGGGTGAACGTCCCGCTCGGCATCGCCGCCGTCGTGGCCATCCTCCGGGTCCTGCCCGAGACCTACGGCCCCCGCAGCCGACTCGACCCGGTCGGGATGGTCGCGGCCTCCGGCGCGATGGCGTCGATCGTGTGGGGGATCCTGCGGGCGCCCGACGCCGGGTGGGGCTCGGCAGAGGTGCTCGTCGCCCTGTCCCTCGGCGCGCTCCTGCTGGCCGCGTTCGTCGGCTGGGAGTCCGTCGCGCCCGAGCCGATGGTGCCGCTGTCCTTGTTCCGCTCAGGAGTGTTCTCCGCGGCCGCCGGCACGCAGTTCCTGATGGCCGCGTCGATCTTCGCGACGGCGTACGTCACGAGCCAGTACTTCCAGATCTCGCGGGGAGACTCGCCCCTGGGTACGGGGCTGCGCTTCCTGCCCTGGACCATGACGCCGCTGCTGGTCGCCCCGGTCGCCGGGAGGCTGGTCGACCGGGTGGGTGCGCGGGCGATCGCCGCGCCAGGGCTGGTGCTCCAGGCGGCCGGCTTCCTGTGGATCCTGCACGCGGCGCACACCCACGCGTCGTACGCCGCCTTCGTGGCGCCGTTCGTGCTGGCCGGTGTCGGCATCTCGATGGCGCTGCCCGCGCCCTCGGCCGCCGGCCTGAACGCCGCCCCGCCGGCGCTGCTCGGCCGTGCGGCGGGTGTGCTGAACACCGTCCAGCAGATCGGCCAGGCCACCGGGGTGGCGGTGGTGACGGTGGTGTTCGACGCCCACGGATCGCTCGACTCGCCGGCCGCCATGCTGTCCGGCTACGAGCCCGCGTTGGCCACCGCCGCGACCCTCTCGGTCCTCGGCGCCCTGACCGCCCTCGGCATCCGCCGCCATCGCCGCACGCCGGACGTGGAGGCCGGCAGGGCGCCGGTCGAGGAGTCGGCCGCTGCCTGACGACGTCGGGGTCGTCCGCCTGAGCAGCCAGTAGGACCTCTTCTGGAGCGGACGACCCCTCCCGTCCGGGCGGCCGGTGCGGTAGGCAGGCCTGGTGCACTTCACCCACGACTGGCTCCCGCAGCGAGTGGTCTTCGCCGCCGGTGGCGCGGCGGAGGCCGTCGCCGACGAGGTACGCCGGCTCGGGGCGTCGCGGGTGATGGCGATCGCGTCCGACCCGGTCCGCGCCGAGCCGGTGCTGGCCGGCGTACCGGTCGAGGTGCTGCACACCGACGTCGCGATGCACGTGCCGGTCGAGGTCGCCGAGCACGCCCGCCGGGTTGCCGCCGACCATGACGTCGACGCGCTCGTCTGCGTCGGCGGCGGGTCGACCACCGGACTCGCGAAGGCCGTCGCGCTCACCACCGGGCTCCCGATCGTCGCCGTCCCCACGACGTACGCCGGGTCGGAGGCCACCGACGTCTGGGGTCTGACCGATGCCGGCCGCAAGTCCACCGGCGTCGACCGCCGGGTGCTGCCCCGTGCGGTGGTGTACGACGCGGCGCTGTTGCTCACCCTGCCGGTCGCGGCCAGCGTCGCGTCCGGGTTCAACGCACTCGCTCACTGCGTCGACTCGATGTGGGCGCCGCGCACCGACCCCGTCGACCAGGTCCTGGCGATCGAGGGCATCCGGGCCCTGCGCGACGGGTTGCCGAGTGTCGTCGAGGATCCCATGGACCTCGCCGGACGCGAGCAGACCGTGTACGGCGCCTACCTCGCCGCCGTCGCCTTCGCGTCGGCCGGCTCGGGGTTGCACCACAAGATCTGCCACGTGCTCGGCGGGATGTTCGGGCTGCCTCACGCCGAGACCCACGCCGCCGTCCTGCCGCACGTGCTCGCCCTGAACGCACCCGCGGTTCCGGAGCTCGACCACCGGATGGCCCGGGCCCTCGATGCCCCGACGGCCCTCGAGGGCTTGCTGAGCCTCCGGGGCGAGACCGGCGCCCCGACGAACCTCCGCGACCTCGGCCTGAGAGCGGACGACGTACCGAGCGCCGTCCAGCCGATCCTCGAGGCCGCGCCGCCGAGCAACCCGACACCGGTCACCGCCGAGAACGTCGGTGCGCTGCTCCGGGCGGCGTGGGCAGGGAAGGAGCCACGATGAGCGACATCTCGCCCGAGCAGCAGGCGCGCGAGGAGGCGCTGGTCGAGCGCGTCGTCGCGTCGTTCGCCGGCACGCCCGACCCGCGCACCCACGAGCTGGTCGAGGCGCTGACGCGACACGTGCACGCGTTCCTGCGCGAGACCCGGCTGACCGAGCAGGAGTGGAAGCGGGCCATCGACTTCCTCACCGCCGTCGGCCACCTCACCGATGACCGGCGACAGGAGTTCATCCTCCTGTCCGACGTGCTCGGTGCCTCGATGCAGACCATCACCATCAACAACGAGGCCTACGCCAATGCGACGGAGGCCACGGTCTTCGGCCCGTTCTTCGTCGAGGGCTCGCCCGAGGTCGGGCTCGGCGGCGACGTCGCGGGTGGCGCCCCGGGTGAGCCCTGCTGGGTCGAGGGCACGGTCACCGACACCGACGGCCGGCCGATCGCGGGAGCCCGGGTCGAGGTCTGGGAGGCCGACTCGGACGGCTTCTACGACGTGCAGTACGCCGACGACCGGGTCGCCGGCCGCGGACATCTGTTCACCGACGAGCAGGGGCGATTCAGCTTCTGGGCGGTCACTCCCACGCCGTACCCCATCCCCGACGACGGCCCGGTCGGTGAGCTGCTGCGTGCAACGGCTCGGTCACCCATGCGCGCCGCCCACCTCCACCTGATGGTCGAGGCCGAGGGCTTCCGGACGTTGGTCACCCACGTCTTCCCGCGTGGCGACCGGTACCTCGACTCCGACAGTGTCTTCGGCGTACGCGAGTCGCTGATCATCGACGTCCACCAGCAGATCCCCACCACGCCGACACCCGATGGCCGCGAGATCGCCGGCCCGTGGGGGCGGATCGACGTCGATCTCGTGCTCGCGCCGAAGCCCGGCTCACTGGAAGGCGGTGGTCCTCGTGCGTAACGATGACCACCGCCATGAGTCACGCCCGGCCGCGCCCGATTCCCCGCACCCGAGCCCGATTCACTGTAGGCCCGAATCGGGTGGATGGGCCATGCCGAGTGCGTCGAATTCGGGGCGTGCGACGACTCAATCCGTAGGCCTGGCCCCGCGCCCGATCCGCCAGAGCCACCACAGCCCGATCAACGGCAGCACCAGGGGCACGAAGCCGTACCCGTTTCCGTAGTCCGACCACACGCTGGCCCGGTCGATGTCGTCGGGATGGCTCAGGGTCCCGATCACGAGGACTCCGGTGAGCTCCACGCAGATCGTCACCAGTGCGATCCGCCGGCGTTCGGTGGCCAGGGCCCACGTGGCCAGGATGTAGACGATCCCGGAGAAGAGCGACAGCACGTAGGCCACCGGCGCCTTCGACGCCTGCGTGGCGAGCTGGACCAGGGCCCGGGCCGTGGCGGACAGGGCGAACACGCCGTAGACGAACACGAGGATCCGCCCGAGTCCGTGCCGGGTCGACAGCTCGCTCATGCCGACCACAGCTGGTGCACGCGCAGGAACAGCACGGGGATCACCGCGACCGCGACGAGCAACACGCCCGTGCCGGCCCGGCTCCGCTCGCCGACCGACCACACGAACCCCGCCGGCAGGATCACCAGGCTGCCGACCAGGTAGCCGACGTACGCCGCGACGTTGACGCCGTCGTGCTCCCCGCCGAGCCGGACCAACCCGATCACCAGCTGAGCGACGAGACCGATCTCGAGCAGCCCGAGGGTGCCGTAGATCCAGTCGTCGGGCTCGCGCCCACGGGCGATCAGCACGACCAGCCAGACGGCTGCCACGACCGCCAGCGCGGTCAGGGCGATCTGCAGGCCGGTCATGCGGCGAGCCTAGATGGCGACGATGCCACGCTTTCGACGTACCTCCAGTACGCTGAAGTCATCAGTTCGTCGAGCTCTCGCCGCGAATTGTCCGCACGTCGTAGCTCATACCTGCTCCGTGCGTAGCCGCCCGGCAGCATGCCGGCTCCCGGCTTCGGTGAGACACCGCACAGATTTGGTTTCCCTTGTCTTCGTTCAACTCACTCGGCGTGCCCGCACGCCTGTCCACTGTTCTTGCCCGACAGGGCATCGACACTCCTACCCCGATCCAGGCCGCGACCCTGCCCGACTCGATGGCGGGACGCGACGTCCTGGGCCGGGGCCGCACCGGCTCCGGCAAGACCTACGCCTTCCTCCTCCCGCTGGTCGCCCGCCTCTCCGACGGCTCGAAGCCGCGGCGCGGCGCACCTCGCGCCTTGATCCTGGCCCCGACGCGTGAGCTCGTCGGGCAGATCGACGCCGCCCTCGAGCCGCTGGCGCGCGAGGCCGGCCTGACCTCCAGGACCGTCTTCGGTGGCGTCGGCCAGCAGCCGCAGGTCAACGCCCTGCGCCGCGGCGTCGACATCGTGGTCGCCTGCCCCGGGCGGCTCGAGGACCTGATCGGTCAGGGCCACTGCTCCCTCGACGACGTCGAGGTCACCGTGCTCGACGAGGCCGACCACATGGCCGACCTCGGGTTCCTGCCCGCCGTACGCCGGATCCTCGGCCGCACGCCGAAGAACGGCCAACGGCTGCTCTTCTCGGCCACGCTCGACAAGGCGATCGACACCCTGGTCCGCCAGTTCCTGAACAACCCGGTGACCCACCAGGCCGACTCGGTGCAGTCGCCGATCGCGGAGATGACCCATCACGTGCTGCACGTCGACCGCGAGCACCGGTTGCGGGTGCTGGTCGACCTGGCCAGCGCGCCGGGCCGCACGATGGTCTTCACCCGCACCAAGCACGGCGCCAAGGCGCTCGCCCGCCAGCTGAACCGGAGCGGGGTCCCCACGGTCGAGCTCCACGGCAACCTGGGTCAGGGCGCCCGCACCCGCAACCTCGACTCGTTCCAGTCCGGCAAGGCGGCTGCGCTCGTGGCCACCGACATCGCCGCGCGTGGCATCCACGTCGACGACATCTCGCTGGTGGTCCACGCCGACCCGCCGGCCGAGCACAAGGCCTACCTGCACCGCTCCGGTCGCACGGCGCGCGCGGGCAACGCCGGCACGGTCGTCACCCTGATGACGTCCGAGCAGGTCCGCGACGTGCGCGACCTGACACGCGCTGCCGGTATCAAGCCGACCACGACACGTATCCAGGGCTCCACCCACCCGGTCCTGCTCGAGCTCGCCCCTGGCGAGCGCGTGCTGACCGCGGGCCTGGAATCGGCTGCCGCGTCGTCGCCCCGGACACGCTCCGGTGGCGGCGGCGGAGGTGGCAGGAACCGCGGGCGCAACGGCCGCGGCCGCGGCACGTCGGGCGGTAACCGGCCCACCCAGAGCTCCCAGCAGTCTGGCCAGAAGGCGTCGTCCGGCGGCTCCGGTCGTCCGCGCCGCTCGTCGGGACGTACGCCGTCGGGCGGCGGCTCCCACAGCGCCGCGTCGTTCAGCTCGGCTCGCCGCTGACCTCAGATCGACAACGGCAGCGCACCGGCGAGGTCGCCGGCGTCCTCGGGCAGCGGAACCCGTCCGAGGGCGATCAGCGCGGCGTCCTCGGCACCCCAGCTCGCCGGCAGGTCGACGTCGGCGACGGCCTCGATCGTGCGGCGTACGACCTCGAGTGAGCCGGGTGTGGGGTGTCCCGCCGCGTCGCCGAGGTCGAGCTGATGGACCGCGAGCTCGACGACCCACGTGACGAGGAAGTCGCCACTCGTCATCACCTTGCCCTGGAACAGCACCGGGTGGTCGGGCATCCGCGCCAGCGCGACGCGCAGCATGGCGGCGACGTCATCGAGGTGGCGGAGCGCCCCCTCGGGGCGGTTGTACGCCGTCGACGTACGACGCATCCACATGATGTGCGGCACCCGGTCGTCGTCGTCCGCGGCGAAGGACGCCCAGTACGACGCCGCGTCGTGGTCGCAGGGATCGTCCACCTGCATCGCGCACACCCCGGCCATCTCCTCCAGGCCGAGCCGGCAGTGCACCACGACCTCGAGCCGGCTCCACCCGTGCAGGCGTGAGGCGCCCAGCAGGTCGTACTCCGAGAACGACCTGGCCGCCGCCACGAAGGCGTCGAGCTGCTCGCGCATCAGGTCGACCGCGGTCGCGTGGTCGAAGGTGAGCGGACGCATCGCCCCAGACTAGGCAGCCGGGCGGCTCAGTCGGCGTCGGCACCTTCGGTCAGCGCCTCGGTGAGGATCGCGGCCAGCGTCTCCACCTGGAGGTCGGACGACGACGAGGCGTCCTGCTCGCCGGCGCCGTCGAGGGCGCGGGCGGCGAGGCCGGCCTTGGCGTCGATGAGCTCGGCGATCTTGGCGTCGATGGTCTGGGCCGCGATGATCCGCCACGCGGTGACCGGCTCGGTCTGGCCGATCCGGTGGACCCGGTCGATCGCCTGGGTCTGCTCGGCGTTGGTCCAGGAGAGCTCGGCGAGCACGACGTTGGACGACACCTGGAGGTTGATACCCACGCCGGCGGCCGTCAGCGAGCAGACGATGACGTGGACGTCCGGGTCGTTGGTGAAGGAGTCGATCGCGGCGTCACGCGCAGTGCGCGTCTGGTCGCCGCGGATGGACGTCGACCCGACGCCGCGCCGCTCGAACAGATTCTCGGCGGCGTCCATCACGTCGAGGTGCTTGGCGAAGAAGACGACCTTGCCCGCGCTCCGGGCCAGCTGAACGGCGTAGTCGGCGGCCAGCTCGGCTTTGGCCTGGCCGATCTTGCGGACCATCGAGAACACGTTGTCGCCGGTCTCGGCCTCGCTGCCCTCGGCGACCTCGCGCTCGGCGACACGGCGTACGAGCTCGTGGTCGATGCCGTCCTCGCCGAGGATCGAGGCACCGGGACGACGGTGCTCGAGCGCGGCTCGGTAGCGGCCGACGAGGCGCTGGGCGAGCTGCCGCTCGGCCTCGCGGATCGAGCGACCCATCGGACCCTCGAGCTCCACCGGGAGGTCGGCGATCCGGCGGGCGGGGATGTCGGCGGCGACGTCGACCTTGCGGCGACGGACGATGCCGAGGTCGACGACGGCCTGGCGCGCGGCGGGGTAGAACGCATGGTCGGCCGGCGTGAAGCCGGTCTCCTCGAGCTCGGCCATCAAGACGTTGCCGGGCTTCTTCTCCTCGACCCAGCCCAGCATCTGCCAGATCGCCCGGAAGTCGTCGATGTCGTTGATCAGCGGCGTCCCGGTGAGCGCCATCATCAGCGGCCGCGCCACGCGCTGGCGGATGCGGTCGGAGACCTCGAGGACGTTCTGTGATCGCTGGGACTTCTTGTTCTTGATGTAGTGCGCCTCGTCGACGACCAGTCCGCGGAAGCCGTGCTCGCCCATCCATCGCACGTGCCGGTCGAGGACCTCGTAGTTGACCACGACGATGTCGGCGAACCCGTCGACGTCCTGGCCGTCGCCGTGGACGACGGTCACCGTGCGGTTCGGCGTCCACATCGCGGCCTCGCGGGCCCAGTTGGTCTTCACGACGTTCGGCACGATCGCCAGCAGCGGGTAGGCGTCGGCCACCTGCGCGGCGAGGAGGGCCTGCGCGGTCTTGCCGAGGCCGGGCTCGTCGGCCAGCAGGAAGGTGCGGTGGCCGTCGGAGGCGGAGGCGAGCAGCTTGGCCTGGTGGGCCATCAGCTCGAGGTCGGGTGGCAGCAGCATCGGTCGCGGGTCGGGGAGCTCCATGCTCGCCGCGGCGCCCTGGGCCGCCTGCTCGAACGAGTTGAGCAGCGGCTCGATCAGCTCCCACCCGGCCAGGCGCCCGTGAACGCGGGGAGCGGTCTGGCTGAAGTCGGGGACCAGGAACGGGTTGGCCAGCTGGGCCTGGACGACCGACTGCGGAAGCGCGGTGCGCTCGCGGGTCGTGATGGAGAACGTCGGGTCCGGCTCGGGCTCGGGCTCCGGCTCGAGACCCGCCTGGAGCTGCATCTCACGCTCGAGGCGTCGGGTCGCGTCGGAGACCTCGGCGTCGTCCTGGAGCAGGCTGAAGAGCGAGGGCTCACGGGTGGCGATCTGGGCCAGGATCGTGGCCAGTCCCTCGAGCCGCTTGAGCTGCGACTCCTTCTGGGTCGCGGTGAGGTCCTCGTCGGCTCGGACGTTGGCGCGCTCGGCGCGCGCCAGCAGCGCGGAGGCCTGGAACCTCGCCCGCTGACCGGAGGTCAGCTGTCGCTGGTTGACGGCGCGCTCGACCTCGCGGACGGCCATCGCGAGCACCGGGATGATGCCCTCGTTGTCCCGTCTCCGGGTCTGACCTCGGCCCTGTCCGCGGGAACGCTGACCGGTCCGGCTGTTGCCGGACTGCCGTCGACGCTGTGTGGCCAACCAGCCGCTCTCTTCCTCGGGGGCGAAGCTCCACCGCGCGGGCGGGGCCCGCCGCCGGTGCCCCCGCCGTCCGACGGCGGGGTGTGATGTCCGCAGCCCGATCCGCCCCTCGGATCGAACCTTTCGGCCGTGCCGCGCCCGACGGGCGCTGACACCCGGCGCGGTGAGGGACGAGAACGTGCCGTCACGCGGCGGTGCCGATGCGACCAGTGTACGCCGTGAGCCGGTCGAGGGCGCCTTCGAGGGGGATTCTTGACCGTTGCGAGCGCGAGGGACCCCACCCGAGCGGTCGGGTCCCTCGTGCTCCCCCATGTTCTGCGAGGCACGAACGGGGGGTCAGATGCCCGCATCGGCGGATTGGTTCGGTGTGGGTCCTCCCTAACCTGGGTCCGTGCGCATCGACGACGTACGACGGCTCGACCTCGGCACGTTCGTGCGGCCTGCTGAGGAGACCGGCACGGGGCGGCCGCGCGTCGAGGCGGTCCACGGGTACGCCGCCCGTACGCCGGCGGGCGTGTTGCTGCTGGACACCGGGCTCGGGGTCGCCGACGACGAGACCGAGGCGTGGTACCGACCGCGTCGAGTCCCGATCGACGTCGCGCTGGCGACGGCCGACCTCACGGTCGACGACGTGTCGCTGGTGGTCAACTGCCATCTGCACTTCGACCACATCGGCGCCAACCCACGGTTCTCCGGGCGACCGTTGTTCTGCCAGCGGCGTGAGCTGGCGACCGCCCGGGCCGGCGACTACACCGTGCCGGACCTGGTCGACTTCGCCGGGGCGGCGTACGAGCTGCTCGACGGGGAAGCCGAGATCGTGCCGGGCGTCCACGTCATCCCGACGCCGGGGCACGTCGACGGGCACCAGTCGGTGGTCGTGGTCTGCGGCGACGGCTCGGTGGTGCTGGCCGGGCAGTCCCACGACACGGCATCGGAGTGGTCGGCCGACGTGCTCGCGTCGCGCGCGGCGGCGCTCGGTCACGGCGTACCCCTGCCCGAGTCGAGCCCGTGGCTGGCGCGGCTGTTGTCGTTCGACCCGCGGCGAGTGGTGTTCGCCCACGACGCCGCTGTGTGGACGCCGTAGCCTGCGAGCATGAGCCGGAGCACGCTGATCGCGCTCGGCGCGGTCCTGATCATCTTCGGGAGCGTGTGGTTCCTGCAGGGCATCGACGTCCTCGGTGGATCCGCCATGAGCGGCAAGACCCTGTGGGCGGTCGTCGGGCCGATCCTCGCCCTGGTCGGCGCCGGGTTGGCGGTGACCGGGCTCCGCCGGCCGCGCTAGAGCTCGGCGCGGAGGATCGCCGCGGCGCCGGACATCGAGCGCATCTTGCCTTCGGCGCTGGCGCGGGGGAGGTACTTCATCCCGCAGTCCGTGGCGATGGTGATCCGGTCGGGCGACGTGAACGGGAAAGCTCTGCGTACCCGGTCGGCGACGAGCTCGGCCGTCTCGACCTCGGGGTCGGAGAGGTCGATCACGCCGAGGATGATCGTCTTCTCGCTGAGGTCCTTCAGGACGCCGAGGTCGAGGCCCGACTGGGCGGTCTCGATCGAGATCTGGTCGGCGGTGCAGCCTGCCAGCTCCGGCAGGAACGAGTAGCCCTCGGGGCGGTCGTGGATGATCGCGGCGTACCCGAAGCAGATGTGGACGGCTGTCGTGCCACTGACGCCGTCGAGCGCCGCGTTGAGTGCGGCCAGGCCGTAGTCGCGGGCGGCGTCGGGCCGGGCCTGCATGTAGGGCTCGTCGATCTGGACCAGGTCCGCCCCGGCGGCGTGCAGGTCCTTGATCTCGGCGTTGACCGCCGCGGCGTACGCCATCGCGGCCGACTCGAGGTCGGGGTAGTGATCGTTCTGTGCCTGCTGCGACATCGTGAACGGACCCGGCACCGTCATCTTCACGACGTGGTCGGTGTGCGCCTTGAGGAACTCCACGTCGCGTACGCCGACGGGCTCGGGCCGCACGATCGGCCCGGCGATGCGCGGTACGGGGTTCGGGTGACCGCTGCGGTCGAGCGCCGTACCTGGGTTGTCGATGTCGACACCCTCGAGTGCGGTCGCGAAGTGGTTGGAGTACGACTCGCGCCGCATCTCGCCGTCGGTGATGACGTCGAGCCCGGCGTCCTCCTGGGCCCGGACGGCGAGGATCGTGGCGTCGTCCTGCGCCTGGGCGAGATGTTCCGGATCGACACGCCACAGCTCTTTCGCTCGGACGCGTGGAGGGAACCGTCCCGCCAGCTTGGCGCGGTCGATCAGCCAGTCCGGCTGGGCGTAGCTGCCGACGAGTGAGGTCGGGAGGATCGGGAGGTCGCTCACCCCGCGACTCTAGAGCGGGCGTCGGTGATCAGTTCTCGGTGGCTGAGGAGCGAGCTCGGTTCGCCCGGTGGTTGAGGACCGAGCTCCGCGCGCGGTGGTTGAGGAGCGAGCTCTGCGAGCGTCTCGAAACCACCCCTGACCAGAACGTCGGCACCGTCACGGTCGCGGGTGGTTGCGGTCCTCGGCTGAAGAGAGGGACCGACGGGATTTGTCCCTGGCCGCCGACGCCGGCTTCCGGCTTGTCCCGCAGGTCTCTCGGTGGTTGAGGAGCGAGCTCTGTTCGCCCGGTGGTTGAGGAGCGAGCTCTGTGTCGTCGGTGGTTGAGGAGCGAGCTCTGCGAGCGTCTCGAAACCACCCTGACCGGAACGTCGGCACCGTGACGGGCCGTGGGTGGTTGCGGTCCTTGGCTGAAGAGAGGGAGTCGCCGGTTTTGTCCCCGGCCGCCGACGCCGAGTTCTGGTGTGCCTGTGGAGAATAAGTGGCCCCGATATTCTCATCTTCTTTTCAGAAAAGAATGCTCGATATTGCTGTGGATAACCGGTCTGGGTGTCGGTGGGCTCTGATTCGATATACCCATGTCGATCTCGGACCTCCACCCCCAGCCCAGCCCCGCGGCTGTGCTCACGCGGCATGGTCGCCGAGGTCCGGGATCTCGACTGCGACCTGGTGGACGCACCAGACCGACGACGACCTGGTCGCGACCGTGGAGCTGGTCGAGCAAGCCCGGGCGTGCGCTCGCCGCGGTCCAGGCCGGGGCGGTCGCCGAGGCCGACACCCGTGACCTGGGCAAGACCACGCTGGCCTACGGGTCGACCGGTGACTGGCTCACCCATGTGGGCGGCCTCCGCAAGGGCGAGGGCCGCCGGATCGTGGCCCGCGCCCACGCCCTGACCGGACCACTCGCAGCGACCCGCGACGCCATGACCGCAGGGACCGTGTCACCGGAGCAGGCCGACGTCATCGTGAAGTCCATCGACCTGCTGCCCTCCGGCACCGCGGTCCGGCGCCCGGGGTGAGGCCACGCTGGTCGAACACGCCGGAACTGCTTCGACGCCACCGACCTGGCCCGCACCGGACGGCACCTGGTCCACGTCGTCGACCCCGACGCCACCGACCGCAAGCTCGAACGCCTCCTGGACCGGGACGAACGCGCCTCCCACCACGCCCGCTACCTGTCCATCGTGGGTGACGGTGCCGGCGGAGTCCGACTCAAAGGCCGCGGCAGCGCCGAAGACGGCGCATTGCTGAAGGCCGCGCTGATGCCGCTGACCGCACCCGCCCCCGCCGTCGACGACCACCACGGGCACGACGACCACGACGGGCACCACGGGCACGACGGTGAGCTGGTGCAGGACCCGCGCGATGCCGGTGCCCGACTGTGGGACGCCCTCGTCGGCACCGCTCAGCACGGGTTGGACAGCGACCTGCCACCCGACTCCCACGGCGCACCCACCCGCCTCCTGGTCACCACCACCCTCGACGCCCTGCGCGACGGCCTCAGTCCATCTGCCGTCACCGAGATCGATGACTCTCGGCCGCGACGATCCGGCGGCTGGCGTGTGACGCCGAGATCATCCCCGCCGTGTTGGGCACCCACGGGCGAGCCGTTGGACGTCGGCCGGACCAAACGGCTCGTCACCCCAGCGATCTGGGTCGCCCTGGTCCTCCGCGACCAACACTGTGCGCTTCCCCGGCTGCGACCGACCACCCCTGATGTGCCACGCCCACCACATCCGGCACTGGATAACCGGCGGCAAAACCAAACTCGACAACCTCGTCTTGTTGTGCGGACACCACCACCGCACCCTCCACCACACACCCTGGGAAGTCCGCATCAACCCCCACGACCACCACCCCGAATTCCGACCACCACCCAAACCCGGCGTCGACAGAAACTGGATCAGATATCGGCCCCGTCGCGAGTGAGTCGGCGGCCCGGTCAACGCGTCCCTAGGATGCGCTCCATGACGAGCCTGCGTGACGTGTCGGACTGGATCGGGGAGAGACTGCCGGAGCTCATCGAGCAGTACGACGTACCCGCGGCGGCCGTTGCCGTGCTGGCCGACGGCGAGGTCGTCGACCACGCGGCCGGTGTGCTGAGCGTGTCGACCGGCGTGGAGGCGACGACTGAGTCGGTCTTCCAGATCGGGTCGATCACCAAGCTCTGGACCAGCTCGCTCGTCCTCCAGCTCGTCGACGAGGGCAAGGTCGACCTGGACGCGACGGTCCGCACCTACCTGCCCGAGTTCCGGATCGCCGACGAGGACGCCGCGCGTGCGATCACCGTCCGTCAGCTGCTCACGCACACGTCGGGGTTCGAGGGCGACGTCTTCACCGACACGGGCGTCGGCGACGACTGCATCGAGAAGTACCTCGGCGTCCTGCACGACGTACCCCAGCTGTTCCCGCCCGGAGCGATGTGGTCGTACAACAACGCCGGGTTCTGCGTCCTGGGTCGACTGGTCGAGGTGTTGCGCGGGACGCCGTACGACGTCGCTCTGCGCGAGCACCTGATCAAGCCGCTCGGGATCACGCACGCGGCCACCGATCCGTATCAGGCCATCCTCTTCCGCGCGGCCGTCGGTCACCTGGAGCCCACTCCCGGCGAAGGCCAGCACGCGGCGCCGATCTGGGCGTTGGCGCGCTCGAACATCTCCGCGGGCTCGATGTTCGCGATGAGTGCGCGGAGCCTGTTGACGTTCGCCCGGATGCATCTCGAGGACGGTCGTGCCCACGACGGGACACAGGTGCTCGCCCCCGGTACGCCGGGACGCATGCAGGCGCACCAGGTCGACCTGCCGGATCTCGGCGTCTTCGGCAGCTCGTGGGGTCTCGGGTTCGAGCGGTTCGACCAGCCGGAGGGCGCGGTCGTCGGCCACGACGGCAACACCATCGGCCAGTCGGCGTTCCTCCGGTTGGTGCCGGAGGCCGGCGTCGCCGTCGCGGTGCTGACCAACGGCGGCGAGGCCGACCGGCTCGTCCGTGACGTCGCCGGGCGGGTGCTCGACCAGCTCGCGGGCCGGCCCCTGCCCGCCGAGCCCGTGCCGGCAGCCGACCCGCCGGCGTCGGATGCGGAGCGCTACGTCGGCCGCTACACCTGTGACATGGCCACGTTGATCGTCGGCCAGGAGGACGACGGCTCGATCTGGATGGACGCCATCCCGGAGGACGACCTCTCGAAGGAGCTGGGGGAGCAGCCCGAGCGATTCGAGCTCGTCCACCACGGAGACGGCACGATGATCACCCGCGAACGCCGCCATGGCATCCACCGCGTCTACGCCTTCCTCGGCGACGACGGCGCGGGCCATGCGGCGTACCTCCATGGCGGGCGTGCCTTGGCCCGCGCGCGTTCCTGAGGCGCGCACGGGCCTCGTCGTCAGGAGCGAGTGGCGCGAAGTGCGCGCACGACCAACGGAACGATGACGGCCGCGGCGACCAGGTGGCCGACGGCCAGGACGTACTTCGTGGCGGTGTCGGTCTGCGCGGTGAACGGGGCGTAGAGCGACACCACGGTCAGCGCGATCGCCGCGCGCTGGAACGTGCGGGCCGGGCGCTTCGCCCAGCGGGCCAGCGCGACCGCGATGACGACACCGAAGAACGACGAGAACAGGACTCCGATCGCGAAGCTGGCGGCGGTGATCGGCACGGTGTTGCCGGGGTCGCCGACCTCCATCGGGCCGTGGGCGGCGACGGCTGCGGCGCCGTACGCGAAGAGCACGGCAGCGCCGGCGACCACGCCGACCACGCTGTCGCGGGCCACCCGGCGGAGCGGGGGACGGGGGTCGGACTTGCGGACGGCTGCGTAGGCGGTGGTGGGGACCTGCGTGGTGGTCATCGGGATCTCCTCTGGCGGGCCGCGCCCGGACGGTGCGGTGATGCCCGTACGTCGAACGCACGGGACGCCTTTCGACACGGCGACCGAAGAAGTTTTTCTCAGGCCTTCGGCCGGAGCTCTACGACCGTCGCGCGGGCGGCCCACTCCGTCAGCGGCTGACCGGACGGCGTGCCGTAGTACCGCTCGTCCATCCGCCGACGGAGCGCGTCCGGCGGGTGGACCACTCGCGCCGTGTAGGGACGCGCCGGGGCGGTGGGTAGCTCGAGATCGACGTCCGGCTGCCGCAGCAGGTTGCGGACCCAGTCGCTGGACTCACCACCCCCGGAGAAGAGGTAGACGGCACCGCCATCTTCGATGAACCAGATCTCGATGCGGTGAGGTCGACCCGTCCGCCGGCCGGTGGTGGTCAGGTAGCAGACGGGTTCAGGGGCCACGAGGGGAGTCCACAACCTCAACCCCGGTTCAGGTCAAGTCGAGCCGGACCGCGGTCGATCTGCACCGAACCTCCACACGTCGCGCCGATCTGGAGCCGTTCGCGCTCGTAGCCTTCCCTCATGACCCGCTCGAGCCGTCGCATCCTCGTCGTGGAGGACGACCCGGTGATCAACCAGGCGGTCTCCGACCGGCTCTCGGCCGAGGGGTACGCCGTGGTCCGGGCGTACGACGGACCCGGCGCGGTCGCGGCGTACGGCGAGCACGCGCCCGACCTGGTCGTGCTCGACGTGATGCTGCCGGGGTACGACGGCCACGAGGTCTGTCGGCGGATCCAGGCCGACCGCCCGGTGCCGGTGCTGATGCTCACCGCGCGGGTCGAGGAGTCCGACGTCCTAGCGGGGCTCGAGGGTGGCGCGGACGACTACCTGACCAAGCCCTTCAGCATGAAGGAGCTGGTGGCGCGCATCGCGGCCCTGCTCCGCCGGGTCGAGCGTGCCGCCGAGCTCCTCGGGCGGAAGGCACTCGAGCTGGGCGACCTGACGCTGGACGCGGGGGCGCGCCGGGTGACACGTGGCGACGAGGTGCTCCGGCTGACGCCGACGGAGTTCGACCTGCTCGCCTGCCTGGCCGCGCGCCCGGGCACCGTGGTCACGCGCGAGCAGCTGATGGCCGAGGTCTGGGACTGGCCGGGCGCGTCCGGCACCCGGACCGTCGACAGCCACGTGAAGGGCCTGCGGGCCAAGATCGGCGGCGACCTGATCCGCACGGTCCACGGCGTCGGCTACTCCTTCGAGCCCGGCGGCACGGCATGACCACGGCTCAGCCACTGGCGCGGGTGACCTCCCTGAAGGTCAAGCTCGGTCTCCTGGTCGCCGCGAGCGTCACCGTGGCCGTTGCGGTCGCCAGCCTCGGCAACGCCGGTGGTGTCCCGGTGTGGCTCAGCATCCCGGTCACGATCCTGCTCGCCCTCGCCGTCACCCAGCTCCTCGCCGTGGGAATGACCTCGCCGCTGCGGCAGATGACCGCCGCCGCCGGACAGATGGCCACCGGCGACTACGCCGTACGCGTCACGGACACGTCGGGCGACGAGGTGGGTGACCTCGCGCGCGCCTTCAACACCATGGCCCGCGACCTGGCCACCGTCGACCGACAGCGCCGCGAGCTGGTCGCGAACGTCAGCCACGAGCTGCGGACGCCGCTCGCCGGACTCGTCGCCGTGCTCGAGAACCTCGCCGACGGTGTCGCCCCGCGTGATCCGCAGTCGCTCGCCGCCGCCCTCGACCAGGCACGGCGGACCAGCCACCTCGTCGAGGACCTGCTGGACCTCGCCCGGGTGGACGCCGGCAAGGCGCCGCTGACCCCCCAGGCGGTCGGCGTCGGTCAGCTCCTCGAGGACGCGATCGCCGAGGCGGGCGTGGGCGGACGCGACGTCTGGTACGCCGCGCGGGTCGAGCCGGTGGACCTGGTCGTCCGGGCCGACCCAGCGCGGCTTCACCAACTGGTCGCGAACCTGCTCGACAACGCGTCGCGGCACAGCCCGACGGGTGGCTCTGTCGCGATCAGCGCGAGCCGTGAGGGAGATCGTTGGGTGCTCGAGGTGCAGGACCAAGGGCCCGGTGTCGCTCCCGCGGATCGCGAGCGGGTCTTCGAGCCGTTCGGCACGCTCGCCGGCAACGACGGAGGCGGCGGCACGGGCCTGGGACTCGCCATCGCGCGGTGGGTCACCGACCTCCATGGTGGCTCGATCGCCTTCGTCACCCCTGAGCCCGGGCAGAGCGGAGCCCGAGTACGGGTGTCCCTGCCTCTCGAACCGTCCGACCGACCGCCCCACCTCGAGCAGGAGCCCATGGCGACCACACCCACACCCGCGCCCGCTGCGTCCGCACCGACACCGACGAGCCCGACGGCTCCGACACCGGTCACCGCGCCCCCGCTGCTCGACGGGATCTTCGGCGAGTTCTGGCCCGAGCGCGGCGTGCCGGCCCGACTCGCGATCCTGCTCGGGTCGCTCGGGGCCGGGCTGCTCGGCGGGATCGTGTTCCCCTTCCGCGACCTCGGGGTGGGCACGTTCCTGGTGCTTCTGGCTGCCGGCGGCGTGATCCTGGGCGCGAGCAAACGGCGCGACGCGTTCACCGTCGGCTGTGCCGGACTCTGTGTGCTGCTCGCGGCGACCACGATGGTGCGCGACGCCGACTGGATCGACATTCTGTGCCTGATGGCCGGGGCCGCTCTGTGCGTCTGCGCGGTGACCGGCGCCCGCACGCCGCTCGGCTTCGTGCTCTCGGGCGTGGCCTGGCCGCTCGCCGGGTTGCACGGGCTCCCGTGGCTGGGACGCACCGTCACCCGGCTGACCGGCATCGGCCGCAGCGCCGCCGTGATGCGCACCGTCGTGTGGTCGCTGCTCGGGCTGCTGGTGTTCGGCGCGCTCTTCGCCTCGGCCGACGCCCTGCTCGCCGAGTGGTGGGCGGACGTGCTGCCCGACCTGTCCTGGGGGTCCGCCGTTCTGCGCGGGTTCATCACGGTCGCGGTCGGCGGTGCCGTCCTGGCTGCGGCGTACGTCGCCCTCAACCCGCCACAGGTCGACCCCGCCGGCCTCGTCGCCCGGCCGGTCGCCCACCGCTTCGAGTGGCTGGCGCCCGTGCTGGTCGTGAACGCCGTGTTCGCAACGTTCCTGATCGCGCAAGCGGCGGTGATCTTCGGTGGTCACGGCTACGTCGAGCGCACCACCGGCCTCACCTACGCGGCCTATGTGCACCAGGGTTTCGGCCAGCTCACCGTCGCCACCGCGCTCACCCTGTTGGTCATCTGGGCCACGGCCCGCAAGGTGCCGCGCGACACCGCGACCGACCGCGCCTGGATGCGCGTCTCGCTCGGCCTGCTCTGCCTGCAGACGCTGGTCGTCGTCTTCTCGGCCCTGCACCGGATGGACCTCTATCAAGACGCCTACGGCTTCACGCAGCTCCGCCTCCTGGTCGACGTGTTCGAGAGCTGGCTCGGTTTGCTCGTGGTCGCGGTGGCGGTGGCGGGCGTGATGCTTCGCGCCACCTGGCTGCCCCGTTTCGCTCTGATCAGCGGGGTCGTGGCGCTGCTCGGGCTCGCCGCGATCAACCCGGACGCGTGGATCGCGCGACACAACATCGACCGGTTCGACGCCACCGGTCGCGTCGACTGGAGCTACCTGCGCAGCCTCTCCGACGACGCCGTCCCGGTCCTGGCCGACCTGCCGGCAGCGGAGCGATCCTGCGCGCTGGGTGGACGTCGTACGACGCACGACGACTGGCTGGAGTGGAACCTCGGTCGCTCGCGTGCGGCCGACGCGCTCGCCGCGGTGAGGCCGCTCCCCAGCGGCCACAGCGTGACCTGCCAAGACGACTGACATCCTGACGGGATGCCGCAACCGAGCCTGCCCACCGACCGTCTGCTCCTGGTCCCGCTGGCCGAACGGCATCTCGAGCTGGAGGTCGCGCTCGACTCCGACCCCGAGGTCATGCACTTCGTCGGCGGACCCTCGTCGCGTGAGGAGGCGATCGCCGCGCACGGCCGTCGACGTGCGCAGGCGGAGCGGGTGGACGGGCTCGGCTACTGGGCGGCGTACGACGGGGACGAGTTCGTCGGTCTGGTCTGGGCGCGCCCCGCGCACGGTCCGGACCAGCCGGACGACCTCACCGTCTGCGACCTGGGCTATCGCCTGCTCCGGCGGTCCTGGGGCAACGGCTACGCGACAGAGGGTTCGAGGGCACTTCTCGAGCACGCCTTCGGAACGGTCGGCCAGAGCCGGGTGATCGCACAGGCGATCGACGCGAACGCCGCCTCTCGCGCCGTCATGGAACGGCTCGGCATGCGCTACGTCCGCACCTTCCGCTCGGAGGGGCAGACCGAGGTCGAGTACGAGATGACCCGCGAGATGTGGGAGCGGCCTACGGCATCTGCCTGATGTAGGGGCGTGCGGCTTACGGCGAGGTTCGTGACACGAAGACGTCCGAACCCGACCGAGGAGTCACCATGCACGGCTTCATCAACAGCCCCGCCCTCGCCAAGCTCGTCGCCCTGGAGATGGTCGACGAGGGGCTCCAGCCGAGCCGTCGCCGCCGCAGGGGGCGCGTCTCGCTGCGCGCCCGCCTCGTCGCTCGCCGTACCTCCGCCGCGGCGACGCCGGCCAAGACTCAGCGCCAGAGCCCGACCGGCAAGACCTCGTTGGTCGAAGAGGCGCGCTGAGCGCGCCTCGCACCCAACCCAGCAACGGGGGGCAGGACCCGCTGGCACGCGGAGGCGCGCCGCCTCCGCCGGTCGCGACGTGATCTGTGTGCCCATGTCGCGACCGCCAGCGGGTCGCCCGCCTTCCTCCACCACCGACCAGTCGATTTCGGCGTACCTCGCCCGTCATAGGGGCAGGAGGCCGACCCGTCCGGGTGGCCACAGATGCAGGAGGCCACCATGAGCCCGTCACCCGTCGTCCACGCCGAGATCCGCTCCAGTGACCCGGACGCCACGCGCGCGTTCTTCGGCGAGCTGTTCGGCTGGACCTACCCCACCGAGGGCGCCTACCCGGGCTACACGTTCGTCGACACCGGAGTGCCGGACGCGCTCTACACCGCGATCAGCCCGCTCCAGGGGGACACCGACCTGGTCACGTTCTTCATCGGCGTCGAGGACATGGCCGCCAGCATCGACCAGGCCACCAGCCTCGGCGGGAAGGTCGTGCAGGAGCCGGTGGACGTGCCGGGTGTCCGGTTCGCCCTCATCGCCGACCCCCTGGGTCACGTGGTCGGGCTCGCCCAGCAGATGTGAGGCTCAGACGGGCTCCGGCTCCCGGGCCGGCGGAGCGTCCTCCGAGAGCCCGATCCGGCTGTGGAGCCGCGCCAGAGGGCCGGGTGCCCACCAGTTCCAGGACCCGGCCAGCTTCATGAACGCCGGCACGAGCGTGGCCCGGACCACGGTGGCGTCCATCAGTACGGCGAGGGTCAGGCCGGTGCCGAACATCATCATGAACGAGATGCCCGACGTGGCGATCGCCGCGAACACGATCGCCATCAGCAGCGCCGCAGCGGTGACGATGCGACCGGTGCGCCCGAGCCCGACGGCGACGGCGTGCGTGTTGTCCGCCGACGTGCGGCCGGACTCCAGCCAGGCCTCACGGATGCGCGAGAGCAGGAAGACCTCGTAGTCCATCGACAGGCCGAAGGCGACGCAGAACATCAGCAGGGGCATCGTCGGCACCAAGAACCCGGTCGTGGTGAGCTCGGGGTAGAGCCAGCCGAGGTGGCCGTCCTGGAAGATCCAGACCATCGCACCGAACGTCGCCGACAGCGAGAGCGTGTTCAGGACGAGGGCTTTGAGCGGCAGGACGACGCTGCCGGTGAAGAGGAACAGCACCGTGAACAGGGCGACCGCGATCCAGATCAGGGCGTAGGGCAGGGCGCGGTCGAGTGCGTCCAGGCTGTCGCGGTTGTCCGCCGTCGCACCGCCGACCAGGGTGGGCCACGGCGCGTCGGTGCGTTCCACCGCGGCCAGGAGATCCTTGGCCTCCGGTGACTGTGGGTCGAGGCTCGTGTGCACGGCCAGGTACGTCGCGCCGCCCGCCGCCAGGGATGGGTCCGCGGTGGCGACGGCCGCTCCATCGGCGTAGGTCCCCGCGGCCGAGTTGACCGCGGTGACGCCGTCGAGCCGCGACAGCGCAGCGGCGTAGTCACCGGCCTGGTCCGCGCCGTCGCCGGTGTCGGAGGACACGACGAAGATCGTCGACGAGGCGTTGGAGCCGAATCGGTCACGCAGGTCGTCGCCGACCTGGTGTGCCTGCGCGCTGGTCGGCAGCACGCGGTCGTCCGGATAGGCGAAGTGCGCGCCGGCGAACGGGAGGCCGAGGATCACCAGCAGTGCGGTGACACCCAGGGCCACCGGCAGTGCGCGGCGCATCACCGCGGTGGCGAAGCGGTACCAGAAGCTCTGCTCGAGCGGCTTCGCTGTCGGTGCCGGGCGCCGCAGGGCGCGCCGGACCCCGGCCCGCAGGTCGAGCGCGTTCACCCGTGGCCCGAGGAGGGTCAGCAGCGCCGGCAGGAGGACCAGCGCCGCGAGTGTGGCCAGACCGACCACGGCCAGCCCGGCGTACGCGAACGACCGGAGGAAGTAGACGGGGAACACCAGCATCGCGGCCAGGGACAGTCCGACGGTCAGAGCCGAGAACAGGACCGTGCGGCCGGCGGTCTGCATGGTGCGGCGTACGGCGTCGGCGGAGGAGGCTCCGTTCGCGGTCTCCTCGCGGAAGCGGCTGACGACGAACAGGCTGTAGTCGATGGCCAGGGCCAGGCCCATCGCGGTGGTCATGTTGAGTGCGTAGATCGAGACGTCCGTGAGCGCCGCGAGCCCTCGCAGGATCGCCATCGTGCCGATGATCGCGCTGAGCCCGACGGCCAGCGGCAGCAGCGCGGCGATCAGGCTCCCGAAGACCCAGATCAGGACCACGACGGTGATCGGGATCGCGATGCCCTCGGCCATCGCGAGGTCGTTCTTGGTCTGGTCGTTGACCTGTTGGTAGGCGTTGCCGATGCCGCCCCCGAGGACGGTGACGCCGTCGCGCTCGCCGGTCAGCGGCTCGGTGACCGCGGCTGCCCGTTCGGGCGCCTCGGCGTCGTCACCGGCGATGCGGGCGACCACGAGCGCCGACCGACCGTCGGTGCTGCGCAGCGCCGCGGCCTGCCCCTTCGGAGCCGTCCAGTACGACTGCACCTGGCTCGCGTACGGCGAGTCCTCGACGGCCTTGACGACCGCCATCCCCCGGGTGCGCGCCGCGTCCGCGTCGACACCGCTGGAGGACGTGACCTCGATGATCAGGTTGGCGTCGCCGGCGCGGAAGTCCTCCTGGAGGATCTCCTCGGCCTTCGTCGACGATGCGCCCGGGTCGCGGAACCCGCCCGACGAGAGATGGTCGGCGGCCGAGCTACCGAAGGCGCCGGCGAGGACGAAGAGCAGGCCGGCCACGACGAGGACACGGCGAGGAGCGGCGATCCCGAGATCGGCCAGTCGGGCGAGCACGGTACCTCCCGGTGGAGTGGAGGTCCGCTAAGTTACCGACGCCAAGTTGGCGTCGTCGACCTCGTATTGTCGCGATGCGGGCGCGTCGGTCAAGGCGAGCTCGAACTCCGCGCTGTAGGCGTCGACTGCCACGGGGAGCACGTCTCCTCCGGCGTGGCGCATCAGGCGCAGGGCGCCGTGGTTGTCTCGGAGCATGTCGATGGTGAACCGGCGTACGGCGACCCGGCGAGCCCAGGTCGCCAGCGCCCCTGCGAGCTGGGCGCCGATGCCGCGACGCTGCCATGAGTCGACCACCGCCACGGCCACGTCGGCGGCCGCGTGGTCGCACGCATGCCGGACGAAACGAGCGATGCCGATCGGCCTGCCGTCCGGCAGCTCCGCCACCAGAGCCACGCGGTCGACGCCGTCGACGTGCGTGAGGTGGCAGAGGTCGGTGGTCGTGAGCCGGAACTTGGGGGACATGAAGCGGAGCTCGCGCGAGCGCGCACCGAGACCGTCGAAGACGGCGAGCACCGGTGCGGTCTCGCCGTCCTCGAGCGGTCTGATCCGCACGACGTCGGTGCTCACTTGTCACGCCGGCGCGCCGCGCGTCTACGCACGACACGGCTGGTGTGGCGGTCGCCCGGCTGGGCGTTGCGTCGCTCGTCGCTGGACAGGACGTAGGTCAGGGCTGCGGGCCACATGGGAGCTCCTCGGGGTTGATGTCTCTGTGGATACAAGGCCGGCGGGACCGCCCGCACTCCCGTTCGATATGCCTAGGTTTGCCGCTGAGGTACCTCATTTCGGACGGCCTCTCACCGGGGTCGACTGAGGTACTTGCGGGCGCTCGATAGGTTGCGCGGATGACGGATGGCCGCGGCTGGATAGCCGCGCTCGGACCCGGTCTCGAGCGGCACGGGCGCACCCTGCTCGGGCTCCTGGACTTCTGCGAGACGACGCCGGCGGTCACGTCACTGTCGGTGGGTTGCTCCCTGGGCCGCGGTGCCGCCGACGAGCTGTCCGACGTCGATGCGGCCGTGGGTGTCGATGCCGCGCTGGGCGCGGCCGGTGCTTCACGGGTGCGCGACGTCGAGCAGGCACTGGTCGACCACCTGGGCGTTGACGAAGCGGTCGACGTGCTGCGCGAGGAGACGTCGAGCACCGACTTCCTGGTCCGGAGGGTGTTCGTCCAGCGCGCCGACGGCGTCCAGCTCGACCTCGCCGTCATCGCCGAGTCGGAGGTACGCCGGGGCGAGGCTGCTCCCGACTTCGTGGCCCTGTACCGGGCGGACGGCGTGCGCGAGGTGCGGTCGATGCCCTCGGCGTACGACGTGTCCGGCGACCAGGTGCGCACCTGGACGTTCCTCGGCTGGCGTGCCCTGCTGGACGCCGACAAGTACCTCCGCCGGGGTTCCGCCTGGGAGGCACACCAGCGTCTCGAGGAGTGCCGGGACCGGATCTGGCAGCTCTGGGCGACCGCCACGGGAGCGAGCTATCCGTGGCACGGGCTGTCGCAGGTGCTGGACCACGAGCCGGCCGCGATGCCGTCCCGGATCGACGAGACGGTCGCGGGACTCGACCTCGCCGACCTGCGCGCTGCCGTGCTCGCCGCCGCCGACGTGCTGGAGGAGGCGAGCACCGCAGCGGCCGGGCGCGTGCCCGTGGCCCTGCCGACCGCCCTCGCGACCTACACCCGGCAGAAGCTGAGGGCCGGATGAGGAAACGATCCGTCACCACTCACTGGGACTTCGTTCTTCTTCCACCGGAGCTCCCTCGTGGAGATGTCCGGCCCGCGGTTCACCCGGTGGTTGAGGAGCGAGCTCTGCGAGCGTCTCGAAACCACCCACGTGGAACATGACTTCGAGACAAGCGCCGCCAGGGCGCCTTCCTCAACCACCGAGGGTCAGCGTGCGCGGTCGTAGACCAGGGCCATCTCGCCGAGGTCGCCGGTCTCCTGATGGGCGAGCGTCCACCGCGAGCCGGAGAGGCCCTCGTCGAAGAAGTGCTGCCCGCCGCCGGCGATCTCGGGCGTGATCATGAGGTACAGCCGGTCGACGAGGTCGGCCTCGAGCAGCGGCTTGCTGATGCTCGGGCTCGTGTTGATCAGGATGTCGCCCTCGCCGGTGCTCTTGAGCTCGGCCACGATGTCGGCGGCAGGCCCGTTCACGAGACGTGTGCGCTCCCAGGGAGCCTCGGTCAACGTGGTCGAGAAGACGACCTTGTCGGTGCCGACCAGCCACTGGGCGTAGCCGCGGTCGCGGGGGTCGGCGCTCTCGTCCTCGGCCACCTGTCCCCACCAGCCGAGGAAGCCCTCGGCGCTCCCACGTCCGAGGACCGCGGTGGTCGCGCCCTCGTGGATGCGCGCGAGCTGGCCGCGGGCGACGTCGGTGGTCATGTAAGGGACGATCGCGCCGAGGTCTCCGGGGCCACCCGGTCCGTGGTAGCGACCGTCGAGGGAGAGGCTGATGTTCGCGCGGACGAGGCGTCCGGTCGTGTCGGTCATGACGGTGAATCCTTTCGGTTGAGAACGGTGACGAGCTGGTCGAGCACCTGACCCCACCCGGTCTCGATGCCGGCGATCGCGGGAACGGCCTCGACGGTGGTGTCGGTGATGCTGAGGTCGACGTGCAGGTGGGTCCCCTCCGGGTCGTCGGCGAAGGTGACGTCGTACTGGCCGGTGAACATGACGCCGCCGTCCGCGTCGACGACCGAGAGGTCGAACGCGAGCCGGGTGGCCTTCTTCGCGGTCCGCACCCGACCCTCCGAGAGGTAGGTGTGGCCGTCCGTGTCGGCGTACTCGAGCAGGACGCGTCCGCCGCGACGGGGGACCAGGGCACATCGGGTGACGGTGAACGACGGCGGCGCCCACCACGTCGCGAGCAGCTCCGCGTCGACCCAGTGCTGCCACACCGTGTCGCGGGAGGCCGAGAGCGCACGGTCGAAGGTGAAGGACCGTCCGTCCGCCCAGCTGTCGCGATCGGCGCGGGCGGCCTCGGTTTGGATGGCCGCCTGGTAGCGGGTGATCACGTCGCGCTCGTCAGTGTGGTCGCGGGCGGCCTCGACCAGCTCGTGAAGGCGGTGCTCGAGCTCCTCGAGTGTCGCTCCCTCGAGGGCGTACACACGGCGGTGTCCGAGCGGGAAGACCGCGACCACCCCGGCGCGCGCCAGTCGCTGGAGGTGCTTGGTGGCCTGCGGCTGGCGCAGACCGGTCAGGTCGGCGAGCTCGCCGACGGACCGCGGCCGCTCGGCCAGGAGCTCGACCATGCGCCATCGGGCTGCGTCCCCGAGCGCGGCTGCGATCTTGTCCATGGCCACAAGTATTCACACATCAGAATATTCCTGTCAAGGAATATTCCGGAGAAGCTCAGTCGGTGTGCTCCAGGAGGGCCGGGACGACGACGTCCCACACCGGCGGCGGGGGCACCTCGTGTCCTACGCCGGGCAGCTCGACGAGCCGCGCGCCGGGGATCGCCTCGGCCAGTGCCTGGCCGTGGGGCAGCGGGAACAGCGGGTCGTCGGTGCCGTGGAGCACCAGCGTCGGCGCGATGATCCGGCGTACGTCGAGGGGCTCGCTCTCGTCCTCCTGATCCTCTACGTCGCCGCTGACCACGATCCAGTGGTTGTTGGCGGCGGCCGGGTCGTGGCTGCGGGCATGGATCCGGCGAGCCGTCGCGCGCACGCGGGGCTCGTCCAGGCCGAGCGAACCGACGTAGGGACGCTGGCCGGCCACCACCCAGTCGGCGTAGGAGTCGGGGTCGCTCCAGTCGGGGTCGGCCGGTGGGTTCGCGAACGACTCGTCGAGGCTCGGGCTCGGACCGGGCAGGTCCGCGTCGACGCCGCCGACCGCACTCGTGTCGGCCAGGGTCAACGTGCGCGACGAGGTCGGGACGCCGAATGGCGATCAGCTGGGCGATGCCACCGCCCATGGAGAGGCCCACGAGGTGGACCGGGCCCGTGTCGAGCGTCTCGATGAGTCCCTGGCAGTCACGGCCGAGCTGCCAGCCGCCGTACGCCGGCTTCCCCGGCTCGCCGGTCGTCGACTCACCGGTGTCGCGGTGGTCGTAGCGGACGACGTGGCGCCCGCCGTCGGCCAGACGTAGGCACAGCTCGGTGTCCCACCAGTCCATCGCCGCGGCAGCGCCGCCGACCAGCAGGATCGTCGGGTCGCTCGGGTCGCCGAAGCCGTCGACGCACAGCTCGACGTCGCCCACCCCGAGGAGGCGCCGGGTCACGAGACGGTCGCCATCCCGCGCGCGTCGTGCTCGACGTCGGGCCACGGCTCTCGCGTCGAGTCCAGCCCGACGCCGACCGCCACGCCGATCTCCTCGGCCGCGTCGGCGATCGCCGCCAGATCGTCTCCGACGCCGGCCACGCCCTGCCTCGCCAGGTGGTCGCCGAGACCGTCGCGGAGGAACGTCGTCAGCCAGCTCACCGGATCGGCCGGCATCGCGGTGTCGAACTTCCGCTCACCCGGCTCGCCGTCGGTCATGTCGGGGTGCCAGTGCATGCGGTCGGCCGCCCCCGGGGCGGACTCGAGGAGGTCGATGCGGCACGCACCCGGCTCGATGGTCCTGGTCCACGACGCGTAGACCGACCCGGCGGCGTTCGTGGTGACCGGCCGGACCTCGATCCGTACGCCGCGCTCCCGCGCGTCAGGCTCGTGGGCCACGGCCGGGTCGATGAAGTCGACCCGCAGGACGGAGACGGCCAGTCGGTCGAACACCCACACTCGTTCCATGGCCCGAGCCTGTCACGAGTGACCGACTGGTGGTTTCGATGCTCGCAGAGCTCGCTCCTCAACCACCGTGACCCAGTGACCGACTGGTGGTTTCGAATGCTCGCAGAGCTCGCTCCTCAACCACCGCCACGTGCTGCGGCCCGCCGGACGGGGAACCGGCGGGCCGCAAGGGGGATGGATCAGTGGATCAGTAGAGAGAGACCCCGTAGACGCTGAGGGCCTCGGTGACCGGCTGGAAGAAGGTCGTCCCTCCGGTCGTGCAGTTGCCGCTCCCGCCGGAGGTCAGCCCGAGTGCCTTGGTGCCGTCGTACAGCGGGCCTCCGGAGTCGCCGCCCTCGGCGCAGACGTTGGTCTGGATCAGACCGCTGACCGTCCCCTCGGCGTACCGGACGGTGGCGTTCAGTCCCGTGACGGTGCCGGTGTGGGTGCCGGTGGTCGAGCCGGTGCGCGTGACGTGCTCACCCAGGACCGCGTTCGCCGCGGTGAAGCCGCCGGGGTGCGTGAGCGACGTGTTGGTGTACTGCACCAGCGCGTAGTCGTCGCCGGGGAAGCTGTAGTCCAGGGTCGGGCCGATCACGGTGCTGTGACCGGAGTCGGCGTACCACGTGCTCGCGACCGCACCGCAGTGGCCGGCCGTGAGGAAGTAGTAAGTGCTTCCACTGACGACGTTGAACCCGAGCGAACAGCGGTACTGCCCGCCGTAGATCGCGTCACCCCGACTGAGGTACGGCCGGAACGTGCCGTTCGTGTGCTTGATCCGGAGCGCCGAGGCGTCGGGGACCGAGCTGCGGATCTTGGCCACCTCGGCACGGGAGACCGTCTTGTCGACGGTCACCACGACCTTGCCGGTGGCGGGGTCCTTGTACCAGGCGATGCCGTCGACGCCGGACGCGCGCACGCCGTGCTTCGCGGCGGCGAGCCGGTCGAGGTGGGTCGTGCTCTTGCTCTGGGCCGGCCGCGCGGACGATGGCGCCTGAAGCGCGGCCAGAGCGACCACCAGCCCGACGAGTACGGCGAGCAAGCGGATGGGTCTGATTGTTCTGGTCACTGTTCCTCCCGAGAACGTGAACGTGAATGTGACATCGAGAGACTGACACCGGTCGATGACCGCCGAATCACACCAAAGGGTGAGTCGTCCCTATTTTTTTTTTTTTTTTTTTTTTTTTTTTTTTTTTTTTTTTTTTTTTTTTTTTATCTCTCTTTCTATTTTTAATTTTTTTTTTTATTTTTTTTTTTTTTTTTATTTTTTTTTTTTTACTTTTATTTTTATATAAATTTTTTTTATTTATTTTTTTTCTTTTCTTATTTATATTTATAACATATTTACTTTCCCCTCTTATACATATCTATTTCTATACTGAATATACAAGTGATACTATCACTCACACTATCTAGATAAATACTACTTACATCTACATACAACACTAAACACACTCACATCACCAAACTGGCTACCATTATATCGCCGACTTCCGCGACGGGGACACCCAGGGGGATCTGCTCGCCGGCCTCGACCGCGAACGGCAAGGTGTTGGCGGCCGGTGCCACCGGGCAGGTGGCGAAGTCGGTGTAGGCGCAGGGCATGTTGTAGGCGCGATTGAAGTCGACGGTCACGCTGCCGTCGGGCGCGGGAGGAGGAGTGACGAGCTGACGGTTGGCCGGGTACGTCGTGACCCCGGAGGTGGCGTCGCGGAACAGGATCCAGAGCGAGCCGTCGTCCTCGTCCCAGGCGACCAGCCGGTGCTCGGCCCCGGCGTACTCGAAGACGACCTCGCCGACGGCGACCTCGTCCTGCGCGCCACCGGGCGTCGGGACCGGAGCTGCGTAGGGCTCGAACCGGCCGCGGACGACCCAGCGCTCGTCGGGTGGGTAGCAGGGCGTGCCGCGGTACGCCGAGAGGTTGGGGGAGTCGGGATGCCGCGGGCGCACGATCGTCGTGCTGTCCCGGTGGGCCACCTCGGCGACGGCGTCGCCGAAGCTGAAGGTCAGGCCGGAGTCGTCGAGCTCCCCGAGCACGTGCACGCCGCTTCCGAGGACGCCGGCCGCCGACGACAAGGACTCGTCGTCCGTCAGTACGACGCTGGTGCCGTGCTCGTCGTACTGCCAGGCACCCGGGACGTCGTCGAACCGCTGCGGCTCGCCCGCGAGCCAGTGGATCGCGCTGATCCCCAACCACCCTCGTGGGCTGCGCAACCGTTCCTCACGGGCGTCGTGCCAGGCCTGCCATGCATCCGAGAACTCACTCACCGCGGCATCGTCCCATCACGCAGGGTGGTTTCGAGACGCTCGCAGAGCTCGCTCCTCAACCACCGAAGATCGGTGGTTGGGACGGCGCCCTGCTCGCAGAGCTCGCTCCTCAACCACCGAAGATCGGTGGTTGAGGAAGGCGCGCTGGCGCCTGTCTCGAAACCACCCCTACGTGCGGCGCCCGGGACGAGGCGGCCCGGCGAGCACGGCCCGCATCCCGGGCGCCATGATCCGGGCGATCTCCTGGTGGGTCATGGAGGCGAGCGGCTCGATGCGGATCACGTAGCGGCTGAGGATCATCCCGCCGAGCTGGCTGGTCATCAGCGACGCACGTCGAGTCGCCTCGGCCCCACCGCCGAGCCGTCCCGCGATGGCCGGGATCATCTCCTGCTCCATCATCTCGCCGAAGATCCGGGCGACCTGCGGGTCGCGGACCATGCCGTCGAGGAACGCTCTCAGGGTCGGGCCGCTCACCGGGTCGTCCCAGACGCGGAGCACGGTCCGGATGACGCGCTCCGGCAGCGAATTCAACGGGCCCTGCAGCTCCGCGGCCAGGAGGACGGCGGGATTGGCACCGAGGGCCATCGCTGCGCCGAAGAGTCCCTTCTTCGAGCCGAAGTAGTAGCTGATCAGCGCGACGTCGACGCCGGCGTCGGAGGCGACCGCGCGCAGGGTCACCCCGTCGTACCCGCGCTCGAGGAAGCCTTGTCGGGCCGCCGCCAGGATGTCGGCCTTCGTGGTCGTCGTCCCTCGGGGGCGGCCGCGGGTGCGTGGATTTATTCATCAGAGTTGAAATGTAGCAGCCCGACGTGGCCCACTGGGTGGGAACCCAGAACCGGAAGGAAGACCCACCATGTCCCTCGACATCACAGGTGCGGCCGTCGCCAGCGATCCGAGCGGACGCGACGCCGGGCACCGATCCGTCCTCATCGTCACCTGCCTCGCGCTGGCGACGGTCGTCTCCGCGGTGGCGTCGCTGAACGTCGCCATCCCCTCCATCGCGCGTGACACCCACGCGTCGTTGACCCAGCTGTCCTGGGTCGTCGACGCCTACGCGCTCGTGTTCGCGGCCCTGCTCCTGCCGGCCGGCGCCATCGGCGACCGCTTCGGACGGCGCAAGGCACTGCTCGCCGGCCTCGCCGTCTTCGGCGTCGGTTCGGTCGCCGCGATGGCCCGCGCCGACGCGTCGTGGCTGATCGGCATGCGCGCCGTCCTCGGTCTCGGTGCCGCGCTCGTCATGCCGGCCACGTTGTCCACGATCACGTCGACGTTCCCGTCCGCGCAGCGGGCGAAGGCGGTCGGCACCTGGGCCGGCGTCGCCGGTGCGTCGGCGATCCTCGGGTTGCTGACGTCGGGCGTCGTCCTCGAGTGGGGGTCGTGGCGCGCGGTCTTCGGCGTGAACGTCGTCCTCGCCGTCGCCGCCATCGTCGGCACCCTGCGCGTCGTACCCGAGTCGGCGGACCCGTCGGCGCCCCGGCTCGACCGCACCGGTGCCCTGATCTCGCTGGTCTCGCTCGGCGTGCTCGTGTACTCGATCATCGAGGCGCCGACCCGCGGCTGGTCCGACCCCTGGACCATCGCCGGGCTCGCGGCCGGGCTCGTCGGCATCGCCGGCTTCGTGGCGTTCGAGGCGCGCCGGAAGGAGCCGCTGCTCGACCCGCGACTGTTCACCTACCGCGGCTTCGCGGCCGGGACGGTCACGATCACCGTGCAGTTCTTCGCGTTCTTCGGCTTCATCTTCCTGCTGCTGCAGTACCTGCAGCTGGTGCTGGGCGACAGCCCGCTGACGGCCGCCGTCAGCCTGGTCCCGCTGGCGTTCGGCCTGATGCCGACCGCACGGATCCTCGCGCCGAAGCTGGCCGCTCGCATCGGTACGGCGCGCACGTCCGTGATCGGACTCGTCGTTGCCTCGGCGGCGTTCGGCTGGCTGTCGACGCTGGATGCTTCGAGCAGCTACTGGCCGCTTCTGATCGGGCTCGTCCCGCTCGGCGTGGGGATGGCCCTGGCGATGACTCCCGCGACCGCGGCGATCACCGACGCACTCCCGCGGGAGAAGCAGGGCGTGGGCTCGGCGATGAACGACCTCGCCCGCGAGCTCGGCGGAGCCCTCGGCATCGCCGTCCTCGGCAGCGTCCTGCAGTCGGTCTACCGCACCAACCTCGACGTCAGCGGGCTTCCCGGCCCGGCGGCCGACCAGGCCCGCTCGTCGCTGGCCCTCGCCTCCCGGCTCGGCCCGAACGTCGCCGCCAGCGCGGAGAACGCGTTCGTCGACGGTATGCACATGGCCCTGTGGATCGGGTCCGGCGTCCTTCTCGCCGCCGCTGTCGCCGTGGCCGCGCTCCGCAGGACCGGACACGACAAGGTCGGTGGTTGAGGAGCGGGCCTGCAGTCCTCGGTGGTTGAGGAGCGAGCCTGCCGTCCTCGGTGGTTGAGGAGCGACCTCCTCGACCACCGCGCGAGAGACGCAGGGCGTACCTCCTCAACCACCGTCACCCCTTGATCGGCTGCGCGTGGACCAAGGGGACGCCACACTGTCGGGATGCGAACCGTCGCTCTGCTCGCGACCGCCGGCCTCGCCGTCGCGCTGACGACCACGGTCGCGGAACCCGGCAGCAGCGCCGCGGTACGCCGTGACAAGGCCGGCGACCAGGTGACCCTCACCGTCGATGCGGGCAAGGGCAGGCACGCCATCAGCGCGCTCGTCTACGGCGTCAACTTCGCCTCGCAGGTGCCGGGACTGAAGAAGGCGTTCCGGGTGCCCGTCGACCGGTGGGGCGGCAACAGCACGAGCCGCTACAACTACACGAACAACACCTACAACACCGGCTCGGACTACTACTTCGAGAACATCGTGGCGGGCGGCGACGGCACCCTCAACTCGTTCATCAAGACCGACCGCAAGCGTCATTCGCGCAGCCTGGTGACCGTGCCGATGGTCGGCTGGGTGTCGAAGGACTCGCCGAGTGAACACCCGTTCACCTGCTCGTTCCCCAGGACCGACTTCCCGTCCCAGAACGACTTCGACTTCTGGGACAGCAACTGCGGCAACGGGGTCAACGGCGGCACGAACCTCACCGCCGACCCGACCACGACCTCGAGGGCGGCGGGGCCGGACTTCGTCCAGCAGATGGTGAGCCACCTGGTGTCGTCGTACGGCGCGGCGCGGCACGGCGGGGTCCGCTTCTACGACCTCGACAACGAGCCCGACCTGTGGAACAGCACGCACCGCGACGTCCACCCCGACCCGCTCAGCGAGAGCGAGCTCTGGTCGAAGTCCCAGGCCACCGCCCGCGCCGTCAAGAACGCCGACCCGACGGCCGACGTGGTCGGCCCCAGCGACTGGGGCTGGTGCGCGTACTACTACTCGGCCGTGGACAACTGCGGCGGCTCGACGCACGACCGGGATGCGCACGGCGGGATCCCGTTCGGTCAGTGGTACCTCAAGCAGTTCGCCCGCGCCCAGAAGACCAGCGGCACCCGCCTGCTCGACTACTTCGACGAGCACTTCTACCCGCAGGAAAACGGCGTCGCGCTGAGCCCGGCCGGCGATGCCGCCACCCAGACGCTGCGGCTGCGGTCCACCCGCGCCCTGTGGGACCCGAGGTACGTCGACGAGTCGTGGATCAGCGAGGCCAACGGCGGCAAGCCGCTGGCGTGGATCCGCACGATGCGGGCGTGGGTGAAGAAGCGCTACCCCGGCACCAAGACCGCCATCACCGAGTACAACTGGGGAGCCCTGGACTCGATCAACGGCGCACTCGCGCAGGCCGACGTCCTGGGCATCTTCGGTCGCGAGCGGCTCGGTCTGGCGACGCTGTGGGGTCCCACCAAGGCACGCGATCCGTGGGCGTACGCCTTCCGGATGTATCGCAACTACGACGGCCACGGCGGCAGGTTCGGGGGCACCTCGGTGCGGGCGGCCAGCAGCAACCAGGACCGACTGGCCGTGTACGCCGCGACCCGCGGCGACGGTGCGCTCACCATGATGGTCATCAACAAGACCGGGTCGGCGATCCGGGCACCGATCAAGCTGCAACACTTCGCGGCCGGTCAGAAGGCGCACGTCTTCCGCTACTCCTCAGCCCACCTGCACGCCATCGTGCGGGGCTCCGGCCTCGCCGTCACTGGCCGGCGCCTCACCACGACGTACCCCGGAAGCTCGATCACGCTGCTGGTGCTCGCTCGTCGCTAGCGCGCATCGCCCGGCGGCGGGTGCCGGGTCTCGCCGGTCACGATCTCGCGAATCGTCTCGACCGGGAGCTTCGGCTTCCCGTCTGGGAACAGCAGGCCGTTGGTCTCCTGTCCGGTGTCGAGGAACTGCGTGTAGCAGAAGCCGGCCAGCTCCGAGCTCGCCCGCAGAGCCTCGAACTGGCGTAGCAGCAGGTCGGCGTACTCCGACTCGGAAGCAGCTGTGCTGTATCCCCAGGATTCCTCGTCGCCCGCGTCGTGCGGCAACGACACGCCCCCGAACTCGGTGACCATCACCGGCGTCGACCCGGCCAAGAAGGCTCGCTCCTGCGCCCCGCCGAGCACGATCGGCCGGCCGTGCGGGCTGTGGGTGGTGCGGAGCACGACGTCGGACAGCATCGCTCGATCCGAGTACCGCGCGCGCATCGCCTCGGCGTCGCCGTAGTCGTGGAGCCCGAGGATGTCGCTGTCGACGTGCTCCCAGCCCTCGTTCGAGACCACGGGCCGGGTCGGGTCGACGGCCCGGGTCAGCTGAGCGAGCGCGCGGCTGTAGCTCTGCTGGGCTGGGCTCGTGGCGAGCTCGGGCACGCCCCAGCTCTCGTTCATCGGCACCCAGACGGCGAGGGCCGGGTGAGAGCGGTACCGCTTCACGATCGCGGTCCACTCCGCGACGAACCGAGTGACGGCCGTGGGGGAGAAGGCGTACGCGCTGGCCGACTCGCCCCACACCAGGAGGCCCAGCCGGTCGGCCCAGGAGAGCCAGCGCGGATCCTCTGCCTTCTGGTGCAGACGGACGCAGTTGAAGCCGAGCTCCTTGATCGTCTCCACCTCGCGTCGCAGCTCTGCGGTGTCGCGGGCGGCGAGGTGCGTCTCGGGTCGGTAGCCCTGGTTGAGCACGGCGCGCAGGAAGTACGGATCACCGTTGAGCAGGAAGGCGCCTGACGCCACGCCGACGCTGCGCAGGCCGGCGTAGCTCGTGATCACGTCGAGCACTTCTCCGGTCGCTGTGTCGCGCAGCCGGATCTCGATGTCGACCAGTGTGGGCTGTTCCGGCGACCACAGCAGCCGGTCACGGACCCGCTCGTCGTGCAGGGCTTCGATCGCGAGGTCGACGGCGACCGTCCGGCCCTGGACCGGGATCGACTGGTCGGCGAGCACCTCCTCCTTCAGCGACACAGTGACCTCGACGACGGTGGGTCGGGTGGGCCGCCGGGAGACGGTGATCTCGCCCGACAGGCCGCTGGTCGGGTCAGGGGTCCACACCACGTCGTCGACGCGGTGCTCGGGGACGCACTCGGCCCAGACGGTCTGCCAGATGCCGGTCGTCCGCTCGTACCAGATGCCGTGTGGGCGCTCCTGCCAGTCCTGCTTGCCGCGTGCCTGCTCCGGGTCGAGCGGGTCGTCCTCCACGCGTACGACGAGCACATGGGACGTGGACTCGTGATGGAGGGCATCGGTGACGTCGGCGGTGAACGGCGTCTGCCCGCCCTCGTGGGCTGCGACCAGGTGACCGTCGCACCAGACCCGCGTCGCGTAGTCGACAGCGCCGAAGTGGACCAGCAGGCGACGACCGTCGAGGCCGTCGGGCGCGAGGTCGTCGAGCGCGAGGCGGCGTCGGTACCAGACCACGGAGTGGAACTCCGTGCGTCCGAGGCCCGAGGCCGACGACTCGGGCGGGAACGGCACCTCGATGCGCTCGGGCAGCTCCGTCGATCCGATGAACCAACGTCGCGCGAGCCCCACGTCGGCGTCGTCGAAGCCGAACTCCCACGTGCCGTCCAGGCTGGTCCACTGGTCACGGCACAGCAGTGGACGCGGGTACTCGCCGTCCTGTGTCGTCGCCCTCACCTTCTCTCCCTTCCGGCCGGGCATGCGGCTCGGTGCGGGCGGCGTACGCGAGGATGACCCGGTGCGTCGCGCCGTGGCCCCGCTGCTCGCGTTGACCGTGGCGCTGGTGCTCGCGGACTCCGCGGTGGTGACGCTCGCCCTGCCTGACATCCTGCTGCATCTGCAGACGACCGTCGGGCAGGTCGCCTGGGTGCTGATCGCGTTCAACCTCGTGCTCGGGCTCGTCGCCGTCCCGAGCGCCGTCGTGTTCGCGCGGGCCGAGCCGCGCATCCTCACCGCCGCCGGGATCGCGGTGTTCGCCGGATCCTCGGCATGGTGCGCGCTCGCCGGGTCGATCGAGGTGCTGATCGCGGCGCGTTGTCTGCAGGCACTCGGCGGCGCGTTCGCACTGATCGGATGCCTCGAGCTCCTGGTCGCGGTGTACGGCGAGCGCCGCGGCGTCGCGACCTGGGTCGTCGCCGGGGTCGTCGGCACGGCGACCGGTCCGGTGGCGGGCGGGCTGCTCACCCAGGCGTTCTCGTGGCAGGCGATCTTCGTGGTGCAGGTGCCGTGCGCGGTCCTGGCCGTCCCCGCTGCGCTGGCTGTCTCCGGCGTACCGGCCCTGACGCCCGACCGTCATCGCCCCGCGCTGCGCCCCAACCTGGCCCTGGGCCTGCTGTCGGCCGCGCTGACCGCGGCGTTGTTCCTGCTGGTGCTGCTGCTCGTCGAGGGCTGGCGACGGTCGCCCGCGACCGCGGCGGTGACGGTGTCCGTCGTACCGATCGCGGCGCTCGCCGCTCGTCCGCTCGCCCGTCTCCTCCGACCACCTCAGGAGGTCGAGGTCGCCTCGGGGTGCTTGCTGATCGCGGGAGGACTCGTCGCACTCGCGATCCCACCGTCGGCGAACCTCGCCTGGACGATCGCGCCGCAGGCGCTCGTCGGGCTCGGGCTCGGACTCACGGTGGACCGGCTCACGTCGTCCGCGATGGAGCTACGCCTCCCGCGCGTGCGTCACGCGGGCTGGACGATCGGCGCGCGCCACATCGGCGTCGTACTCGGGCTGGCGATCCTGACGCCCGTCTTCACCGCCGACCTCCAGGACGCCCAGGTGCCGGCCCAGGAGGCGATCACGTCACTGGTGCTCGACGCGCCGCTGCAACCGGACAGCAAGATCGCGGTCGCTCGCGCCCTGGGCGACGAGCTCACCTCGCAACAAGGGCGGATCCCCGACCTGCATCACGCCTTCGCGACGCTGGACCTCGCCCCAGCCGAGCGGCCCGCGGCCGACCGGCTCGAGCGCGACCTCGACTCCCAGCTCGAGCGCGCCGCCACCCGCGCCTTCCGCGACTCGTTCCTGATCGGCGCGGGTCTCGCGCTGCTGGCCCTGCTCGTCGCGGTCGCACCCCGCCGGCGGGAGTCGTGATGACCCCTCGACTGCTGATGCTGCCCGCGCTGGCCCTCGCACTGGTGACGGGCGTGCTCGGCGTCCAGCTCGCGAACGGCGGCGGCTCCTACGAGCCGCTCCACTCGGCCGACCCCTGCGCCGTCCGCCACGTCACCTCTCAGGCGCAGGGCATCGACGGCCTCACCGAGCGCCTCGTGCTCCTCGGCCTCGACGGCGCCGCCTGCCGACTCCACGTCAGCCGCGAGGCGCTCTCCCTCGAGCTCGCCCGACCGGGCCCCCGCTCCGACGCCGAGATCGCCGCCCTCCGCGCCGGGTTGCTCGGTGCTATTCAGCGGATGAAGTCCGATGGCACCTTGCCGCCCGCCTCCGCCCTCGTCGACGAGGCCCTGGACTCCTCGGACCTGAACGGCTTCCTGAAGACCGCCATTCGCGCGCTCCCCGACTCCGTCATCGACTCGGCGCTGAAGACCGACGACGTCCTGAACCGGACGATCGACGACCTTGATCTGAGGGCGCTCCTGGCCAACCTCGACAACGAGAACGACCTGAACCAACAGCTGAACGCCGCCATCACTCAGGCCGTCAAGGACTCGCTCACCGCCCGCCTGCGCGGCCTGCTCTGACCTTCCATCCCGTCCCGCACCCAGACGCGCGAAGAGCCCCGACCGCGTGCGGTCGGGGCTCTTCGGGTGAGATCAGGAGACGCGGACGTTCTCGGCCTGCGGGCCCTTGGGGCCGGCCGTGACGTCGAACTCGACCTTCTGGTTCTCGTCGAGCGACTTGTAGCCGCCCGACTGGATGGCGGAGTAGTGGACGAAGACGTCCTCGCCGCCGTCATCCTGAGCGATGAAGCCGAAGCCCTTTTCGGCGTTGAACCACTTGACGGTTCCCTGAGCCATGTTCTTTTCCCTTTGTTCGTGCCGAGGGCACTGTGCCCTCGAGCTGCTGAAGACATCCATCTGTGCTGATGTTCAGCGAACCGAAGACCAGGAAAACGAGATACAGGCCGCAACATCCGGCGCGGCCAGGACGGCTTGCAGAGCCATCCCTTCAACAGGTCCAACGGTACGGCATCGGTTGCGTGTTCGGCGCATCGCCGACCGGGGGAATCCTCGCCTGCAGCCAGGAGGCCCGGTTCACGTGGCCGCATCAGGCCATAGGAGACCTATCGAAACGGCCCTAGTCTCGCGGGATGAGAGCCACGCGCGGGCTAGCCACCGCAGCCCTGATCGTCGGGCTCACCACCCTGATCGTCCCGAGCGCCACCGGTGTCGGGTCCTTGGCCCGGGCGAAGGCAGATGCCAAGGCCTCGGTCGTCAACCACGACGCGAACCTGCGCGGCGACGGGACGCTTCCGATCAAGGTTCACTGTGCCGCCGCCCATGGGAGGCAGTGCAAGGGCAACCTTCGTCTGGTGGTCAAGGTCAACGGGACCGCCATCTCGAACACCAAGCAGGCCTTCGTCGTCGGCGGCAAGAAGACCAAGACGTTCCGTCTTCAGGCCACCGGCAACCAGGTGGAGCTCTTCCTGCAGGCAGGGCACGCGCGACGCCTCCGTGAAGGTCAGGGAGAAGAAGCCGCGTTCACTCCCCGTGCACTCCGCCGTCGTCTCCGTGCACGTTCCGGCGTAGCCGCGCACCACCTCGATGGTTGCGGGTACGCCGCGCTGTCTGGTTCTATCGCTGGACGATCAACCCATGCCAGGACCGGTGCGTCCGAGGGACGTCGCAAGCCGGCCGTGAGATGGGGCTCTCGGTGAGGAGCGGCCCATGGCCGATGTCGGTTCGCTGACGATCGACGCCACCTCGGTGGTGCAGGGCGCCCCGATCGTCTTCACCTACTCGGTGCCCGCCGACCACGCGAGCGACACCAACTGGATCGGGATCTGGGCGGCCGACGGTGGTGGCGCCCCCGTCGACGGCGAGTACGTCGCCTCGCAGATCACCTACCAGTACTCACCCGGCACGTCGGGATCGGTGACGATCAGCTCGGGGCTGCTGCCGCCCGGTATCGACTACGTCGCCTACTACCTCTACAACGACGGCTACACCTCGCTCGCGACTCCGGTCGCCTTCACGGTCGAGGTGGGCCAGCAGCTGCCCGCTCCACGGTTCCGAGACGACTTCGGGAGACACGGTCGGATCCGGCTCGACTCCCCGGTCGGGATGACCCTCGACGAGCGTGGCCGGTTCTGGGTGGCCGACACCGGCACTCGCGACGTACGCGTGTTCGACCGACGCGGACACGCGCTGGGCGTCATCGGTCATGGCGTACTCCGTGAGCCGGAGGACGTCGCGCTCTCCGACGACCGCGTGTACGTCGCCGACGCCGACCGCAACACCGTCACGGTGTTCGATCGACGCGGCCGGCACCTCGGGGAGATCGGCCAGGGAGACGTCGAGCTGCCACGTGGAGTGGCGCTCGACGGCAGCGGCCGTCTGCTCGTCGCCGACGTCGGCAACAACCGGGTCGCGGTCTTCGACCCGCCGAGCGGCGCGCTGATCACGTCGATCACCGACGAGATCCACATCCCGTTCGGCTTCTGCGTGGCGGGCAGCCGCACCTGGGTGGTGTCGTCCAGCCGCCAGTTCGACGGCGACTGCGGAGTCACGGCGTACGTCGACGACCAGCCCACGGTCACGCTTGGGCTACGGCCAGCACAGCGTGTACGGCGCACTGTCCAACCCGGCCCACGTGGCGGTCGACCGTGCCGGACTGGTCCTGGTCAGCGATCCGGACTTCGGTTTCATCCTCAGGTTCCGCGACAACGGCCCGTTCGTGGGCGAGTTCGGGACCTCGGGCCACGGCCTGCTCCGCTTCCCTCACGGCGTCCTCGTCGGCCGGCGCGGCGACATCTACGTCGCCGACACCGGCAACGGACGCATCGCTCGGTTCGGAGGGTCACGATGAACAACAGCGATCGCGGGTACTCGCGCCGCGCCGTCCTCGGTGGCACCGCGGCAGCGGCAGCGTCGGCACTGCTGCCGTGGAACCTCCGCCAGGCGATGGCCGCCACCCCGGCCCACGTGCGCGGCTCGCTGCGCGACGTCGAGCACATCGTCATCCTGATGCAGGAGAACCGCAGCTTCGACCACTACTTCGGGGCGATGCCGGGCGTACGTGGCTTCCACGACCCGCATGCGATCAAGCTCCCCAACGGCGACTCGGTCTTCAAGCAGCCCTACCCGGGCAGCGCCTCGGGCTTCCTGCGGCCGTTCCACTACGACACCCACACGACCAGCGCCCAGGTGACGCCGGGTCTCCCGCACGGCTGGTTCGACCAGCACGATGCGTGGGACGCCGGCGCCATGGACGCCTGGATCGCGGCCAAGGGCCCGGACACGATGGGCTACTTCACGCGCGACGACATCCCGTTCCACTGGGCTCTCGCCGAGGCGTTCACCCTCTGCGACGCCTACCACTGCTCCGTGATCGGCCCGACCAACCCCAACCGGCTCCACATGTGGACCGGATGGCTCGACGCCGACGGGAAGTTCGGCGCGCCTGCCTTCGAGAACAGCGAGTCGGCCGACGACCCGAACCTGACGTGGACGACGTACCCCGAGCGGCTCGAGCAGGCCGGCGTCACCTGGCGGATCTACCAGGAGGAGGACAACTACGGGGACAACTCCCTGGAGTGGTTCCAGCAGTTCGCGAACGCGAACAAGACCTCGCCGCTGCACCAGCGGGCGATGCGCAACAAGTCAGCCGGCTGGTTCGAGTACGACGCGAAGCACGACCTGCTGCCCCAGGTCTCCTGGCTGGTGGCGCCGTCCGCCCAGACCGAGCACCCGAACTGGATGCCGGCCGCCGGCGCGCAGTACATCTCCGCGAAGCTGGACGCGATCGCCTCCAACCCGGACGTCTGGAAGAAGACGGCGTTCATCCTGACCTACGACGAGAACGACGGGCAGTTCGACCACGTCCGCCCGATCGTCCCACCCCCGGGGACACCCGGTGAGTACGTCGACGGCCTCCCGGTCGGCCTCGGCTTCCGCGTGCCGACCATCATCGTCTCGCCCTGGACCACCGGCGGCTTCGTCTGCTCGGACACCTTCGACCACACGTCGCTCATCCGCCTGCTCGAGCGGCGCTTCGGCGTGGTGGAGCCGAACATCTCGGCCTGGCGCCGCAACACCGTCGGCGACCTGACCTCCGCCTTCCGCTTCGCCCACGGCATCCGCCCCTACCCGGCCGACCCGCGGCTCCGCTACGAAGCGACCACCGCCAGCCTGCTGCAGGCCCAGCAAGAGGCGCAGAACAAACCAGCCCCGATGCCCCCCACCGGCAAGGCCGCCGTCGCCCAGCGCCGCCGCGCCCTCCGCAAGCTCTCCACCACCACCCTCCACTGACCCGCATTACAGGGTCACGTCGCAGTAGTCAGCGCTTCCTGCGAGCCTTGTCCCACGGAGGCGTTTGGATACCGAGCTTGGACGTCAGATGCCACGTCTTGCACTCCGAGCACAGATAAGCGCCTTGTGGTCCGGCCATACCTCGACGCACGCTCCTGCGAGCGATCGAGCGCATGGTGGCTGCCGCTAGTCGGCGATTGGGGTAGCTGACCTTCGAGCATTTCGACATGACAATGCGTCCTTACACAAGGCGACGCTCGGTGGGCTCACATCCCACCCGGTGCCTGGGTCAGCGCCTGAAAGCGCCATGCCCGGTACAGGGAGCTCGATGGCTCCAGTCAGAAGAGACGGTAGCGAGGTGCTTGGGGTCGCGTCACACCGCCGCGACAGCAGCCAGGTCATTTCCGCGGCTTCCTCGCTAACGGTGGACGCTTCCCCGGCGAGGACGCTCGTGGCTTTCCACCTACGGGTCGGCGCGAGAGAGTGAACCATGGAGAACGAGATCCAGGCGGCGATTCAGCACTTTCACGACGCGTTGAACGCTCGTGACATCGACGCCGTCGACCGGTGCATCACCGATGACTGCATCTTTGAAGACACCACCCCGCCAGACGGCACACGCCACGTCGGACGAGCCGCGATGCTCGGCGCAGTCAGACAGTTCTTCGCCGATTCCCCGTCCGCCAGCTTCAGCATCGAAGGGATGTTCACAGCCGGCGACCGGGCGCTGGTTCAGTGGCGATACTCCTGGACCGACGGTCACGTGCGCGGGGTCGATGTCATGCGGATCCTCGAAGGACGGGTGGCAGAGAGCTTCGCCTATGTGAAGGGCTGAAGTGCCTGCTGGAGACACCTCAGACAATGCGCAAGGGCGTTGGGATGGGCGCCATCGTCAGCACCCAAGGGAGTTCCGGCTTGCGAGGTCGTTGTCTCCCGCCCGCGGCCGGTGACGCCCCCGAGCGGTGCGTCATTCCGCCGGTTATGGGCTAGCGGTGACGCGACACCGTGGCGTTCGCCGCGAGGTGTCGAGCGCCGGCTTGATCCCCGCGAACACAGGGCTGGCGGTCTCGCCCTAGGTCGGTCAGTGGCCCTGCTTGTAGATCCGCTTGACCTTCTTCGCAGTCAGGGCGTCGTTGTAGAGGCGGATTCGGGAGACGGCGCCTTTGGACGTCTCGTCGTTCGAGTTGTCGACGAAGAAGCGGAGGAGGTGGTTCTGGATGACCGCCTCGGCGTCGGCTTCGGTGTAGTTGATGTCCGGCTCGCCGTTGACGTAGGTGCGGATCTTGCCGGCGGTGTTGCGGGTGAAGGCGATCTCGACGTACTTCTCCGGGGGGACCGCGCCCTCCGTCCCGGAGATGTCGTCGTCGTCGTACCAGACCAGGTAGCTGTTGTAGAGGTACAGGCCGTTGTCGCTGTCGTCGGCGGGGAGGGTCGGGTTCAGGATGCGCGCGTACTCATCCGTGCCGGCAGAGGCCAAACGGAACTGCATGACCACCGAGTAGTGCTTGGACGGGATCAGACCTTTGGTGTGCACCTTCAAACCGCTGCCGCGGGGGAACTTCAGCACCTTGGTGCGGCCCTCGCCGGACACGACGTTGCGGACGAAGGTGTTGCCGATGCCGACGTTGCGGAGGTGCGGGGCGCCGCTCACCGAGGACTTCAGGTTGTCCTCGAATCGATAGTCGGCCTTGAGCTTGGCGCCGCCGGCACGCGCCGAGGGGGTCGCGGCGTCGGCCCGGGCGGTGAGCGGAAGAGTGGCTGCGCCGAGCAGGACGCACAGCGTCGTCGCGGTCGGGGCCAGGAGTCGTGTGACAGGGCGGCGCATCATCAGGTGCGTCCAATCTCTGGGGCCTGGCCAGGATGGCAGCGTCGGGCGTCGATGTCGGGAGAAGCGCGGTCAGTCGACGATCTTCCAGTACGAGTCCTTGCGACGGATGCGCCCATCTGGTGCCAGGTCGAAGAGGTCGCAGCCGCGCACCGTCACGCGCTCGCCGGAGGGGCGGGTCCCGGTGAGCAGCCACGTGGATACGGCGTGGTCTCCGCTGACCCAGTGCTCGTCGTCGCCGTAGTGGACGTCGGGCAGGCCCGCGAACCGTTGCGCGAGACCATCGCGGACCGCGGCCCTACCTTCGAGCCGGGTGCCCCAAGGATCCGAGCCGCGTGGCATCTCGAGGACGCAGTCGTCGCTGAAGAAGGTCATCACGAGGTCGAGGTCGTGCGCGTTGAACGCCGCGACGAGATCCTTCAGCATCTGCCTCTCCGGCATACGCGTGATCCTGCCGTGCTCAGGTTGCGCGCGTCCACGGCTCAGGTGGTCGCCGGAAGCGCTCAGGCCACGTCCATGAACGCGAGGACGCGGGCGACGGCTTCGGTGCGGCTCTGCACGCCGAGGCGGACGAAGACGTTCTCCAGGTGCTTGCGCACAGTCGCCTCCGACAGTCCTAGGTCCCGGGCGATTTGGGTGTTGCTGGCACCCGTCGCGACGCGGCGCAGGACCTCCCACTGGCGCGGGGTCAGGTGCGGTTCGCCCCGAAGCTCTCGGTCGCGGCGAGTGTGCAGCTCGGCCAGGTGCGGGCGGGCGAGCGCGAGCATCGCCTTCTCTCGTTCGGAGAAGTCCGGGCTGTCGGGGCCGCGGAAGAGCAGCAGTCGACGGTCGGTCCCGCCGAGCGGAGTCATGGGGACGAGCACCTCGTCCCTCACCCCCAGCGCCGCGAACTCCGCACCGAGTGGGGTGTTGGCATAGGCGCGGGTGCTCCACTCGTCCGCCTGATGAAGCAGCGTGGAGAAGTCACCGGTCAGAAGTGGGCCGGCGCAGCCGTCCTCCTCCCAGAACCGCCGCCAGAACATCTGACTGAACTCGTCCGTCGCGCCGACGCTCTCCTCACGCTGAACGCCGGCGTCGTTCACGAACAGCAACCGGATGCGCTGCTCGGCGACGTCCATCAGCTGGAAGGAGATGTCGTCACACGGGATCAGCTCACGCAGCCCCGTGAGTACGTCGGCGTAGAAGATGTCGTCGTCGGCAATCGGCGCGCAGCGGTCGAGCACGTCCAGTAGGTCGCGTACGTCGCTGTCGGTCATGACCCAGTTACTGGTCACGGCGCTACCTCCGTTCTGTCGGTCCGACCAGGCTACGGCCGTCAGGCCGGGCTGGACATACGCCGTAACGCGTACGCGGATCGTCCATCGCCGAACGTCGAATTCCGCTCGATCGCCGCACCGGCGATCGTCGAAGGACCAACCACTCCAGGAGGTCCATCATGAGCACCACCTCGATCACCCACCGTCCCGCCTCGTTCGTCGCGGCGGCATCAGCCGTCTTGGCACTCGCCGCCGGCGGTGTGGCCCTGTCGATCTCGCAACAGTCCGACAACAACCCGAGCGCTCCGGCGCAGAACGCGCCGCAGACCCAGGTGCAGCCGAACACACCGAACACCCACCACCACTCCACGACCAGCGGCGGTCACGTGATGCCCGGTCTGTGAGGCCCACGGGGGACCGGCGTCACGGTCGGCCCGGACACCCAGCGAGACCCTACGAGCGAGCGCCGGCACCAGCCCGCGCTCGCTCGTGTCGTGCGCAGGCAGCGCAGCAGACGGCTCTCATCCGTGCCTTCGATCCGGCTACGCCGCGCCGATCGGGGTCGTGATCCTCCGTTCGCGCTGCGCACGCGGGTCCGGGACGGGGGCGGCGGCGAGGAGGGACTTCGTGTACTCGTGTGTCGGCGCGGTCATCACCTGCGTGGTGGTGCCCCGCTCGACGATGAGACCGTCGCGCATGACGGCGACCTCGTCGGAGACGGCGCCGACGACGGCGAGGTCGTGGCTGATGAAGAGACAGGCGAAGCCGTGTTCGGCCTGCAGTCGGCGGATCAGCTCGAGGACGCGGGCCTGGACGGAGACGTCAAGGGCGCTGGTGGGTTCGTCGGCGACGAGTAGTTGAGGGTTGAGCGCGAGCGCGCGGGCGATGGCGACGCGTTGGCGCTGGCCGCCGGAGAGCTGGTGGGGGAAGCGGGCGGCGTACGACGGCTCGAGGTCGACCGACTCGAGCAGCTCGCCGACGCGGGTCTGGATGCGGTCGCGGGACCAGCCGTCGAGCTTGAGGGGTTCGGCGATGGCGTCCGCGACGCGGTGCTTCGGGTCGAGGGAGGAGCCGGGGTCCTGGAAGACGATGCCGACGTGGCGGAGCAGTGCACGACGTTGACGGCGTGAGACGGAGCCGAGATCTGTTGCCCCCAAAGACACAGTGCCGGAGGTCGGGGTGACCAGGCCGGTGAGGGCGCGGCCGAGGGTGGACTTGCCCGACCCGGACTCGCCGACGATGCCGAGGGTCCGGCCGCGGTGGAGGGCGATGTCGACTCCGCGGAGGGCGAGAACGGCGCCGTAGGTGACGTGGACGTCTTTCACTTGAGCGACGTGGTCGGGTGCAGGGGATTGGGTCTCGACACGGGCTCGCTGGCGCTCGCCCGGCTCGACCACCGAAGGCCGGCGCTCGCCCGGCTCGACCACCGAAGGCCGGCGCTCGCCCGGCTCGACCACCGAAGGCCGGCGCTCGCCCGGCTCGACCACCTTGGGGAGCTGGGGGACTGCGGCCAACAGAGCGCGGGTGTAGTCCTCCTGCGCGTGGCACAGCACGCCCTCCACCGACCCGCGCTCGACGATCGTTCCCTCGCGCATCACCGCGACGTCGTCGGCGAGGTCGGCGACGACGCCCATGTCGTGGGTGATCAGCAGGATCGCCAGGTTCGCGTTCGGCCGCCATCCGCCGCAGCAGGTCGAGGATGCCGGCCTGCACGGTGACATCCAGCGCGGTGGTCGGCTCGTCGGCGATCAGGAGCTCGGGATCACCGCTGGTCGCCATCGCGATCATCGCCCGCTGGAGCTGACCACCCGACAACTGGTGCGGGTACGCCGAAGCGATCCGGGCGGGATCGTCGAGACCGACCGAGGCGAGCAGGTCGGTCACCGAGGTCGACGTACGGCCGTGCGCGTCGGCCGCCTCCTTGATCTGCCGACCGACAGTGTGGACCGGGTTCCACGCGGCCATGGGCTCCTGGAACACCATCCCGATCCGACCACCGCGCACGGCCCGCAGCGGGGCAGCGTCGAGGCCGAGCACGTCGGTGCCGTCGAGCAGGACCTGCCCGCCGACGCTCGCCTCCGGGCCGAGGAGCCGGAGCACGGACATCGCCGACACCGACTTCCCCGATCCGGACTCGCCGACGAGCGCGACCACGCGGCCGCGCTCGACGTCGAGGTCGATGCCGTGGACCACCTCGCGCTGGAACGCGACGGTGAGTCCGCGGATCGACAGCAGTGCGTCGTTCAAGAGATCAGCCGTTCGCCAGCGAGATCCGCAGGTAGTTCGGGTAGTTCGGGAAGCCCGAGACGTCGAAGTTCTCGACGTCGCCACCACGGAGGAACGCGTTGCGGGTGAAGAGCAGCGGTACGACGGGGGCGTCCTTCATGATCCGCTGGTCGGCCGCGGCCCAGTCCTGCTGCGCCTTCGCCTGGTCCACCTCGCCGGTCGCCTGCGCGATCATCGCGTCGACCTTCGGGTTGGAGTAGCGCGACAGGTTGTAACCCCCACCACCGATCTGGCTGGTGTCGAACAGCGGCGAGATGTTGCCGTTCGCGCTCGGGAAGTCGGGCTGCCAGCTGCTGACGGTCAGGTCGTAGTCGCCCTGCTCGCCGGTGATGTTGGCCAGGTAGGCGTTCGGGTCCTGGGGCACGATCTTCACCTTGATCCCGACCCGCTCGAGGCCCTGCTGGATGGCCTGCGCCTGGTTGAGCGACGTGCTGTCGTTGGCACTGACGAGCGAGAGCGTCAGGTTGGTCGCACCCGCCTGCGACAGCAGGTCCTTGGCCTTGTTGACGTCACCCGACGCCGGCGCGGAGTACAGGTTGTAGTCCTGTCGACCCGGGATGCCGGGCGTGATCAACGTCGTGGCCAGCTCGCCGCCCTGCGTGCCGCCGGCAGCCAGCTGGAAGGCGCGCTTGTCCACGGCGTACTCGATCGCCTGGCGCACCTTGACGTTCTGCAGCGTCGGCCGCTGGGTGTTCATGGCGAGGTACTGCAGGGCGCCGGGGTCCGACAGCGCGAGCCGCGCCTTGGCGTCGCTGTTGCTGGTGATCTGCTTGAGCTGCGCCGGCGGCACGAAGCCCGACCCGAACCCGTCCTTCGCCTCACCGCTGTCGGAGATCAGCTGCTGAGCCGCCGTCGTGTCGTCGACGCCGAGCTTGAAGACGATCTCGTCGGGCCCGCCCAGCCGCACCGGGTCGGTCTTCTTGTCCCAGTTCGGGTTGCGCTTGAGGACGACGTCCTGGCCCGGCTTGTCGCTGGCCACCTCGTAGGGGCCGGACGCGACCGGGTCGTTGCCGTACGTCGTCGGCTTCTTGTCGGCGCTCTGCGGCACCGGCGCGAACGCCGGCATCGAGGCGATCCACGGCCAGTCGCCGTACGGCGTGTTCAGGTGGAAGACGATCGTCCGGTCGTTCGGCGTCTGGATCGACGCGAGCTGCTTCCCGTCGTAGGGGCCGGTGTAGGTGTCGCCGCCGACGAGCAGGGTCTTGTGATAGCCCAGACCGCCGGAGAGCTCGGGCGCGAAGGAGCGCTCGAGGCCGTACTTGATGTCCTGCGAGGTGATCGGGTCGCCGTTCGAGAGCTTCAGACCGGGCTTCAGGTGGTAGGTCCAGACGCGGCCGCCCTTGCTCGGCGTACCCGTGTTGGTCGCGAGGTCCGGCACGACCGTGGGCTCCTGACCGGGCTGCACGTCCCACGTCGTGAGGCGACGGTGCACGAGACCCTGCGAGGTGATCGCCAGGCTCTGGCTGATCGCCGGGTCGAAGCTCTGCTGCGTCGCGGACGAGTAGATGGTGAGCGTGCCGCCCTCGTGGAAGCCGGTCGGCGGCGAGGTCGGCGAGCTGTCGTTGTTGTTGGCGTTGCACGCGGTCGCCGCCAGGGCCAGGGCCGTCAGGCCGATGAGCCCGGTGAGCGCGCGGGGGAGGTGTTTCACTGCATTCCTTTCCGAGGGTGGGTCATCCGTTGCGGGAGACCCGGGGGTCGAGGCGTGAGTAGGCGAGGTCGACGACGAGGTTGGCGAGCACGATCAGGAACGCCGAGAAGAGCGTCACCCCGAGGACGACGGGCAGGTCGAGCTGGCCGACGGAGTCGATGAGCAGCGAGCCGAGCCCCTGCATGCTGAAGATCTTCTCGGTGATGACGGCCCCGCCGAGCAATGTTCCGAGGTCGAGGCCGAACAGCGTCACCACCGGCAGCAGCGCGTTGCGCAGCGCATGGCGGGTGACCACACGGCGTTCCTTGATGCCCTTGGCTCGCGCCGTCCGCACGTAGCTCTCGTCGAGCACCTCGAGCATCTGGCTTCGCGTGATCCGGGTGTAGACCGCCGCGCTGAGGAACGCCAGCACGCACCACGGCAGGATCAGGTGCCACGCCCAGTCGACCGGGCTCTGGGTGAGCGGCACGTAGGTGCCGACGGGCAGCACGTTGAGCTTGAAGCCGAAGACGTAGATGCCGACCAGCCCGACGAGGTACGACGGCGCCGAGATGCCGACGACCGTCGACGCGGTGGCGAGCCGGTCGATCCAGGTGCCGCGCTTGAGTGCGGCGAGTACGCCGGTGCTGACGCCCGCCAGCACCCACAGGAGCGCCGCGCCGATCGCGATGGAGGCGGTGACCGGGAAGTACTGCCCGATCAGGCTGGTGACGGAGGCGTGCAGACGGAAGGAGTAGCCGAAGCACGGCGCGTTGCAGTGCACGGCCGCGGTGCCGGTGCCGAAGGTGCGGCCGGTGACGATGCCGCGCAGGAACTCCCAGAACTGCTGGACGATCGGCTGGTCGTAGCCGTAGAAGTGACGCACCGCTGCCTGCCGCTCCGGCGTACACGGCTTGCCGCACGAGGCCTGCGTGATGTCGGTCGGCAGCAGGTGGAAGACCAGGAACGTCAGGGCCGCGATCAGCAGCAGCACCAGCAGGGCCTGCAGGAAGCGCTGGACGACGTACGACGCGGTCGCCATCACGACCCTCCCAACCGCGGGTCGAGGGCGTCGCGGAGTCCGTCGCCGAGCAGGTTGAACGCGAAGGTCACCAGGAACAGCGCGCCGGCCGGGGCGAGGAGGTACCACGGGTCGGTGGCGATCCACGCGACCGCCGTCCCGATGGTGCGGCCCCAGGCCGGCGTGGGCGGAGGTACGCCGAGGCCGAGGAAGGCGAGTGCGGCTTCGGCGCCGATGTTGGCCGGGATCGTGATCGTCGCGAACACGATCACGGTGCCCGCGACGTTGGGCAGCAGGTGCTTGCGCAGGATGTGCCACGGCCCGGCGCCCATCGCTCGCGAGGCGCTGACGTAGTTGCGCTGCATCAGGCTGAGCGACTGGCTGCGGATGACGCGCGCGATCGCCGGCCAGCCGAAGAGCCCGATCACCGCGACGACCAGCACCGGGCGCGGGATCGCGGCCGGGGCGAAGGCGCTCAGCGAGATCATGAAGATCAGGCTCGGGAAGCCGAGGAGGACGTCGGTCGCACGGCTGATGACGCGGTCGTACCAGCCGCCGAAGAGGGCCGCGCTGCAGCCGACGAGCACGCCGATGCTGACCGCGATGATCGTGGCCGAGAGGCCGACCAGGATCGACGTACGCGCGCCGTACACGACGATCGCGTAGAGGTCGCGTCCGGTCAGCGGCTCGACGCCGAACCAGTGCTGGCCCGAGACACCCCCGAACGAGCCACGCGGCGATCCGTCGCCGGCAAGTGCTCGGGAGTGGTAGGTGAACGGATCGTCGCCGTTGATCCGCGCGATCCACGGCGCGAACGCCGCGACGAGCAGGGCGAGGACGACGAGCACGAGCCCGGCCATCGCCGCCTTGTCCCGGCGGAGCGCAGCCCACACCGCCGAGCGGCCGGTGGCGGTGGTCTCCACCGACTCCGGCTCACGCCCGAGCGCGGTCAGCACGGACATGCAGGCTCCTTTCCGAGTCAAGGGCACCGAACAGTCCGGCGTACCAAGTGTCCATTGTCTACTGTACGGATCGACAATTGGGCGTCGTCCGACGCCTCGGGGGTGGTTGGCGTAACTCCCGTACCCGCGCGGGTCATTCCGTAGCCGTGGTTGCGAGTCGGTTACGAAACGATGCGGGTGCGGTGGTTTCGAGACGCTCGCAGAGCTCGCTCCTCAACCAGCGATAGCGCAGCTCGCTCCTCAACCACCGGAGCTAGCCGAGCTGGTCGCGGCGTCTTGTGAGGTACGCCGTCTCGGCGGTGTTGCCGGCCAGCTCGATGGCGCGGTCGTACGCCGTACGGGCATCGGAACTGCGGCCGAGCCTGCGGAGGAGGTCGGCGCGGGTGACGTGGAAGGGGTGGTAGCCGGCCAATGCGTCCTCGAGGCGGTCGACGGTCGCGAGGGCGACGTCCGGGCCGTCGAGCTCGGCGACGGCGACGGCGCGATTGAGGGCGACGATCGGGGAGGGGTCGAGCACGGCGAGCTGGTCGTAGAGCGCGACGATCTGCGACCAGTCGGTGTCGCGCATGTCGCGGGCGGAGGTGTGGACCGCGTTGATCGCGGCCAGGACCTGGTAACGACCGGGTCGTACGCCGGTGGCGAGACGCTCGCGGACGAGCCGATGACCCTCCGCGATCAGGTCCGCGTCCCACGCGCCGCGGTCCTGGTCGTCGAGGGTGACCAGCTCGCCGGTGGCGGAGACCCGGGCGGTACGTCGCGCCTCGGTCAGGAGCATCAGCGCCAGGAGCCCGGCCACCTCGCCGTCGTCCGGCAGCAGCGCGCGGATCTGCCGGGTGAGGCGGATGGCCTCGGCGGTGAGGTCGCGGCGTACGGGATCGGTGTCGGGTCCGGACGCGAGGTAGCCCTCGTTGAAGACGAGGTAGAGCACGGCGAGCACTCCGGTCACGCGGGTCGGGAGGTCCTCGGCGGCCGGCACGCGGTAGGGGATGTGCGCGGCCTTGATCTTCGCCTTGGCACGCGTGATCCGCTGCCCCATCGCCGTCTCCTGCACGAGGAAGGCCCGCGCGATCTCCGGCACCGTCAGCCCGCCGACCATGCGCAGAGTCAGGGCGACGCGCGCCTCCATGGCGAGCGACGGGTGGCAGCAGGTGAAGACCAGTCGCAGCCGTTCGTCGTCGATCGCGCCAAGCGGCTCGGGCGGCTCGTCGTCGTACAACATCCCCGCCTCCTTGTGCTTGTCGTCGCGTTTGGCCTCACGCCGGAGCCGATCGATGGCCTTGCGCGAGGCGGTGGTCATCAGCCATCCGCCGGGGTTCGGTGGTACGCCGCCCGTCGGCCACCGCTCGACCGCGGTCGCGAAGGCCTCGGCAGCGGCCTCCTCGGCGATGTCGAGATCACCGAAACGTCTGGCCAGGGCGGCGACCACGCGTGCCCACTCCTCGTGGTGGACCCGGACGACCGCCTCGTCGGCCTCGGTCACGCGACGCCCAGGAACGGCCGTACCTCGACCTTGCGGTTGCACGCCTTCGACGCGCCGGCCGCGAGTCTGAGCGCGACATCGAGGTCGGGCGCCTCGATGACCCAGAAGCCGGAGAGGTACTCCTTCGTCTCGACGAACGGGCCGTCGGTGACCAACCCGCTGTCGTTACGGTTGTCGATCACGGTGGCCGTGTCGGGTGCCGCGAGACCACCGGCGAAGACCCAGTAGCCGTCGGCCTGGAGGCCCTCGTTGAACACGTCGATGTCGGCCGCCTCGTCGTTCGTGGCGGAGCCGTCACCGGTCGGGCCGGACGTCGTGTCGACGACGGAGACCAAGTAGTGCATGTCCCGATCATCCCTTGTTGACGTGGAGGCTCGGCCGGTAGGTCGGCTCGACCTGGGGCCCGTTGAAGGTGCCGTGATGGGTGCCGTAGCCGTCGACGCTGGAGAGGACATAGAAGGTGTAGCTGGCGGTCATCGTGTGCTCCTGGGGTTCGAGTGCCTCATACCCATGCCACGAACGTCACGCCGCTGATCCGACACTCGGCTCGGAACTTCTTCGTACGGGGTCGCGAGAATCGTCGAGTGCTGTCTCGGAGCCATGCGAGCGTCGATCTGATTGAGCGTACGTACGCTCAACGGCGGCTCAACCCTGAGCAGATAGTCAGGGTGCGAAAGGGCGCCCGCGCAGGACGTCGCTCACGACGCCGATGGCGAAGGCGAGGTCGTGGCGCAGCGCGGCGAGGCCCTCGCGGCGTGAGCGGCGAGGCAGCGACGGTGGGCCCTGGTGCCTCTTCATGAACTGAGGAGTCCCTGCCCGGGGAGGGAGATACCGATGGTGGTTTCGAGCCCTTCGAGACGGCTCGTGCCTCGCCTCCTCAGGAACCAACGCTCGCAGAGCTCGCTCCTCAACCACCGGGTCTCCTCGGTGGTTGAGGAAGGCGCTCTGCGCCTGTCTCGAAACCACTGCCGAGATACCGGCGGCCTCCGGACGGGGGGCGTCCGGAATGGTGGGTAGCGTGCCGGGATGCGGATTTCGTGGGGCCAGGCGCTGGCCTGGCGGATGGAGCGGCAGCTCCTCGACCCCGTCGGTGACGAGTCGGTCGCCGGAGTCGTACGCCGGCTCGGGGCCGTGCCGTCGATGGACGAGGGGCTGGCCGAGCTGGCCGTGCGGGTTCGGCGTACGGCATCGAAACCCGGCGAGCTGGCGAAGGCACTGGTCGACGGCGAGGTGATCAAGGCGTTCTCGTTCCGCGGCGCGATGCACTACATGTCACCCGAGGAGGGCGGCGCCTTCCTGGCCGTGCGGTGTGCCGGCCGGCAGTGGGAGCTGCCGAGCTGGGTGGACTTCTACGAGCTCGCACCCGACGACTGGCCGGCCTTCCGGGCGACCGTGCGCGAGGCGCTGACCGACGGACCGCTGACCATCGCCGAGCTGGGCGCCGCGGTCACGGCGCACCAGCGGTATCGCAACCTGAAGCCGGTCTTCGACGAGGGCGCCGGCACCCTGATCAAGCCGCTGACGTGGCAGGGCGACATGAGCTTCGGACCGCCGCGCGACGGACACCACACGTTCCAGCGGCTCGACACCAACCCGCGCTGGAAGGCATGGGATCTCGACGAGGCCGGTCCGTACGCCGTCGAGCACTACGTCCGGAGCTACGGGCCGGCGACCGCCGACCACGTCCACCACTACCTCGGAGGCAACCTGAGCGCCGGCCGGAAGCGCCTGAACGGCTGGCTCGCCGGGATGAGGGACCGACTCACGGACGTCGAGATCGAGGGTGAGGCCTGCGTCGTCTCGAACGCCGACGTCGACGAGCTGAGGGCCGCGGAGCCCACGAAGACCGTCCGCTTCCTGCCCGGGCACGACCAGTGGGTCATGGCGCCCGGCACGAAGGACGAGCACGTCACACCCACGTCGCGACGCGACCCGGTCACCCGCAAGGCCAACCCGGTGATCGTCGGCGGAGTCGTCTGCGGCACCTGGGCGGCGAAGGGCCAGGTCCTGACAGTCACCTGGGCTGTGGACGCTGGTCGCGTGCCACGCCAGGCGATCGCCGAGGAGGCCGCGCGAGTCGGCGGCCTCCTCGGGCAGGAGCACGACCTGTCGATCGACGTCGGCTAGGCGGACGACCCGGAGGCGCTGGCCGGCGGCGTGTGCTGCACCTGGACGCCGACGGTCTCCTCGGACGGCATCAGGATCCAGAGGATCGGGTAGATCAGGAGCTGGCTGCCCGGGACGACGAGCAGCAGCAGGATGAAGAGCAGGCGGGTCGTCCAGGGGCCGAGGCCGATGCGTCGGCCGAGGCCGCCCAGGACACCCCCCAGCACGCGGTCGTCCCGCGAGCGGACCAGCCCGTTGCGGGCGAAGGCCTGACGGATGTCGTTCATGGTGGAACTCTCTTTTCGATCGATGACCAGGGCGTTTCCCTGGTGACACCAGTCTGCGTCGTACGACGGCCTCAGCACATCGGGAGCGGCCCTGACCCGACCCGGGCTCGCGGCCGCTCAGCCCTCAGGGTCGCCTCAGGCGATGGTGGCGGCGTCCTGGATGAGGCCGACGAGGGAGAGCGCGAAGACGACGGTCAGGAGCCCGCGAATCGCGTTCGGCCACAGCGGTCGGGCGAGCAGCGACGCACCGCGATCGGTACGGCGTACCGCCTCGAGCGCGACGAAGCCGAGGGCGAGCGGCACGAGGAACGGGGCCAGCGGGATCCACAGCAGCATCGGGAGAGCCGCGACCCAGGCGGGCGCGCGGAGGAACGGACCGTCGTCCGCGAGCCAGCGCTCGGCGAGGACCGTGAGGAGGGCGGCGTAGATCCCCGGGATGAGTACGAACATCGCGACCGCGAGAAGAACCGGATCCAGCGTGAAGTCCACCCCGTCGCTGTGCACGATCTGGCTGCCCACGACGACCGCCGGGCCGAGCGAGATCGACAGGATCTGGAACCACCGCGGACCGATCATCAGGCTGCGCAGGACGAGGTAGGCAGCCCCGCCCACGATGCCGAGGACCATCGCGACGAACAACAGGTTGAACGTCGCGCTGGTGAACTGGCCCATCGTGAAGTCGTCGTCGCTCCGCAGGCCATCGACCTCGGGGTTGAGGCGCGCCAGCACGAACATCGCGAGCCGCCCGCCGACACCGCCGACGAGGACCCCGAGTACGGCGCCGGCCAGGGTCACCGCGCTGAGTCGGCGTACCGCGTGCGCGCCCGCGGCCGACCAGGTCGGCCGAGCCTCGCTCACGAGTCCAGGCCTCGGGCGAGCTCGGCGACGTGGCTGAACGGGATCTCGTTCACCAGCGAGTCGGCGTGCCGATGGACGAGCTCCCACCTGTCGCCCTTGCGCCGGAACACGAGGGTGACGCGGAGTGACCAGTCCTGCTCGATGCCCCCGATGACGCCGTGCTGCCGCTCCACCGCCGCCAGGACGGCGAGGTCGCCCGAGACGTAGGTCTGCTCGATCTCGAGCGTCGCCTCGCCGCCGGTGAAGAAGCTGCGGATGCTGTCGAGGTACTCGTCGCTGAAGTCGAACCCGTGGACGGTCGGTCCGCCGGTCGGCGACATCAGGGTGTAGTCGTCGGCGTGGTCGAAGAGCGAGAGATACTGGTCGATGTCGCCCTTGATGAAGGCCTTGGCCGCCTGGTCCATGCGCTGGACGAGGTCCGCCAGGTCGGCCTCGGTGATCGACTGCTGGTGGGACATCCGGGCATGGTGACACGCTTCGCGATCGGCGTACATCGGCCTGAGGGCTGATCGGTCAGCGCCGCCCGCCGAACTCCCAGTCGTGCACCTCGAGCCGGTGCTCCGCGAGCCCCGCGCTCGGTTCGGACAGCAGGGTGTCGAGCTCGTCGCGGGAGCCGACCTGGACGGCGAGCACCAGTCCGTCCGGTTCACCCGCGACCGTGCTCAGCGCGCCGTACACGACCAGGACGTCGCGCCAGTCCGGCGAGAGCTCGTCGACCGCGACCGGTGCACGGGAGCGAGGTGACCGATGGGCGAGCACGAGGAACTTCGGGTCGTCCGTCGGCCTGGGGAAGTCCCACATCGTGCGCCCGAGCAGGTTGCCGAACCGCCAGATCGAGTGCTCCGCGTAGAGGCCCAGCTGGTGCTGGGGCTCATCCTCGACGAAGGCACGCGCCGCGTCGGTGTCGGCAAGGTCGACGATGTGCATGCTGCCGGTCCAGGTGTCGCGCCCTGACCCCAGCGTCGGGCCGCGCGCCGTGAAGCGATCGGCGAACCCGTCCATGTAGGACCAGTGCTGCTCCGTGAGTCGCCGCTCGTCGTCCTCGGTGTACGCCGGGAACTCGCTCTCGGGGACGGCCCGGCTGTAGACGAGGAAGTCCATGGCCACCGACCGTACGACGTCCGGCTCAGGTGTCGGTGCCCACCCACCACGCTGCCACCTGGGCGCGCGAGCGAACGCCGAGGCGGAGGCGGATGCGCTCGAGGTGGCCCTCGGCCGAGCGCTCGTCGATGTGGAGCCGCTCGCCGATCTCGCGGTTGGTGAGGCCGTCGGCCACGAGCGCGGCCACCTCGCGCTGGCGCGCGGTCAGGCTCGGGGGCTTCGGGCCCCGAACCTCCGGCAGGCCGAGGAAGGTCCGGATGGTGCTGACGAGGGCGGCCGTGTCGCCGGCGTACGGGAGGTGCGAGCGGCCGGGGAGCACGCGGAGCTCGGCGTCGGGGATGCCCGCGGCGATGACTCGTGCCTGGTCCAAGGGTGCGGCCCGGTCCTGCTCACGGTGTACGACGAGTGCGGGCGCTCGCACCTGCTCCAGCGAAGCCGTCACGTCGACGCGGTAGCAGAGCTCGAGGAGGGCGGCCGCGGTCTCCGGTGACGAGGCCTCGCGCTGGTAGGTGCTCAGGGCGGCGCGGGTGCCCGCCGACGCGTCCGGCGCGAAGATGTCGGTGAGCACGTCGGCACCGAGCCCCCAGCCTCCGCGCACGAGACCGACGACGTGCTCGCGCACCTGCGGTGTGCCGACGTCGGCGCCGCGCGCCCATCCGCCGTACAGCACGAGCCGGTCGACCGACTCCGGATGCAGGGCCGCCCACGCGATCATCAGAGGTACGCCGAGCGAGCTCGCCACGACGTCCGCGTGCTCGATGCCCGCCGCCGCGAGGACGGCGTCGACGACCGCGAGCTCGGCGTCGACGCTCGGCACGAGCGAAGGATCTCGCTCCGAGAGCCCGCACCCCGCCCGGTCGTAACGAACCAGCGTCCGGCCCTGCGCGAGGCTCTCCAGGAACGCACGCTCGGCGGGCAGCGCCCAGCTCAGCTCGAGATGGCTCAGCCAGCCGCCGACGAACACCAGCGGTCGCCCGTGCCCGGCCGTCGCGTACGCGATCTCGAGCCCGTCGGGCGTGCGGGTCGAGCCCAGCCGCTGCTCCACGTCGCGAACTCCACCGCATCGGACGACCTGCGGCAAGTGGGGTAGTTCCACGCCTGACGTCGCCGGGCTGCTCCACCGAGGCTGGAGGCGTGGCCACGACCGAGCTGACCGACACTCCCCGCACGCGTTCCGCGGTGAGCGCGGTCGTGTCCCTGACCTACGCGCTGGCCTCCTATGCGGCGTTCATCCTCGTCTTCCTGTACGCCGTCGCGTTCCTCGCCGACGTGGTCGTCCCGCGGACCGTCGACACCGGCGGCGACCATGCCTCGATCCTTGCGGCCGTACTGGTCGACGCGTTGCTCCTCGCTGTCTTCGCGGTCCAGCACAGCGTGATGGCGCGCCCGGGGTTCAAGTCCCGTTGGACCCGGGTCGTTCCACGCCACGTCGAGCGCGCGACGTACGTCCTGGCCGCGAGCGCCGCGCTCGCGCTGGCCTTCTGGCAGTGGCGGCCGATCCCGTCGGTGGTGTGGGACGTCGACTGGCCGCCGGCGCGCGTGCTCCTCTGGACTCTCTGTGGCGCGGGCTGGTGGTGGGTGCTGGCCATGTCGTTCGCGATCGACCACTGCGACCTGTTCGGACTCCGCCAGGTCGCGCGCCACCTGCGGGGACTGGCCGACCGGCCACCGGCGTTCGCGCTGCCGCTCCCGTACCGCCTGTGCCGTCACCCGATGATGCTCGGCTTCTTCGTCGCCTTCCTCGCCACACCCACGATGACCGTCGGCCACCTGCTCTTCGCCGCGCTCGGCAGTGCCTACATCGTCGTCGGCGTGCGACTCGAGGAGCGCGACCTCGCCGCGTCGCTGCCGGAGTACGACGAGTACGCCGCAACCACCTCGCGCCTGCTTCCCCGACTCCACGTGCGTCGACGCTTCTAGGGGAATTCGATTGCCCGTCGACCGGGCCGCTGTGAGGGTGGCTGGATGGCGGACCTCCTCGACGACCTGGTCGATGCCCGGGTCGCGTGGGTCTCGGGAGTGCTCCGGTCGTGGTACGCCGACTCCGACCTGCGCGAGCACCTGCGGAGCGCGCTGTCCGTCGAGGAGCACCGCGTCGGGAACGTCGCGTTCGGGCAGGAGTTCCGCGACGGGGTCGGACTGCATCCTGCGTCCGACCCGCTCGACTGGACCAACCGGCACCTCGACCTGCCCGACGACGGGTGGGCTCTGACCGGCATCCGGTACCGCGGCGGCGACTCGCTGCGGCCGTTCGTCGACGTCGTCGCCACGACCGAGGCGCCGACGACCGACGGGCTGGCCAGGGTCGCGGCGGCCGTCGTGCCGGCGTACGCCGCGTTCGAGCCGCTGTGCCTGCGCGTCGACGCCCCGGACCCGGCGGGTCTGGTCGAGGCACTGGCGAGCGACGAGCGGTTCGGGCCGGGGTGTGCCGTCGACATGTACGTCGTCGCCGGACCGGTCGAGGAGCTCCGCGACCAGCCGCGGGCGTCGGCGTACGACCAGGTCGTGCTGCGCGCCGGCGAACCGGAGCCGTTGGCCGGGCGCGTGGCCGAGGTGTACGCCGAGCTCGCCGAGCAGCGTCCCGAGCTCGCGATGTGGGCCAATCCCGAGGATGCCGAGTCGCTGGCCGAGTGCGCCCGGGAAGGGCTGCTCTTCGAGGTGCTGGTGGACGGCGAGCCCGCCGGCGTCGTCGCGTCGGTGCGCTACGACGCGCACGCGATGTCGGGCTTCTCGGTGCAGGAGCTCTGCCTCGACGGTGCGCACCGCGGCCGGCACGTGGCGGCCGCCGCGGTCCAGAGGTTGGTCGACGAGCTGCCGGCGCGTGACGACGACGTGCTGTGGGGGACGATCCACCCCGAGAACGTCCCCTCGCTGCGCAACGCCCTGTCGGTCGGCCGCGTCGTCGTGGGTGGCTACGTCTGGGTCACGCCGGCCGCCCTGCCCGGGATGGACCAGCGCGTCACACGAGGTTGAACGCGTAGGTCAACGCCGCGGGCACCACGACACCCGCGACCGCCAGGAGCACGACGGCGTACACGACGAAGTCGCGGCTCTTGTCCCGTGGTGGGTCACCAGCCGCGCCGACCGTCTCGTAGAGCGCCCGGAGTGGTGCGTCCAGCGCGATCCTCGTCCGACGACGCGCGACGCCCGCGGCACTGATGACACACCAGAACGCCGCGATCGCGAGCGCCGCCGTGACCGCGGCGACGACCAGCAGGACCCATCGGCTGCCGGTGACCTCCTGGACCGTCGACGACACGAGCGAGAACGCCGCGCCGCCGACCAGGAACGCCGGCAAGCCACCGGTACGCCGTGACAGGTCCTCGGTCACCCGATCGGTCTGGCGGCGGGCGACCGTGAGCATGCGGTACTCCGCGCTGCCGGGCACGCTGTTGGCCTCGCGGAGCGCGTAGAGGCGCCGGAGGTGCTCGACGACCGAGCGTTGGTAGCTGCGCACCACGATGGTGATCAGCAGCTGGACGATGCGCGACGCCAGCGGCGTCAGCAACCCTGCTCGCAAGGAGGACGGCGGTCGCGCGGCGTTGCGGTCGAACACCTCGATCGCGCGCATCACGGTCCGATGCGCCTCCGGGAAGCGGTCGGGGATGTGGAGCGATGGACGCTGGCCGAGCTGGGTCAGCATCTGCGACTCGACGCGCCCGGCCGCCCCGAACTGCTCCAGCATCACGTCCGCGCGCTGCGGATCGTCCTCGCGGAGCAGCCGTAGCGTGTCGAGGCTGTCCGTCAGCTGGTCGAGGACGAACCCTTCCCCGCTCTGCTCGTCAGGCCGCGCCGGCCTGTCTGCTGCCACGTCGCGCAAGGTACCGCAGACGGGTCTGACAGCGACGTCACTCGGCGTCAGCCGTCCGTGCGAGCCAGCGTCTCCACGACCCTGTTGACGTGACCGGCGAACGCCCGGCCCTGCGGCAGCAGCCCCGGGGTCGCGTGCGCGAGCTGCAGATGGCCGAGGTACGCCGTGTAGGCGAGGAGGCCGCGGTCGCGAGCCCGAGCCGGCGACAGGCCGAGCTCGGTGAAGAGTGCGGTCAGGTAGGCCAGCCGGCGCTCGGTGACGCGGGCCAAGGTGGCTGCCACGAGCGGGTGACCGGCGTTCGCCTGGAGGGCCAGCTCGACCGCGCCGGCGCCGGGTCCCGCGCCACGGTCGGATGCGGTGAAGGCGAGCCGGAGCAGGTCTTCGAGGCGGGTGACCGCGTCGCCGGTCTGCTCGGCGGCGGAGATCACGACGTCGGTGCTGCGGGTCTCCCACAGGTCGAGGGTGGCGATGATGAGGGCGTTCCGGTCGGCGAAGTGCCAGTAGAAGCTGCCCTTGGTGGTGCCCAGCTCCTTGGCGAGCGGCTCCACGGACACCGACCCGAGGCCCCCTCGGGCGAGAGCGTCGAGCGCGGCCTGCGTCCAGTCGGCGGCGGTCAGAGAATCGGTCTTCCCTCGTGGCATGTCCATACGCTACCGTACGGTCACTGCCTCCATACGGAGGCGTATGGAGGATGTCATGGACACGCAAGCACACACCCTCGTCAGGGCGCGCCGGCCGCTGTACCAGTCACGGCTCGTCCGCCCTGTGCGGTTCGGCCGCGTGGCCGCCACCGCCGTCCCCGAGTCACGACTGCTGACGCACGCGCTGCCGGCCGTCGACCACGCGGACGCCTACGCCGTGACCTTCCCGTACGCGCCGCCCGGTGACCCCCAGGAGTGGGCGGACGCGATCTTCCGCAAGGGGCCGCCGTGGGTGAAGGCGCTGTTCGGCGTGCGCAAGCTCTTCGTGCGCCTGGTCGGCATCGAGCCCGGTGACCGGCACGTCTTCGACACCGTGGCCTGGCAGCCCGACGAGGTGTTGGTCGGTGTCGACCAGTCACACCTCGGCTTCCGCGCCTCGGTGCTGTTCGAAGGCAGGCAGGTCGTGCTGACCACGATCGTGCAGGTGCACAACCGGCGGGGTCGGGCGTACTGGGCGTTGGTCAGGTGGATCCACCCCGTCGTCGTGAGGACGATGTTGGCTCGCGCCACGCGGGCGATGGGACGGTGACGAGGCCCGGGTCGGCCGGGAAAGAGATGTCACAGTGGTGTCGTGCACGTGCAACCGAGCGGTGCGGCTGATCGTCCCGAGCTCGAGTCCTTCCTGCGAGGCCGCGGCTCGCTGCGCGTGGCTCGTCGAGGAGAGCTCGTCGAGGTGCTGGATCACCCCGCGCTCGTCGCGTGGTCCGAGGGCGAGCTGGTCGGGGTGGCGACGTACGTCGTCGACGACGGCGCCTGCGAGCTGCTCACGCTCCACGCCTCGCATCAGCACGGTGGCATCGGATCGGCCCTGGTGGCGGCGGTGATCGACGCCGCACGAGCTGCCGACTGCACCCGGCTCTGGGTGGTGACCACCAACGACAACGTCGATGCCCTGCGCTTCTACCAGCGCCGCGGCTTCCGTCTGTCGCAGCTCCGGCCCGGCGCGGTCGACGAGTGTCGCCGCACGCTCAAGCCGGAGATCCCGACCGTGGGCGACCACGCCATCCCGCTCCACGACGAGCTCGAGCTGGAGATGGAGCTCGGCTGAGGGTGGTTTCGAGACGCTCGCAGAGCTCGCTCCTCAACCACCGACGTCAGGCGAGCTGGAGATGGAGCTCGCCTGAGGGTGGTTTCGAGACGCTCGCAGAGCTCGCTCCTCAACCACCGCAAGCACCGAAGTCAGATGAAGGGGCTCGGGGGCCTCGGGCGGCTCCGCGACTTCCACCAGTATCACACCGCATCCACACCGATGCTCGGTGCCGCAGTGTCCGGCGGGATGCCCGCAGGCATGCCGATGATGCGCGGACGAGCAGTCACCTGGCAGTGAATGGCACAACGGGCGGGTCCTTTCGACGAGGCCACCGCGAGTTGGCTCAACCCGTTCATACGGCGGTGCCGCCGCACCGGTTCACCACGGGATCGAGAGAGCGCGGCACGTGCGCTTCTGAGTGACCGGCGCTGTCCGGGGTACGTCGTGGATGACCGAACGGGGACTCATGACGACGCCACAGCCCGCCACCGACGCGGTGAAGGACCTGCCGCGAGGCGGGGAGAGGGCGGTGCCGTCGCGCGTGTCGCGGCTGGACCACTGGCAGCGGAAGCACCGCGTCCTCGGGATCCCGATCGGGATCGTCTACAAGTTCTTCGACGACCAGGGCAGCTATCTGGCCGCGGTGGTCACCCACTACGCGTTCATCGCGATCCTGCCGTTGCTGCTGATCGCCTCGGCGGTCCTCGGCTTCGTCCTGCAAGGCGATCCCGAGCTGGAGCAACGCATCTTGAGCTCGGCACTGGCCCAGTTCCCGATCGTCGGTGACCAGCTCGGGCGACCCGAGGGAATCCAAGGCAGCACGACGGCGGTGGTGATCGGCATCCTGGCGGCGACGTACGGCGCGATCGGGCTCGGCCAGGCCGCGCAGAATGCCGTCAGCGTGGTGTGGGCGATCCCGCGCAACAGTCGACTCAACCCAGCGGTCGCCCGGATCAGGAGTCTCGGCTGGATGGTCGTCGCCGGGCTGGCGCTGGCGATCGTCGCGCTGCTGACGAGTGTGTCGAGCCATGTCGAGGTGCTGGGCAGCGACCTGAACGGAGCCATGCACTGGCTGGTCGTCGCGGTCACCGTGATCGTGACTGCCTGCGTCCTGGCGTTGATGATGAGGTGGTCGACGCCACAGAGGGAGGGCTTCCGCGACGTCCTGCCCGGCGCGGCCGTCACCGCGGTGCTGTGGCAGCTCCTGCAGATGGTGGGTGGCGTCTACGTCTCGCACGTGATCGCCAACGCCAGCGAGATGAACGGCGTCTTCGCGATCGTCCTGGGGCTGCTCGCGTTGCTCTACCTCGCCAGCGTGATGGCGATCCTGGGTCTCGAGACGAATGCCGTCCTCACCAAGCACCTCTACCCGCGCGCGCTCCTCACGCCGTTCACCGACGCCGTGGAGCTCACCGACGCCGACCGGAAGGTGTACCGGGAGTACGCGCGGGCCCAACGCCACAAGGGGTTCGAGCAGATCCGGGTCACCTTCAAGGAGTGAGTTCGCTGACGGGTGGTTTCGAGACGCTCGCAGAGCTCGCTCCTCAACCACCGAGGCCGGGCTCGCAGAGCTCGCTCCTCAACCACCGAGGCCGGGCTCGCAGAGCTCGCTCCTCAACCACCGAGGCCGGGCTCGCAGAGCTCGCTCCTCAACCACCGAGGCCGGGCTGGGCTCACTGACATCTATCCGGGGTCGCAGGGTACAGACGAGCCGCGGGAGGGATGTGCATGCGGATCAGTGACACCAGTGATCTCTGGTGGAAGACGGCGGTCATCTACTGCCTGGACGTGCAGACGTTCCTGGACTGGAACGACGACGGGATGGGTGACTTCACCGGGCTCGCCGAGCGCCTCGACTACCTCTCCGAGCTGGGCGTCACCTGCTTGTGGTTGATGCCGTTCCACCCGACGACCGACCGCGACGACGGCTACGACATCACCGACTACTACGGCGTCGACCCTCGCCTGGGCAGCGCCGGCGACTTCGTCGAGTGCGTGCGGACAGCGCGCGACCGCGGGATGCGCGTGATCATCGACCTGGTCGTCAACCACACCTCCGACCGGCATCCGTGGTTCCGGGCGGCCCGGTCCAGCACGAGCTCGCCGTACCGCGACTTCTACGTGTGGCGCGCCACCGCGCCGCCCGACACGAGCAAGGAGGTGACGTTCCCCGACCAGGAGAACAGCATCTGGGAGTACGACGAGAAGACCGAGGAGTGGTACCTGCATCGCTTCTACCGGACCCAGCCCGACCTCAACATCACCAACCCCCGTGTGCGCGACGAGATCGTCAAGGCCATGGGGTTCTGGCTCGAGCTCGGCATCTCCGGCTTCCGGGTCGACGCCGTGCCGTTCATGCTGGAGACGACGGGCGTGGACCAGGCAGAGCTCGACCGGTTCCCGGACCCGCACGAGTTCCTGCGTCACCTCAGATCCTTCGTCGGTCGGCGGGTCGGTGACGGCATCCTGCTGGGCGAGGTCAACCTCCCGCACCAGGACCAGAAAAAGTTCTTCGGGGGCAAGGACGGCGACGAGCTCTCGATGCAGTTCGACTTCATCGGTATGCAGAACCTGTACCTCTCGCTGGCACGCCACGACGCACGCCCCCTGACGCGCGCACTGAGACGTCGTCCCTCCGTCGACCGGGAGTCGCAGTGGGCGACGTTCGTGCGCAACCACGACGAGCTCACCCTCGACAAGCTCTCGGACAAGGAGCGGGAGGAGGTGTTCGCCGCCTTCGGTCCGGACCCGGAGATGCAGTTGTACGACCGCGGACTCCGCCGCCGGCTGCCGCCCATGCTCGACGGTGACCCGCGGCGCATCCGCATGGTCTACAGCCTTCTCTTCTCGCTCCCGGGCACTCCGGTGCTGTTCTACGGCGAGGAGATCGGCATGGGGGAGAACCTCGACATCGACGGCCGACTCGCAGTTCGAACTCCGATGCAGTGGACCGACGGGCGAAACGGCGGGTTCTCGAACGCCGTGCCCTCGCGGATACGCCGACCGCTGACGGAAGGCTCGTTCGGCCCGGAACACGTCAACGTCGCCGCTCAGCGCAGCGACCCCGACTCGCTCTTGGCGTTCATCTCCCTTCTCATCAAGCGATACCGCGAGTCACCGGAGCTGGGGTGGGCGAACTTCCTCGTCCTGGCCCAACCGCACCGTCAGGTGCTCGCTCACGTGTGTGCGTGGGACGATCGGCGCCTGGTGGCCGTCCACAACCTGAGTCCCGACAGTTGCACCGTGCCGCTCACCGCTGGAGGGCATCGACCGGAGTCACCACCTCGTCGACCTCCTCCAGGACCCGGAGGACGTCGAGATCGACGACCGGGGCCGGTTCGAGGTGGGGCTCGAGGGCTACGGCTACCGCTGGTTGAGGGTGGTGAACGCCGACAGCAGGCGGTTGGCCTGATCCACACCGCACGATGGACGCAGGCGGCCCGCACAGCACTCGGGCGCCGTCACCTGGACGGCGCCCGAAAGCGTGGCGAGCTGGTACGGCTCAGACGCCGCGGCCTCCACGCACCCGGCTGAAGATGAAGAGCGCGAGGGCGATGATGGCCAGGATGATGAGGATGGTCCACAACATGGTGGGCTCCGTTCGTTGATGGTGGGCGCGGTCGGGATTCAGAGTCGGCGCCCGCCGAACTCCCCCGCCTCTGTTCCCTTTTGCGGCCGGCGGAAACGTCGAAGCTCGTCTCAGCGGGTGAGCCGTCGGCGCACGTTCCCCACGATCATGCGGATCGGGTGGCCCTGCCGACCACGGAGGCCGTACCGCTCGGGAGTGGGCGAGATGACGTTGCCGGGGTCGGGAGGCACGGGTGCGGACCGGTCCTGGGCCGCCATCGCGAACAGTGGTCCGACGAGCGCGTCGTAGAGGCGCGGCATCGCGTTGAAGCCGAACCTCATCACGTCGTTGGCCAGCCCCACCTGGACGCGAGGGCGCGGATGGTCTACGGACTTCAGGATCCTGACCGCCACCTTCTCGGGTGTCGTCACGGGCGGCGGAGGTCGCCCGCCGAAGCCCAGGTAGTTGGCCCCGACCTCGTAGATCGGGGTGTCCACCCCTCCGGGAGCGACGTAGACGACGTGCATGCCTGGGCGATCGCGGTTCTCCAGCTGGAGCTGGCGGGCCAGGGCACGAACGCCCCACTTGCTCACGACGTACGGCGACATCCCCGGTACGCCGATGTGCCCGATCACAGACCCGAGAAGGACGAGAGTGCCTCGCTCGCGCCCACGCATCACCGGGACGACGTGGCGGGCCACATTGACCGAGCCCAGGATGTTGGTGCTCAGGACGCCCTCGTACACCTCGGGCGGCACGACCTCGGTGCGGCCGTAGCCCACGACACCCGCGGAGTTGACGACCACGTCGAGGTTGCCGTTGATCTCGAGCGCCTCGGCGACGCACCGGCGTACGGACTCGTCGTCGGTCACGTCGGTAGGCACCGCCCGCGCCGACGCAGCGCCGGCGTCCAGGCACTCGCCCTCGGCGTCCTTCAGTGCCGACTCACCGCGAGCCGCCAGGACCACGTGGTCACCGAACCTCGACGCAGCGATGGCGGTGGCGAGTCCGATCCCGCTGGAGGCGCCGGTGACCAGGATCACCCGGGGATGGCCCGGGGCCGAGGTCACGGCGTGAGCACCACCTTCACGCAGCCGTCTCTCTTCTGCTGGAACATCTCGTACGCGTCGGGCGCCTCCTCGAGCGACAGGCGGTGCGTGGCGAGGCTCTCGACGCCGAGCACGTCGTCGTCCTGGCTCAGGAGCTCGCCGATCTCGTCGGTCCACCGACGCACGTGGCACTGGCCGAAGCGCATGGTCAGCCCGCGGTCGAAGATCTCCATCAGGGGCATCGGGTCCTTCTCGCCGCCGTACACACCCGAGACCGAGACCGTGCCCCCGCGACGCGCGGACTTGATGGCCGCGTTCAGCGCGGCGAGCCGGTCGATCGCCAGCTTGTCGGTGAGCGGCTCGGCGAGCTTGTCGGGAAGCATCCCCACCGCGGTGATCGCGACCTTCGCCAGCGGAGAGCCGTGGGCCTCCATCCCGACTGCGTCCACGGTCCCGTCGGCGCCACGGCCGTCGGTCAGGTCGATGACGGCGTCCGCAGGATCGTCCACCGCATCGAGGTCGACCGTCTCGGCCCCGTACTTCGCCGCCAGGGCGAGGCGCTCGGGCACCCGGTCGACGCCGATCACCCGGCGACCGCGGTCCAGAGCGATTCTGGCGGTGAGCTGGCCGACCGGTCCCAGCCCGAACACCGCGAGCGTGCCACCCTCCGGCACGTCGGCGTACTCAAAGGCCTGCCAGGCCGTCGGGAGGATGTCGGAGAGGTAGAGCCAGCGCTCGTCGGGTGCTCCGTCGGGCACCTTGATGGGTCCGAAGTCGGCGTGCGGGACCCGCAGGTACTCCGCCTGGCCGCCCGGCACCGCGCCGTACAAGGAGGTATAGCCGAACAACCGCGCGCCCTTCCCGGTCTCGCGGGTCTGGGTCGTCTCGCACTGGGCGAAGAGGCCGCGCGAGCACATCCAGCACGAGCCGCAGGAGATGTTGAACGGGACGACGACACGGTCGCCCACCTGCAGTGCGCCTGCCGCCGGCCCGACCTCCTCGACCACGCCCATGGTCTCGTGACCGAGGATGTCGCCGGGCGTGAGGAAGGGTGCCAGCACTTCGTAGAGATGCAGGTCGGAGCCGCAGATCGCGGTCGAGGTGACCCGGATGACGGCGTCGTTCGGCTCTTCTATCCGTGGGTCCGGGACTGTCTCCACCGAGACGTTTCGCTTGCCCTGCCAGGTAAGTGCTCTCATGTCCCCGTCCCTCCTTGTACGTCGGCGGCTCCCTCGAGCGCGCGATCGCAAGACCCGCCCGTACCCGAAGGGGGCGCGAGTATCCGCCGCCCCACTGGCGATCCGTTCGACCCGCGACTGTCCGGCGAGCGACGGTGGGGGCAGATGGCTCAGCTGAGCGACCAGGCGCCGCGGTCGCCGAGGCCTTCGAAGTCCTCGGGACGCGTCAACCTACGGTGCCGTGGAGGCGAGGGCGTCGTGCTCAGCGCGACAGGCGGCGCTGTCGCTCGGCCGCCACGTGGCGGGCGGCCCCGAGCAGATCGACGACCTCGGCCTGGGTGCGTCCGCGGGCGTCGTTCCAGCGGGTCAGGTCGAGGAGTCGCATCGTGCGTACCTGCGGCGACGGGCACAGCGCCGCCGGAGGAACGGCGCCCTCACGCAGGGCGTGCCAGGTGAGGTCCAGCGTGCGCTGGGTCAGCTGGCTGCCGACAGCCGCAGGACCGCCGCCGGCGTGGACGACCGCCCCGGCCAGGCAGGCGCCCGTGACCGGATAGGTGTCCACCAGCCGCAGGTCGAACGCCGTGACCGCGACCTCTCCGCGCGGCGTACCGACCGTGAACCACGCGTCCTGGACCCAGCCGTGTCCGACCATCTCGGCCGCCTGCGCCAGCACGTCACGTATCGATCGGAGCTCCGCGAGCCGCGAGGACAGCGCGTCGCACCGGGCGAGCCGCCGGCGTTCGGCTCGATGGTCGTGCCGAGCGGAAGTGGTCGGCCGAGTCATCAGGGTGCTCACGCGGACCTCCCCGCCGTCGCAGTAGGACGACTCCACTGTCATCCGTCGCCGACTCGGTGGCAACCGCTACGGCGTACCCAACCCGGCCACGACTGCCTACCCTGTCGACCGAGGAGGAGCACAGCCACCCATGCGATTCACCGAGCACGAGATGACCGCGGCGCTCACCGGAGCCGCCAAGAGCGTCCTGGCGACCCAGCGCAAGGACGTACGCCGCGGCCGCGTCGACATCGACACGGCGTGGGACGAGCTCGACGGCTACCAGCGGTTCCAGCTCCTCGACCAGCTCGGCGCACAGCTCCTGCCGATCTTGGTTGCTCTGCCGGACGTCGACGTCGCTGCCGGCACCCGGCCGTCGTACAGCGATCGAGAGGTGAGCGAGACCGTGGCGAGCGTGCTCGGCGCCGGGGGCGGCAAGGTACGCCGCGCGGTCGTCGTCAAGGCGCGGACGGCGCTCGTCCAGACGGCCCTCGCCCACCTGCCGCCGCGCCAGGATCCCGATGCGCTGGTGGTGCCCGACCATCTGTAGCCGGTGTCCCCTGCCGACCGTGTTCTACTTTCGTGACGATCCGCGCGCGGGCGAGTGAGGGGAACGACGCATGCCGAGCCCCGTGGTGCGGACCAAGCTCTTCGTCCCTCAGGCACGACGTGGCCTGGTGCCGCGGCCACGGTTGGCCGACCGGCTGGGTGGCAGCGCACCGCCGCGGCTCACGCGGGGCCGCCCTGGTCGTGTTCAAGACGTCGTGAGTTCCCTCAGCATGAACGTGATCGGGGGGCATTCCTCGGTCTGCGTGGCGCCGGTGACCCGGAACCCGTGACGCTCGTAGAACGGGATCGTGCGCGGGTGGGGGGTCTCCAAGTACGCCGGCAACGCGGTCTCGTCGACAGTCCGCAACGACTCCGCCAGCATCGTGCCGCCGATGCCGGCGCCCTGGGCGGCGGGCATCGACCCCGAGCCAGGGCAGGTACCAGTGGGGGTACCGAGGATGTGCCGCGTCCATCTGCTCCAGCGCGGCCATCGTGTCCGGGTGCCGCGACGGATGAGTGGTGTCCAGGAGGACTCGGACCACCTCGTCCCCGTCCGGTCCGGTGTCGGGTGGGAACCACAGGGCGACGCCGGCGAAGTCCCCGACCCGCCACGCGGTGTCGTGGGCGAACGCCCCACCGCCGAACGCGCCGCAAGAACCGCGGGAACTGTTCGGCGTACGCCTCGTCGTCCGGATACAGCCAGCGCTCGACGGGATCGGCCGCGAACGCGGACGACAGCGTCGCGAACGACTTCCTCGCTCCTCCTCTGTCGCGCCCGTCACGCGAGTCGTCATCACCCGGTCAACCTACGACGCGATCCGCGATCTCGAGCACCAGCTGAGCGTCGGTCTTCGGGTGGTTTCGAGACGCTCGCAGGACTCGCTCCTCGACCACCGGAAGGCGGGTGGCTGGCGAGCGCCAACCACCGGGAGGGCCGTCGCTAGCGTGCCTCCTCCACCTCGGAGGAAGCGTCGTGGTGGGGGCGGGACTGCCAGGTCGCCCAGTCGGCGCTGACGTCGCCGGCGGCGCGGAGGAGCTTCGGGAGATGGGCGTCGAGCAGGTGCTCGGTAGAAGTCTCGGCCGCGTGGACGGTGACGTTCATGGCGGCGCGGACGGTACCGGTGCCGTCGCGGACGGGGACGGCGATCGAGCGAACGCCGGGGGCGAGCTCCTCGTCGGCGAGGGCCCAGCCGCGGGCGCGCACGTCGTGAGCTCCTGGTCGAGGCTCTCGCGTGAGGAGCCGATGTAGCGCGGCAGGCCGGAGCGCGACGGGATCTCCAGCACGGCGTCGAGCTCGTCATGGGTCAAGGCCGCGAGGAGCACCTTGCCCTGCGAGGTCTGCGGTGCCGGGAACAGTGTGCCGATGTCGACCCGGAGCGCGATGATCTTCGGCACGGAGACCCGGGCGACGTAGATGATGTCGCTGCCGTCGAGCTGCGCCATCGACGACGACTCGCCGGTCTGGCTCACCAGTGCCTCGAGGTGCGGCCGCGCGACCTCCCAGAGACCCAGCGACGCGACGTACGCCGTGCCGAGCGTGATCACCTTCGGGGTCAGCGAGAAGGCGCCGTCGACCGACCTCACATAGCCCAGCTCCTCCAGCGTCAGCAGCAGGCGACGTGCCGTGGGCCGCGCCAGACCGGTCGACGAGGCCACGTCGGCCAGTGACATCTCACGATGGTGCTGGTCGAACGCTCGCAGTACGTCGAGCCCGCGCGCGAGCGACTCGACGAAGTCCGGTCCCGAGCCACGTCCTGCCACCGGCGAACCCCGTCAGCCGTCCGAACCCGAGTCGGGCTCGCCGAACATCGTGCCGCGCGCTCCGTGCGTGCTCTCGGACTGGTAGTCGGTGTACTGGTACGGGTTGTCGAGCACCTTGCTGCCCTCGGGCATCTCCGGGTGCATACCCGCGTCCCACGTCTCCTCGCCCATGGCCGAGCGGAGGTGGTCGATCGTCGCGTCGACGTTGCGGCGTACGGCGGACGCGTCGAACCCGACCAACGTGCCGGCGTCCTTCACGACCGTGCCGTCCACGATCACGGTGTGCACGTCGCCGCGCTGGGCCTGGAACGCGACGTGGCCGTAGGGGTTGACGATCGGGAACGACACCGGTGAGGCGTCGTTCTTGATCAGGACGACATCGGCCTTGGCTCCGGGGGCGAGCCGGCCGAGGTCGTCCCGACCAAGGGCACGGGCGCCGCCGCGGGTCGCCCAGTCGACGACGTGCTCGGCGCGCAGCGACAGCGCGGTCACGGTGTCGCCCTTGACGTGGGCCTCGAGGTGCTCGCGCGAGCGGTCGGCGCCGAGCGTCGTCCGCATCGCCGAGAACAGGTCGCCGCTCCACCAGACGCTCGTGTCCATCGACAGCGACACGGGGATGTCGAACTGCCGCACCTGCCAGGTCGGCGGGTAGCCCTGGCCGGCGCTCTGCTCCGACTCCGTCGAGACCGAGATCGAGCCGCCGGACGCGGCGATCCGCTGGTAGGAGTCGGTGCTCAGCGTTGCCGCGTGCACGTAGATGTTCTCCGGCGCCGCGAAGCCGTTCTCGTGAACGAGCCGGATGCCGTCGTCGTTGGTCGCGCCCCAGACGCCGGCATGCGTGGTCACCGCGAGCCCGAGGTCGCGGGCCACCTCGAACGCCGCCCGCTCCGGGAACGACGGGTCCCCGGTGACGTCGAACGCCAGCTGGAAGCCGAGCATGTCGCCCGCACCGGTACGCCGGCGCTCGAAGAAGTCGCGGACGGCCGGGTCGGCGGTCCACTCCCACGGGCCGGCCTGGATGTTGCCGTAGGCGAGCACGAACCGTCCCGGCGTCGCCTGCAGAGCGTCGACCGCAGCGTCGGCGTGGTCGACGGTCTGCAGCCCGTGCGACCAGTCGACGGTGGTGGTGACGCCCGCCTCGAGCGACTCCCACGCGGACAGCAGGTTGCCGGCATGGATGTCCTCGGGGCGGAACGTCTTGCCGTGCTCGAGGTAGTACCAGACGAAGTACTGCGTCAGTGTCCAGTCCGCGCCGTACGCCCGCATCGCGGTCTGCCACATGTGCCGATGGGTGTCGATCATCCCCGGCATCACGATGCCACCGGAGGCGTCGATCTCGCGCGTGCCCTCGGGAACGTCCAGGCCCGGACCCACCGCCTCGATCCGGTCGCCGACGACCAGGACGTCGCCTCCGGCGTGGATCGTGTGGCTGTCGTCCATGGTCAGCACGGTGCCGCCGCGCAGGACGAGCGAGTCGGTCATGGTCCCTCCCTTGCGCCGGTGGTGGAGGCGGTCGCCCTGCGACCGTCTCGAAACCACCGTCGTCGCTGCCGTACAGATGTCCGCTTAGCGGTCAATCTCGACCTGTACCCCGCTGCTGTCAAGGCCTTGACGTGCCTGGCCTGCGCTGGTGGACTCGGGCGGACAGGTGTCCGCATCGATGCACAGGAGCTCCTCGTGGCCGACCGCCCGACCGGCCCGCTTGCCGGACTGCTGGTCGCCGACTTCTCGCGGGTGCTCGCCGGCCCCTACGCCACGATGCTGCTCGCCGACCTCGGTGCCGACGTCGTCAAGGTCGAGGCACCGGTCGGTGACGACACCCGCGCGTGGATGCCTCCCGTGCGCGACGGCATCTCGACGTACTACCTCGCGGTGAACCGCAACAAGCGCTCGGTCGTGCTCGACCTCAAGGACGACGTCGACGTCGTCCTCGCCCGCGAGCTCGCGGGCCGCGCCGACGTGATGATCGAGAACTTCCGACCGGGAGGCCTCGACCGATTCGGCCTCGGGTACGACGACGTCGCCGCCGGCAACCCCGGTGTCGTCTATGCCTCCATCAGCGGCTTCGGTACGACGGAGAAGGGGCGCGTGCTCCCGGGTTACGACCTGATCGTCCAGGCGATGTCGGGACTGATGAGCCTGACCGGTGCTCCCGAGACGGAGCCTTTCCGATCCGGGATCTCCGTGTTCGACGTGATGGCCGGGATGCACGCCAGCATCGGCATCCTCGCCGCTCTCAACGAGCGGCAGGGGTCGGGGCGTGGACAGCACGTCGAGGTCAACCTGCTCTCCTCCGCGCTGTCGGGGATGGTCAACCAGACCAGTGCGTACGTCGCCGGCGGCGTCGTACCTCACCGGATGGGAAACACCCACCCGAGCCTGTATCCCTACGAGCCGATCCCGTGCGCCGACGGCGAGCTGATCATCACCTCGGGCAACGACGTGCAGTTCCGCAAGCTCTGCGAGGTGATCGGCGCACCCGAGCTCGCGGACGACCCGCGCTTCACGACCATGGCCGTTCGCAACGCCCACCGCGACGAGCTCCGGCCGCTTCTGGTCGAGCGGCTCGAGCGACGTACCGCGACCGAGTGGTTCACCGACATCATCGCGGCCGGAGTGCCGTGCGGACCGATCAACGACGTCTCCCAGGGGGTCGGGTTCGCGGCCGAGATCGGTCTCGAGCCGGTCGTCGAGGTGGGTGAGGGCGAGGCGATGGTGCCGTCGATCCGCCACCCGATCACGTTCTCCGAGACGCCGGTCGACTACCGGCTGCCACCACCGTCGCTCGACGAGCACGGGGAGGAGATCCGGCGGTGGTTGCTGGACGTGGCGGATCCGGATGAGTGAGCTGGAGTTCCCTACCTCGCTGGGGACGTCGACGGCCGACGAGATCCGGCTGCTGGGGCAGAGCCTGACCGACGACCTGATGGGTCAGGTCGGGTTCGGCGAGCTCGCCTTCTGGCTGGTGGCGCTGCGGCGGCCGACTCCGTCGGAGGTGCGCGTCTTCGAGGCGGTGCTGGTCGCGCTGGCGGACCACGGGTTCACGCCGACCGCGATCGCGGCACGGCTCACCTATCTCTCCGCGCCCGACTCGCTGCAGGGCGCGCTGGCCGCCGGACTGCTCGGGGGAGGTTCACGGTTCCTGGGTGTGACGGAGGACTGCGGGCAGTTCCTGCACGGCGTCCTGGACGAGCAAGTCGGCCTGCCGGACGACGACGAAGGTTGGGACGCGCTGGCCCTCGACGCCGTACGCCGTGAGCGCGAGGCCGGCCGGTACGTCCCCGGCCTCGGACATCCGGTGCACAAGGTGCTCGACCCACGGACGCCGAAGCTGATCGCGATCGCGGAGGAAGAGGGGCTGCGTGGCCCGCACCTGCGTCTCTTCGAAGCGATCGGGCGGACACACGAAAGCGTCCTCGGCAGAAGACTTCCGCTCAACGGCGCGGGTGTCTGCGGCGCCGCGCTCGCCGACCTCGGACTGCCCGTCGACCTGCTGCGCGGCTTCGCGCTGCTCGCCCGGGCCGCGGGTCTCCTCGGCCAGATCGCCGAAGAGGCACGCCGTCCGATCGGCATGGACGCCTATCTCACCGTCGACCGGAACGCCGTCTACGTCGACCCGACCACGCCCGACAGCACAGCGGAGAAGGAGTAGCCATGGCGACCGTCGCCGCCGTCATCGCCTCGACGCACCACCCCTTCTACTACCGCGCGAGCACGAGCACCGGGGCCGAGCGCCCGCCCTTCGCCGACGAGTGGCAGGCCAAGATCGAGACGTTCCGCGAGACGCTCACCCGCGCCGAGCCGGACGTCCTGGTGATGGTCGGCAGCGACCACTTCCACCAGCTCTGGCTCGACAACATGCCGCAGTTCCTGGTCGGCAAGGCGCCGTACTACGACGCCAACTGGTACAACGAGGAGCGCGAGTTCGGGCTCCCGCGATTCCGGCTCGAGGGTGACGAGGAGCTGTCGCAGCACATCCTCCGCGGCGGCCTCGACCGTGACTTCGACCTTGCCTTCAGCAACGAGCTGCGGATCGACCACAGCATCACCTGCCCGATCATCACGCTGCGTCCGGACGCCGACCTGCCGATCGTGCCGGTCTACACCAACATCTTCGCGCCGCCCCTGCCCCAGCCGAAGCGGTTCGTCCAGCTGGGCAAGGCGATCCGCGACATGGTCGAGTCGTGGGAGAGCGACAAGCGGGTCGCGATCATCGGCACCGGACACCTGTCCCTGGAGCTGGGTGGTCCGCGTCAGTTCGGCGAGCACGGGCCCGACCCGGAGTTCGACCGCCGGGCCGTCGAGTGGATCGCGAACGGCGACATCGACGGTTGCTGCGCCGACGTGACGCTCGACAGCCTGCACCTGCCGGGCAACGCCACCCACGGCTTCATGGACTTCATGCTGATGATGGGCGTCGCCGGTGAGGGAGTGAAGGCCGACCACGTCGACTCGCTCGACCTCTTCCACACGATGGAGGCCTACTTCACGTGGTACCCGGAAGGCTCGGGACTCGAGCGGGGTGGTTTCGAGACGGTCGCGAGCGACTCCTCAACCACCGAGTGAAGGGGCACTCCGATGAGCAAGTACTTGCTGGACAAGTTCCTCTACACCGTCGACCGCGACCCCGAGCTCGTCGAGCGCTATCGCGAGCATCCGGCGGACACGGTTGCCTGGTGGGAGTCCGAGATGGCCAACCAGATCCTGAACTGCCACGGCCACGAGAAGTCGACCTGGCTCGCCTTCACCGACGAGGAGCGCGACGTGCTCGTGCGGCAGGACCATGTGGCGCTGTTCGAGCTCGGCGCCCATCCCTTCCTGACGTTGACGCTCTTCATCGCGATGTTCGAGCGCGACCACGGTCCGCTCGACTACCAGATCGCCTTCGGCCAACGTCTGCAGCACGTCGAGCTGCCCTACCCCGACATCGCGACATGAAGGCTGCGGTCCTCCACACGCCGGGCCTGCCGCCGTCGTACGGCGACCACCCGGCAGCCGACAGCCGCCACCGGCTCGACCGTGGTGCGCGTGACCGCCGCGCCGGTCGTCCCGCTCGACCTGCTGTGCGCGTCGGGGACGTCGTACTTCGGCGTCCCGCAGACGCCGTACGTGCCCGGTGGTCAGGGAGTCGGCACCGTCGAGTCATCGGACTCCTTCGACAGCGGGGCGCGCGTGTGGTTCTTCGCGACCGCCGGCATGAAGCCCGGCGACGGAGCGCTCGCCGAGCGGTGCGCGGTGCCCGACACCGACGTCGTGCCGATCGAGGCGGGCGTGCCCGACGAGATGGTGGCGGCCTTCGGGCTGTCGGCGATCGCGGCGTGGATGACCCTCTCGTGGCGGGCGCGGCTGCAGTCGGGCGAGCGCGTGCTCGTGCTGGGTGGCGGGGGAGCGGTCGGCCAGGCCGGCATCGGCGTCGCGCGCGTCCTCGGCGCGTCGTCGGTCGTCGCGATGGCCCGGCCGAGCTCGGTGGCACGCGCCGAGGCCGCGGGCGCCGATGTGGTCGTGCCGCTCGAGGGAGACCTCGACGGCCTGACGGCCGCGATGGCCGAGCACGGGCCCTTCGACGTCGTGCTCGACCCGGTCCACGGCGAGGCCGCCACGGCTGCCTCTCGGCACCTCGCGGAGCACGGCCGGTTGGTGAACCTCGGCGGCGCCGGCGGTGACCTCGCGACGTACTCCTCCGCGGTGCTACGCAGCAGGAGCGCCTCGGTGCTCGGCTACACCAACAACGCGCTCACCGCCGAGCAGCGCCGCGAGGCTCTCACGGCCGTGCTCGGTCATGCCGAGGCCGGCCGGATCCGGATCCAGTACGACGTGCATCCGCTCGCCGAGGTCGAGCAGGTGTGGTCGCGGATCGCGGCGGGAGACACCGGCGCGCGCAACGTGCTGACTCTCTGATCCAGTGCTGGGAGAGGCGTCGGGAGGAAGCTCCGGACGTACACCACATTCGGGGGAGTTGTGGTGTCTCGGGCTCCAGATCTTCCTCCCAACACGCACGTAGTACCCATGCGGAGGGGTGTTCACACCCTTCGGGGTAGAGAAATTCAAAGAGCCCGAACACGGAGTCGGTGGAGCCGCCGAGCGCGGTCGATCCGGCGCCGACGGTCGCGCTGGCGACGGCGTACCGGATGGGGAGCCGCGACGGCGTGCGGCTCAGCGGTGGCATCCGGGAGGAGCGTGCTGATGTACAGGCGCCACATGTGCGGCCGAGGGGCCGATCGGGGGTCCATCACGCTCCTTCCCGGAGGGAACCCGAGCACAGAAGGGGAGCTCGAGCCCCCGCGAACACCTACCCGGGTGTGCCGGGGCGCAAACGTCACTCCGGCGGCGGGCCCACGGCGCTGCAGCCGACCGGCCTGCCGGCCCGCGACGGATGCATGGCCCGTCCGTGCGGCGGGTACCCGACGGCATGCGTATCGGCTACTTCCTGTCCACCGAGGAGTACGGACCCCGCGAGCTCATCGAGCAGGCCGAGGCCGCCGAGCGAGCCGGGTTCGAGGGTCTGTGGATCAGCGACCACTTCCATCCGTGGAACGACGAGCAGGGAAACAGTCCCTTCGTCTGGAGCATGATCGGCGCGATCAGCCAGGCCTGCTCGTTGCCGATCACCACCGCCGTGACCTGCCCGACCGTGCGCATCCATCCGGCGGTCATCGCCCAAGCGGCCGCCACGTCGGGCGTGCTCACCGGTGGGCGGTTCATCCTCGGCGTGGGCTCGGGCGAGGCGCTGAACGAGCACATCCTCGGCGATCCCTGGCCCACGGTGAACCGGCGCCTGGAGATGCTCGAGGAGGCCGTCGAGCTGATCCGGAGGCTGTGGACGGGTGACGTGATCAGCTGGGAGGGCAAGCACTATCGCGTCGACCACGCACGCATCTACAACATGCCGGACACGCCGCCCGAGATCTACGTCTCGGGCTTCGGACCGAAGGCGACCGAGCTGGCGGCGCGCATCGGCGACGGATTCATCAACACCGCTCCGGATGGCGACGCCGTGAAGGCGTTCAAGGACGCAGCCGACGGCAAGCCCGCGCACGCCGGCGCGAAGGTGGCCTTCGCGCCGACGCAGGACGAGGGCTGGGAGCATGCCCACCGGCTGTGGCCCAATGCGGGTCTCCCCGGCGAGATGGCCCAGGTGCTCCCCACCCCCGAGCACTTCGAGCAGGCCAGCTCACTCGTCACGATGGACTCGACCCGCGACTCGGTCGTGGCCGGGGACGACCCGGCCGCGCACCTGGAGCAGGTCGCGTCGTACCGGGACGCGGGCTACGACGCGCTCTACGTCGCCAACATGGGACCGCACTATCTCGACATGATCGAGTTCTACGGCAAGGAGATCCTGCCGAACGCCGGCCGGAGGCTGACCTTTCGCGGACACTCCAGGCGAGCGCCCGGCTGGCGGTCAGCTCTTCTTCGCGGCGGCCTTGCCGCCCTTGCGGCCGGCCTTCTTCTTCTGGGCCGTGGTGCCGCCTTGGGAGCTGTCGCCGCCGGAGCCGCTCTGCTTGCCGCCGCGGCTCGACGCCCCGGGGCTGTTGGCGATCTTGGCAGCGCGTTCTTTGGACATCCCCTTGTCCTTCAGCGCCTCGTACTGCTTCTCGTTCTTCACGTTCGCTGACTTGCTCGGCATCGCTCCTCCTTCACTTTGTACTTGTCGATGTTCGTACCCGAGGCATCGGACGTCATGCCCGGGTTCGCTTCCGCGCGGCCGTCACGGTCGCCGTGCGAGCTCGGACGTGGGCGGGTGCATGACTCGGTGCACCGACGGGAACGTCGTACGCGGTGAGTCGCCAGCGCACCCACTGATCCTGCGGGAGGCGGACCTCGCGTCCGTAGCGCGGCATGACTGTCGGAAGGAGCTGTGATGGCTGAGAAGGAGAAGACGCATACCGTCCGACCACGATGGACGTGGATCGCGCTGGTGGTGATGGTCCTCGGGCTGGTGCTGATCGGCATCGGCGTCGTCGTGCCGTCCTGGGCCTGGGCGATCCCGGGACTGGTGTTGCTCGCCGTCGGGGGAGTGGCCGCGTTGTACGGCGGCTTCTTCTACGACGTGCAGGGCAGTGCGTCCGTCTCCGGCCAGATGCAGGACGTGAAGGAGGGCAACGAGCACGAGTTCCCAGGGGCCGGGACGATGCGGTCGAAAGCCCAGGTCGAGCGGGAAGTCCGCGAGCGCTGGCTGTCCGACGATGAGTGACGCGATGCCCTCACCCGAGGTGGTCGTCGTCACCGGGGCGTCCGGCGGCATCGGCCGCGCGACGGCGAAGCTGTTCGCCGCGCGCGGTGCCTCCGTCGCTCTGGTCGCACGAGGCGAGGAAGGGCTGGCGGGTGCCGCGGCGGACGTCGAGGCGCTCGGCGGCACCGCCCTTGTCTGTCCCGTCGACACCGCCGATGCGCGGGCCCTCGACGAGGTCGCCGACCGGGTCGAGGAAGAGCTCGGGGAGATCGACGTCTGGGTCAACGTCGCGTTCACCTCGGTGTTCGCGCGGTTCGTCGACATCGAGCCGGACGAGTTCGAGCGGGTGACCCAGGTGACCTACCTCGGCTTCGTCAACGGGACCCGGTCGGCCTTGAAGCGGATGATGCCGCGTGACCGCGGCACGATCGTGCAGGTCGGCTCGACCTTGGCCTATCGAGGCATCCCGTTGCAGAGCGCCTACTGCGGGGCGAAGCACGCCACGCAGGGCTTTCACGAGTCGCTGCGGACCGAGCTCCTGCACGAGGGGAGCAAGGTCCGGGTGACGATGGTGCAGATGCCGGCCGTGAACACCCCGCAGTTCTCGTGGGTGCTCTCACGACTCCCGCGCCAGGCGCAGCCGGTCCCGCCGATCTACCAGCCGGAGGTCGCGGCGCGCGCGGTCGTGTACGCCGCCGACCACCCGCGCCGCCGGGAGTACTGGGTCGGCGAGACGACGGCCGCCACGCTGCTCGTCAACGCGGTCGCGCCGGGTCTGCTCGACCGCTACCTCGCCCACACCGGGTACGACGCGCAGCAGACCTCGGAGCGCAAGCCGGCCGACCAGCCGGCAAACCTGTGGAAGCCCGCCGACGGGCCGGACGGCCGCGACTTCGGCACGCACGGACTCTTCGACGACCGCTCGCATGCGCACTCACCCCAGGTGTGGGCGTCCCAGCACCATGGGGCCGTGGCGGCACTCGGTGCCGGGCTGGCCGCAGGCGCTGCGGCGCTCGTTCTCCGCGCTCGTCGATGAGGGCCGCCACGATCGCGCGGCTGGGACTCGGCGGCGCTTGCCTGCTCACGCCCGAACGGGTGCTCGTCGCCGTGGGAGGCCCCGACCGCCATGACCGGACCACGCAGGTCGTGGCCCGGGTGCTGGGTGGACGGCTGGTGCTCCAGGGCTGCGGCGACCTCGTGCTCGGACGGCGTACCCGCGTGCTCGGCGTGGTCGTCGACCTCAGCCACGCCGCGAGCATGCTCCCCGTGGCTGCGCGGTATCCGACCCACCGGCGTACCGCCCTGGTCAGTGCGGCGGCGGCGTCCGGGATCGCCCTGCTGGACCTCGCACCTAGGGTCGTCCGCCTGAGAGGAAGTCCTTCTGGCCTCTCAAGCGGACGACCCGTTTCGGTGGGGGCTCGCCTCCCGCCGGGTCGCAACGTCCTCAGCCACGCCAGGCGAAGACCTCTTCCCAGTCGTACGCGTCGGCGTCGACCTCCAGTTGTTGCTCTCCGTGCCGTCGGGCGACTGCGAGGCCCGGGTGATCGTGCCGGTCTCGAGATCAGCGACGAAGGCGTCGGGGTCACCGCCTTGCGTCATGACGTACTCCTTCAAGATCGTTGTGCGACCAAGACGCTGTCGCGGCCCAGGAGGTTGCTGACCGGAACTCTTGCCATTCCGTTCCCGATCCAGCCACCCCCGGGGTGACCTGGCGCCTCCGTCCCCTAGCCTGGGCAACGCTGCTCGCCGCGCACCGGAGAGCGTGGTTCCGGCCATCTATGTGTGAGGGATAGAACCGTTGCCTCGGGTACTACGCATGCCTGACGTCGCGGCCGACTCAGACGAGGGCGTGCTCGCCGCGTGGCTCGTGGAGGAGTCGGCCCACTTCGACGCTGCCCAGACGATCGCCTACGTCGAGACGCAGGACGAGCTGTTCAGTGTCGAGGCCGGGAGGCCGGGCATGCTCGTGAAGACCCTCATCGAGCCGGGGACCGCCGTCGAGCCGGGCACGCCGATCGGGATCCTCAGTGAGCCGTGGGAGCAGATCCACGACCTCGAGGCGGTGCTGGCGGATCTCGGACTGGTACGCCGAGACCGCGTCGGCGCGTCATCCGCGCCCGAGGCGACCGCCGCAGGCCACCGAGCCGAGCCCCCCGCGCACGCCTTCCCGGCCCCCGACCCGCTGAGCGTCGTCGCCGAGGTCTCGCCGGTCGTCGAGGAAGGCAACCTGGCGCCGATCTCGTCACCCGACGAGGACTCTGACGAGGACTCTGACGGGACGCTGACGAGGTCGCTGAGGCCGGGCCCCACCACCACTACCTCCGCGCGCGGGTGCGCGTCGATCGGCTCGTGGCGTTGTCGGCCCGCCTCGAGCGCGACCGGCCCGACTCCAGCGTCGTGGACCTCGTGGGCCGGGCGGTCGTGGCCGCCCATCGCCAGGTGCCGCAGCTCGGCGTCGCCCGCATCAGCGACGACGCCTCGGCCTCGGCCGGCATCCCGGTGACCTACCCCGGCCGCTTCGGGGTCGAGGAGGCTGCGGCGGTCGTCCCGCCCGGACAGGCCGCTGTCCTCGCGGTCGGCGACGTCCGTGACGAGCCGGTCATCGACGCCGGTGCCGTCGTCCCGGGCAAGGTGATGGTGCTGACGCTCTCGGTGCGACCCGGTCGCGTCGACGACGTCGTCGCCTCCCGCTGGCTCGCGGTCCTCGTCGCGCTGATCGAGCGCCCGGAGTGGATGGTCGACTTCACCACCACTACCTCCGCGCGCGGGTGCGCGTCGATCGGCTCGTGGCGTTGTCGGCCCGCCTGGAGCGCGACCGGCCCGACTCCAGCGTCGTGGACCTCGTGGGCCGGGCGGTCGTGGCCGCCCATCGCCAGGTGCCGCAGCTCGGCGTCGCCCGCATCAGCGACGACGCCTCTGCCTCGGCCGGCATCCCGGTGACCTACCCCGGCCGCTTCGGGGTCGAGGAGGCTGCGGCGGTCGTCCCCGCCCGGACAGGCCGCTGTCCTCGCGGTCGGCGACGTCCGTGACGAGCCGGTCATCGACGCGGGTGCCGTCGTCCCGGGCAAGGTGATGGTGCTGACGCTCTCGGTGCGACCCGGTCGCGTCGACGACGTCGTCGCCTCCCGTTGGCTCGCGGTCCTCGTCGCGCTGATCGAGCGCCCGGAGTGGATGGTCGACTGACGCAGGACGGGGATGGCACCTTGTCTCGAACGGGCGTTCGTTTTATGTTGAACCATGCCCAAGGTCTCGCAGGCCCACAAGGACGCGCGCCGGCAGCAGATCCTGGAGGCCGCGACGCGCTGCGTCGCCGCGCAAGGCTTCCATCGCACGACGATGGCGGACGTCATCGCGGAAGCAGGCCTGTCGGCGGGAGCCGTGTACGGCTACTACAAGTCCAAGACCGAGCTCATCCGCGCGATCGCGGACTCCGCGCTCGGCGCGGCCGCCGAGCGGCTCGAGGAGCTGGCGGACGCTCCCGGACCACTCGCACCAGATCGCGTCGTCGAGGAGTTCCTCGCAGCGGCCCTCCATGCGTACGGCGACACCTCGCCCCGGGTCGCGGTCCAGGTGTGGGCCGAGGCGGCCCGCGATCCCGAGATCTCGGCCATGGCGTCCGATCGCATCCGCGCGCTGCGTGACGCACTCACCACCCTGGTCCGGAGTGTCAGTCCGACGGCACGCTCGACCGCGGTGGCGATCCCGATCTGATGCCGCAGGTTCTGGTTCGGCGTACTGGCGGGAGCGTACGTCCTCCAGCGCCTCCTCAATCCGGGGGTGACGGTCGAGACCTACGTCCGTGGGGCCATCGACCTGATCGGGGCAGCCCCTGCGCCGGTACGCCGACGCCGGGCGGGAGCGGTCAAACCGAACAAACGTTCTTGACAGGTGCGGAGCAGCGGGAGCACGATGGACAAATAAATCGAACGTCCGCTCTCTTTTGGAGATGACATGCGCTCCACTCTCATCACCGGTGTCCGGCACCTGCGACTCCCGCTGGCCCTGGCCGCCTTCGTCACGGTGCTGGCCGCCGCGTTCGCCTGGCCGACCAGCAACCTCGAGCCGCGCGACGTCCCGATCGCGCTCACCAGCTCGACCCCGTTCGTCCCCACGACCGCCCGCGCGATGAACGCCCGCGCTCCTGGCGCCTTCGACATCACCCTCGCTCCCAGCGACACCGCCGGCCGGGCGATGCTGGACGACAACGAGGTCGACGGTCTCTTCGAGCAGACCGACCTCGGTCCCCGGCTCGTCGTGGGAGCCGCCGGGCGGCCGGCCGTGGCGGACCTGCTGACCTCTGTGGAAGGCGACCTGCAGCAGGACGCGGCCCCTCGTCTCGTCACCGACCAGGTGCCTCCACCGAGCGAGGACCCCAGCTCCGCGGTGTTCGTCGCTGCCGCACTGCCCACTGTGTTGGGTGCGATCGCGGCCGGCGCGATCCTCGCGTCGAGCAAGCGGTCCCGGCACGAGCGCCTCGTGGGCACGGCGCTCGTCGCCGTGCTGAGCGGCGTCGGTCTCACCCTCGTCCTGGACAACTGGCTCGGCGCACTCGACGGCGAGTGGTGGGCTCTGGCCGGGTGCTACGCGCTGGGGGTGGGTGCCATCGGCGTAGCGATCAACGGGCTCACGCACCACTTCGGACGGGTGGGCCTGGTCGTGGCGGCCGCCACCGTCATGCTCGTCGGCAACCCGCTGTCGGGTGCGACCTCGGCGCCCGAGCTGTTGCCGAGTGGATGGTCGGCTCTTGGGCAGGCGCTCCCACCCGGAGCCCTGGCCAGCGCGATCCGCGCAGTCGCGTACTACGACGGCAGTGGCGCCAGCAGCTCCGTCCTGGTTCTGGTCGCCTGGGCGCTGGTCGGGCGCTGCTCCTGCTCGCCGGCTCGTCGGTCAGCCCGGTCCGCGGCGCCGCGAGGAGCACGCAACCACGTGGGGACTCGTACCGTGCTCCCGTGGATCACGAGACCTCCCAGGCCTGGCTCGACCGGTACGTCGCGGCGTGGAAGTCGTACGACGCCGGTGACATCGCCGCCCTCTTCAGCGAGGACGTGCGCTATCGCTTCTACTCCTACGCCGACTGGATCGTCGGCCGCGACGAGGTCGTGGCGAGCTGGCTGGCCGAGAACACCGATGCCCAGGGATCGACCCGTGACGAGCCCGGCACCTACGACGCGACGTACGCACCGGTCGCGGTGGACGGCGACGTGGTGGTCGCGACCGGGACGACGACGTACACCGAGACGCCCGGCGGGCCGGTGACCCAGACCTTCGACAACTGCTTCGTGATGCGCTTCGACGAGGACGACCGCTGCCGCGAGTTCACGGAGTACTACACCAAGCGCGCGTAGTCGCGGACAGACTGCGTCCGTTCATCTGCTTGACACAAGATTATAACTTTGTATGGTTTACGGCGTGACGGCCACAGTCGAGGAACGCCTCGCCCGCGGGGTGCACCGTCACAGCCCGACCCCGCTGCACCACCAGATCAAGGTCGCGGTGCTCCAGGGCATCGAGCAGGGCTGGCTGCGCCCGGGCTCCCAGCTCCCGCGCGAGCGCCGGTTGGCCGAGGCGCTCGGGGTCAGCCTCGCGCCGGTCCGACAGGCGATGGTCGACCTCACCAAGGAGGGGTACGTCGACCGCACCCGCGGCAAGGGCACGTTCGTCCGCGAGCGCAAGCTGGTCGAGAAGATCCAGATCCTGGGCAGCTTCCACGGGTCGATGCGTGACCAGGGCCTGGCCCCGGTCGTGCGAGTGCTCAGCTCCCAGGTGGAGAAGGCCCCCGGCGCCGTCGCCGAGTCGCTCAACCTCCGCGGGAAGCGCGAGGCCTGGTGCCTGCGCCGCCTCGCGGTGCTCGACGACGTACCCGTGGCGCTGCTGCACGCCTGGCTGCCGTCCAAGTACCAGAAGGGGATGGCGGCGCACGACCTCGGCGAGGGCTCGTTGTACGACGCGCTGGCCGAGGTCCACGGAATCGAGATGACGTCCGCCGACAACCTCGTCGAGGTCGGACGGGCCGGTCTCGACGACGCCGACCTCCTCGCCCTCACCCCCGGCAGCCCGCTGCTCGAGGTCGTCGGCGTGACCCGCGACCAGCAGGAACGGCCGGTCGAGTACTCCCGGGTGCTCTACCGCCCGGAGCATTTCCGCTTCGCCATCGAGAGCCGTCGAGGCGAACACCACTGACTCGGGGCCGCGCGGGCTCCGCGCGGACACCCAAGACCCACCGCTGCACTGGAGGAATGAGATGGCAGAGGTCTCGATCCCCTCGGACTTCTCCGAGGGTGGACAGCTGTTCGTGCGCAACGCGACCGGCCTCGTCCGAGAGGTGTCCAAGTGGGACGCCCTGATCATGAACACACTGGGCATGAACGTCGCCCTCGGAGCGGTCTTCATGCTCCTGCAGGCGCCGGGCAACTTCCCGGGCGGCAGCATGCTGTTGTCGATCGTCATCGGCACGCTCGTGATGGCCTTCACCCTGCTCTGGGTGTACGCCGAGTTCTCGGCCGCGATGCCGCGCTCCGGAGGTGACTACGTCTTCGTCAGTCGCGCCCTGCATCCGATCGCGGGCTGGCTGCTCTCGTGGAGCCAGGGCATGTGGCTGATCTTCTTCTGGATCGGCTTCAACGCCTGGTTCGCCCTGACGTTCGCCATCCCGGTCGCGCTGACGACCATCGGCGCCGTCACCGGGCACGAGGGTTTCATCACCCTGAGCAACAATCTGCTCGAGAAGCACACCGTCCTCGGGATGACCACGCAGTGGTGGGTGATCATCGTGGGCGCCGCCCTCACCTTCGGGTTCGCCGCCCTGCTCATCTACGGCTCGCAGTGGTACTGGCGCGTGCAGAAGTGGCTCTTCGCGGTCGCCGGCCTGAGCATCCTGCTCGTGGCGGGGCTGCTGCTGTTCAAGAGCGGCGACATCGCCGCGCAGTGGAACAGCATGGCCGCGGCCAACAAGGGACTGCAGTACGACAATGTGGTCTCGGCCGCCCGCTCCGGCGGGTTCGACCCGGCGCACGGGTTCAGCCTCTCGGCGACGATCCTGATGCTGCCGTGGGTGTTCTTCGTCGTCGGCTATGCCCAGGGCTCGGCCCAGATCGGTGGCGAGGTGAAGCGGGCGAGCCGCACGCAGTACTTCGCGATGGTCGGGGGCGTGCTCATCAACGGCGCGGTGCTGTTCGGGCTCGTGGCCATCTACCAGCACGCGGTCGGTTCGCAGTGGGCCAACAGCCTCAGCTACCTCGCCAACACCGGCAACCCGGATCTCGCGACGCCGGGCGGCGTACCCCCCAGCATCAACATGATCGCCAGTCTTCTCACCGGCAGCGTCCCGCTGCTGCTGGTCATCGGCGTCGGTTTCATCCTCTGGGCGCTGATGGGGACGCCGCTGTCGACGCTGCAGGCGACGCGCTACATGCTCGCCTGGTCGCTCGACCGCACCGTGCCGCACCAGCTCGGCGACGTGAACGACAAGCGGCACACGCCGGTGAACGCGATCCTGCTGTGTGCGGTCACAGGTGTCATCGCCTTGGTCTGCCTGGTGCAGATCCCCAAGGCGAGCCTGCTCGGGGCACTGCTCGCGCAGATCTGTGCCTTCATCCTGGTCAGTATCGCCGGGGTCGTGTTCCCCTACCGCCTCCCGCAGATCTGGGAGGGCGGCGGCGGTCGGCGGATCTTCGGGATCCCGGCCATCACGCTGGCCGGCCTCGGCGGCGTGATCGCACTCGGTGGTCTGATGATCATGTTCATCGCGGACGACACCGTGAACGCGACCTTCGCGGCCACCCGTGGACTGTCGCTGAAGTTCATGATCGGCGTCGTCGTGGTGGGCGCGATCTGGTACGCCGTCACCTGGGCGATCAACCGGAGCCGCGGCGTCGACCTGTCGCTCGCCTACCGCGAGATCCCGCCCGAGTGAGCCCATCTGACCTCTGAGTGAGAGGAACGAGTGAACTCAGAAGCCCCCCGAGGTCCGGCGGCGGCCACCCACCCCGAGGTGGTCGTCGTCGGGAACCTCACCATCGACGACGTCGTCCTGGCCGACGGCACCACGATGATGGCCACGCTGGGTGGCAACAGCGTGCACACCGCGGCAGCCGCGACCGCGTGTGGCGCCCGCGTCGCCCTGGTCGCGCGTCGCGGTGAGGACTTCCCGCCCGAGGCGTTCGAGCGGCTGAACGCGGCCGGCGCCGACACGACGTACGTCGTCGACGTGCTCGGGCCGACCGTGCGCAACTGGGTCATCTACGAGCCGGACGGTCGCCGGCACTGGGTCTACCGCACGCCGGTCGCGCGGTCTACCGAGGTGGCGCCGCTGCCGGCCGACGTGGCGCCGGCGGTGGCGGAGGCCGGCGTCGTGCACATCGCCGCGATGCCACTGGCCAACGCGGAGGCGATCGTCGCGGAGGTACGCCGGGTCGCGCCGGGCACGGTGATCACGCTCGACACCCACGAGGGTTGGGCGTCCGAGCCGGCGGCCCGGCTGCTGGCGCTGGCCGGCTCCGTCGACCTGTTCGAGCCGAGTCTCGAGGAGCTCCAGGACCTGACCGGCGACCACACGCCGACCGGCGGTCTGCGCGCGCTCGAGCGGGCCGGCGTACGGCGTGCGGTGGTGAAGGCGGGCTCCGACGGCGCCTACGTCCTGACCGGCGCCGAACTCGTCCACGTGCCCGCTCTCGAGGTCGAGGCGGTCGACACCACGGGCGCGGGCGACTCCTTCTGCGGCGGGGTGGCGGCCGGGTTGGCGGCGGGTCTCGAGACGGTCGACGCCGTCGCTCTCGGCGTGGCCGCGGCCGGCAGCGCGATCCAGTCGTCGGGCAGCCTGCGCCTCCTCGACCACGACGGCGAGGTGCTCCGGGAGCTCGGCCGCGACCTTGCGCGCCGGTCGACCCGGCTGACCCCGGCGGCCGCCTCGTCGGACGACGGCGCCCTCGACCGTGCCCACGACGGTGGGGCCTACGACATCGACGTGATGCGCCGCGAGATCGCGATGATCCCCGACGTCGTCTCCGACGTGCTCGACGACGCCGCCGGGCACGTACGCCGTCTGGCGCGCACCCTCGTGGACCGCGAGGTCGAGCACCTGTGGCTGACCGGGTGTGGCGACAGTGCGTTCGCCGGCCAGGCGGCGGCCCTCGCGTTCCAGCGGCACACGCCCGTCACGGCACACCCGGTGCACGCGCTCGACCTCGCGCGCTACCTCCCGCGCAGCCTGCCGAAGGCCAGTGCGGTCGTGGCCGTGTCCTTCTCCGGGAAGGTCGGGCGCACCACCGAGGCCGCGGTCCAGGCCAGGCGTTTCGGCCACCCGGTCTTCGGGCTCACCCACGCAGCCGACAGCCAGCTCGGCCAGGCGGTCGACGAGGTCGTGCCGCTCGAGGTCACCACGCTCGGCTTCTCGCCCGGCACGTCGACGTACGTCGCGATGCTCGGCAGCCTGCTCCGGTTGGCTGCGGAGATCGCCGAGCTGCGCGGCCAGGAGGGCACGCTCGGCCGCGCGCTCGGCGACCTCCCCGATGCGACCGCGCGCACTCTCGAGCTCACCACCGAAGTCGCTGTCGAGTCGGCTCGCGCGCTGCTCGGTGGCTCCTGGGCGACGTTCCTCGGGGCCGGGCCGAACGAGGCGACCGCACGGTTCGGCGCGGCCAAGCTCTTCGAGGGGCCGCAGCGGCTCGCCGTCTCGACGAACCTCGAGGAGTGGGCGCACGAGGAGTACTTCGTGACCCGACCCGGTGACCCGGTCGTGCTCGTCAACCCGTCCGGCGCCGGGCACGACCGCGGGCTCGAGATCCTGTCCGAGCTCCGGTTCGTCGGCGCGACGCCCGTGGTGATCTCCGACGCCGAGCCCGAGGGCCGCGGCCCCGAGGAGCACTGGCTGCCGCTCGCACCCGGCGTACCCGAGGAGCTGTCTCCCGTCACGGCTGCGCTGCCGCTGGCGCTGATCGGCTTCCACCTCGCCGGCCTGGTCGGCAAGCGGTCGTACAACTTCCCGAGCGAGGAGGCGCGCACCGAGCACTACGACACCATCCACCGCGCCACCCTCGGAGACCCGGCATGAGCCCCCTCGCCGACGTCGTCGCCGAGGGCCGGCGGCTGGTCGAGCTCGGCCGACCTCCCGGTCCGGCTGCTCGGTGGAGTCGGCGTCGCGCTGCACGACCACCGGCCGGTGCCGGCCGCGCTCGAGCGTGGGTACGGCGACCTCGACGTCGTCATACCCCCGAAGTCGGCGCGGGCCACCACCGACGTGATGACGGCGG
>CAVWZR010000007.1:0-19919 GCA_963759515.1 uncultured Actinomycetota bacterium | reverse complement strand
GTCAGACGTCGGATGAACGCCCCAACTCTACCTAGCGTTCCCTCACCGAGCGGATTCGTGGGCGGACCTCGCTCGGCCCGCTCGGCTCCAGTCCGCCACTGTGTACAGGGCACGCTGGAAGGCACCGTTGGACTGGACATCCTCGCGACCCTCCGACGTGGACAGGAAGGTGAGCCGCAGGCGGCCGCCGACGAGCGCCCAGCGGTACCGGTTGGCCCCGATGGCCCCGATGGGCTCGAGCAGGGCCCGGTGCCCCGAGAGCGTGACGTACTCCTGGTCGTAGCCGGCGCGCTTGCCGTCGACGCCCGTCAGCCAGACGTCGATCCGACCGTCGCGGATGGTCATCCGGTAGGTGAGGGGTGCCGGTGGGAAGTCGCGCTTCACGTCGCCGTACCACTTCCCCTGCCCGGCGTCCCGGAGCGTGCTCCGGATCCTGGCGGCAGAGACCGGGCCTAGCGTCCAGGTCCCGTCGATGGCGCTGGGACCCGTCGGGTGGACCGGAGACGGGCTCGTGGTGACGTCGCTGGGGTTCGGCCCCACGGGTACGGCACCTTCGTCGGGACCGCCGCCGACCACGGTGCCGATCCCGACGAGGAGGGCGATCCCGGCGACGCCCGCGAGCGCCCGGTTCCGCAGTCGCGCGCGACCGGCTCGTGCGTTCACCTGCCGAAGGGCGGTCCCGGTCTCGACGTCCCAGGCCTCCGCACCGAAGGCCTCGCGCAGCTGGTCGTCAACGGACATCGTCGGCCACCTCCTCACCCATCAGGACCGAGAGTCTGTGCCGTGCCGCTCGCAGGTGGTTCCAGGCCGTGGAGTTCGTGCATCCCAGGATGGCGGCGATCTCGTCCATGGGCCGATCCTCGTAGTAGAAGAGCACGACGACCGCTCGCTGCCGGGGCGCGAGCTGGTGGAGGGCCGCCATCACGTCGGTGTGCGTCGCCGTCACTGCGGCCGGGTCGGGCATCGGGGCCGTCGGGGTGCCGGCGTAGGAGTGCAGCTCGATGCGCCGGCGATCGCGCGTGCGCTCCCGGGTCGCCTCGCGGATCGCGACCCGGCGTACCCAGAGGTCCGGCCGGTCGTACCGCGACACCTTGCGCCAGTGCTGGAGAAGCCGCAGGAACGCGTCCTGGGTGATCTCCTCGGCCCTGCCGCGGTCGCGCACGATGAAGAAGACCGTGTGGGCCACGTGGGCGAACTGCGCCGCGAAGAGGGCGTCGAAGTCCTCTCGCCGTGTACGCCGGCCCAGCTCCATGGCATCCATCGTCGCGGCCACCGGACTGCTTGTCAGGAGGCAGACTCGGTCGTGGGCCGCCAGCGCGGGTGGCGGCCGGGTAGGTCGAAGAAGGACGCGACGGCTCCACCGTGCGTCGACACCCGCAGCAGCCGGTCCGGCGCCGAGCCCGACCCGATCTGGCCTGAGAAGAGCACCGTCCGACCGTCGGGGGTGAACGTCGGCTCCGCGGCGTACCCACCGATGCTGGCCAACGTCGTGATCCGGTGCCGACCGGAGCGGTCCGGACGGATCGTGAACAGGTCGGGCGCATCGGCGCCCCGGACGGGCAACGCCGAGTACACCAGAGTGGAACCGTCCGGGCTCCAGTCCGCCGTGGCAGCGAACAGCTGCGGATCGGTGAGACCGACGGTCGTGCGTGTAGCCACGTCGACGACGCTCAGCACCACCCCGGTGATCCCGTCGTCGATGCCGCGTCCCCGCTTGTGCACGACCTCGCAGACGACGGACGTACCCCGAGGGGACCAACGCGGTCCCGCGAAGAACGTGTGGGTGCTCGGTCCCCGGAGCACGTGGATCCGCCCGGTCCGCACGTCCACGCTCTCCAGAGTGTTCCGGGCGCCGCCGTGCTCGGTGCGGGCATAGACCACCTGGGATCCGTCCGGCGACCAAGCGGGGTCGTCGAGATAGTTGCAGTGGGCGTTGCAGTCGACGAGCCTGTGGGCGCGCGTGCCGTCGGCGTTCACGACCCAGAGATCGTCGGTGCTGCCGTGCCGGATGATCAACGTGACGCGCTCGCCGTCGGGCGACCAGTCGGGGTTGGTCTGGAAGATGCCCGGTTGAGGCAGCACGGCATGGTCGCCGGTGCCGTCCGCCCGCACCATGCGGGCGTCCGTCGCGAGGCCGTTGACCCCTTGGTACAGCACCCAGGCCTCCCCCGGTCGAGGGCCGTCGGGCGTCCCGGCGGGTCCGGCCTGGGCCGAGCACGAGAGGACGGCGGAGCCGAGGAGCAGCGGGATAGCGGCGGCGAAGCGAGTCGTACGGTTCATGTGGGCCTCCACCCTGAACACAGGCGTGGGGTCGGCGCGATTGCCAGTCGGACCGCGGCGGAGTTCAGACGAGCGTCGAGAGAGCCGGCGCGAGGTCGCCACGTCGCTCGACCACGACCGTGTGCAGATCGAGCCATCCCGCCAGACGGCGCAGCTCGATCGCGAGCTCCTCGGCGGTCTCGTCGGGCGCGCCCGGTTCGGCGTACGCCGCCTTGACCAGCAGCAGACCGGTCTTGCGATCGGCCTTGAGGTCGACGCGACCGACGATCCGGTCGCCCAGGAGGAACGGAAGCACGTAGTAGCCGTAGATGCGCTTCTCGACCGGGGTGTAGATCTCGATGCGGTAGAAGAAGTCGAACAGCGCCTCGGTGCGCTCACGCTCCCAGACCACCGGGTCGAACGGGCTCAGCAAGGTGCGCGCCCGGACCCGACGTGGGATCCGTGCGTCGCGGTGGAGGAAGGACGGGCGCTTGACCCCTTCGACGGTGACCGGGATCAGCTCGCCCTCCTCGACGAGCTCGTCGACCATCGGGGCGGCACCGGTCTGGCTCTGTCCGGGCACGGAGCGCAGGCGGTAGTAGTCCGCCAGATCCTTCAGCGTGCCGACGCCGTGCGAACGCGCCGCCCGCCGCACCAGCTCCTTGACGGCGTCGTGCTCGCTCGGAGTCGGGGCCTCGAGGTGCTCGCTCGGGATGACCCGGCCGGGCAGGTCGTAGCGGATCTCGAACTGGCTGTTGCGGCCGGCGATGGAGACGTCGCCGACCATGTACATGTAGTCGAGTGCCCGCCGGGTGGTCGACCAGTTCCACCCCCAGTTGTCCTTCTTGCGCGGGAGACCGTCGTCGAGGTCGCGGGCGGTCGAGGCGCCGCGGTCGGCGATCTCGGCCAGCAGACTCTCGACCAGCTCATCGGTCACCACCGTGCCCCACCACTTGTGTCGACCGTCGCGGTAGCGGGCCATCCGATGCCGCATGAGGGGCCACAGCTCGACCGGCATGAGCGCCTGGACGTGCGCCCAGTACTCCACCAGGCGGCGCGGCCGACCCTCGGAGGCGCGGCGGACCAGGTCGACGTCGTAGGGACCCATCCGGGAGTAGAGCGGCATGTAGTGGGCGCGCTGCAGCACGTTGACCGAGTCGACCTGCAGCACGCCGGTGCGGGTCAGCGTGCGGCTCAGCGTCCGCATCGTCGGCGGGGCGTGGGACGGGTCGAGGAAACCCTGGGCCGCGAGCGCGATCCGGCGCGCTTGGGCCTGGGACAGCGTGGCCGTCGAGCCGGCACGGGTCGGGGAGGGCACGGACGCGAACCTAGCCGCCGTCGGGGACAGCCCACCGTCACGGGGCCCAGGGTGATGGTCCCCGTCGTCCTCGAGGATGATTTTCGCCCCACGAGGACAAATCGGCTGGCTCCGGGTGCGCGGGAGCACCCAGAATCCCTGGATGCTCGAACTCCGGGGGAAACGGCTGGCCGGCCGCGTCACGGCCACGGTGGCGGCGTGCGCCCTCGCGGCGGTCGCGTTGGTGCTCAACGGTCAGGCCGACTCGGACGCCACCTTGCAGGCCGCCGGCGGGCCCGCGGCGCGCGCGGATGCTCCCGCCACCGCGACCATCATGATCGTGAACGCCGGACTGAACGGGTGGAAGTTCGAGCAGAGCAACTACGACCTCGCCGTCGGCGGGGAGCTGACCGTCGTGAACAACACCTCCGTCCCGCACACGGTGACGTCGGTCGCGGTGGGCGACCATGGCCCGCTGTTCGACGTGACCGTCCAACCGGGCGTGAACCAGGCCAAGACCATCGCCGCCGCGTCGACCCTGAGGGACGGCACGTTCGCGTTCTTCTGCCGGTTCCACCGGGTGATGACCTCCCAGCTCACGGTGGGAGCCGGTGGCCCGGTGACGACGTCTCCCGACTTCGAGCAACCGCTCGTGCAGCCGCCCCGGCTGACCGGGAAGCACATCAGGATCGTGATGAAGAGGGCCGACGTGCGCGTGCTGCCGCACGGGCCGCGTACGCCGATGCTCACCTTCGGCGGCACCTTCCCCGGGCCCGACCATCGTCCGGCGCGCCGGGCAGGACACGCGGGTCACTTACGTCAACAAGCTGCCCCGGGGCACGCCGCCGGTCACGGTGCACCAGCACGCGGGTCACCAGCGGGCGAAGTTCGACGGCCAGCCCGACAGCCACCTGATCCGGCACGGCCGACGGCTCACCTACGACTACCCCCTGCGCGACGGAGGACATCCGTTGCCGGCGGCCCTTCGCTTCTATCACGACCACCTCATGGACAAGACGGCGCGGAGCAACTGGTTCGGCCTGCAGGGCATGTTCCTGACCACCGATCCGCACGACGCCAAGATCGGACTGCCCCACGGGAGGTACGACATCCCGCTGGCGGTCACCGAGCGCAGCTTCCACGACGACGGCCGGCTCACCAACCCGTTCACGGGGATGAGCGGGATGGCCGGGATGGGCGGCCCGGGGACCGAGACCCTCGGTGACCAGGTCCTGGTCAACGGACGGTTCGCGCCGTACCAGCGAGTCCGCCCGGGGCTGTACCGGCTGCGCCTGTTCAACTCGTCGCTGTTCTCCAGCTACGACTTCGCCCTCTCCAACGGGCAGGCGATGACCCAGATCGGCACCGGCTCAGGCCTGCTCCCCCACCCGGTGGTGCGGCAGGACATCCTGCTCGGGCCCGCCCAGCGCGCCGACGTGGTCGTCGACTTCCGGAGCTTCGAGGACCAGAACGTCCAGCTCCAGTCGATCGTGGCGACCCCGGAGTCCAGCACCGGCGTGGGACTCATGGAGTTCCGGGTGCGCGGCGACAAGGGACCGAGGTTCAAGGTCCCGAACACACTGACCAGGATCCAGCACTATCGCCGTGCCGAAGAAGGTCGCCAAGACCTGGAGGTTCGGGCTCGACACGAGCGGCGGCAACCCGCACTGGACGATCAACGGCAAGCGCTACCACCCGAAGCGGATCGACGACCGGATCCGGCTCGGCTCGGTCCAGCGCTGGACGCTCAAGAACACGAGTGGTTTCACCCACTTCATCCATCTCCACGAGGAGCTGTGGCGGACGCTGAAGCGCGACGGTCACAAGCCCCCGCCGTGGGAACGCGGCTACGAGGACACCTGGAAGCTGGACCCGGGCGAGAGCGTGGAAGTGGCCGCGCGCTTCACGGACTTCACCGGGAAGTTCATGATCCACTGCCACATGCTCGACCACGAGGACGACGGGATGATGGCGACGTTCCGCGTGAGATGACGCACCGCCTGACCCGCGAGGACTGCGCAACCAGCAAGGACTACGGGAGCTCGACGATCTTTTCACGGACGGCGTAGAGGACAGCTTCCATCCGCGAGTGGAGCTGGAGCTTCTCCAGCAGGTTGCGCACGTGGTTCTTGACGGTGTTCTCGCTGATGAAGAGCTTCTTGGCGATGTCCTTGTTGTTCAGGCCCTGGGCGACGAGGCGGAGGACCTCGAGCTCGCGCTCGGTGAGACGGAACGTCGACACCGGTCCGCGGTCGGGCTGGGACATCTGCTTGAACTCGTCGATCAGCTTGACCGCCATCGAGGGGCTGATCAGCGACTGGCCGTCGGCGACGACGCGGACCGCCTGGGCGACCTCCTCGATCGAGGAGTCCTTGAGGAGATACCCGCTCGCGCCGCTCTTCACGGCCTCGTACAGGTCGGACTCCTCGTCGGAGACGGTGAGCATCAGGATCTTGGCGGCCGGGACGGCCTCCTTGATCGCCACGCACGCCTCGATGCCGGAGATCTTCGGCATCCGGACGTCGAGGAGCACCACGTCAGGCGCGACCCGACTGGCCAGCTCGATGCCGGTCTGACCGTCGCCGGCCTCTCCGACGACGTCGAGGCCGGGCTCGACGTCCATGAGCATGGTCAGGCCACGACGGAACAGCTCCTGGTCATCGACGATGATGACCCGGATCGGCTCCGTACCGTTGGCGCCTGGGGGGGTAGACACGCGCCTAGCATGTCATGACCACCAGGGGCTATGGGCCGAAATGGCCAGTTGCGAGCTCGATCACCTGACCCGTCCGGACCATCCCGGCCTGGTCATCTCGTGCCGTTCACCTCGAGTGCGATGACCCCATAGTCATAGCCCCTCCGCCGGTAGACCACCGCGGGCCGATGCGTCTCCTGGTCCACGAACAGGTAGAAGTCGTGTCCGACCAGCTCCATCTCGTACAACGCCTGGTCGAGAGTCATCGGTCGCGCCGCGTGGACCTTCTCGCGGACGACCGGTGGGCCGTCACCGGTGACCGTCATCGAGGCGACCTTGCGCTCCGTCACGACGTCCTGATCGGTGCCGTCCGGTTGGTCGAGCGTCGGCAGCTCGCCGGTGGCGGGACGGGTGCGGTGGGCTCGGACCTTCCGGTCGTTGGCGCGCCTCATCTGCGCGGCCATCTTGTCCACGGCCAGGTCCAGGGCGCCCATCTTGTCGACGGCCGCAGCTTCGGCCCGGATCACCGGGCCCTTCGAGTACGCCGTCAGCTCGATCCGCACGGCGCGGTCGGCCTGGCGCGGGTTGCGCTCGTTCTCGACCTCGACCTGTACGCGCATGATCCGGTGGTCGTGCTTCTCGAGGCGGCCGAGCTTGTCGGCGACATGGTCTCGAAAGCGTTCCGACAGCTCACAGTGCCGTGCGGTGACCACCACGTCCATGGATTCCTCCTGATGTGCGGTTGACGGATCTACGAGGTCGCGCCCTCCCGAGACGATGTAGCCGAGAGTCGCGTGATGGAGGAGTCCGTCCGGCCGACCTGGTCTTCGTCCCCACACCCGCCTGCTGAGGGGTTCGCAGCTTGGCTGCCACTACTGCCCTTCTCCCACAGGTCTCCGCGTCTGACGGAGGCTGCGAGGCAGGACTTACGACTAAGCCGCACCGTGCTCAGCGCGCCACCCCTACCCAGGGCGAGGGCAGGCGCCTTACGTGGACCGTTTCGCCTGCGACTGGCATCGGCTTGTCGTCCCTGCGTCCCGGTCATCCCGGGCGCCTGGACGACGCAACCACGGACCCGGACGGACTCCATGAGCCGACGCTAGCCCGTGACCGGTCATCGCGGTACCGCAACCCCGAGATGGCTCACCTGTCGACCTGTGTCGGCGGCGTACGTCGTCGCGTGGCCGCCACGGCGACGACGGCGAGCGGCGGGAGGCCGACCGCCCGGAGCGCCCGCTGGGCCTCGGCGGCGGTGGCTCCGGTGGTCAGCACGTCGTCGCACACCACGACGTGCAGAGGTCGCCCGGCGCGAGCGAGCCGGCGCACGGCCGGCGCGTGGGCTCGGAAGGCGCCGGCCAGGTTGAGGGCGCGCGCGGGCGCGTCAAGCCCTGCCTGGTCGGCCAGACCCGGACGTGTACGGAGCAACGGGAGGCAGGTGGCCGGGGTGCCCCACGTCGTGAGCCGGGCGGCGGCCGCCCGCACCAGGTTGGTGGTCGGGTCGTGCCCGCGTTGCCGGACCGACCCCGGTCGTGACGGCACCGGCACGAGCACGAGGTCCGCGCTCGAGCCGCCCGCGAGGAGGTCGTCGAGCGCCGTCGCCACCGCGAGCGCGAGGAGCTCACCCAACGGCCGGGCCAGGCCGAGGAGGTGGTGCTCCTTGTGCCCGAGGACCATCGCCCTCACGGTGCCGTCGTACGACGTGGCCGCCCACGGGTCCGTCAGCCCGGGCGGGCGAGGCGTCGGCCAGGCCGGTGCGGGGTGCGGCTCGAGTGCCGCGTTGCACGTGGTGCACAGCAGACGACCCGGGCGACCGCAGCCCACGCAGGTGCTCCCGAGGAGCAGGTCGCGGGCGGCGTCCAGCATGTCGGCAGCCGACCAGCCGCCTCCGCCGGCGGCAACCCGATCCGGGACGGCCTGTGGATCACCCCGCGTAGGTCACGTGCTGGAGTCCGTCGATGGAGAGCGGACGGCCGGGCTCGGCCGGCGAGAAGTTGAACAGTGTGGAGGCTTGCTGCACGGCGTACGGCGTCTGCTGGTCGGGCGACGTGGCGAGGTATCGGATGTCACCGTTGACCAAGATCGGCGAGACCTGCCCCGGCCTGGTCGATCCGTCCACGTTCAGGATGCGCACCTCGGCGTGGGCATGCGACAGCCGGTCCAGGACGGCGATCGTGGTCGGCGACGTCCACCCGATGTCCCGGATGCGGTTCGTGCCGCGTGCGCTCCAAGGGATCTGCTCGGGACGCGACGCTCCGGTGACCCCGCCGTCGGCGTCGTACCGGAGACGACTCAGCAAGATCCGGTCGTTCACCGGCCCGCGGACGACCGCGATGAGTCGCGACCCGTCGCGCGAGACCAGGAACCGTCGGACGTCCTCACCGGAGATGCCCGGCACCCGTAGTGGGTCGGTGCGCCCGGCCGCCACGCACACGACCGTCGCGCCGCTGCCTGGTTCGTTCTGGATCTCCCACAAGCGCTTCGCGTTGTCCCAGGCAGGGCGGAGCAGCCCGCCCCCGCTCAGCACGGTGACGGGCGCCGCCAGGCCGACCGCGACCTGGAGCCCCGACGGGACGACCGCGGCGACCCTGCCGTCGTCGAGGCTCACCGCGAAGCGGCCGATCCCGAGTCGCTGGCTGCCGAAGACGCCACTCTTCTGGGTCAGGTCGGTGACGGCGCCGGAGACGAGCCGGCCGCGGCGTACGGCGTAGGTCAGGGGGGTGGCCTTCGAACCCGCCGGGTTGAAGGCGTCGAACTCCGGGGCGAGGACCGGGAACCGCGACCTCCCGGCGGTGTCGGTGACGACGCGATCGGCCACCGTGAGCTGGAACATCGTGATCGACGGATCCTGGCGCAGGGTCCAGGCGAGCTGCGCGAGGATCCGTTGGGTCGTCTGCGGGCTCAACGGCCCGGCATCGGGGCCGTCGAGGCTGACGGCGGCGAGGTTGCGGTTGACCGCGACCGGCAGCCCCAGGGCGAAGCCGGGCGGGAGGAACGTCCGCTCCACGTCGCCGAGGGACTCCCGGGGGCCACGCAGCAGCGCCGTGACCAGGGCCGTCGCCAGCTGCGACCCCTGCTGGACGTGGACCGGCTCCGGGACCAGGATCCGGCCGCTCGGGTCGTAGAAGTAGAGCGAGGTGCTCTGGGAGGTGTCCTGGGAGGTGTAGTTCTGCTCGTAGAAGCTGCGCTGCAGGATCAGCGCGTCGGGGGCGTCGGCGATCCGCCACTCACCGTCCTCGCGGGTCATCGGGAAGCTGAGCCGGGCGGCGTCGGTCGTGACTCGGCCCTGCCAGCTTCCGCTCACCCCGATCCGGTCGGCCTCGCGGAGCCTGACCTCGACCTGGTCCTGGATCTCGCCGACGGTCTCCGGCAGCGAGTGCGACCCGTAGACGAGCACCTGGCTCGGCTGCCACTCGTCCTGGGCCTGTCGGGTGAGGTAGGACCGCGCCGGAGGCAGTCGCAACGGCGTCGCCTCCATGGCCTCCAGGAACCCGGCCACGATCGCGTCCGGTGACGCTCCCGGTGCCGGCGGCGGCGGGTTGTTGAAGGGCTGCTGCCCCTGCTGCCCCTGGCCACGCGGCTTGGCCTCGATGACGGGACCGCCGTCCGGCACCTGGACGCACGAGGTCAGAGCGGCAACGGCGCCGATCGCCAGCAGCGCGCGGAGAGTGCGTCGTGGTCTCATGCCACCACCTCCGCGGCGTCGTCGGGCACCAGCGGCAGCGGGCTGTGCCGCAGCGGATGTCCGGCGTACCTCGGCAGGGTCAGGCGGAACTGCGCACCCTCGTTCGGCTTGCCCCAGGCCTGCAGCCAGCCACCGTGGAGGTGCGTGTCCTCCAGCGAGATGGCCAGGCCGAGCCCGGTCCCGCCACTCGTGCGCGCCCGCGCCGGGTCGGCGCGCCAGAAGCGGTTGAACACCATGGCCGACTCTCCGACCGCCAGTCCGACACCGTGGTCCCGGACCGCGACGGCGGCGGCCTGGTCGTCCGCCGCCACGCTGATCACGATCTGCCTGCTCTCGGCGTGGTCGATGGCATTGGTGACGAGGTTGCGCAGGATCCGCTCGAGCCGGCGTACGTCGGCCTCCGCGAGGCACGCCGTCTCCGGGGCCCGGACGATGACGCTGGTGCCGCGCTGGTTGGCCAGCGCCCGCGTGCTGTCGACCACCCGGCGTACGACGTCGGTGAGGTTGACGTCGTCGAGGTCGAGGACGGCGGCGCCGGCGTCGAAGCGGCTGATCTCGAGCAGGTCGACGAGCAGGGTCTCGAAGCGATCGAGCTCGCTCTGGAGGAGCTCGGCCGCGCGGGCCGTCTGCGGGTCGAAGTCGCCACGTGCCTCGTGCAGCACCGAGCCCGCGAGCCGGACGGTCGTCAGCGGAGTGCGCAGCTCGTGAGAGACGTCGGAGACGAACCGGCGCTGGACCCGGCTGAGCTCCTCCAGCTGGCGGATCTGGCGCTGGAGGTTCGTCGCCATCTGGTTGAAGGACGTCGCGAGGCGCGCCAGGTCGTCCTCGCCGCGCACCCGGAGCCGTTCCTGCAGCTGCCCGGCCGCCAGCCGCTCCGCCACCCGTCGGGCCAACCGGATCGGGGTCACGATCTGGCGCGTGAGCAGCCAGGTGAGCGCCGCGATCAGGGCGAGCAGCAGGACACCCGCGGTCAGCAGGGCCCGGGTGACCAGGCTGAGGGTCTGCTGCACGTCGTCGAGCGGGAACAGGTAGTAGACCGTGCGCATCGTGTCGTCCGCGGGGATCTTGACCTGGGTGCCGACCACGATCCCGGGCACCGGCGACTGCGTGCGCTTGCCGGTGTAGCGGATGGTCGTATAGGTCCAGGCCTCCTTGGTCGACGAGTCGAAGTGCCCGATCAGCGAGTCCGGGACGCTGCGCAGGTCGAGCTGCGCGGTGAACTCGGGGCCCCGATCGGTCAGCGGCGTTCCCCGGGTCGCGGTGCGGGCCATCACGACCGTGAACCCACGGATCGACCCGCTCGTGTCGAGGCCACTGAGGAGCTGGGACGCCTGCTCAGCGGCGTTGGTCTCGTTGCCGGGAACGGCGTCCAGCTGCTTGGCGGCCTGCTGGTTCTCGTTGCCGACCTCGGTGAGGACGGTGTCGACCCGGCGGTCGAGCAGACCCTGCTCGACCTGACGGAGGAGGAACCACCCGACTCCGGTGACCACGATCGCCGAGAGCAGCACCGTGCTGACCACGACCCGCGCCTGGATGGACCGGCGCCAGAAGGTCAGCCCGCGGCGGAGTGCCTCGGGCACGGAACGCGTGACCATCTCATCTCACCTGGGTGTGCCTCACTGCTGGCCGGAGCTGCCGGCCTTGTAGCCGACGCCGCGGACCGTGAGCACGATCTCGGGGTTCTCCGGATCGGTCTCGACCTTCGACCGCAGCCGTTGGACGTGGACGTTGACCAGGCGCGTGTCGGCCGCATGCCGGTAGCCCCAGACCTGCTCGAGCAGCACCTCGCGGGTGAACACCTGCCACGGCTTGCGCGCCAGGCAGACGAGCAGGTCGAACTCGAGCGGGGTCAGGCTGACGGGCTGACCGTCACGGGTCACCGCGTGACCGGCGACGTCGATCGTGAGCGGACCGACGGTCAGCGAGTCCGCGCCCGGCACCTCGTTGCGGCGTACTCGGGCCCGGACACGGGCGACCAGCTCCTTGGGCTTGAACGGCTTCACGACGTAGTCGTCGGCGCCGGACTCGAGGCCGACCACGACGTCGACCGTGTCGCCCTTGGCGGTGAGCATCACGATCGGGACGCCGGACTCGGCGCGGATCTCCTTGCACACGTCGATGCCACCCTTGCCGGGCAGCATCAGGTCGAGCAGGACGACGTCGGGCCGGTAGGCGTGGAACGCGTCGAGCGCCTCGTCGCCGCGCTCGACGACGTGGGAGTCGAAACCCTCCTGCCGCAGGACGATCGCGAGCATCTCGGAGAGAGACGCGTCGTCGTCGACGACCAGCACACGCGCGCGGAAGTCCTCGGCCTGGGTCACCCTGTCATCTTGGCATGTGACACGCAGCCGAGCCCGAGGAACGAGGGCGCGGCGTCGTGTGTCGAGACTCGGTGACGGTGTCTGGCGCCTCGGGCACAGCTCCGGTGGTGTCGAGACGCTCGCAGAGCTCGCTCCTCAACCACCGGGGGAGCCTCGCTCCTCAACCATCGGGGAACGAGCGCACCCTCATCCGACGCGACCGTCAGTAGCGGTACTGCTCGGCCTTGTAGGGGCCTTCGACCGCCACGCCGAGGTACGACGCCTGGGCGTCGGTCAACGTCGTCAGCCTCACCCCGAGGGCTCCGAGGTGGAGCCGGGCGACCTCCTCGTCGAGGTGCTTGGGCAGCACGTAGACGCCGGTCGGGTAGTCGTCGGGCTTGGTGAACAGCTCGATCTGCGCGAGCACCTGGTTGGTGAAGGAGTTCGACATCACGAAGCTCGGGTGACCCGTGGCGTTGCCGAGGTTCATCAGCCTGCCCTCGGAGAGCACGATGATCGCCGTCCCACCGGGGAAGGTCCACTTGTCCACCTGCGGCTTGACGTTCTTGCGCTCGATGCCGGGGAAGGACTCGAGGCCGGCCATGTCGAGCTCGTTGTCGAAGTGGCCGATGTTGCCCAGGATCGCCTGGTGCTTCATCCGCGACATCTGCTCTGCGGTGACGACGTCCTTGTTGCCGGTCGCGGTGATCACGATGTCGGCGACGCCGAGGACGTCCTCGAGCGTGGCGACCTGGTAGCCGTCCATCGCGGCCTGCAGGGCGCAGATCGGGTCGATCTCGGTGACGATCACGCGAGCACCCTGACCGCGAAGGCTCTCCGCGCAGCCCTTGCCGACGTCGCCGTAGCCGCAGACGACCGCGACCTTGCCGCCGATCAGGACGTCGGTGGCGCGGTTGATGCCGTCGATCAGGGAGTGGCGGCAGCCGTACTTGTTGTCGAACTTGGACTTGGTGACCGAGTCGTTGACGTTGATCGCGGGGAAGAGCAGCGAGCCTTCCTTCATCATCTCGTAGAGCCGGTGGACGCCGGTCGTGGTCTCCTCGGTGACGCCCTGGATGTGCTCGGCGATCGTGGTCCAGCGGTTGCTGCTCTCGGCGAGCGAGGCTTTCAGCACGTCGAAGACGACCTGCTGCTCGTGGCTGGCCGCCGTGGCCGGGTCGGGCGCGACGCCGTTCTTCTCCATGTCGAGCCCGAGGTGGACCAGCATGGTCGCGTCGCCGCCGTCGTCGAGGATCATGTTCGCGAAGCTGTCGGCCGGCCACTGCAGGATCTGCTGGGTGCACCACCAGTACTCCTCCAGCGTCTCGCCCTTCCAGGCGAACACCGGCACGCCCTGCGGCTCGTCGGCGGTGCCGTCCGGGCCGACGACGACGGCCGCGGCCGCATGGTCCTGGGTGGAGAAGATGTTGCACGAGGCCCAACGCACCTCGGCGCCGAGGGCGACGAGCGTCTCGATCAACACCGCCGTCTGGATGGTCATGTGCAGCGAGCCGGCGATCCTGGCACCGGCAAGCGGCTTGGTCTCGCCGTAGCGCGCACGCATCGCCATCAAGCCGGGCATCTCGTGCTCGGCGAGGGTGATCTCGGTGCGGCCGAAGTCGGCCAGCGAGAGATCCTTGACCTTGTAGTCCATGAAGTTCTCCTCGTCAGAGGTGGAGCAGTCTGCGCTGCGCATCTGCGCATCCTCGGGATCTCCCACGCGGACTCCAGAAGCCTAGAACCGGTCGCCCCCGAATCATGAATCGTCGGGCCTCGCCGGCAGCCATCGCGCGACGGCCAGCGCCACGAGGACGGATGGGAACGCCAGCAGGGCGACCAGCGTCGGGAAGCCGACGACGCGCGAACCGACGGCGAAGCAGGCGAACAGCGCGATCGCGCTCAGGTCCTCCAGGACTCCGAGCACACTGGTGACCGTGGCCCGCGCCGGGCCCGTGATGCTGTCCTGCAGCCGAGTCTCGCCGACCAGCATCGCGTTGTTGCACAGTCCGTACCCGATCGCGATCCCGACGAAGCCGGCGTACGGCGTGATCAGTGCGCCGACCGAGATCAGCACCGAACCCGACGCCAGCATCACCGCCACCACGCGACCGTCGACGCGGGCAGTGCGTCCGACCAGTGCGGTCCCGACCGCCTGACCGACCACCGTGACGGCGATCAGGATCGGCACGACGGTGGTCGAGACCCCGTGGTCGCGGGCCACCAGCGGGAAGTACTCGTCGTACGTCGTCATCGCGACCATGGCCGACGCGAGCAGGAGGATCCGGCGGACGTCCGGGTGGTGGCTCGACTCGGCGAGGCCCGCCCGGAGCATCGCGACGTAGCGCGAGGCCGCGTGCTCGGTCGCGGCGAGAGCCCCCTCGTCGTGTGGCGCGTGACGGGCCCGGTAGGACACCGGCAGTGTCGCCGCGAGCACTCCCTGGACCCCGGCGATCGCGACCGACGTCCACCCGACGAGGGCGTAGCCGCCGACGTGGAACAGGCCGGCCGCGGCCGCACTGGCGACCAGGTTGGCGACCAGCGCCGTCGACTGCGCCCAGCCGATCAGACCGGCGTACCGACCGCGGGCACCGCGCTCGACGAGCTCGTCGTACACCATCGACTCGAAGGTGCCGGACATCAGCGCGCTCGACAGTCCCCAGCACATGAAGCCCACCGCGAAACCGGCGAAGCTCTGCCAGACCATCCAGAGCGAGAAGCCCGCGGCGTAGATGACAGCCGAGAGCACGAGCAGGTGGCGACGGTCGAAGGAGTCGGCCCAGGCACCCGAGGGGATCTCGCAGAGGAACGACGTCAACGCCCAGATGATGAAGAGGAGCGAGATCCGGCCACTGTCGACGCCGCGGTCGGCGAACAGAAGCGCGTAGACGCTGTAGAGAGGGACCAGGTCCCTGGAGGCGTGGTAGGCGAGGACCCGCGGGACGAACCCGTCGTGGCGGTCACCCACCACCGGGACTCATATATGGCCGGAGAAGTGACGCATGCGTGCAGGCTAGACCCGTCACCCGGCCGGGGCCAGGAACCAGCGATCCAGTCGTCAGCGGTCCGGTGCTCAGCTCGCCAGTGCCGGCAGCAGGTCGTCGCCGCTGCGGTACGGCGGGGACGGCGGCCCGGTGACGACCTCGATCAGGCAGGCGCGCCCGGACGTCGCGTCACCGGTCACCTCGACCGACGTCACCGGCTCCTGCTTCCCGTCGCCCCGGCCGCCGGTGGCGACCCGGAAGTCGTGGCCGACCAGCCGGATCTTGATGACCGTCCCGGACGTGCACGAGCCGGACAGGTTGGGCCGCGTCACCGTGCCGGACCTGACGATCGCAGACGCACTGGTCAGCCGAGGGTGCAGGCGTGTGACCTGGTGTCGCGCGATGCGCACGGCCGCGTCGTACTGGGCCTGCGTGAGCTGTCGGTCGTCGGACGACCCGTGCCGGGCATCGGCTCGCATCATCTGGGCTCCGACCACACCGGCCGACGCCATGAGCATGCCGGCGACGCCGAACACCCACGCCGTTCTGATCCCCCGTGTCATCACACACCCCCGTGCGTCCCCTGACTAGGACGCACGGTAGACCCGATCCGACCCGAGCGGAACCGTCCGACCCGGCCAGCCCGCCGGGTCGGACGCGTGCGGTCAGTCGCGTGACTGGTTCAAGATGGCGTCGAACTTGGCCGCCTTGACACCGGTGAGCGGCCAGGAGCCGACCGAGTTCGCCGTGGAGTTGAAGTACGACAGGCCCAGGCCGGGCAGGTCCGTGCGGTTCGCCATGTCCTGGTAGGCGCGGGTCAGCCAGTCCGCGTCCTTGGCTGCCGCCGGATCGGTGTAGCCCGTCTCGGCGATCGCCCAGTCGACCCCGAGCTTCTTGGCGGCCGGGGCGATCTCGTCGTAGTAGTGGTCCATCTCGGTCCAGCCCTTGCCGACGTGGTTGGCGTCGCCGTACGGGTTGTAGGCGTCCATGCCGAGAATGCTGACCATGTTGCCCGGCCACAGCGCGTCCAGGCTGTAGGCGGAGTTCTTGCTGTCGAAGGTGTCCCACGCGGTCAGGATGATGCTGGTCCGCACGTTCGGGGCAGCGGCCAGCAGCGGCAGCAACCGCTTCTGCAGTGCGACCCAGTCGGACAGGTTCCCGTCGCCCTCGGGCTCGTGGTGGATCGCCACCCACACCTCACCCGGGACGGTGGCGAGCTGCTTGGCGAGCTCCTTGGTCTGCGCATCGGCCTTGCCGGCGGCGGCGTCGGCCCACGACCCCGGCAGCTTGTAGGACAGCCACGGGATGCGGCCGGCGTTCGCGTCGGCGGTGGCCGACCGGATCGAGGAGGCGATGTTGCTGTAGTTCCAGTAGGTGCGGCGCAGCCCGAGCGTCCGACCCGCGCTGGCCTCCATCGCGGAAGGGTCGCCGTTGTTCTGGATGGACGCGCCCACGTACGGCGCCTGGGAGTTGAGCGTCGGCGTGCTCGTGGGTGTCGCCGACGGCGTCGCCGTCGTCGTGGAACCCGACATCGTCGGGATGCTGGTCGGGCTCCCCACCACCGTCTTGGTCACGGTGGCCGTGGCGGTCGGGCCGAACACCGTCTTCGTCACGGTGGCCGTCGCCGTGACGGTCCGGGTGGCCTGGTGGATCTTGATCGGGTAGCCACGGATCTTCCCGGTGGCCGCCCCGCTGGGTGCGAACACACTGCCGACGGTGACCAGGACGACCGTGATCACGGTGACGACGGCGCCGACGGCTGTGAGCCCGGCCTTCGCGTGCGACCGGTCGGCGGCGGCGGCCGCACGATGCTTGCGGCCCCGGCCGACGAGCGAGCGAAGTGCGGCCAGGCCGGCCGAGGCGTGAGCCGGGTTCGGGGTGGCGTCCCCACGGTGCGCACGGCGTCCGGCAACACGCGATCCCCGAGTGGTCGTGCCGGCCTTGGCGTGGGCTCCCTGAGGGTTGGTGTTCGCGCGATGCATGCGACGTCGGCTGTTGGCCATGCTGGTCGTCCTCCACGCCAGTGCTCGAGACTGGCTCCTGCCCCCGATCGGGCGGCGAGAGCCACGAAACACATGGACGTGACTCAGGAGGTCGCACGGGGGGTTACGACCCCCCAGTGCTCAGAGTGCTAGGACCAGCCTCCGCCCGCATGGCTTTGCGGAGTTTTTACCAACGTCTTTACCCCACGACCGCGTCATCCCCGCCTGACCTGAGCCAGAACGCCCTCAGGTCAGGCGGGGACGACCAACGGTTGGAGTCGCTCGACGCGGCGCGGTCACCCGGCCGATCGGTCGACGATGTCGTCGAACTTGGCCACCTTGACGCCGGTCAGCCGCCAGGAGCCGTTCGAGTTCGCGGTCGAGTCGAAGTAGCACAGACCCAGACCGGGCAGGTCGGTGCGGTTCGCCATGTCGTCGTAGGCACGAGTGAGCCAGTCCGGGTCCTTGGCCGCCGCCGAGTCGGTGTAACCCGTCTCGCCGATCGCCCAGTCGACTCCGAGCTTCTTCGCGGCCGGGGCGATCTGGTCGTAGTAGTGCTTCATCTCGGTCCAGCCCTTGCCGACGTGGTTGGCGTCGCCGTAGGGGTTGTAGGCGTCGAAGCCGAGAATGCTGACCATCTTGCCGGGCCACAGCGCGTCCAGGCTGTAGGCGGAGTTCTTGCTGTCGAAGGTGTCCCACGCGGTCAAGATGATGCTGGTCCGCACGTTCGGGGCAGCCTCCAGGATCGGCAGGAGTCGCCGCTGCGCGGCCCTCCAGTCCGCCAGGTTCCCGTCGCCCTCGGGCTCGTGGTGGATCGCCACCCAGATCTCACCGGGCACCTCGGCCAGCTGCTTGGCGAGCGCCCTGGTCTGTACGTCGTCCTTGCCTGCCGCGGCGTCCGCCCACGACCCCGGCAGCTTGTAGGACAGCCACGCGATGCGACCGGCCTTCGCGTCCGCGGTGGCCTGGCGGATCGACGACGAGATGTTGCCGTAGTTCCAGTACGTGCGGTGCAGTCCGAGCTGCCGGCCGACGGTGGCCTCGAGTGGGCCGGGGTCGCCGTTGTTCTGGATGGCCGCGCCGACGAAGGGCGCGTCCGGATCGATGGTCGGATGGCCGGTGGGTGTCGTCGTCGGAGAAGAGCTCGTCCGCGTCGAGGACGCGGTCGGACTCGTCACCGTCTTGGTCGCCGTCGCGGTCGATGTCGCCGTCGGGGGTGTCCCCCACACGGTCTTCGTGACGGTCGCAGTGGCCGTCACGGTCTTGGTGGCGGTGACGGTCGTCGCGGGCCTCGGATGCCATCGACTGGGGGCGGCACCACTGGGTGCGAACAGGCTGCCGACCGCCACGAGCACCAAGGTGATCACGGCGACGACGGATGCCAGGGCAGTCATGCCTGCCTTGGCGTGGGTCTCGTTGGGGGTGGGCTCTGCGCGATGCTTGCGGCGTCGTACGTCGGCCATGCTGCTAGTTCCTCCACGCCAGCCCTCAAGTGCTGGCTCTTCGCCCCCGACAGGGAAAAGTCACTGCCTCGCTGCGGTGACTGTGGAGGATCGCACGGGGGCTCGCGACCTCCCGTGTTCGTCGAGCATACACACTTTTGCACGGTGCGGTTTCGGGGGTTTCACCGCCCCTTTTCTTGACTTTCTCTTGACGTCTGCGGGCCGTGATTTCGACCCTTTCCTGGTTCTTCTCGCTCTCTTCCGGAGCCCCTTTCCTGGTTCTTCTCGATCTCCGCCGGAGCTACGCTCCGGCGGAGATCTCGGGTTCCAGGTAGATCACGCGGGCGATGGGCTCGACGTCGCGGATCGATACCTCGGCGGCGTTGATGGCGTCGGCGACCTCGGCCGCCGTGTGCGCGGCCGGGACGGCGATCTTCGCGGCGACGAGGAGCTCGTCGGGGCCGAGGTGCATGGTCTTGAGGTGGACGATGCCCTCGATGCCGTCGACGCTCTCGAGGGCGTCCGCGATCCGGGTCACCGCAGCCGCCGAGGCCGACTCGCCGAGCAGGAGGCTCTTGGTCTCGATGCCGAGGACGACGGCGACCGCCACGAGCAGGACCCCGATCAGCGCGGTCCCGGTCACGTCGAACCACAGGTTGTCCGTGAGCAGCGCCAGCCCGACGCCGAGCAGTGCGAACACGAGACCACACAGCGCCGCGAAGTCCTCGAGGAGGATCACCGGGAGCTCCGGCTCCTTCGCCCGGCGGATGAACTCCAGGTACGTCGCGTCGCCCTTGACGTGTGCGGTCTCGCGGATGGCGGTGCGGAAGGAGAGCGACTCCATCACGATCGCCGCGATCAGCACCACGATCGGGACCCACGCCCACCTGCTGTCGAGCAAGGAGTTCTCCGGGTGACCATGAGTGACGTGGAGCTCGTGACCCTTGTGGTAGGCCTCGTACAGCGCGAAGAGACCACCCACGCTGAAGAGCACGATCGAGACGATGAACGAGTAGACGTAGCGCTCACGGCCGTATCCGAACGGGTGCTCGGCAGTCGGGCGGCGGCGGGCCTGGCGTCCGCCGAGGAGGAGCAGGCCCTGGTTCCCGGAGTCGGCCACCGAGTGGATCGCCTCGGCCAGCATGGAGGACGCACCGGTGAGCAGGAACGCCAGGAACTTGGTGACCGCGATGCCGGAGTTCGCGAGGAGTGCCGCGACGACGGCCTTGGTGCTGCCTTCGGTGGACATGCGCGGCAGGCTAGCGGGCGAGGACGAGAGGT
>CAVWZR010000006.1:0-128994 GCA_963759515.1 uncultured Actinomycetota bacterium | reverse complement strand
TCATGCCGGGAGCGGCCGGGTCTTCCCGAGAGCGCGCGGGAGCGGCACTCTGGTCTGCGGAGGTGCCACATGTCGGGTCCTGACGAGTCCGCACTGGCGCGAGCGGAGCGTGTCTACAGTGCCGCGGCCGACCACTTCACCCGGCCCGCCCTCGCGTTCTGGGACGTGTACGGCGCCGAGACCGTCCGCCGTGCCGGGATCGGCCCGGGCGAGCGGGTGCTCGACCTGTGCTGCGGGGCGGGTGCCTCCGTGCTGCCGGCGTCGCGTGCCGTCGGGCCCGACGGTTCCGTCGTCGGGGTCGACATCACCGCGGCCCTGCTCGCGCAGGCGCGCGAGCGTCTGGACGCCGCCGGTTCGACGAACGTCGAGCTGGTCAGGGCGGACGCCACCGCCACGCGATTCGGCGACGCGTCGTTCGACGCCGTGGTCTGCGTGTTCGGCGTGTTCTTCGTCGACGACATGCCGGCGTTCGTCCGCGAGATGTGGCGGATGGTCCGGCCCGGCGGCAGGCTCGCGGTCACGACGTGGGGCCCGGGTGTCTGGGAGCCCGCGAGCGGCGTCTTCTGGCAAGGCGTCCGCGAGATCCGCCCCGAGCTCTACCGGTCCTTCAACCCCTGGGACGAGATCACGACGTCCGAGGCTCTCGCCGCCCTGCTCGCCGCGGGTGGGGTGGAGGGCTGCGAGACCGTGGCGATCGAGGGGACCCACCCGCTCGGGAGTCCCGCGGACTTCTGGGACGTCGTGCTCGGATCGGGCTACCGAGGAACGGTGGACGCTCTCGACGACGCCGAGCGCGCGGCACTGGAGGCCGTCGTGGTGGACGGCGTACGCCGCGCAGGGATCACCGACCTCCGCACGGACGTGGTGATCGGTGTGGCCATCAAGCCGCTCGGCTGAGCCGGGCGTTGCCTGCCGAATGTGCTGGATCAATCGTCGATCTCGGGCAGTCTGCACGTCATGTTGGTGCGGCGTCGAACGGAGTCCTAACCTCGGGTTGTGTCAATGACGACCGACCTGTCCGTCGACCCCGAGAAGACCCACCTGCTGAACCAGGCGATCGCCCTCGCCGAGCGGAGCAGCGGCACCGGGGGACCGCCCAAGGACGACGTCGGGTCGCTGGTCCGCGCGTACTACCGCCACGTCGCCACCGACGACCTCACCGACCGCTCCGCCGAGGAGCTGTACGGCGCGCTGGTCTCGCACTACCGCACCGCCGAGTCGCGTCCGCAGGGCACGGCGAGCCTCCATGTCTTCACCCCGACCCTGGCCGAGCACGGCTGGTCGGCCGGTGGTCATTCCGTGGTGGAGGTCGTCACCGACGACATGCCGTTCCTCGTCGACTCGGTGGTCATGGAGCCGACGCGCCAGCAGCGTGACGTGCACCTGGTCGTGCATCCGCAGTTCGACGTGACCCGTGACGTCACCGGTCGGCTCGAGTCGATCGCCTGCCCGAACAACGAGTCGGCCGCTCCGTCCGAAGGAGCCGAGCGCGAGTCGTGGATGCACGTCGAGATCAGCCGGATCGGCCACGACGAGGACGTCGACGAGATCGCCGTCGACCTTCACCGCGTCCTCCGCGACGTCCGCGAGTCCGTCGAGGACTGGGGCCGGATGCGGCAGACGGTCGACGAGGTGGTGTCCGAGCTGCGGAGCTCGCCGCCGAGCACGCTGCCGCAGAGCGAGGTGGACCAGGGCGTCGAGTTCCTCGAGTGGCTGGCCGACGACCACTACACCTTCCTGGGCTACCGGGAGTACCACCTCGAGCGCGAAGGCGACGACGAGTACCTCCGCGGCGTCCCCGGCTCCGGCCTCGGCATCCTGCGCAACGACCCCGACCTCGCGGCCGTCGGAAAGCTGCCGAAGAAGGGCGCCGAGATGGCGCGCGAGCACACCCTGCTGGTGCTGGCCAAGGCCAACTCCCGCGCCACCGTGCACCGCCCGGCGTACCTCGACTACGTCGGTGTGAAGACCTTCGACGCAAACGGCGACGTGACCGGCGAGCGTCGGTTCCTCGGCCTGTTCTCGAGCGCCGCGTACACCGAGTCGGTGTTGCACGTGCCGCTGCTGCGCGAGAAGGCGACCGATGCCCTCAAGCTGGTCGGCCTCGACCCGCGCAGCCATGCCGGCAAGGCCCTCATCGACACCCTCGAGACCTACCCGCGCGACGAGCTCTTCCACACGCCGGTCGACGAGCTCGCGTCGATGGCGAGCCGGGTCATGGAGACCCGCGGCGTCGCCAGCTCCGGATCTTCGTACGCCGCGACACCTACGGCCGCTACGTCAGTGTGCTGGTCTTCCTGCCGCGCGACCGCTACAACACGACGGTCCGCGAGAGGTTCTCCGACATCCTCAAGGAGAGCTTCTCCGGGGAGCAGATCGAGTTCACGGTCCGGATGAGCGAGTCGACGACCGCACGCGTGCACTTCGTCGTCCATCCGCCCAAGGGGGAGAAGATCCCCAGGTCGACGTCTCCGACCTCGAGCGCCGGCTGACCGAGGCGTCACGGTCGTGGCGAGACGACTTCACCGCGGCCACGATCGCCGAGTTCGGTGAGGACGTCGGATCACGGCTCGCCCGCAGCTTCGAGGGATCGTTCCCCGAGGCGTACAAGGAGGACTTCTCCGCGGCCACCGGCGCGCTCGACCTCGGGCGGCGAGGCCCTCGGCGAGTCGGGCACCGACCTCTCCCTGTTCTCCCCCCTCGATGCCGCGCGTGGCGAGGCGCGGTTGAAGGTGTTCCGACGCGGGGCCTCGATCTCCCTCTCGGAGGTGCTTCCCGCGCTGTCGTCGATGGGGGTCGAGGTCATCGACGAGCGTCCCTACGAGCTCGACCACGCCGCTCGGCCGTCGTACATCTACGAGTTCGGGCTGCGCTACGCGCCCGGGCATGCCCGACAAGGTCCGCGAGCTGTTCCAGGACACGATCCGCGCGGTCTGGGGCGGGTTCAACGAGATCGACGGGTTCAACGCGCTGGTGCTCGCGGCCGGGCTGACGTGGCGGCAGGCCACCGTGCTCCGCGCGTACGCCAAGTACATGAAGCAGGGCAACACCCCCTTCGCGGTCGACTACATCGAGGAGGCGTTGCGCGGGAACACCGACATCACGCGGCTGCTCGTCCAGCTCTTCGAGGCGCGCTTCGACCCGGGGCGGAACGGGTTGGCCGCCGACGCCGAGGCGCGTCAGGCCAAGGTGGAGGACATCTCCCAGCGCATCGAGCACGCCCTCGACGATGTCGCGAGCCTCGACCACGACCGCATCCTGCGGTCGTACCTGACCCACATCAAGGCGACGCTGCGCACCAACTACTTCCAGCCCGGTAGCAAGGGGCCGCACCACACCTACATGTCGTTCAAGCTCGAGCCGTCGGCGATCCCGGACCTGCCCGAGCCGCGGCCGAAGTTCGAGATCTTCGTGTACTCCCCACGTGTCGAGGGAGTGCACCTGCGCTTCGGCGCCGTCGCCCGCGGAGGTCTGCGCTGGTCCGACCGCCGCGACGACTTCCGGACCGAGGTGCTCGGCCTGGTCAAGGCGCAGATGGTGAAGAACACCGTGATCGTGCCGGTCGGCGCGAAGGGCGGGTTCTTCTGCAAGCAGCTCCCCGACCCGTCCGACCGCGACGCCTGGCTCGCCGAAGGAGTCGCCTGCTACGAGACCTTCATCTGCGGGCTGCTCGACATCACCGACAACCTCGTGGACGGCGCGAACGTGCCGCCACCGGACGTCGTACGCCACGACAGTGACGACTCCTACCTCGTCGTCGCGGCCGACAAGGGGACGGCGACGTTCTCCGACATCGCGAACGGCGTCGCGAAGCAGTACGGCTTCTGGCTCGGCGACGCGTTCGCCTCGGGCGGGTCCGTCGGCTACGACCACAAGGCGATGGGCATCACCGCCCGCGGCGCCTGGGTCTCGGTGCAGCGGCATTTCCGTGAGCGCGGGGTCGACTGCCAGGCCGAGGACTTCACCTGCGTCGGCATCGGCGACATGTCCGGGGACGTGTTCGGCAACGGCATGCTCTGCTCGGAGCACATCCGGCTCGTGGCCGCGTTCGACCACCGCGACATCTTCCTCGACCCGGACCCCGACGCGGCGAAGTCGTTCGCTGAGCGGAAGCGGATGTTCGACCTGCCGCGGTCGAGCTGGCAGGACTACGACGCGAGTCTCATCTCCGAGGGCGGCGGTGTCTTCCCCCGGACCTTGAAGTCGATCTCGATCACGCCACAGGTGCGTGAGGCGCTCGGCCTGGACGAGTCGGTGGCGAAGCTGACGCCGGCGGAGCTGATGAAGACCATCCTGCAAGCGCCCGTCGACCTGCTCTGGAACGGCGGCATCGGGACCTATGTGAAGTCCTCGGACGAGACCCACTCCGACGCCGGAGACAAGGCCAACGATGCGATCCGGATCGACGGGCGTGCGCTGAGGGCGCGCTGTGTCGGCGAGGGCGGCAACCTCGGCCTCACCCAGCGCGGCCGGATCGAGTACGCCGAGCTGGGCGGCGAGCGCCATCGCGATCGGCGGGGCGGCGCGATCAACACCGACTTCATCGACAACTCCGCGGGTGTGGACACCTCCGACCACGAGGTGAACATCAAGATCCTGCTCGACCGGGTCGTCTCCGACGGCGACCTCACCGAGAAGCAGCGCAACCACCTGCTCGCGGAGATGACCGACGAGGTGGCCTCGCTGGTCCTGCGCGACAACTACGAGCAGAACCTCGCGCTGGCGAACGCCGCCGCGAACGCACCGTCCCTGCTCCACGTCCACGAGGACTGGATGAAGACCTTGGAGAAGCGCGGTGTGCTCAAGCGCGAGCTCGAAGGCCTGCCGACGTCGCGTGAGGTACGCCGGCGCATCGACCGCGGGGAGGGGATGTCGGTCCCCGAGCTGTCGGTACTCCTGGCCTGGACGAAGATCGTGCTCGCCGACGAGCTCATCGGTTCCGACCTGCCCGACGACCCCTACTGCCACGTCGACCTGGTCGGCTACTTCCCGACCCAGCTGAAGGAGGGGTTCGAGAGCTCCATCGCCAGTCACCCGTTGCGCCGCGAGATCATCGTGACCCAGGTGGTCAACGACCTGGTCAACGGTGCCGGCATGACGTACTGGCCGCGGCTGACCGGCGAGACCGGCGCGACCCCGGAGGAGCTGACGCGGGCGAACTTCGTGGCGCGCGAGATCTTCGGGTCGCTGCCGCTCCGCGAGGAGCTCCAGACCTACGACAACAAGCTGGACGCCGCCTGCCAGACCCGGATGCGGATCGAGATGCGCACCCTGGTCGAGCGGGCCTCGCGGTGGCTGGTCACCAACCGCCGGCCACCACTCGACAGCCAGGGCACCGTCGACTACTTCAGCGAGCAGGTGCAGCAGCTCATGGCCGACCTGCCCTCGCTCCTGACCGGGCGCGAGCTGCGTGCCTACGAGGGCCGCATGTCACGACTGGTCGACGAGGGCGTGCCCGAGGACCTCGCGTCGCGCGTAGCGGTCCTCCACCCGGCGTACCAGCTCCTCAACGTGCGGGAGATCGCCGACCGGATGGAGCTCGACCCGGTCGAGGTCACCCGGCTCCACTTCGCCCTCGGCGAGCGGCTCGGGCTGCCCGACCTGGTCGCGCGGATCCTGGCGCTCCCGCGCGAGGACCGGTGGCAGACGATGGCGCGGGCCGCCCTGCGCGACGACGTGTACGCCGTGCACGCGCAGCTCACCGCCCAGGTGCTGCGCGACACCGACGACTCGTTGCCCGGGCCCGCCCGGATCCAGGAGTGGGAGGACAACGACTCCGTCGTGGTCGCCCGTGCGGCCGCGACGCTGGAGGAGATCTGCGCCGACGACAACGCCGACCTGGCGCGGATGTCGGTCGGTCTGCGCGTCGTCCGCGGCCTGCTGGCGAACTGATCCGGCGCCGGATCGGTGTAAGGACCACTTCCGGCTCGCGCGTCGTACCAATTGATTGGATCGTTGTCCCTGGCAAAGGTTAGAGTCGGCCAACGATGCCAACCGATGCGCCCACCACGACCTCCGCCACGACCCAGGGCCCGACCGCGCACCCTCCCGCCAGTGTGAAGTCGCTCTGGCGGCTGCGCGCCTACCTCCGGCCGCATCTGGTGGCGCTGACGATCATGCTCGTCACCTCGATGGCCGGCGTGGGCGTCTCGATCCTGATCCCGCTCCGCATCAAGGCGCTGATCGACGGCCCGATCGCCCATCACGACGAGGGCGGCGTGCTGCCGCTGGGTCTGGCGGTGCTCGGCCTCGGCATCCTCGAGGCGGTCCTCATCTGGTGGCGCCGCTGGACCCAGTCCAAGGCCGTGCTGTCGGTGGAGACCGCGATGCGGCGCGACCTCTACGACCGGCTGCAGGAGCTCCCGATGAGCTTCCACAGCCAGTGGCAGTCCGGCCAGCTGTTGTCCCGTGCGACCACCGACCTCTCAGCCATCCGGCGCTTCTCCGGCTTCGGGATGCTGTTCCTCCTGGTCAACATCACCCAGGTGACGGCTGTGACGCTGGTGCTGCTGCACATGTACTGGCCGCTCGGGCTCGTCGTGGCGGCCACCGCCGCGCCGATCGTCTGGCTGTCCATGCGCTTCGAGAAGGCCTACGTCGTGGTCTCGCGTCGCGTGCAGGACCAGCAGGGCGACCTCGCGACGCTGGCCGAGGAAGGGGCGGTCGGCATCCGGGTCATCAAGTCGTTCGGCCGTTCCGGCTACGTCGGCCGTCAGTACGACGACGCGGCGCAGCGGCTGCTCGCCACCAGCATCGACAAGGTCAAGCTGTCGGCGAAGTTCTGGACCTTCCTCGAGATGATCCCCAACCTCGCCGTGGTCGTCGTGCTGCTGCTCGGCGCCATCGGGGTCGGCCGCGGGGTGCTCACCCCCGGAGAGCTGGTCGCGTTCATCACCCTGATGCTCTCGCTGGTCTGGCCGGTCGCCTCGCTGGGCGTGATCCTGGCGATGTCGCAGGAGGCGATGACCGCGGCCGCGCGCGTGCTCGAGATCTACGACACCACTCCCGACATCGTCAGCGGCACAGCCGTGTCGCCGTCGGCGCGAGGCCACCTCCGGTTCGAGCACGTCGACTTCACGTTCCCCGGCTCCGACACCCAGGTCCTCCACGACGTCAACCTCGAGCTGCTGCCCGGCGAGACCGTCGCCCTGGTCGGAGCCACCGGCTCGGGCAAGACCGCGCTCACCTCGCTCGTGCCGCGGCTGTACGACGTGACCGCCGGCCGGGTGACGATCGACGGCGTCGACGTGCGCGACTACTCCCTCAAGGAGCTGCGCTCGCTGGTGGCGACGGCGTTCGAGGAGCCCACCCTCTTCTCGATGTCCGCCCGGGAGAACCTCACGCTCGGCCGCGCCGACGCCACCGAGGAGGAGATCGCGGAGGCGATCGAGATCGCCCAGGCCGGGTTCGTCCGCGACCTGCCGTGGGGGCTCGAGACGCGCATCGGTGAGCAGGGCATGTCCCTGTCCGGCGGGCAGCGGCAGCGGCTTGCGCTCGCCCGCGCGGTCCTCGCCCAGCCCCAGGTGCTGGTTCTCGACGACACGCTGTCGGCGCTCGACGTCCACACCGAGAAGCTCGTCGAGGAGGCGCTGCGCCGCGTGCTGGCCGAGACGACCGGGCTGGTCGTCGCGCACCGTGCGTCGACGGTGCTGCTCGCGGACAAGGTCGCCCTCCTCGAGGACGGCACCATCACCCACGTCGGCGTGCACCGCGAGCTGCTCGCCACCGTCCCGGCGTACCGCGAGCTCCTCGCTGCCGACTCCGAGGAGCTCGAGGAGGCGGCGTGACACTCACCCCACGACGCTCTCCGCCTCCCCGCCCGCTCCGCCGTCGAACAACGCCGCAGGCCGTGACCGCCACCACCACGCCTCCGGTCGACGAGGGGCAGAAGTGGCGCGGGGTCGCCGCCGACGACCTCGAGGAGATCAGCGCGGCGACGTCGGCGAAGCTCGCCGGGCGCTCGCGCCGGCTGCTGACCGACCTGCTCAGGCCCTATCGCAAGCCGCTGCGGCTGATGCTGATCGCGGTGCTCATCGAGAACGCCGCGCGCCTCTCGATCCCGCTGCTGGTCGCCAAGGGGATCGACACCGGCATCCCGCCGATCCGTGAGCGCAACGACCTGAAGCCGTTGCTGATCGTGGTCGGCATCGTCCTCTTCGCGACGCTGGTCCAGGCGATCTCGCGCAACATCTTCCTCGTCCGGTCCGGGAAGATCGGCCAGGACATCCTGTTCGCCATCCGCCAGCGGGTGTTCCGCCACTTCCAGAAGCTGAGCCCGGCGTTCCACGACTCCTACACGTCCGGCCGGGTGATCTCGCGGCAGACCTCCGACGTCGACGCGATCTACGAGATGCTCGAGAGCGGCTTCGACGGGCTCTTCACCGCCGCCCTGACGCTGGTCGGCACGGCGGTGCTCCTGCTCTACCTCGACGTGAAGCTCGGCCTGGTCGCGTTGCTCTGCGGCCCGTTCCTGGCCTGGGCGACCAACTGGTTCCGCAAGGAGTCGGCGTCCAGCTATCGGGTGACCCGCGAGAAGGTCGCGCTGGTCATCGTCCACTTCGTCGAGTCGATGAACGGCATCCGCGCCGTCCAGGCCTTCCGCCGCGAGCCGCGCAACAAGGAGATCTTCGAGGACGTCAACGACCAGTACCGCGCGGCCAACCTGGTCGCGTTCCGTCTGGTCGCGTGGTTCATGCCCGAGATCCGGCTGATCGGCAACATCACGATCGGCGTCGTCCTGCTGTACGGCGGCTACCTCGCCTACCAGGGCCAGGTCACCGTCGGCGTGCTGACGGCGTTCCTGCTCTACCTGCGGCAGTTCTTCGAGCCCATGATGGAGATCTCGCAGTTCTACAACACGTTCCAGTCGGCCTCGGCCGCCCTGGAGAAGCTGTCCGGCGTCCTCGAGGAGGAGCCGGGGGTCCCCGACCCGACCGACCCGGTGGCGCTGCCCGACGCGCGGGGCGAGGTCCGCTTCGACCACGTCCGCTTCGAGTACGTCGACGGCGTGCCCGTGCTGCCCGACCTCGACGTGACTGTCCCGGCCGGCCAGACCGTGGCCCTCGTGGGCACGACCGGCGCCGGCAAGACCACGATCGCCAAGCTCGCCACTCGCTTCTACGACCCGGTCGGCGGAGCGGTCACCCTCGACGACGTCGACCTCCGGTCGCTGACCCCGGAGGACCTCCACCGCTCCGTGGTGATGGTGACCCAGGAGAACTACCTCTTCTCCGGCACGGTCGCCGACAACATCCGATTCGGTCGGCCCGAGGCGACCCAGGAAAAGGTCGAGGAGGCGACCCGGGCGATCGGTGCCCACGGCTTCATCGCAGCGCTGCCCGAGGGCTACGAGACGCCGATCTCCAACCGCGGCGGACTGCTCAGTGCGGGTCAGCGCCAGCTGATCGCGTTCTCCCGCGCCTTCCTGGCCGACCCCGCGGTCCTGATCCTCGACGAGGCCACGTCGTCGCTCGACGTCCCGTCCGAGCGGTTGGTGCAGCGCGCGCTGCGCACGATCCTCAAGGGCCGCACCGCGGTGATCATCGCCCATCGGCTCTCCACCGTGGAGATCGCCGACCGGGTGCTCGTGCTCGAGCACGGCCGGATCGTCGAGGACGGCTCACCCGAGGACCTCGTCGCCGGCGGCGACGGACGCTTCTCTGACCTCCACGAGGCCTGGCTCGCCTCGCTGGCGTAGCCCGAGTGCGGCCACGCACTGGCGATGTCGCCGGTCCGCGACTCGTCACGGTCACCTCATGATGTACGCCGCGCCACGCGGTTTCGTTGCGGATGCCGCAGGATTCGGATGACGGAGCACAATCGAACCGAACGGACGGCGGCTCCGTATACCGGGTGGAGGAGGTGTGATGGCAGCCAGCCCTGACGTCGTGATGCAGCGCCTGCACGACGAGCATGCCGGCGCGCTCTGGGGCCATTGCCTCCGCCTCACGAACTACGACCGTGCCCGCGCGGAAGACGTGTGCCAGGAGACCCTCCTGCGCGCGTGGCGCAATGCCTACGTCCTCGACGAGGGTCAGGGCTCGGTCCGGGCCTGGCTGTTCACCGTGGCGCGCAACATCGTGATCGACGAGTCGCGCACGCGGCGCTCGCGGTCCGAGATCCCCATGGGTGAGCTGCCCGAGCCGGACTCCGACGGAGACGGCAGTGACGAGCTGCTGATGACCTGGGTCGTCGCCGACGCCGTCACCCAGCTCTCACCCGACCACCGCGCGGTCCTCCAGGAGACCTACTTCAAGGGACGCCCGGTCGCGGAGGCCGCCCGCCGCCTCGGCATCCCCGAAGGCACCGTGAAGTCCCGCACCCACTACGCCCTCCACGCCCTCCGGCTCGCTCTGGAAGAAATGGGGGTGGTGGCATGACACACGCAGATCCCGTGTCCCTACGAGATGTGGGACGGCTCCTACGTCCTCGGCTCGCTGTCACCGGCTGAACGCCGTGAGTTCGAGGCACACCTGGACGGCTGCGAGCCCTGCTCGCGCGCCCTGCGCGACCTGTCCGGGCTCCCCGGGCTGCTGGGTCGCATCGGACCGGACGTGTTCGAGCAGACCGAGCCCGAGCCGGTGCCCGAGACGCTCCTGCCGCGGCTGTCGCGCGCCGTACGCCGTCGTCAGCAGCGGCGCACGTGGCTCACGGCCGGCATCGCCGCGGCCGCCGCGGTCGTGGTCACGGCCGGGGGAGCGCTCGCGCTCAATCACAACGACTCGACCCCGGCAACGTGGCGACACCACCGTCTCCGCGCCCACGGTCCAGACCGTCGAGCACACCTGGTAACGTACGTCGAATGATCCGATGGTCGCCAGTGTCGCGCTGACCAAGGTCGGGTGGGGCACGAAGGTCGACCTCACCTGCAGCTACCCGATCAGCTCGCCACCTACGAGGGCGGCTCCTACGCCCTGGTCGTGCACACCGGGGACGGCCGGAGGGAGCGGGTCGCCACGTGGAACGGACTGCCCGGGCAAGACCATGCACGTCAATGGCGCCACCGCCGCCTGGCCGAAGAACATCCCCTCGGTCGAGGTCCGCCACACCGACGGTCCGCGGATCGCCGTCCTCAAGCTCTGACTCGCCGCAGCAGCCGGCGCATGACGAACGAATGCGTCGCGTGGGCCCGGCCAGGTTGAGCAAGCGGCGCGACGGTCGGTGGCCCAGGGACGTCGTCGCGCGAGCGCGTCGAGATCCAGCTTGGTCCGAGCGCTGTCCCTGGCATCGCGGATCGGGAACCGCTGGCTCTTCCAGAGCGGGCGATGGCGTCCTCGTGGGCGTAGAAGCACCGGTCGCCGTCCTTGAGGACGAACGTCGCGCCGTCGCTGCGGACGAGCCGGCGCGCAGCGGTGCGGGCCGCGGCGCCGAGGTCCTCGAGGGTGGCGCTCGACCGCGCCGTACGACGGGATCGAGGTGGCTCTAGCCGGCGACGGTGCTGTGCTCGCGCGCGGGCGCGCTGCGGTACTCATGCGAGAGGGCGATGAGCCCGGCGACGATCGCGACGGCCTCGGACACGGCGGCGGCCCAGACGTAGCCGCCCTCCCACTTCTCGTGGTGCCGAACAGGCCGGCACTCGTCGTGGCGAGGGCGAACCCACCGAGCGTGCTCGCGCCGAAGCCGAACACGAGGAAGGGGACGAACCAGTGCTTCCAGGTGAACAGCAGTACGGCGATCGCGACACCGGCGATGACATTGACCGCGAAGAGCGGTCCCATCACGTTGTCGTCGCGGAATCCGTTCAGCCACTCGTACAGGTGCACGTACGCCGACACCAGGACCGCGAGCGCGGCGACGATTCGAACGGTCATGACGAAGGTCTCCCTATCCGGGGCCCGGACGGCCCTCATCAGGTGACACGAGTGCGGGGACCGCTGGGTTCGATCAGGGCCGGCCTGGCCGCGGTTGCGATCCGAACGCCGACAGGAACCGATCGCGGAAGTCGTCCATCCCCTGCACCGGCAGGTCGCTGTCCGGTCGGAAGCCGGGCGTCCAGTTCCAGTCATCGATCTGTCTGATCACGGACGGGTCGTGGGCGATCAGCGAGATCGGGACGTCGTGCGAGACGCCGGTGCCGCTGACGTTGGTGTTGGGCTGGTGGTCGCCGAGGACGACCATCACGAGGTTCTTGTCGTGGGCGTGGCGGACGAACGAGACCAGGGAGCGCAGGGAGTACTGGATCGACTTGGCGTAGTTGCGCTGCTGGTCGTGGCCGCCCAGCAGGTCGAGGATCGACGAGTGGCTGGGGTGCATCCCGTCGTACACCGAGCCGTTGCCGATGTCCTGCCACGGCACCACCCGCGGGATCGGCGTCCACGGCGTGTGGCTCGAGACGAGGTCGATCTCGGCCATGACCGGGTCGCGGTCACGGGGCCGCAGCTCGCGCTGCGCGAACTCCTTGAGGGTGTACTGGTCCGGGATCTTGGCATAGCTGAACCGCGGGCCGCGGTAGCCGACGTTGTGGGCGTTGTACATGTGGTCGAAGCCGTAGAACTGCCGGCCCTGCTCCCACTCGCCCTCGTCGGACGGTACGTCGCTGACGGTGCGCCACCCCGCCCGGGCGAACGCCTGCGAGAGGTTGAAGCGCTCACCGGACAGCACGCGGTCGTACCGCTGCTGCGAGTCGATCCAGAGACCGGTCTGGAGGGTCGAGTGGGCGAGCCAGCTGATGCCGCCGAACGTGGGCGAGCGCAGCCAGCCGCTGCGGATCGAGTAGCCCATCGACCCGAGCTGCCCGGTCGAGGTGGCGAGCGTGTCGTCGATCATCGGAGCGAACCACGAGCCGTCGACCGCGACCGTCCGTAGCTCTCGACGAACACCAGCACGACGTCCTTGCCGCGCAGGTCACGCAGGAGGTCGCGGCCGGGGGTGCCGGTGTACGGGTCGTGGGCGAGCGTGCGCTCGAACACCGCGCGGTCGTGGAGCTCCACCCGGACCTGGTCGATCTGCGTCCGGACCAGCGAGGCGGCCGGCACCGAGGCCACCGGTACGCCGGACACCTGCGCGCCGCCGATCCCGGCGACGACCCAGACCAGGGCCAACGCGACGACGACGCGCGCCCACACCCGGGGAGCACCATGAGCGGCCCGACGTATCCGCATGGCCGCCCAGACGCACAGCGCGAGACCACCGAGCACGAGCAGCGCCACCGCGCCGACGGCCATGAGCTGACCACTGGTCCCCGCCGAGCGGTGGACCAGGTCGAGCCCGGAGCCGACGTAGCCGGGGTCGGTGAGGGGGTTGAAGGGGCGGTCGAACGCCTCGTAGAAGCCGAGGTCCAGCCCGCTGAGCACGAGCGTCGACATCAGGGCCACACCACCGACCACGCCGACGATCCGACCCCAGAATGGAGGCAGCACCACGGCGAGCGCGACGAAGAGCAGCAGCTCGAGCGGGATGCCGAGCAAGGTGGTGAGTGAGATGTCGTCCGGACGGTGGGGGGCCATCAGCGCTGACCACACGAGCACGACCGCGGCCGTGTCCAGGACCGGCCGGATCCAGTGCGGACGCGTCGCCAGGCGGGTGTGCCGGAGCCGCCGCAGCACCACGACCTGGTGCGCGAACGACTCAGCGAGCAGGGCGAGCGACGCCAGGACGGCGGCGTACGCGACGTCGTGGGGGAGGACGTCCGCGCAGACGACGGTGAGCACGACGCCCTGCACGGCGGCCACGACCTTCGCCCAGGGTCGCGGCGGGGTCGGAGCGGTCAGCCACGGCCGGACCGCACCGGCGATCACGAGCAGATAGCGCGCGAACCCGATCAGGAGCACGACCGGCCCGACGAGCGGCACGGCGTACAGGCTGAGCACGAGGATTAGGAACGCGTCGACCTCCATGTCGAACGCCGCCCCGAACGGCGTGACCTGGTCGAGCGCGCGGGCGATCCGACCGTCGACGAAGTCGGTGAGCAGCGCGACCGCGGCGAGACCCACGATCAGCCCGCGCGACACGGGGGTCTGCCACGACGCCAGCACCAGGACGAGCAGCACCCCGGCGAGAACGGCGCGCGCGAGAGTGACCGCATTGGCGGCCCCGAGCCGGCGAGGGCGGGTCGGCAGTACGGTCAGTGGACCGACGTGAACCGTTCGCACCCTGCCTCCGTATCTTCGGATACCAGTCATACGAGGGCGGGTCGGCGTCGGTTCAGAATCAACGCCGGACGTGGAGGGAGCCGACGTGTCACGAACGGGCCGCTCCTACTGGCTGGCAGAGCCCGGGTCCGGCGAGATCCACACCGTGATCGTGCCGGACCCGGGTGCCGGCGAAGTACTCGTCCGCACCCTGGTGTCGGGCATCAGCCGCGGGACCGAGTCCCTGGTCTTCCGCGGCGGCGTGCCCGAGAGCCAGTATGCCGCGATGAGGGCGCCGTTCCAGGAGGGCGACTTCCCCGGTCCGGTGAAGTACGGCTACCTGAACGTCGGCGTGGTCGAGGCCGGTCCGGACGACCTGGTCGGGCGCACCGTGTTCTGTTCTACCCCCACCAGACGTCGTACGTCGTGCCCGTCGAGGCGGTCTCGGTGGTCCCCGACGACGTGCCACCCACGCCGCGCGGTCCTCGCGGGGACCGTCGAGACGGCGGTGAACGCGCTCTGGGACGCGCGTCCCCTGGTCGGCGATCGGGTCGCCGTGGTGGGCGCCGGCATGGTCGGGCTGTGCGTCGCGCGGCTCCTGGCGGCGATGCCCGGCGTGACGGTCACCGTCGTCGACGTCGATGGCTCCCGGGCCGAGGTGGCCGAGAAGCTGGGCGCCGCCTTCGCCTCTCCGGTCCAGGCGCCCCGCGACCTCGACCTGGTCGTCCACGCGAGCGGCACCTCCGACGGACTGCAGCTGTCCCTCGACCTGCTCGGCGCGGACGGGGTCGTGACCGACCTGAGCTGGTACGGCGACACCAAGGTGGAGCTCAGCCTCGGTGACCGGTTCCACTCCGCTCGCCTGGGCATCAAGGCCAGCCAGGTCGGCGAGATCGCCGAGGCCAGGCGCGGCCGTCGTACCCACGCCGACCGGACGGCCCTGGCGCTCCGGCTGCTCGCCGACCCGGCCTTCGACGCGTTGCTCACCGGCGCGTCGTCGTTCGACGAGCTGCCCGAGGTGATGGGCAAGCTCGCGTCCGGCTCGTTGCCGGCGCTCTGCCACACGATCGGCTACGACGATCCCGATGACACGGTCGCCGACCGGGTACGGGAGCCCTGACATGTTCGAGGTGACGGTCAGCGACCACATGATGATCGCCCACAGCCTGCCGGGGGAGGTCTTCGGGCCGGCGCAGGCGCTGCACGGCGCGACGTACGTCGTGGAGGCGGCGTTCGCCCGCCCGGACCTCGATGGTGACGGCATCGTCCTCGACATCGGCCGTGCGCTCGACGCTCTCAAGGACGTGCTCTCCGACCTGAGCTACCGCAACCTCGACGAGGTCGAGTCGCTGTCCGGCCTCACCACGACGACCGAGGTGCTGTGCCGTGAGATCGCCGACCGTCTCGCGGCCCGCGTGCACGACGGCACGCTCGGAGTCGCGACCGCCGACCTGACCCGCATCCGGGTGACGCTGCGGGAGTCGCCGGTCGCCTGGGCGAGCTACGAGCGGTCGCCATGACGGCGGCCCCCGACACGGTGTACGCCGTGCTGCCGGACGGGGTCGACGACCTCGCCCGGCCGAGCGGCGGCAACGTCTACGACCGCCGGGTACTCCGTGGCCAGGAGGCGCGGGGCAGGCGCGTGATCGAACTCCCCGTCGCGGGTGGCTGGCCGACGCCGGACGCCGGCGATCTCGAGCGTCTGCACGCATCCCTGGCCACGGTCCCCGACGGCGGGGTCGTGCTGGTCGACGGTCTGATCGCCTCGGGTGCTGCCGAGGTCGTCCCGCGCCACGCGGCGCGGTTGCGGGTCGTGGTGCTGCTGCACATGCCGATCGGCCCGGACCGGGGCGAGGAGCACGTGCTCGCCTCCGCGGCGGCCGTCGTGACCACGAGCCTGTGGTCCCGGGAGCGCGTGCGGGGCTGGTTCGGCATCCCCCAGGTGGACGTCGCGTCGCCCGGAGTCGATCCGGTCGACCCGGCTCCGCCCCACCGCAGCGCGGCCGGTGGCACCGCGTTCGTCTGCGTCGCGGCCGTGCACCCCGGCAAGGGTCACGACCTCCTGTTCGATGCCCTGGCCGCCCTCGGCGACCGGGCGTGGACATTGACCTGCGTCGGTTCCCTCGACGTCGACCCCGCCCATGTGAGCAGACTGCAGACGCAGGTGTATGCCCGGTCCTGGGAGCGCCGCGTCGTCTTCACCGGACCGCTGACCGGCCGTGCGCTGGGGGCGGCGTACGGCGTGGCGGACGCGCTGGTCCTGCCCTCCCGGTCGGAGTCCTACGGGATGGTGGTGGTCGAGGCCTTGGCGCACGGGCTGCCCGTGGTCGCCACCGCGGTGGGTGGGGTGCCCGAGGCGATGGGACGGGCGCCGATCGGTGCCCTGCCGGGAATGCTGGTGCCTGCCGACGACCCGGACGCACTGGCCGGTGCCCTGCGGGCCTGGCTGGATGATCCGGGCCTCCGCGAGCGCCTCGGGCGCGCAGCGGCCGGACGCCGTCCCACGCTGCGCCGTTGGACCGACACCGTCGACGATCTCGAGGCCGTGCTCGACCGGGTCGCGGCCCGGCCCCTCCGCCGGTCGGGAGCGTCCCGATGAGAGATCTCTGGCCGAGCGTCCGTCTGGTCGGGGGCGTGCTCGTGCTCGTGCTGCTGGTCTGGCGATTCGGCACCGGCCCCTTCTCCGACGCGTGGCGGGTGACGACCTGGGCCTCCGTGGTCGGTGCGCTGCTGCTGACCTTCGTGGCGACGCTGGCCAACGCGTGGCGGTGGCGAGTCGTCTCGACCTCGCTGGGGGTCTCGCTCGCGCCGACCGAGTCCGTGACGGCGTACTACCGCTCGCAGTTCCTCAACTCGGTGCTGCCCGGCGGCATCCTCGGAGACGCCCACCGTGGCACCCGTCACGGACGCGAGGCGGGTGACCTCGGCGCGGGTCTGCGCGCCACCGGATGGGACCGGGTGGCCGGACAGGTGGTGCAGGTCGGGCTCGTCGTGCTCTCCCTCGCCGTACTCCCGACGCCGCTTCAGCGGTACGCGCCCGTGGCACTGGCCGCGGTCGCCGTGGTCGTGGGCGTCGGCTGGTGGCTGGGCCGTCGGCGTGGCCTCCTCGCATTCGTCGGCAGAGATCTGCGCGTCCTGCTGCGACCGGCGGTCTCAGGTCGTCTGGTCTTCGCCTCGTGCGTCTCGACGGCGGCGCATGCCGCTGTCTTCATCGTGGCGCTCCAGTCCGTCGGTGCCGACGTCGGGGCGACCCTGGTCGTGCCCCTGACTCTCACCGTCCTGGTCGGCGCGGCGATCCCGCTCAACGTCGCGGGCTGGGGCCCGCGCGAGGGCGTGACCGCGGCAGTGTTCGGCCTCGCGGGGCTGTCGTCGGCTGACGGACTCACGGTGAGCGTGGTGTTCGGCGTACTCTCGGCGGTCGCCACGGTGCCGGGGCTCGTCGTCCTGCTCGCCGATGTCGTCGTACGCCGCCGCCGGGTCCCCGAGCCCGAGCCGCGGACGCTGGAGGAGGTGCGGCATGGCTGACCGCCCCTACACCCTCCTGAGCTGCAGCATGTCGATCGACGGTTACATCGACGGAGCCACCGAGAGTCGTCTGATGCTCTCCAACGACCAGGACTTCGACCGCGTCGACGAGGTCCGGGCCGGCGTGGACGCGATCCTGGTCGGGGCGACGACGGTCCGCAACGACAACCCGCGGCTCCAGGTGCGCGACGCCGGTCGCCGGCGAGCGCGTGTCGACCACGGTCTGCCCGAGCAGCCGATCAAGGTCACGATCACCCAGCGTGGACGGCTGGAGACCTCCCACCGGTTCTTCGCCGACGACGGCAGCCCCAAGCTGGTCTACGCGAGCAGTCGCGTCGCCGACGAGCTCACCGGACGGCTCGGGCAGGTCAGCGAGATCGTCGACGCAGGCGACCCGGTACGGATGTCCCGACTGACCTCGGACCTGCACGCGCGCGGCGTACGCCGGTTGATGGTCGAGGGCGGGGGCGCGGTCCACACGCAGTTCCTCGCCGAGGACCTGGTCGACGAGCTCCAGCTCGTCATCGCCCCGTTCTTCGTCGGGGAGCCCGGGGCGCGCCGGTTCGTCGGCGAAGGGCGTTTCCCCTGGCACTCCGGTCGCCGCGCGAGCCTGGTCGAGACCCGGCAGCTCGGCGACGTCGTGCTGCTTCGCTACGCGCTGTCCGAGCGGTTCGCGGACGCACCCAGCTTCACGTGAGCACCGCCGCGTCGGACCGGCACCGGCGTCGGCTCGGGGTCCTCGAGCACCAGCGCCAGGCCGAGCACGATCGCGACGAGCTCGGCGCTCGCCGCCCCGAACACGTAGAACCCCTGCCACCTCTCATGCGTGCCGAACAGCCCGATGGTGCTGGCGAGCGTGAACGCGCCGAGCGTCGACAGGCCGAAGCAGGCGGTGAGCGCGGCCGGCACCCAGTGCCGCCAGCGGACGAGGAGAGACAGCGATGACAAGGCCGGCGACGACGTTCACCAGGAACGCCGGACCGATCACGTGCACGTCACGCATGCCGTCCAACCACAGCCAGCCGTGGATCGCCACGGAGGTCACGACGGCCGCGGCCGCCACATAGCGCAGGATCATGTCGCCCCCTTCGCCGCCCTTCGCGGCTCACCGGTGACCACGCACCCAGCCCCGTGCCGGTTCGGTCTCCGCAGGGAAATCTTCGACCATGAGAACGCCCCGCGCGGTGCGAACGCGGATTTCTTTAGGTTCGACAGCTGACCTCTGACCACACGCGGCCTCGCGAGCGAGCACCCGCGCTCACCACGCGGCGCGCATCACGCAGAACTCCACACCGGCCGGGTCCTCGAGCGTCGCGATCCTCCCGTACGGCGTGTCCTCGGCTGCGCGGACGACCTGCCGCCGGCGGAGAGCGCTTGCGCAACGGTGTCGTCGGTGTCGGCGACCTGGAGATAGAGCTGCCATCGGGCCGGCGCATCGCCCAGGAAGCCGCGGGCGTCCATGATCCCGGCTCTGGCGTTCTCGTTGAGGCCGAGCGTGGTGTAGCGGAACTCCGGTCGTGTCGGACATGACGTGGGTCTCCCATCCGAAGGCCCGCTGGTAGAACGCGACCGCGTCGCCGTACGCGGTGGACAGCGTCTCGAACCACCCGGGTGCACCAGGCTCCCCCGCGTGCCGAACCCCTCGAACGTGTCGGCCTGCCAGGCCCCACAGCGGCGCCGGCCGGGTCCCTGAGCTCGGCGAACGAGCCCAGGTCGGCGACGGCCATCGGGTCGATGACCACGGAGCCCCCGGACGCTGTGGCCCTCTCGACAGTCCCGGCCAGGTCGGACGTCGCGAGGAAGACCGTCCAGGTCGGGTTCGCGTCGTCGGCCTCGGCACGAGCCCGGCGATGGGTTGCTCGCCGCGGAAGAACATCCGGTAGCCCCGGTGCTCCTCGCTCGGCTCGCCGGCCGACCAACCGAACAGGTCGCCGTAGAACGAGATCGCGGTGTCGACGTCGTCGGTGGACAGCTGGATCCAGCAGGGTTCTCCGTCGGTCATCGGTTCTCCTCGAGATGTGCGGCGACGACGGGAGCCGTCACCTTAGCCTTGATCATGTGGGTCTGGCCGGGCAGCGTCCTCGAGCCTGCCGTCGGGGAGCGCCCGCGATGGCGGCCTGGCTGTTGCGCAGGTACGCCGGGCTCTTGCCGCCGGCGATCACCAGGTCGGCTGGCTCACGGCGTCGTAGACGCCGACGGGAGCGGCTCGCCCTGCTGCCGGCCGAGCACGATCGCGTAGTCGTGGGGGAGCGTCGGGGCCACGCCGTGAGCTTGCGCCAGACCGGGAGCAGCCGCATGACCGCGACCATCGGGCCGGGCAGCGCCGACCGTCCTCATGAACAGCTTGACCGCCTCGCCGTCGCGCCGCTGGTCGACCAGCGCCTGGGTCGCTCGGCGCAGCCCGGGTCGTGGCGGTGCGTGCGTGTCGTCGACGATGAACGGGGCTTCGTAGACGGCCAGCCGGTCGATCGCGAGCCGGCGTCGGGCGGCCTCGAGCGGCGAGCACCGCGCCGGAGGAGGCAGCCGAAGACGTGGGCGCGGCCGCCGGCCGCGCGATCACCGCGGCGAGGTCCTCGACCTCCCGCTCCGGGTGGTACGCCGCGCGCCGGGCCGCTCTCGCCGCGACCGCGGCGGTCGTAGGCGTGGACCGGTGAAGCGACGGCGCGAGCGCTGCGCCAGCGGCCGGGCGGGCCCATGCTCGCGGTGGCAGAGGGCGCCGTCGACGAGCACGAGCGCGGGTCCGGTGCCGCGTACCTCGTAGGCGATGCGGGTGCCGTCGGCGGAGGTGGCGAACCGGGTGGCGCTCACGGTCCTCTCGCTGGAGGTGTCGTGGTCATGGTGGCTCCTCGGTGAGTGGTGGTCACCCCTTCGTCGCACGACGCGGACGGATTTCGACAGCGGCCGAGGAGGTCGGCCGCCGACGTCCAGGTCGGCGCCGCGACGGGTCGGCGTGCGGACCGCGCGTCGTCGGCCCGAGCCTCGGCGGCCAGGGATCCGCTCGCTCGGCCTCGTTGCGCGGTCAGCGCGGCCGCCCGGTCGAAGGCCGCGGCGGCCTCGGCGGTGCCGGCCGGCCCGGGCGAGCAGGTCACCGCGGACGGCGGGCGACGAGGTGCGATCCGGCCAGCGAGCGGTGCCCGGCCACGTCGTCGAGCACCGCCAGGCCCTCCTCGGGGCTGTAGGCCCGGCCGTGGGCCACGGCGCGGTTGACCTGCACGACCGGGTTGTCGCCGAGCCGGGCGAGCACGTCGTACCAGTCGGCGATGGCGCCCCAGTCGGTCTCGGCGGCGGTCGCGGCCCGGGCGTGGCAGGCGGCGATCTGGCCTGGACGACGTACGGCCCGATCGGCCGCCCCGCGGCGACCTGAGTCATCGCCCGGTCCAGGCCGGAGCCCGCGCCGGATCATCAGCTCGTCCCAGCGCGAGCGGTCCTGGTCCTCGAGCAGCACCGGCCGGCCCTCGGCATCGAGCGGGCGTGCAGCCGGGATGCCTGGAGCTCCATCAGGGCGAGCAGGCCCGTGGACGTCGGGCTCCGGCGGAGCCAGCTCCGCGAGCATCGCGGGTCACCCGGATCGCCTCGGCGCACAGGTCGGGCCGCGTCCAGTCGTCGCCGGCGGTGGCGGTGTAGCCCTCGTTGAAGATCAGGTACAGCACGCCCATCACGTCGTCGAGGCGCTCCTCGCGCTCGTGCCCGACGGGCAGCTCGAACGACTCGCCCTCGAGGGTCTTCTTCGCCCGCGAGATGCGCTGGCCGACGGTCGCGTCCTTGGTCAGGAACGCGCGGGCGATCTCGGGGACGGTCAGGCCGCCGACCAGCCGCAGCGTCAGCGCGGCGCGGCTCTCGGGCGAGAGCGCGGGGTGGCAGGTGAGGAAGACCAGCCGCAGCACGTCGTCGTCGATGTGGTCGACGAAGGCGTCGAGGTCGGGCATGTCCACCTCCTCCCGCTCGAGGGCGTGGCCGAGCTCCGTCGTACGACGGCGCAAGGTGTCGGCGCGCCGGAACTGGTCCACGGCACGTCGCTTGGCGGTCTGCATCAGCCAGGCCGCCGGGTTGTCGGGGACGCCGTCGTCGCGGCCACTGCTGGAGGGCGGCGACCAGGGCGTCCTGGGCGAGGTCCTCGGCGAGCGACGAGGTCGCGGGTCATCCGGGTGAGCGCGCCGACGAGCCGCGCCGACTCGTCGCGCCACACCCGCTGGACGACCTCCTGGGAGCCTGGTGCTCCTGGGGGTGCTGGGCGGTCCCGGCCTCACTCACACGACGAGACAGAGTAGGCCGGGCAGCCGCCGCCGACGGTCAGGCGCCGGTCGGGCCTCGTCGGGCTCGGCGATGCGGCGGATCTCGATCGCGCCCTCCCAGCCCGGCCAGTGCTTCAGGTGCAGGTCGGCCATCGCCTGGCCCTCGGCGCGCGCCTCCTCCTCGCTGTCGAACTTGACGATCGCCCAGCCGCCGATGACCTCCTTGGCCTCGGCGTAGGGGCCGTCGGTGACGGTCAGGCTGCCGCCGCGCACGCGGAACTCGACGGCGTCCTTGGCGCCGTACAGCCCGCCGCCGTCGACGAAGGAGCCGTTGGCGATCGCGGCGCCGACGTGCTCGCCCATGGCGTCCATGAGGGCCTGCGGCGGGTTGGCCTTGGACTCGTCCATCTTCACGAAGCACAGGTAGCGCATCGGTGTGTCCTCTCGGTGAGTGATCGTTCGCCCGTACGTCGCACGACCGATCCGGAATTCGACATCGACCTCGGACTTTCTCTCACACCTCCTCGCCCAGCGCCACCAGCAGGGCGTGGTACGTCGCCTCGGGATCGGTGCTGGGGACCCGGACCGCCGGGAAGGCGTCGAGGAGTGCGGACCACGTCCGCAGTGCCTCGTCGCCGCCCTGGGCGTCCCACGAGGCGGTGGCGTACGCCGTCCACGCGTCGTCGGCTGCCTCTGCCCGCTGGCGAAAACGCTGGACGAGAGTCTCGTGGTCCGTCGTGAGCACGACGTGGACGTGCTCGCCCCCGGCGTCCTCGGCCGCGGACACGAACCTGGCGAGCTGGTCAGCACGCGCGCACAGTTGCGGGAGGACCACGTCCTGGCCGGTCCTCAGGTACGCCGTCATCAGGGCCAGGCCGGCTGTCCGAGCCCGACTGGCAGCGCTGTCGTCGTGCTCCCAGCCGCCGATCATCGTGCGGATCACGTCGATGTCGCAGAGCAGGACGCCGTGGTGCTCGGCGGCGTACCGGCGCGCGAGGGTGGACTTCCCGACCCCCGGAGCGCCGTTGAGGTGGACGAGACGGGTCACTCCGGCTCAGGCTCCGGGTCGGCTCGGGGGGAGAAGCGGTCGAGAAGCTCGTCGACGTGTCCGCTGGTGACCTCCCGGCTGGTCTCCCAGCCGGTGACGACGCAGAGGAACCGGTCGGCATCGAGCAGCTTCACGTCCAGGTCGGTGAGTGCCCGCACGGTCGCGGTCCGCGGCACCTGCCGGAGCAGGGCGATCTCGCCCACGAGGTCGCCGGGGCCGACGGTGGCGATCCGCCGCCCGTCGCCGAGCACCTCGGCTTCGCCGTGCTCGATGACGTAACACCCCTCCGGGGGCACCTCACCCTGCACCAGGAGGTCGTCACCCGCGGTGAGGTGCCGGGGGTGGAGACCGGCGGCGAGCTGCTCCAGCGCCGGCAGCGGCAGCGGGTCGAACACGGGGACGGCGCGCAGCAGGACGAGGTCCTCCTCCCGCGCGACCATCGTGTCGTCGAGCCGACGGAGGGAGAACCAGCAGATCAGTACCAGGGCCGGGCCGATCGCACCGATCAGCGCGATCGCCGCACGCAGGCTGGTCGACGTCGCGAGACCGGCCGCCGCGACCGATCCGGCTCCGACGGCCAGGGCCCCCACACTCTCGAGCAGCCCGTAGACGCGGGTCAGCACGCGTTCGGGGGCGAGCCGAGCGACGAGCGTGAAGACGCCGACGTCCACGAGGGCGTTCCCGACGCCGATCAGGGCGAACAGCCCGAGGGCGGCGGGCTTGCTCGGCGCGATGGCGAGCAGGACGAGGGGAAGTCCCCAGATGGCGACCCCGGCGCCGAACCAGGCGGCGAGCCGGGTGTTCCCGACGTACATCAGGGCGAACAGCGAGCCCAGCACGGCGCCCGCACCGACCGCTGCGGTCAGCGTGCCGACGCCTGGCTCGCCCATGCCGAGCAGGTCCACGGCGACGAGGACGCTGAACACCGACAGCGCACCACGGGTGACTGTCTGGGCGGCGAGCAGGAGGAACAGCACCCGGAGCTGAGGGCTCCGGAACGTGACCTCGGCCCCGCGGAGGAGTCCCCGCGCGATCGAGCTCCGACTGACCTGGCCCTCCGGCTCCTCCACCGTCAGGCCGAGGGTGACCGTCGCCGAGAGTCCGGCCAGCACCGCGACCGCCGTGAAGCCGGAGGTGACGTTCGCGGCGGCCAGGAGCCCGCCGGCGATCGCCGGTCCGACCAGCGTGGAGATCGAGTCGAGAAGGCCGCGGACGACGTTGGCGGACCCGAGCTCCGAGGGCGTGTGGCAGAGCAGGGGCAGCAGCGCTGAGTTCACCGGGCGGTAGAGGATCGCGGCGGCGGTCGACGCGATCGCGAGCACGTACACACCCACGGGTGGCCCGTCCGTCGCGACCAGGACCGCGATCCCGGCCGCGGTCACGCAGCGCGTGACGGAGACGAGGGTGAGCACGAGGTCGCGACGCCAGCGGTCCGCGAGCGCCGAGGCGAACGGCGCCAGCACAGCCGAGGGGAGCATGCGGAGCAGCGAGACCAGGCCGACGGCCTTCGCGCCACCTTGCTGGTAGGCATACACCGACAGCACGACCGTGAACGCCCACTCCGCGGTGCAGGCCCCGGCGAAGCCGAGCTGGATCCGGCGTACCGCGGGATTCTTGGCGCTGGCGGCGAACGAACGGGTGGCCGCGTGGAGCCGTCGCCGCGAACCCTCCCCCACCCCCGCACGGTAGCCGTTCGTCCTCCTGGGACGGAACATCTGCCGAAGCACCCTCGCGGAACGGGCCCTCCGCCGATACTGGTCCGCGTGTGGGTCTATATGGCGATGTGGGAGGTGCAGACCGGTGAGGTCGACCAGCTGGCGGTCGGCGACACGGTCGAAGGACTCGGCGTGCGCGCGGCCTTCTGGAACCTCGAGCCGACCGAGGAAGGCGAAGGCATCGGCGCGCGTCCGGGCGCGGCGCCGTCCGGTGAGAGGTCGCCCCACTACCGCGTGATCGGCACCGTCGAGTGGACCCGCGAACCGCACAGCCTGGTGATCCGGGTCGGGACCTTCTCGCTGCTCGCGGAGCCGCGAGTGATCGGCGTGGCCGAAGCCACCGGACCCGACGGGTCGCCCCTGGAGCCGTTGATGCCCGCTGTGCGACTTCCCGAGGTCGGGCAGCGCGTCGCCCTGATCGCGAGCTTCTCGTCCATGCTGAACTTCGAGCTGGATGCCTATGAGTATCCGAACGTCTGCCGGGACTGGACCGTGGCCGGTCTGAAGGTCGAGCACCGCGAGCTCGTCGCGTCCCCGGCTTCCCCGGGCGGGAGCGAGCCGGGTCGGATCGTGAGGGTCGTACCCATCCCACGGATGCTGCGCTGGGCCGACGCGCCACGCCAGGTCCACGCGAGCTACCTGCTCGACCTCGTGCCCACTCGTTGATGTCGTGGTCGGTCCGCCGGACTACAGTTCCGCCATGGGGGAGCGCCCCGCGCTGTTTCTCGGGCTGCTTGCGGATCAACCTGAACTCATCGCCGAGGTAGGCGTGCTCCGTTGGCGTGCTGCGGGGTCGGTGGGGACCCCCGGGCCCTGGATCGAGTCGACGGCGAAGGACGCCGGGCGTGAGGGACTGCCGCTCAGCCTGGTCGCGATGGACATCGACGGACAGGCCATCGGGGCGGTCACCCTGGGCTCGCAGGACGACGCTCCGGGGCTGGCCTGCGGAGAGCGGGCCCCGTGGGTCGTCCGGATGGTGGTGCGCCCCGGAGAGCGGATGTGCGGGGTGGGACGGCTGATGATGAACGCCGTCGAGGACCTCGCACGCGAGCACGGCCACGACCGGATGTGGGTGGCGGCGGCCGACGACTGTGCCGACTTCTACCGGCGGTGCGGATGGAACGACGTACCCGAGACCGATCAGTCCGGTCACGACTCACTGGTCCTCTCCAAGGAGCTGACGGTCGTCGCGTGAGCGATCCGCTGGTGCCGCGCCTGCCCCGCCTCCCGGTCTCCATCGCGGTCCTCGCCGACCGTCCGGAGCTCGTCGAGCCGGCCGGGATCCTCCGCTGGACGGAGTGGGGCTACGACGACCCGTCGCCCGAGGTGTGGATCGCCGTGACGGCGCGGGAGGCCGGACGGGAGGCCCTGCCGGTGACCCTGGTCGCGATCGACGAGGACGGGTCCGCCATCGGAGTGGTCGGCCTTGACTCGACGGACGACGCACTCACCGACACCGAGCGCGCGGGTCGCATGCCGTGGCTGGTCGGCATGGTGGTGCGACGCGACTCTCGTCTGCGTGATGTCGGCCGTGGGCTCATGGACGCTCTGGCGGAGGTGGCCCGTCGGCACGGACATGACCGGATCTGGGTCGTGACCGGAGGGTCCGCCGCCGACTACTACCGCGCCTGCGGCTGGTCCGACGTCGAGCAGCTCGTGACCGCGAAGGAGGGCCTCCCGAGCACCGTGCTCACGTGGGTCCTGCCAGGGTGAGCGCGGAGGCCATTTTCACCGGGTCGGCCGCGGGCCAGACTCGGACGATGAGCGACGCGGTGACGGTGACGGCGTACCACCCCGACGACCGAGAGGCGGTGCTCGCCCTTGCTCCGCGTCTGTACGCCGGGGTCGCCGCCTGGCGCCCGGCCGAAGGAGTGGAGTCTGCCGTGCGTGGGTGGTTCGAGGAGTCCGTCGACGCGACGGGCGACGAGCAGGCGGTCTTCGTGGCCCGAGTCGAGGGCACGGTCGTCGGCATGGTTGCCGTCGAGGAGCAGCGGCACTGGAGCGGAGACCTGGACGCGTACGTGGGCGAGCTCGCCACCGCCGTGGGCCATGAGAGTCGTGGGGTCGGGAGTGCGTTGCTCGCTCGCGCGGAAACGTGGGCGCGAGACCGTGGGCTCACCTGCATCACGCTGGAGACCGGCGCTGCCAACGCCCGCGCCCGGACGCTCTACGCCGCCCGCGGCTACCTCGACGAGGAGATCCGACTGACGCGGCTCCTGACGTGATCGTGCGTGCGGGCTCAGTCGCTATTCGCGGCGTGGTCGGTGTCGGATCCAGCGTTGTTCGACGCCGGGTTTGGGTGGTGGTTTGAATTCGGGTCGGTGGTCGTGGGAGTTGATGCGGACTTCCCAGGGGGTGTGGTGGAGGGTGCGGTGGTGGTGGCCGCACACCAGCACGAGATTCGACAGGTTGGTTTCGCCGCCGTTGGCCCAGTGGGTGATGTGGTGGGCGTGGCACATCAGGGGTGGTCGGTCGCAGCCGGGGAACGCGCAGTGCTGGTCGCGGACGACCAGGGCGGTCCAGATCGCTGCGGTGACCAGTCGTTTGGTGCGGCCCACGTCGAGGGGTTCGCTGTGGGTGCCGAGGACGGCGGGGATGACCTCGGCGTCACACGCCAACCGGCGGAGGGTGGCGACCGACAGCTCACTCACAGCGTCGGGTGCCAGGCCCTGGCGCAGTGACTCCAGGGTGGTGGTGACGGTGAGTCGGGTGGGTGCGCCGTGACAGTCGGGCGGGAGGTCGGTGTCCAACGCGTGCTGAGCGGTCGCGACCAGGGCGTCCCACATCCGGGCACCCGCATCGCGCGGGTCGTGGACCAGTGCACCGTCGGCCGTCGTGCCCGTTGTGCCCCTCGACGTCGGCGTCGGCGGTGGCGGTGGGGGTGGGTGTGGTCAGCGGCATGAGGGCGGCCTTGAGGAGGACGCCGTCCTCGGCGGACCCGCGGCCCTTGAGGCGGACGCCACCGGCGCCGTCACCCACGATCGTGAGGTAGCGGGTGTGGTGGGAGGCGCGTTCCTCCCGGTCCAGCTGGCGTTCGAGCTTGCGGTCTTCTGCGTCGGGGTCGACCACGTGGACCAGGTGACGTCCGGTGCGGGCGAGGTCGGTGGCGTCGAAGCACCCCGCATGCTCCAGCAAGGTCTGCTCGCCGCGGGCACGGACCGCGGTCCCCGACGGCAGGGCCTCGACCGACCTGACGATCACATCGGACTGCTCGGGTGAGACCCGGCCCTCGACCATGGCTTCCCGGGTCGCTGCCAGTGGTCCGGTCAGGGCGTGGGCGCGGGCCACGACCCGGCGACCCTCACCCTTCCGCAGCCCGCCGAGGTGGGTGAGCCAGTCACCGGTCGACCCGTAGGCCAGCCTCTGCTTCCCCAGATCCCGGGAGTCGGCCTTGGCGACCGCACCGGCCTGGACCGCAGCCAACGCGGACCGGGCCTGCTCCACCAGCTCCACCACACCGACCAGGTCCTCGTCGCCTTGGTGCGACCACCAGGTCGCATCCAGATCCCGCAGCTCGCCACCACCTCCGCCAGCACCGTGGCGGGGCTGGGTTGGGGGTGGAGGTCCGAGATCGACATACGAATATCGAATCAGAGGCCACCGACATTCAGACCCGATATCCACAGCAATATCGACGATCGTTTCTGAAAAGAAGATGAGAATATCGGGGCCACTTATCGTCCACAGGCCACGTGGAAGTCGGAGGGTGAACTCGAGACTCGCTCGACGTCGAGCGCGCCTCCTCAACCACCGACCGTCGCGCGCTCAACCGGCGAGCCGGCGGCGGCGGCCGGGGACAAGGCCCGCCGTCCCTCTATGAAGCCAAAGACCGCAACCACCCACGAGCCGCAACGGACAAGACGTTTCGGTCAGAGGGTGGTTTCGAGACGGTCGCTGAGCTCGCTCCTCAACCACCGACGACAGAGACTAGCGCGCCTCCTCAACCACCGACCAGAGCGCCTCCTCAACCACCGACCGGCGCGGGCTCCTCAACCGTCCACGGCAGGCTCAGCTGGCCTTCTTCTTGGCCGCCTTCTTGGCCGTGGTCTTCTTCGCGGACTTCTTGGCGGCACTCTTCTTCGCCGGCTTCTCGTCGGTCGACTCGCCCCGAGCCGTCTTGGCCGCGTCGACCGAGCGCTGGAGCGCGGCCAGCAGGTCGACGACCTCGCCGGAGGACTTGGTCGTGGTCGGAGTCTTCTTGACCTCGCCGCCCTCGATCTTGAGCTTCACCATCTCCTCGACGGCCTCGGCGTAGTCGTCCTCGAACTCGCTCGGCTCGAAGTCGCCGGCGAGCGTCTCGACGAACATGTTGGCCATCTTGACCTCGGCGGCCTTGACCTCGCCGGCCTCGATCGAGAAGTCGGGCGTGCGGATCTCGTCGGGCCACATCATCGTCTGCAGCACGATCACGTCGTCCTTCACCCGCAGCACGCCGACGGTCGTCCGCTGGCGCAGCGCCACCGTCACGACGGCCATCCGGTCGGCGTCGAGCAGCGCCTGGCGAAGCAGGGCGTAGGGCTTGGCGCCGGTCTTCTCCGGCTCGAGGTAGTAGCTCTTCTCGAAGAGCATCGGGTCGATCTGGTCGCTCGGTACGAACTTCTCGACCGAGATCTCCCGTGACGACGTGCTCGGCAGGGCGGCCATGTCGTCGTCGGTGAGGATCACCATCTCGCCGTCCTCGGTCTCGTAGCCCTTGGCGATGTCGGCGTACTCGATCTCCTCGCCGTCGATCGAGCAGACCCGCTGGTACTTGATCCGGCCGCCGTCCTTGGCGTGCACCTGCCGGAACGACACGTCGTGTGACTCCGTGGCGGAGTACAGCTTCACCGGCACGCTGACGAGCCCGAAGGACACCGCGCCCTTCCAGATCGCACGCATCTCATACCTCCGTGAGCTCGTCGGTTTGCTCCAGTATCGGGGAGGGAACGCCCGAACGCACGCGCGAACCGGTCGCGAGCGCGGCCCTGACAGGATGAGGGAATGCGGCCCATGCTCGCCACCCGCGGCACCCACGTGCCCACGGGCGACGAGTGGCAGCACGAGGTCAAGTGGGACGGGATGCGGGTGCTGGCCGACATCCGTGGGGGAGAGGTGCGGCTGTTCAGCCGCAACGAGATCGACGCGACGGTCTCGTTCCCCGAGCTCGCCGCGATGCCGGTGGACGACGCGCTCCTGGACGGCGAGGTGGTCGCTTTCGCCGACGGCACCCCGAGCTTCGCGGCGCTGGCCGAGCGGATGCACGTCTCCCGCGCGGATCGCGCGCAGCGCCTGGCCGAGCGCATCCCGGTCACCCTGCTCGCCTTCGACGTCCTCCGCCTCGGTGAGCGTGACCTCCTCGACCAGCCCCTCGCCGTACGCCGCGAGCTGTTGGGGGACCTCGACCTCCAGCACGACCGCTGGCAGACGCCACCGGTGTACGACGACGGGCCGATGCTCTTCGACGCGACCTACCAGCAGGGCCTGGAGGGCATCGTCAGCAAGCGCGTCACCAGTCGCTACCGACCGGGCTGGCGCAGCAAGGACTGGCTCAAGTTCGCTCACCGCCGTCGTGAGTCGTACGTCGTCGGCGGCTGGCGACTGGAGACGGACTCGCAAGACCGCCTGGGCGCGGTGCTGGTCGGTCAACCGAGCGTCGACGGGCTCCTCTACCGTGGTCGGGTCGGCAGCGGGATCGCCGGGCGGAAGGCCGACCGTGCTCCGCGAGGTGCTGGCCGGCCTGACGCGCGACACCACACCGTTCGTCGACGAGGTTCCGAAGCTCGACGCTGTGGGTACGACGTGGGTCGAGCCGGTGCTGGTCGTCGACGTGGAGTCCCTCGGACCGTCCGCCCAGGGCCGCATCCGGCAGCCGGCGTACGTCGGCACCCGCGCCGACCTGACCCCGGAGGACCTGGCATGAGCAAGCTCGCGTTGGTGGCTCTCACCGGGCCCGCGCTGGTGGTGACCATGCTCGCCGTGCCCACGCCGGCGCAGGCCGACGTCACCCACGTGACCCTCGACGGCGTGCGGGTCGCCCTGCACGAGCGCACCGAGCAGGTGGTCACCGTCAACCACACCAGCGGCTATCACGCCCGCATCGGCTACTGGGTGTTGCGCGACGGTCACTGGAGCAAGGTCCTCACCGTCCGCGACGGCCGCATCGGGTACGGCGGTCTGGTCGCGCCCAAGCAACGCCACCAGGGCACCGGCACCACACCGTCCGGGACGGTGAGGCTGATCTCGGCGTTCGGCCGTCACGCTCGAAGCACGTCCTGGGACCTGCCCTACCGGCGCATCCGCAAGGGCGACTACTGGGTGGAGGACAACGGCTCCCGCTTCTACAACCGCTACCGCAACAAGGCGCAGGGTGGCTTCCGCTGGTGGCTGCCGGCCAGCCACGAGAACAGCTCCGAGCGGCTCCGCGACTTCCCGGTGCAGTACGAGTTCTCGATCGTGACCAGCTACAACCACGACCAGGTGCGTCACCGCGGCGCCGGCATCTTCCTCCACGTCAACGGCTCAGGCGCGACCGCCGGCTGCGTCAGCGGACCCCGCTCCTTCATGGTCACCATGATGCGCAGACTCGACCCCGCCGGGTCCCGGTCATGGCGGTCGGCAGATGACTCCACCCGGAGGCGAGGAGGTCCACGTCGAGGTCGAGGGACACACCCTCAAGCTGTCCAACCTCGACAAGGTCCTCTACCCCCGCACGGGCACCACCAAGGGCGAGGTCATCAACTACTACGCCCAGGTCGCGCCGGTCATGCTCCCGCTCCTGCAGGACCGCCCGGTCACCCGCGTCCGCTGGCCGCACGGCGTCGAGCGCGACCGGTTCTTCGAGAAGAACGCCCCCGCCGGTACGCCGCGCTGGGTGCGCACCGCCGACGTCCCGACCACGGGCTCACGCGGCGAGAGCCGACACGGAGACCGGCTGGTGTTCCCGATCATCGACGACCTCGCCACCCTCACCTGGGCGGCCAACCTCGCCGCGCTGGAGCTCCACGTCCACCAGTGGACCGTGGACAAGAAGGGGAAGGTCCGCGGCGCCGACCGGCTCGTCATCGATCTCGACCCGGGAGAGGGCGCGGGACTGCACGAGTGCTGCCAGGTCGCCTTGCTGGTGCGCGACAAGCTGACCGAGCGGAAGCTCGACGCCCGTCCGGTCACCAGCGGCAGCAAGGGCCTCCACCTGTACGCCCACCTCCCGCGCCGACGCGACTCCGACAAGACCTCTGAGACGGCCAAGGCGATCGCCGAGGAGCTCCAGGCCGAGCACCCCCAGCAGGTGACGGCGACGATGACCAAGGCCAAACGGTCGGGAAAGGTCTTCCTCGACTGGTCGCAGAACGCCGGCTCCAAGACCACGGTCTCGCCGTACTCCATGCGAGGGGTCGAACGCCCCCTCGTCGCCACGCCGGTCACCTGGGAGGAGGTCGAGCAAGGCGCCGAGGACGCCGTCGGGCTCGACCAGTTCCGGTACGACGAGGTGCTCGAACGCGTCCAGGAGTACGGCGACCTCTTCACCGCCTGACGACGTTCTCCCTCGTTACCATCCCGTGCACGGGCTGTGTGTCCATCGTTGCCTTGTCTTACGTAGCGTGGCCGTGCCCGGTCACCAGCGAGCTCCAACCCGCGTGGTACCGGCGGCCGCCGATCACCGGGGGGGGGGGTCGGTCGTGCCCGTGGATCCGCCCGCAGGCCCCGCTGCGGGCGGAACCACGCCGCATCGGACCTGGATCGTGCGAATCGAGAGCCGAATCGGTTGCCGGTGGCGACTTATGCTCCCCGCATGCCGCCCAGCGTGCTTCTCGTGGAGGACGAGACGGAAATCGTCTCGCCGCTGATCAGGATGCTGGAGCGTGAGGGGTACGCCGTCGACCAGGCGACCACCGGCCAGGACGCCATCGCGTCGGCCGAGAAGAACGACCACGACATCGTGATCCTCGACCTGGGTCTGCCCGACATGGACGGCCTCGACGTGTGCCGCCGCCTGCGTGATGCCGGGTACCAGGGTGCCGTCCTGATGCTCACCGGGCGCACCCGCGAGCTCGACCGCGTGGTCGGCCTCGACGCCGGCGCGGACGACTATCTCGCCAAGCCGTTCGGCCTCGCCGAGCTGTTGGCCCGCCTGCGTGCACTGCTCCGGCGTACGACGGTGCGCGCGGCCGCGCCCCTGCACGACCGACGGCTCCGGGTCGACGTCGACGCCCATCGTGTGCAGGTCGGCGACCAGGAGGTCGCGCTGACCGCCAAGGAGTTCGACGTCCTGGCCGTGCTCATGGCGAGCCGGGGCAAGGTCGTCCTGAGGTCCCAGCTGATGGCCGAGGTGTGGAGTGAGGGCTGGTTCGGCTCCACCAAGACCCTCGACGTCACCATCGGCCGCCTCCGCCAGAAGCTCGAGCAGGCCGGGAGCGCCGAGCACGTGGTCACCGTTCGGGGTGTCGGCTTCCGCTTGGAGAGCTGACCAGCACCGGTCCGGAGGGCGATCGCCGGTGGGCGCCTCCCGCCTTCCCGACCCCGGTGGGCGTACAATCGTCTCATTGTCGACATTCGACACCCTTCCACCTCAGGAGTTCCCATGACCGACGCGGGTCAACTGGCTCCGTTACGTCTCGAGAGCACGCCGGTGCTCGTGGCGGATCGGTTGCGCGAAGGCATCCTCGACGGCACCTTCCCACCCCGGACGCAGCTCTCCGAGGTCGCCCTGTCGCAGCAGCTCTCGGTCAGCCGGGGGCCCATCCGCGAGGCCATGCAGCGACTGCTCCAGGAGGGTCTGTTGCGGGGCGAGCGCAACCGAGGAGTGTTCGTCGTCGACCTCGGGGAGAGCGACGTACGCGACATCTACCTGGCCCGGTCCGCGGTCGAGCGCACCGCTGCCGCACTCGTGGTCAACGCCGGGACGGACGAGGACTTCGGCGTCCTGCAGTCGATGGTCGACCAGCTCGCCGCGGCCGTCGACAGCAACTGGGTCGAGATGACCAAGCTCGACCTGCAGTTCCACCTCGCCCTCGTGGCCGCCGCGGGCAGCGTCCGCCTCGATCGCATGTTCCGGACGCTGATGGCGGAGTCCCAGCTCTGCATCGTCCGGCTGGAGCCGTTCTACCCCGGGCGCGAGGAGGTCGTGCACGAGCACCAGGCGATCCTCGACGCGATCCGCGCCCGCGACCTCGCCGAGGCGGATCGACTGCTGGCCGCCCACATGGACGTCTCGGCGACCCGGCTCACCAACGCCGAGCAGGCACCCGCCGAGAGCTGACGAACCCTGTCCCGCTAGCGCGACCGCGTGCTCGCGCGGCCGAGGGTCGCGTCGTCGATGGCATCCCGGTCGAGCTCCGTGCCGAGGCCGGGTCCGTCGGGTGCCCGCACCGTACCGTCGGTCACGAGCACGGGAGTCAGGGTCCCGAACGCCCAGGGCTCGACCGGGTACGGCTGCTCGTAGAAACTGCCGAGCCCCAGGCCGAGGATCAGGTGCAGGTCGATGGCCTGGGTGACGGTGGTGCCGTAGCTGCACAGCTCGACCTCGAGTCCGAAGGCCCGGGCGAGCGCTGCCAGGTCGCGCACATGGCCGACGCCGCCCTCCATGGTCTGGGTCCGGACCGCCGACCAGGCATCCGCCTGCAGCGCTCGCGCGATCTCCCGAGGGTCGTCGATCAGTCCTCCGGCCGGGACGACCGGCGTCGCGATCGAGCGCTTCAGGTCGTGGTAGCCGTCGAAGTCCCGATCCGGAAGTGGCGCCTCGAACCACCGGATCCGCAAGTCGTCCAGTGCCCGGCCGACCGACCGGGCCCCAGCACGGTCGTAGACCGACTCGGCGTCGACGATCAGCTCGAGTGCGGGGAAGGCGCCGCGAGCCTGCGCCACGATGTCGACGTCGGCGGTCGGGTTGCCGGACAAGTGCAGCTTCGCGGCTCGGTAGCCGTCATCCGTGACGTGGTCCAGCACGTCCAGCAGGGTCGCGGCGTCACTCTCGAAGGGCAGGGAGGCGTACGCCGGCACCTCGTCACGTGCGCCTCCCAGCACCTGGCACAGCGGCAGGCCGGCACGGCGTGCCAACAGGTCCCAGCACGCCACCTCGATCGCGGCACACGGCACCTGGCGGGAAGCCGATGGCAACCGTGATGCGGACAACGCGGCGATGGCCGACGGCCGGGACGGGTCGTGGCCGACCAAGTCCGGGATCACGGTTCGGAGCGCCTCGAGTGGTCCGAGGTCGAAGGCACCGAACGAGTCCGACTCGACCGCGCCCACTCCCATGTCGCCGGCGTCGTCGGTGATGAGCACGAAGGTCACCGTTGTCTGGACGGCGGGCAGCGCGTCGGTGAACCGGACGGCCGGCATCGCGGGCCCGGCCGCGATGACCTCCACGCTGGCGATCGCGGGCACCGGCGGGTCCTCTCGTCGTGGTTCAATGGCCCCGGCAATCGTATGATCGCCGGATTGTCGACACTAGCAGGGGACGGGCGGCGATGACGACGAGGCGACGCGCACGGACCGAGACCACGCGGGACGAGCTGTACGTGGGCGGACGATGGATCGGGTCGACCGGGACCGAGTCGATCGCGGTCGTCGACCCGACCACGACCCGCCCCATGGGTTCGGTGCCGGCCGGTACCGCGGCCGACGTCGACGCCGCGGTCGCCGCGGCGGCCGCGGCATTTCCGGTCTGGTCCGAGGTCCCGGCCGCCGACCGGGCCAGTCACCTCTCGGCGATCGCCGATGGTCTCGAGCGACGATCGACCGAGCTCGCCGAGCTGATCGCCCTCGAGGTGGGGATGCCGGAGGACCAGTGCGCCGAGGACCAGATCCCGGTGGAGGACTTCCGGATCGCTGCCGAGCTCGCGACGACGTACCCGTTCGAGGACGAGGTCGCCGGGGGTCGGGTGCTCCAGGAACCGGTAGGGGTCGTCGCCGCGATCACACCGTGGAACTACCCCCTCAGCCAGATCGCGGCCAAGGTCGCTCCAGCCCTCGCAGCCGGGTGCACGGTGGTGGTCAAGCCGTCGGAGGTCGCTCCCCTCAATGCCTTCGTGCTCGCCGAGATCGCGGACGAGGCCGGGCTGCCGCCCGGCGTCCTGAACTTGATCAGCGGCGACGGCCCGACCGTCGGCGAGCCGCTGGTCGCCCACCCCGACGTCGACATGGTCTCGTTCACGGGCTCGAGTCGGGCCGGCCGGCGGATCGGCGCGCTCGCGATGGAGCGAGTGGCTCGGGTCACCCTCGAGCTCGGCGGCAAGTCACCGCTGGTCATCCTCGACGATGCCGATCTCGACGAGGCCGTGGCCTACGGCGTGCACGACTGCTTCGCCAACTCGGGGCAGACGTGCAACGCGTTGACGCGGATGCTGGTGCCGCGGGCAGTGGCGGACCGCGCCGCGACGATCGCGGCCGAGATCGCCGACGGCATGGTCGTCGGCGATCCGCTCGAAGCCGGCACGCAGCTGGGCCCCTTGGTGTCCGAAGCGCAGCGGGAGCGGGTGCGTGCCTACATCCGCCGCGGGGTGGCGGAAGGTGCCACCTTGAGGGCGGGGGGTGACGATGCTCCGGCGCGGTCGGGGGACGGGTACTTCGTCAGCCCGACGGTCTTCGCCGACGTCACCAACGACATGGTGATCGCGCGCGAAGAGATCTTCGGCCCGGTGCTGGTGATCATCGCGTACGACGACGAGGCGCAGGCGGTCGAGATCGCCAACGACACCGACTACGGACTGTGGGCCGGCGTCTGGTCCGGGAGTCGCGAGCGCGCCGAACGGGTCGGCCGTCGCATCCGCGCGGGTGGGGTCGCCCTCAACGGGGCCGAGGCCACGGGCTGGGCACCGTTCGGCGGCTACAAGCAGTCGGGACTCGGGCGAGAGATGGGGTCCTTCGGACTCGCGGAGTACCTCGAGGTCAAGGCGCTCGTGGACTGAGCCGCCGGTCAGTCCGGCACGGTGACGAGCGTGGGGACGCGTGGCCGGAAGTATCGCCCGCCGCGGGCCTGCTTGCCGACCAGCTCGTTGGCGAACAACCACTCCGGTCGAGGCATCGGTGCCAGCTCGGCGACCTCGAGGAACGACTGGGGCCCGGCGTCCTCGTCGTCGATGTCCTCGACGTCGTCGGGTTCGTCGGGTTCGTCCTCCGGTCCGGCCGTCGCGGGAGCCGGTTCCGGCACGGGAGGCGGATGCTCCGCCGTCCACGACGAGGGGAGACCCTCGGGCCAGGGTGACCCCGGCGTATAGGGCACGCGCCGGACGAACGTGGCACGCCAGGTCGCCGCGGAGATCTCGGTGTCGTCCTCGTCCGTGGGCATCACCAGCACGGGGACGCCGGATGCGGTCGCGTCGAGGTCGCCCGGCCCACCCGCCGGCAGGACGACGCGCTCGCCGCCGAGCCTCGAGAGCCGCCTCGAGATGGCGCACCGGGATCGCGATCAGCAACGCCTGTTCGTCCAGCACGGGGGAGATTCCACCACATTGCGGGTTGACCGACGACAGTCGGATTTGTAGATTGTCAACAGTTCACACTCGACCCATCGCGACAGCGGTGGTGAAGGAGGATCCCGCATGACCATGCACGATCCGGACCTGGAGGTCCGAGACGACGGGGTGGGACGCCGAGGCGAGGTCGGGCGCCGCGGTTTCGTCAGGATGGGCGTGATCGGAGCCGCGATGGGCAGTGCCCTCGTCATGCGGACCGATCCGGCCCTGGGTGCCGCGACCATGGCTCGGCGTACGACGAGCACCGGGGCCAGGGCCGCCGGGCTGGTCAAGGCGGGTCCCGAGCTGGCCCTGCCCCCTGGCTTCACCTACCAGACGTTCGGAGAGTTCGGCTCAGCGATGAGCGACGGCTTCATCACCCCACCCATCCACGACGGCATGGGTTGCTTCGACATGGGCAACGGCAAGCTGCGGCTCGTGCGCAACCACGAGCTGGGTGAGGGCAACGACATCCCGGCCGGCACCGTGATGGGCGTCCCGCACACGGCGTACGACCGCAAGGCCCCGGGCGGCACCACCACCCTCGAGATCGACGCCGACACGGCGGAGCTCCTCGGCTCCTGGGTGAGCCTGAACGGCACGGACACGAACTGCGCGGGCATGCCGACGCCCTGGGGCACCTGGCTCACCTGCGAGGAGACCGTGGTCGGCACCAAGGACGGGCGCAAGAAGCCGCACGGCTACGTGTTCGAGGTCGACCCGGCCAACAACGAGCCCGTCCTGACCCAGCCCTACCGCAAGCTCGGCCGCTTCCTCCACGAAGCCGGCGCGGTCGACCCGGAGACCGGAGTGGTCTACCTGACCGAGGACGAAGGCCCGGACGGCTTCTACCGCTTCGTTCCGGAGCAGATCGGCCATCTGCGCAAGGGCGTGCTGCAGATGCTGCGGGTGAAGGGCCAGCCCCGCTACAACACGATCACCGGCCAGACCGTGGGTGCGGTCCTCAACTGCAACTGGGTCACCATCGACGACCCGGACCCGAAGAGCGCAGACCACGACGCGTCGGCGGTCTACAAGCAGGGCCGGGCGAAGGGTGCGGCGAAGTTCCTCGGCGGCGAGGGCGCGACCATGCGCGACGAGTCGGTCGTCTTCGGATCGAGCGACGGCGGCGACGTCGGACGCGGTCAGGTGTGGCAGTACACCCCGCGCAAGAACGTCGGCACGCTCGACGAGCGTGGCGACCTCGAGCTGCTCTTCGAGTCCGAGGACAAGAGCCAGCTCGACGGCCCCGACAACATGTGCACGAGCCCGAACGGCGCCATCGTCATCGCCGAGGACGGGAACATCGTCAACAACTTCGTCCGTGCGCTGCTGCCGAACGGGGATCTGATCAACATCGCGCAGAACCTCGTCGGCATCCAGAAGCACTACCTCGAGGCGTCCGGCAAGATCTACGACCCGACGGTCCCCGACGACGGACCGTCGGCCGGCGACGGCATCGGCTTCGGCGAGTTCGCCGGGCCGCGCTTCAGCCCCGACGGCAAGTGGCTCTTCGTCAACATCCAGGTCCCGGGCATCACGTGTGCCATCACCGGTGACTGGGAGAGCCTCGGCCTGTGAGGTCGGGATGAGTCGCGTGCCCCGTCGACGCGACTCATCCTTGGCATTGTCAACCATCCGGCCACGACCTAGCGTCACCACGATCGTGAGACTCACTGGGATCGTCACCACCGCGAAAGGACCGCCACGTGTCCCACGTCTGGCTCGGCCACCAGGAGAGGGTCGCGGCCTTCCCCGATCCCGACGGTACGGCGCGCCAGGTCGCGTGCTGGCGTGCGCGTGTCTCCCACCCGCCGCAGACCCGCGGTCGCTGAGACGGCCGGCAGCCATGTCCACCAGAACGATCCAGATCGTCGGCGTCAGCAAGACGTTCGGGACGAACACCGTGGTCGACGACCTCGACCTCTCGATCGGTGACGGGGAGTTCTTCTCGTTGCTCGGACCCAGTGGCTGTGGCAAGACCACGACCTTGCGGATGGTGGCCGGCTTCGAGCGCCCGACGGCGGGATCGATCCTGCTCGGAGGCTCCGAGATCACCCACCAGGCCCCGGCGAAGCGTCCGCTGAACATGGTCTTCCAGGACTACGCGCTGTTCCCTCACCTGACGGTGGGGGAGAACGTCGCGTTCGGGCTCAAGGTCAAGCGGCTCGGCAAGGCCGAGCGCACCGAGCGGATCGCCGCGGCGATCACGACGATGCAGCTCACGGGTCTGTCCGAGCGTCAGGCCTTCCCAGCTCTCGGGCGGCCAGCGTCAGCGCGTCGCCCTGGCACGGGCGCTGGTGAACCGGCCCCAGGCGCTGTTGCTCGACGAGCCACTCGGTGCGCTCGACCTCAAGCTCCGCAAGGAGATGCAGGCGGAGCTGAAAGAGGTCCACCGGGCCACGGGCACGACGTTCCTCTACGTGACGCACGACCAGGAGGAGGCGCTGACCATGTCCGACCGGATCGCGGTGATGCGAGACGGCCGGGTGGAGCAGCTCGCCGACCCCCGCACCTTGTACGAGAAGCCGTCGACGGCGTTCGTCGCCGACTTCATCGGCACGTCGAACCTGCTCGTCCTGGACCAGCCGGCCACGGTCGAGTCCCTGCTCGTGGCGAGCGTCGGCGACGGCGAGCGACTGACCGCCGCGGTGCACGAGCCGCTGACGGCCCCACGCGTGCAGATCACGGTGCGCCCGGAGCGGATCAGTCTGCATCCGATCTCCAGGTGACCCTCCCGGACACCCATGCGCGGGTGCGTGGCCAGGTCGTCGACGTCGTGTACGTCGGGTCGACGACGCATGTCTCTGCGGTGATCGCCACGGGTGAGCGACTGGTGGTCCACGTGCTGAGCGGCAACAGCGCGCTGAACGGGATCGAGCGAGGCGTCGACGTACTCCTGTCGTGGGCCCCGGACGGCGCGCACGTCATCGGGCCGGTGCACACACCGACCACATCCGCGGACGACGAAGGGCAAGGACAGTGACGACGACCCGGAACCTCCGGCTGGCCACAGCCGGCCTGGCAGTGCTGGCCCTCGGCCTGGCGGCGTGCGGCTCGGACGGCGGCTCGAACTCCGGTGGCAAGGGCGGCGCGCCGTCCGGCACCCTGCACACGTTCACCTACTCCGACACCGTGGCGGACTCCAAGATCGCCCACTTCAAGAAGGCGTACCCGGACGTCAAGCTCGAGACGGCCACCTTCGAGAGCAACGACGAGGCGGCCGCGAAGATCCGGGCCGGGTTCCGGGCCGACGTGATCGAGCTCTGCCTCGACGAGCAGGGGCCGCTGGTGGAGGCCGGGATGCTGGCGCCGATCGACACGTCCCGGCTCACCCACTGGGACGACCTCGACCCGACGTTCCGCGACGCGGCCGGTGTCACCAACGACGGTGAGGTCACCATGGTGCCGGAGGAGGCCGGCGCCGTCGGCCTGATCTACGACAAGACCGCGTTCCCGAACGGCGTCGACTCGTGGGCCGACCTCTTCGACCCGCAGTACAAGGGGCGGGTGGCGATGGACGGTGGCTACTGGCTGCCGCCGATCGCGGAGTGGGCCCTGGCGCAACGGCAACCAGGACCCGATGAACCTCGACGACGACCAGGTCGAGGAGGCGAAGAACGCGCTGATGCAGCTGCGCGACGACGGCCAGTTCCGGGCCTTCGCCCAGTCCGACTCCGACATGGCCAACATGTTCAAGTCCGGCGAGATCATCCTCTCCGACGGCGGACGGGCCACGGCGGACGACATCCAGAAGGGTGGCGGCAACGTCGCCTGGGCCCTGCCCGACGAGGGCGCGCTCTCCTGGGTCTGCGGTCTGGCCATCAGCTCCAAGGCCGACAACGTCGACGCGGCGTACGCGTTCATCAACGACGCCACGTCACCCCCGACGCAGGCCCTGTTCGGCAACAGCGGGTACGTGATGATGAACCCGAAGGCCGTCCCGCTGGTCGAGGACCACTACACCGACATGGCCGACCCTCGGAGCCTCAAGGGCGCATATCCCGAGACCGCACCGGAGAACGCCGACACCTGGCGCAAGGCCTGGCAGGAGGTGAAGGCCGGGTGAGCCATCGGCTCCGCCTCGGAGACGTCCTGGCGCTCGCGCTCGTCACCGTCGTCCTGATCGTCCTGATCGGGCCGATCGCGTTGCTCACAGCCTTCTCGTTCAACGACTCCACGATCATCTCGCTGCCCTTCGAGGGGTTCACGCTCGAGTGGTACAAGATGGCGCTGAACGACCAAGGGGTCCGGGACTCCCTGCGCTACTCCGTCATCGTCGCCGCGATCGTCGCGCCGTCCTGCGTGATCCTCGGGACGGCGTCCGCGTGGGGCATCACCCGGTTCCGCTTCCGAGGCAGGGGCTTGTGGGCGGGGCTGCTGGGCGCGGTGCTCGTCGTGCCGTGGCTGGTGATCGGCGTCAGCGGCCTGGTGTTCTTCGTCTACCTCGACGTCGAGCTGTCCTGAAGACGATCATCCTCATGCACATCGCGGTCACCTTCCCGCTGGTCACCGCCCTGGTCTCGGCGCGGTTGGTGCGCTTCGAGAGGTCCCAGGAGGAGGCTGCCATCGACCTCGGGGCCTCGCAGCTGGCAGCTGATGACCAAGATCGTGCTGCCCCAGCTCACCCCCGCCCTGGCGGCGTCGCTGATCTTCGCCTTCGCCTGGTCGTTCAACAACTTCGAGATCAGCTTCTTCAACGGCGGTTACGAGGAGACCTTCCCGGTCTGGGTGTTCTCGGACCTCCGGCGTTCGTACAACCTGCCCATCGTGAACGCGATCGCCACGCTGGTGTCGGCGGTCCAGGTCCTGGGCGTGTACGGGCTCTACCTGCTGATCAAGTGGCTGGGCAAGCACCGCGGCAGCGGCGACGACCTCACCTCGCTGGTGGCGGGAGGCCGCGGATGAGCATCGTCGCCGACCCACTGCTGCCCTCCGGCCCCGAGGCCGACGCCACCACGCGCGCACGCCGTTCCCGTGCGGGCGGAGCCGGACGGCGCTGGCTGCCGGCGGCCTACCTGACGGCACCGATGGCCGTGCTGATCGTGCTGTTCCTGATCCCGATGGTGATCCTCTTCCTGATCAGCATCGGGCTCGGCATCGCCAACCAGGAGAACGTCTGGACGTTCGACCACTACACGGAGCTCTTCCACGACCCGCTCTACTGGCACGTCGCCAAGACGACGATCGTCATCGCCACCTCGGCGATGGTCGCCCAGCTCGTGGTCGGCGTACCGCTCGCCTACGTCATGGCGTTCAAGGCGGGCAAGTGGGAGCTGCCGATGGTGCTCGGCCTGGTCGTGCTGGACGGGCTCAACCCGGTCGTCCGCATCTATGCGTGGCGGATCCTGCTCGGACGCAACGGGATCATCAACGGGTCGTTGGAGTGGGCGGGCATCATCGACAAGCCGATCGACGCCCTGCTGTTCAACAACTTCGCCGTCATCGTGGTGCTCTCGACGAGCTGGATCACCTACACGGTGATCCCGATCTATGCCTCGATGAAGGCCATCGACGCGAACCTCTTCCAGGCCGCCTCCGATCTCGGAGCGGGCTGGTGGACGATCATGCGCCGCATCCTCCTGCCCCTGTCGGCGCCCGGGATCTTCGTCGCGATCCTGCTGGTCTACATCCCGCTGTTCACGGACTTCGCCACTCCGACCATGGTCGGCGGCACCAGCGGCTACATGCTCGGGCAGGCCGTGCAGGACCTGATCCTCACCCGCGGTGACCTCGCCGGCGGTGCCGCGCTCAGCTTCGTGCTCCTGGTGCTGTCCGGGCTGGTGGCGGCCGTGGCCTACCGCCTGTCGCGGATCAGCCGGCTCGAGTCCTGACGCCGCTGCTCAGCCTGCGCGCGAGACCCGAGCTGGTCGGCGTCCAGGCCGAGAAGGAGCGGCCCTCGAACCGTCGCCCCGACATCGCCGCGACATCGGCGTCCATCGGCGCGCCCTCGACGACGTCGGCCAGGATCTCGCCGATCGCGGGCGAGTACTTGAAACCCTTCCCGGAGTCGCCGCAGGCGACGACGACGGAGTCGACCCGATCGATCACGAACCAGCCGTCCGGCGAGTCCGTCCAGCAGCACACGAGCTCGTCGACGACCTCGCGCTGTGGTGACGTCAGGTTGCGGTCGGCCCACCTGACGATGGCGCGGGTGCGCTCCGGGTCGGGAGTGCGGTCGTCGTCTCCCGGCACGAGCTCGCGCAAGGGACTGTCGATGCCGATCTTGTAGCCGACGCCCGGCGTCGGCATCGCGTAGACGCCCGCCTCTCCCTCGCGTGGGACCGTCGAAGAGACAGGGCAGCGCGATCGGAGGCCGAGGACCCGCCGGCGTCTCCGAGGTGCACGACCTGCTCGAGGAAGGCGAGCAGCGGGATCTCGAGACCGATGTCCGGCAGCAGGGCCGGCGTACCGGGACCGGCGCAGACCACGGCGGCATCGGCGTCCAGCACCCGACCGTCGTCCAGGGTGATCGTCGCGCCGGAGCCCGTGCTCCGCACGGACGTGACCTCCGCCCCGAAGAACGAGACGCCCGCCGTCGCGCTCGAACAGCTCGACGTACCCGGCGATCGCGTCCGCCGCCAGCAGTGAACCCGCCTCCGGGAACCACAGGGCGTCCCGCTCGTCCGGCTCGAGGCCGGGAAAGAACTCGGCAACCGAGCCGGCCGGGATCTCGGTGTGCGCCACACCCTCGGCCACCACCGCTTCGTGGATCTGCTGAAGGGAGGCGGTCGTGTCGCGCCAGATCATGCCGGGGCTGGTGTGCAGGGCGCGGCCGAGCCGGGTCTCGAGGCGCTCCATGGCCGAGCTCGCACGACGTCCCAACCGGATCGCCGCGGGATCGGGATCCGCGACCCGCCACAGCCGGGTGGGGCCGCTCGACGACGACAGCTGGTTCCCGGGTCGATAGGCGATCCACGATCGTGACGTCGTGTCCACGGCGTACCAGCTCGGCGGCCGTCGGCAGCCCCCATGCCCCCGCTCCGACGACGACGACCCGCACGCCGCGAAGGTACCGCCCGCGTCGACCGATTGTCGACAGCAGATTGTTGACAATCCTGCTCAGCCTCAATAGCGTCCTGGGTGTGGGAAGCGCCGGCTCGTACGACGTGGTGGTGGTGGGAGCCGGGCACAACGGACTCGTGGCCGCCTTCTACCTCGCGCGCGCCGGCCTGAAGGTGCTCGCCGTGGAGCGCCGCGACATCGTCGGCGGGGCGTGCGTCACCGAGGAGTTCGCCCCGGGATACCGCGCCTCGACCGGCGCCTACATCCTGAGCATGCTCCGGCCCGCGATCTGGACCGATCTGCGTCTGCGCGAGCGAGGTGTCGTCACCGACGACGCCGGACCCTCGCTCAACCTCTTCCCGGACGGCGCCGACCTCCTGCTGGACGACGACCCCGAGCTGGCGGCGGAGGCGGTACGCCGCTTCTCGCCCGCGGACGCCCACGCCTTGACCGAGGTCGAGGACCAGCTCCTCAGCCTGGCCGGCCTGCTCGTGCCGACCTTCGACCTGACGGCGTTCAACGTCGGCGACCTGCACCGACGCGACAGCCGCACGCTGATGTCGATGCTCCGCAGCGCGGTCCGCAGTCGCAAGGACCTGGACGAGGCGCTCTTCCTGCTGACGACGTCCGCCGACCACTACCTGAGCGAGCGGTTCGAGTCGCCGTACGTCAAGGCGGCGCTCGGCTGGCACTCGATCAACGACAGCCTGAACGGCCCGAGCACCCTCGGCACGGCGTACGTGCTCCTGCACGACCACGTCTCCCATGAACCCGGTGGCGGGCTGCGTCGCTGGGGCTTCGTGCGGGGTGGCATGGGACAGGTCACGGTGAAGATGGCGGAGGCCGCACGCGAGGCCGGTGCGGAGATCCGCACGGGTGTCGGGGTGGACCGGATCCTCACGCGCGGCTCCGGGGACGCGGTCACGGCCACGGGGGTGCTGCTCGCGGACGGAACGAGCGTCGACAGTCGCATCGTCCTGTCGGGCGCGGATCCTCGGCACACCTTCGAGTCCTTGTGTGACCCTGCCGACCTCCCGGCCGAGTTCCTCCGTGCGGTGCGCAACATCCGCTCGGACGGGACGAGCATCAAGATCAACCTCGCGCTCGACCGCCTCCCGGCCGCCGCGGCTCTGCCGGGCACCGGGGCGCAGCCGTACCACCACGGTGTGCTCGAGCTGGGCCCGACCCTCGACGTCCTGGACCGCCAACAGGCCGAGGCGCGCGCCGGGATCGCGGCCACCGGCGCGCACATCGAGATGTGCTTCCCGACGGTCCACGATCCCTCGCTGGCCCCCGAGGGCAAGCACGTCGCCACCATCGACATCAACTCCCAGCCCTACTCGCTCGCGGAGGGTGACTGGGACTCGACCAAGGAGCAGGTCGCCGACCGGGTCCTCGAGGAGCTCGACGGCTACTTCCCGGGGCTGTCGTCCTCGGTCCTGCATCGCCAGGTCCTCTCACCCCTCGACCTCGAGCGGGTGCTCGGACTGACCGGTGGTCACGCGCTGCACGGGGAGATGGCCCCCGACCAGCTGTTCATGAACCGACCGGTGCGCGGCTACGCCGACTACCGGACACCGATCGCGGGGCTCTACCTCTGCGGGGCGGGGACACATCCGGGTGGCGGCGTCAGCGGCGCCAACGGACGCAACTGCGCCGGAGAGGCCCTGAGCGATCTCCGCCGCGGACCGAGGTGGCTCCGCCAACGTCTCGACAACAGGAAGCGATGACCATGAGTGAGCTGTGGCCACAGGTCAACACCCCACTGCCGGGCCCGAAGAGCGCGGCGATGTTCGCGCGGATGGACAAGGTCGCGGCCGCCCCTCTGCAGGACCACGACGAGGTGCCCTTCGTCGAGGCCCGGAAGGTCGGCCACGTGATCGAGGACGTGGACGGCAACGTCTTCGCCGACCTCGTCTCCGCCTGGGGCGCCTCCCCCTACGGCACGCCGACCCCCGGCGTGACCGAGGCGGTCATTGCGGCGCAACGCCGGTACGGCATGGAGATCACCGACTACGTCCAGAACGACGTGGCGATCGAGCTGGCCGAGAAGCTCGTGGACATCGCGCCACCCGGCATCACCCGAGTGATGGTGTCGCTGAGCGGGACCCTCGCCGTCGAGGCCGGCGTCAAGCTGGCCCGTGAGTCGACGGGCCGCCCGATGATCCTGGTCTTCCACGGGCAGTACCACGGCGAGGTCACCTATCTGACCGCGAGCGTCTCGACCGACCTGGCCGAGGTGAACAGTGCCAACTCGGCGTACGTCGGCGGGCTCGTGTTCGCGCCGTACCCCCAACAGTTCCGGGCGCCGTTCCACCGCGGCCCCGGCCCGTACGACGACACCCTGTACATGGACTTCATCGAGGAGTGGCTCCTCGTGCACCAGGTGGAGCCGGAGCAGATCGCGGGCGTCCTGATCGAGCCGGTGCTCGGCGAGGGCGGCATCCACATCCCGTCGGCCGCCTTCTGGGAGCGGCTGACCGCGGCCTGTCAGCGATGGGGCTGGCGCCTGATCCTCGACGAGGTCCAGACGGGCATGGGTCGGTGCGGCACGCTCTTCGCCGGTGAGCACTGGGACCTGCGACCCGACATCCTCCTGCTGGGCAAGGGCATCGCCGCCGGCGGACAGCCGATCGCCGCGGTGATGGCCACCGAGGAGGTGATGGCCAGTACCGACGTGCACGGTGGTGGGACCTTCGCCTGGACACCGGCGGCCTGCGCCGGGGCCTCGGCGGGCATCGACCTGCTGACCAACGGCGAGACGTTGGCCAACGTGGCGCGGATCGAGGAGTCGGCCCGACGGATCCTGACGCCGCTCGTGGACGACGTGCCCCAGGTCGGCGACGTGCGGATGCTCGGCGCCTTCATCGGCATCGAGTTCGTCACCGACAAGGAGTCCATCAAGCCGGCGCCGGAGTTCCATCGTGTGGTCCACCAGGAGTCGGTACGCCGCGGAGTCCTCGGCGTGACCCAGCTCGGCAAGTGGGTCTACCGGATGCAGCCGCCCCTCAACATGCCCATCGACCTGTTCGAGTGGTCCTGTCAGACGGTCGCCGACGTGATCCGCGAGGTCGCCTCCGACCCGCCGCCCGAGGCGACGAGCCTGCTCGACCGCGCGATCCCGGACGGTGGCACGCGCCGGCGGTGAGCGACACGGACGACGCGCTCGCGTGGGCGCGGGACCTGCTCGTCGAGCTGATCGAGATCCCGTCGGTCAGCGGTGACGAGCACGCGATCGCGGACCGCCTGGAGCAACTGGCCCGCGAGCTCGGTCTCCCGGTACGCCGGCAGGAGGTGCCGGGCTACGGTCCCAACCTGCTCATCGGCGCCGAGGACGCCTCGCTGATGCTCACCGCACACATGGACACCGTGGCCGCTGCTTGGGAGTGGGACGGGCGGGCAATCGTCGACGGCGACACCGTGCACGGCCTCGGCGCGCTGGACGACAAGGGCTCCGTCGTGGCCTGCCTCCTGGCCCTCCGCCTCGTCGCCGACGACGGAGTCGACCTCGCCCAGCTCCCCGTCTCCGTCGGTCTCACGGTCGACGAGGAGGAGGACGGAAACGGCTCGATCGCACTCGCCGCGCTCACCCGGCCGCGCCACGTCATCGCGCTCGAGGGGACCGAGCTCGAGATCTGCGTCGCCGAGGCCGGCGCCCTGGAGTGCTTCATCACCGTGCCCGGTCGCTCGCACCACGGTTCAAGGCCCGAGCTGGGCGACAACGCCGTGCACAAGGCGTTCGATCTCGCGGGGGAGCTCCTCGCGCTTCCCGTCCTGAACCGGAGCCATCCCGAGCTGCCCGACACGATGAACAACGTCGCCTTCGTCCAGGAGTTCAAGGGCGGCTCCGACCTGCACGTCGTCCCGGACTCCGCGCGACTCCGCATCGTGGCGAGGCTGGGCGGGGTCGGCGACGCGGCCGAGGCGCAGCAGGAGATCGAGGACCTCTGTCAGCGGTGGGGTGCGTCCTTCGAGCTGATCGAGGCCGTCGACCCTGTCCTGACACCACCCGACGCGCCGGTCGCCTCCCTCCTGGGAGACGCCGTACGCCGCGTGACCGGACGCGAACCCGTCCAGGCGGCCATGCCCTCGTGGACCGACGCGCACAGCTTCGCCGAGACCGGCTCCAGTGCCGTCGTCTTCGGTCCCGGGACGCTGCGCTATGCGCACCGGCCGGACGAGCACATCGACGTGGGGGAGATCGTCACCTCGGCCCGGATCCTGGCCGACGTGGTCACGCGCTGCCGCGAGCTGCCCTCCTGATCACGCCAGGGCGTGGGTGTTCGCGGCGGCCCAGAGCAGTTGGACGTCGTCACCGACCTCGGGCGTGAACATGTGCTCGGAGAGGTTCTGACGGTGCACGACGATCGTGGCGCCGGTCAGCGTGTGGACCTGGTAGGAGGTGTAGGTCCCGAGGAACGCGATCTCGGCGACCCGCCCGCGTAGCCGGCACTGACTCGTGGCCGGATCGGAGACGGGCGCGAGGGTGATCTTCTCCGGGCGGACCGTCAGGTGGGTCTCGTGACCGGCCTCGACGAGCCCCTCGCGCACGGGCACCACCAGGCGATCGTCCGCGCCGACGTCGACCGTCGCGATGCCGTCCTCGATGGAGCTCACCGTGCCGGTCAGGTGGTTGGAGGACCCGATGAATCCGGCGACGAAGCGGTTGGCCGGACGTTCGTAGATGTCCTTCGGCGTACCGAGCTGCTGCACCCTGCCGGCGTCCATGACTGCGATCCGGTCGCTCATCACCAGCGCTTCGCCCTGGTCGTGGGTCACGTAGACGAAGGTGATGCCGACCTCGCGCTGGATGCGCTTGAGCTCGGTCTGCATCGCCTGCCGGAGCTTGAGGTCGAGGGCTCCGAGGGGTTCGTCGAGAAGCAGCGCCTTCGGCCGGTTCACCAGGGCGCGAGCCAGGGCGACTCGCTGCTGCTGACCGCCCGACAGTGCTCGTGGCCGACGCTTCGCCGTAGGACCGAGCTCCATCAGGTCGATCACCTCGCCGACCCGACGCGCGATCTCGGAGCGAGCGACCCGATGCCGCTTCAGGCCGTAGGCGATGTTGTCGAAGACCGACAGGTGCGGGAACAGCGCATAGTTCTGGAAGACCATGTTGATGTCGCGCCGGTTCGGAGGCTTGCTCACCACGCTGACGCCGCCCAGGAGGATGTCGCCCGAGTCCGGATGCTCGAAGCCGGCGATCATCCGCAACGTCGTCGACTTCCCACATCCGGAGGGCCCCAGGAGCGAGAAGAACTCACCGGCGCCGATCGTCAGGTCGATGTCGTCGACCGCGGCCGGGACGTCGGGATCGGTGCTGTACCACTTCGACACACCCCGGATCTCGATCGCGGGCGTGGACGCCGACGGCGTCTGCTGCGCGACGGAGGACTCCGAGGTCGTGGACAGGGGATGCTCCTTCGAACGTCACCGGAAGGTGCGACCAGACTAATGCCAGGAATAGGATTGTCAACAAGTTGACAGTGTGCAAGAGTGAATCGCAGCCGTGGAGGGGCGTCTGCAGGGGCGGAGGGGCCAGCGGTGTCGAGGAATCGCAACTCGAGGAGCTGACCATCCTGAGTCGTCCGCACGCTTCGAACCAGCCCCGCCTGGGTGTCGCGGGCTGGGCGTTCATGGTCGTGTGCATGGTCTTCCTGTTCGCCCCGTTGGTCTCGTTGGTGCTGTTCGCCTTCAACTCCAGCGACACCCTGGGCCTGCCGTTCGAGGGCTTCACCACGCAGTGGTTCTCCGCCCTGTTCGACGACCGCGAGGCCATGGACGCGATGCAGAACACCATCGTGGTCGCCGTGGTCGTCACCGGCCTCAGCATCGTGCTGGGCATGGTCAGCGCCTACGCGATCGCCCGCGCGCCGGCCCGGCTGGGCACGGTCGCCCTCGCCGTCCACGCCGTACCCCTCGTCGTTCCGTGGCTCGTGATCGGCGTCTCGGGTCTGTTGTTCTTCCAGTGGCTGAACATGCAGGGGTCGCTGCTGACCATCGTGCTCATGCAGACGGTCGTGACCTTCCCCCTGGTCACCCTGATCCTCTACTCGGGCCTGGTCGGCCTCGAGTCGGCGGTCGAGGAGGCCGGCCTGGACCTCGGGTCCTCGCAGCTCGGCGTCCTCGTCCGGATCGTGCTCCCGCAGCTGGCGACTCCGCTCGTCACCTCGGCGGTCTTCGCCTTCGTCTCGTCCATCGGCAACTTCGTGGTCACGTTCTTCGTCAGCGGCTACGACGCAACTGTGCCGATCTGGGGGTACAGCGAGCTGCGCCACGCGTCGAACCTGCCGATCGTCAACGCGGCGTCGACCTTGATGCTCGGCATCAACGTCGTCTTCTTCCTCGTCGTGGTGTTCCTGTCGCGGCGTGACAAGGACGCGGTGAACACATGGCTGTGACACCCGTCGTGGCGAGCGTCGCCGCACCCGTCGGTCCCGGCCGAGTGTCCCGGAGCCGGGTGCAGCGGACCGCGATCTGGATGCTGCCCCTCAGCCTGCTCGCCCTGGTGCCCTTCTTCTACGCACCGCTCGTCGGTCTGCTGGGGCGCTCGGTCCGACCGGATGACGGCGGTTCGATGTGGTCGGCGTACGACAAGGTCCTCGGGACCGGGCACCTGCTGAACACCGTGCGCCAGTCCTTCGAGATCGCCGGCATGAGCTTCGGCCTCATGCTGTTGATGGGGTACCCCCTCGCCTACCTGATCCGCTTCCGGGTGCGGCCGCACTGGCGGCTCCCGGTGCTGATGCTGCTGGTGCTGGCCGGGAGCATCAGCGACATCGTGCGGATCTACTCCTGGTACGCGCTGCTGGGGACGCACGGCATCGTGAACAAGACCCTGATGGGGATCGGGCTGACCGACGCACCCATCCACGGTCTGCTGTTCTCCCGCTTCGCCGTGGTGATCGTCCTGACCGCAGGGTGGCTGCCGTACGTCGTGATCCCGATCTACTCGGCGATGCGCTCCATCGACGCCTCGCTCGTGGAGGCGTCGCGCGACCTGTACGCCGGGCGGTTCGCCCTGTTCCGCTCGGTCGTGCTGCCGATGTCGGCGCCCGGCATCCTCGGCGCGTTCATCATCGTGTTCGTCCCCGTCCTGAGCGACTTCGCGACCCCGGCCCTGGTCGGCGGGCCGTCCTCGCTCATGGTCGGAAACTTCGTCAGCGACCAGCTGCTCCAGGTGGGCGACTGGCCCTCCGCATCGGCGGCCGCCTCCCTGCTCCTCGTCGTGTCGATGGCGCTCGTCGTGGGCGCTCAGTGGGTGACGCGGCGGTTTTCACGTACCTGACAAACCACGAGCTCGGGTCAGCACCTACAGGAGGAAGAGTGAGCACAAGAAGCGTCACGCGGGGAATGGCGGCCACCCTGGCCGCTGCCTCCCTCATGCTGGCGGGCTGCGGTGGCAACGACAGCAAGAGCGCGAGCGCAGGCGACGGCTCGTCGGGAGGGGTCAGCGGAACGCTGCGGATCTTCGCCTATACCGACGCGTTCGACCCGGATACGTTCGACCCGTTCCTCGACCAGTACCCCGACGTCGATGTCGAGAAGGCCGAGATCGCCGGCGACACGGCAGCAGTCGCCAAGCTCAAGGGTGGGTTCGAGACCGACATCGTGAACACCTGTGCCGGCCCGGTCGACCAGGAGATCGAGAACGGCTCGCTGCAGCCGATCGACACCTCGCGGATCGACGGCTGGGACGAGATCTACCCCTTCTTCAAGCAGGTCAAGGGAGTCGACGTCGACGGCAAGACCTTCATGCTGCCGATGGTGGGTGGGGCCTACGGTCTGATCTACCGGCCGTCGGTGTTCTCGACGCCACCGACCTCGTGGATGGACCTCTACACGACCGACAAGCGCATCGGTACGCCGGACGACCCGCTGACCAACATCATCACCGCCGGTCTCGCGCTCGGGGTCGACACGCCTCAGGACATGACGGCGGACCAGCTCGACCAGGTCAAGGACCTGCTGATCAAGCAGAAGGACCACGTGGCGAGCTACTACGACGGGTCGGCCGTCACCACGCTGTGGAAGAACGACGAGATCGACCTCGTGCCGACCGACGTGACCATGATCGGACAGGTCGACGGCGAGGACGTGGCGTTCGCCCCCATGGACCCGCCCCTGGCGTGGACCTGCGGCTACGCACTGGCGTCGTCCGCCAAGAACCTCGATGCGGCGTACGCGTTCTTGAACTACGCGTTGTCGCCGGCGGTCCAGACGGTGCAGGCCAAGAAGTTCAGCTACCTCGTCTCCAACCGCAGCTCGGCCAAGGAGCTGTCGAAGGCGGTGAGCACGGCCAGTGGACAGGACAACGTCCAGAACTACCGCAGCTCGGCGACGTTCGACAGTCCCGCCGACATGGACGCCTGGACCAGCCTCTGGCAGGAGGTCAAGTCGTCGTGATCCCAACGGTTCGCCAGGACCTGGCGGGACGTGTCCGTGTCTGCTGACCTGATCGTCCGCAACGCCGCCATCTGGAGACATCCGGACGCGACGACCCTCGCCGTGCAGGCGGGGAGGGTCGTCGCGGTCGGGGCCGAGTCGGAGGTCCTGCCGCGTGCCGGTGCGGGCACCACCGTCGTCGACGGCGGAGGCGCCAGCCTGCTGCCCGGCTTTCAGGACGCGCACGCGCACCCGCCCATGGGCGGCATCGAGACGATCCGTTGCGACGTCACCGGTGCACCCTCCGTCGAGGAGGTCGTGCGCATCATGCGTGAGTACGTCGGATCGCTGGCCCCGGGCGAGTGGTTGCTCGGTGCCGGCTGGGAGTTCTTCATCATGGGCGACCGCCTCGACCGGGAGCTGCTCGATGAGATCGCGCCCGACCGACCGGCGTACTTCGTGAGCGGTGGGCGTCACGACGCTTTCGTCAACACGATGGCCCTCGAGCGTGCGGGACTCCACGACGCCTCGCCCGACCCCGAGCACGGACGCCTGGGCCGACGTCCGGACGGGACGCTGTCCGGCGTCCTGCACGAGGGAGCGGCGATCGCGATCCAGTCCGTGGTGCCGCAACCGACCGAGGGGGACTACGAGCAGGCGATCCTGGCGGCACAGGGGCACTTCCACTCGCTCGGGGTGACCGCCTGGCAGGACGCCTGGACCACGCCCGAGACGCTGGCGGCGTACGTGAACCTCGCGGGTGACGACGCGCTGACGGCCCGGGTCGCGGCGGCGCTCTGGTGGGAGCGCGACGAAGGACCGGAGCAGATCGAGCGGTTCGTGGAGCAGCGCCGTCGTGCCACCGTCGGCCGGCTCACGGTGCCGGCCGTGAAGATCATGGCCGACGGCACCACCGGCAACCAGAGCGCCGCCGTCCTGGAGCCGTACGTCGACCCCGAGGACGGTCGGCCGTGCGGGTGCGGCGACCTCTTCCTCTCTCCCGAGGACCTCACCCATGCGGTGACCGAGCTCGATGCGCTCGGCTTCGGCGCTCACTTCCACGCCATCGGGGAGCGAGCCGTCCGCGAGGCACTGAACTCCGTGGAGCACGCCCGCGCCGTCAACGGCCCGACACCTGCTCGACACCACATCGCGCACGTCTGCCTGGTTCACCCCGAGGACATCCCACGCTTCGCTGCACTCGATGTGACGGCGAACCTCCAACCGTTGTGGGCCGAGCTCAACGACGAGCTGATCGGGGAGAACCAGCACCTCGGCGAGGAGCGCACGCAGTGGTGGTACCCGTTCGAGAGTCTGCGGCGTACCGGTGCCCGGCTCGCCGGTGGCAGCGACTGGCCCGTGAGCAGCGCCGATCCGCTGCTCGGGTCCTTCGTCGCCGTGCACCGGACCGCGGCCGGTTCGAACGATCCGACCCAGGAGGTCCTGATGCCGCACGAGCGCATGCGCGTGGAGGACATCATCGACGCCTACACCGCGGGGTCGGCGTACGTGAACGGCCTCGACGGCGTGACCGGACGCGTCGGGGTGGGCGCGCTGGCCGATCTGGTCCTGCTCGACCGTGATCTGCTGACCTCGGAGCACGACCCCGAGACACTGGGCAGGACGCGGCTGACCCTGGTGGACGGTCAGCCGGTCTTCGACCCCGACGGACTGGCCTCCTAGCGTGCCCCTCAACACCACGGAAGAGTTGACGATGCCACGATCCCTGGACCTGACGCCCGACCAGGCACCCCGCGTGACCGGGCCGCTGCCCGGGCCACGCTCGCGCGCCGAGATCGAGGCCCAGCGCGCGGTCTTCTACGCCGGGCAGACCCACGGCTCCTACCCCTTCGTGGCGGCGCGCAAGTCGGGCTGGCTGGTGGAGGACCTCGACGGCAACGTGTTCGTCGACCTGGTGAGCTCGTCGGCGTCGGTGCCCTTCGGCGCGGGCCGCGAGGACCTGGTCGAGGCAGCCCGCGAGCAGCTCCTGGCGTTCGGGAACGAGGACAGCCACGGCGTCACGAACCCGCTGATGACCCAGCTCGCCCGCCGGCTGATCGACATCGCGCCGGCCAGCCTGACCCGGGTCGACCTGGCGCTGAACGGCACCGAGGCGGTGGAGTCCGCCGTACGGTTCATGCGCCGCGCGACCGGACGCCAGGTGATCCTCGGCTTCTACGGTGGGTTCCACGGGGAGTCCACCACCGCGGCCGGACTCGGTGCCGAGCACCACGAGATCGGCCAGGGGGTCCGCGGCCTGGGAGGTGGGTTCGCGCACGCGCCGTACCCCCGTCCCTTCCGGTCGCTGTTCGCACCGCCGCGTCCGGGCGGCTCGGGCGACAGCACCGTCGACTTCATCCGTGACCAGATGCTCTTCCACGCCATCGACCCGGCGGAGGTGGCGGGTGTGGTGATCGAGCCGGTGCTGGGCTCCGGTGGCGTCGTCGTACCTTCGGCCGGCTTCTGGACCGCCTTGAAGGAGCTCTGCGACGAGCACGGCTGGCTCCTCTGCCTCGATGAGGTCAAGACCGGGTTCGGCCGGACCGGGCGGATGTTCGCGGCGGAGCTCTGGGACCTGCAGCCCGACCTGATGTGCCTGGGGAAGGCGATGGGCGGTGGGGTGATGCCGATCGGTGCGGTGCTCGGCTCGGAGGCGGTGCTCGGCACCTTCGACGACGTGTCGACGGGCAGCACGTGGGCCTGGCTCCCGGCCGCCTGCGCCGTGGCGCTGCGCTCCATCGACGTGTTCGAGACCGAGGGCGTGCTCGACAACGTCCGGGCGCTCCACGACGTCTCGGTCGACGTGCTCACGCCCTTGGTCGATCGCTACGAGAGCATCGGTGACATCCGCGTGCAGGGGTGCTTCGTCGGGATCGAGCTGGTCACGGACAAGAGCTCGCAGAACCGTGCCGGCGACCTGCAGGAGGCGCTGGCCACGGCGATCCTGCAACGCGGAGTCCTGGTCGACTCGAGCAGCACCACCCTCAACGTCCAGCCGTCGCTGGTCATGGAGCCGGCGGCCCTGCGCGCGGCGCTCGCGCTGGTCTGCGACGCCGTCGACGAGGTCCTCGGAACCTGACCGACCCGACCGACCTGACCGGCCTGACCGGCCTGACCGTCAGCGCCGGCGGCGGCGCTTCGCGTCGCGCAACACCTCGCGGGCGGCGTTCCGACCGTTCGCGCCGCTGACGCCTCCACCGGGATGCGTGCCGGCTCCACACAGGTAGAGGCCGCGCAGCGGTGTTCGGTACTGCGCCCATCCGCGGACCGGCCGCATGAACAAGAGCTGGTGCGGTGCCATGTCGCCGTGCAACGCGTGGCCGCCGGTCAACCCCATCACCCGCTCCATGTCGAGCGGGCTCAACACCTGCCGATGCTCGACGAGGCCCGAGAGGCCCGGGAAGTACTGCTCGAGCTGCGCGACCACCTGGTCCGCGCGGGTCTCCTTGATGTCGTCCCAGGTGCTCTCGCGCAGGTGGAAGGGCTGGGAGTTCACGTCGATGGTCGCCACGTGCTTGCCCTCCGGTGCGAGCGACGGGTCGTGGACCGTGGGGAAGCACAGCTCGACGTGCGAGTCCTGGACCGCGATGCCGTACGCCGCCTGGGCCTGCTGCAGGTCGAGCTCCGCCGTGAACGGGTTCACCTCGACGATCCCCCGGTGGTAGGACTGGACGCCGTCGTTCGGCTGCCCCTTGGCATGCGGGAGGGCCGACAGGCCGAGGTTGATCTTGATGCTGGTGCCCATGCAGCTGTAGGCCTCGACCTCGCGGACGAAGTCCTCGGGCAGCTCGGCGTCGGCGCAGAGGCGGAGGAAGGTGCGCTGGGGGTCGGCGTTCGACAGGACACGGTCCGCGAGGATCTCCTCGCCGGACGCCAGGCGTACGCCGACCGCTCGGTCGCCCTTCGTCAGGACAGACGCGACCTCGGCATCGCAGCGGACCGTGGCCCCTGCGTCTCGGGCGGCATCGGCCATCGTCTCGGTGAGCACGCCCATGCCACCGCGGACGAACCCCCACTGCCGGACACCGGCCTCCGACGCGTCGCTGGCGTGGTCGTGGAGGAGGACGAACGCCGTCCCGGGTGTCGACGGTCCGGAAGCGCTGTCGTTGATGGCGTGCCACCCCATGGCGGCGCGCACGTGCTCGCTGTCGAACCGCTCGGCGAGCACCTGCGCGGCGCTCGAGGTGAAGAGCGAGAGGAGGGTGTTGAGGTGCTTGCGGTTGCGCGTCGCCAGCCGGCCCAGCTTCGCCAGGGCACGCGCGTCGTCGAGGCCCCTGACCCGGGGATCGGGCGCGGTCATGTCGAAGATCGGCAGCACGGCCTGGGCCGCCCCGTGGAGGTCGTCCTCGAAGAGCGGAAGGGCGCGGGCGTCGGAGGGGGAGAAGCGCTTGGTCGCCTCGATGTTGGCGTCCATGTCGTCGCCGAGCAGGTAGCTCTCGCCGTCGGGGTAGAGGTTGAGGGTCGGTCCGGCCGGGGAGACCTCGATGCCCCGTTCGACCAGACGCATGTCGCGCCAGATGGCCGGCCTCAGCATCGACAGGACGTAGGCGCCGGTCGAGGCCCGGAAGCCCGGCGCGAACTCCTCGGTGTTGCAGGCACCGCCGACGAAGGGCCGGCGCTCGAGGATCAGCACGCTGAGCCCGGCTCGCGCGAGGTAGAAGCCGGCCACGAGGCCGTTGTGGCCACCGCCGACGATCACCGCGTCCCAGGTCTTGCCTGCCGTCATATGACGTACACCTTGCGCAGGGTCTTCCTGATCTCCCACTCGGTCACTTCTCCCGAGTTCAGCCGGACCAGCGAGCCGGGTCCCATCTCGACGACCTCGCCGCCGGCGAACCTGATCGTCCCCTCGCCTTCGAGGACGACGAACACCTCGTCCTTCTCCACGTCGCGGACGGTCCCGGGTGTGATCTCCCAGATGCCGACCTGGACGTCGGCGATCGTCATGACGAAGACCTCGGCGGTCGTCGGCGTGCCTTCGATGATCTCGTCGGCCTCGAGGTCGTACGCCTCGAGCGGCTCGACCCGGGCGTCGACGTGTCGCGTCATCCCGTCAGTCATCGAGTCGGTCATCGCGGCATCACGGCGCCGCGACAGGCCGGCGCGACCTGGCCGGCGTAGAAGGCGAGATATCCGCGCGTGACCGTGGGTGGCCGGGGCACGTGCTTCTCGCGGCGCGCGGCCAGCACCTCCTCCGAGACGTCGAGGTCGAGTCGGCGCTGGTCGAGGTCGATCACGATGCGGTCGCCGTCCTCGACGAGCGCGATCGGCCCACCGTCCTTGGCCTCGGGGCCGACGTACCCGATGGCGGGGCCGTGGGTGGCTCCGGAGAACCGGCCGTCGGTGATCAGGGCGACCGACTCCGACAGACCCATGCCGACCACCGCGGAGGTCGCCCCGAGCATCTCGCGCATGCCCGGCCCTCCGCGCGGACCCTCGTTGCGGATGATGATGGCGGTGCCCGCCTCGATCGAGCCCGCAAGCGTCGCCTCGATCGCCGACTCCTCGTCCTCGAAGACCCGGGCGGTGCCGGTGAAGCTCCACATGGACGGGGCGACCCCGGAGGCCTTGACCACGGCGCCGTCGGGCGCGAGCGAGCCACGCAGGATGAAGATCGCCCCCTCGGGTGAGATCGGGTCCTGGCGGTGGTGCAGGAGCTCCGGGTTCAGGTTCTCCGCCGCCGCGGCGATGTCACCCGTCGTCTTCCCCGACACCGTGATCGTCGAGCCGTCGATGAGGTCTCCGAGCTCACGGAGTACGGCGGGCACGCCGCCGGCCGCGCCCAGCTCGGTGACGCCCCAGGGGCCGCTCGGCGCCATCTTCGCGAGTGTCGGTGTGGACCGGCCGATGCGGTCGATGAAGTCGAAGTCCAGCTCGATGCCCGCCTCCTTCGCCATGGCGATGAAGTGCAGGACCAGGTTGGTGGAGCCCGAGACCGCGAGCGAGACGCGCAGCGCGTTCTCGAACGCCGCCTGGGTGAGGATCTGGCTCGGCCGGAGGTCCTCGCGGATCAGCTCGACGGCGCGCATCCCGGTGTACTTGGCGGCGCGGAGCTGGAAGTTGGTCCCGGCCGGAAGCGTCCCGGTGCCGGGCAGCGACAGACCGAGCGCCTCGACGTAGATGCCCGCGGTGTTGCCCGAGGTGAGCGTGGCTCCGGCCCCCGGCCCGGGGAACAGCCGGTCCTCCCACTGCCGCAGCGTCGCCTCGTCGATCTCGCCGCGCACGACCTGGCCCACGCCGTCGTACACCGTCTCCAGGAACAGCTTCTTGCCGCGATACATCCCGGGCTCGGTGGGTCCGGCGTAGAGCAGGACGGAGGGGAGGTCGAGCCGGGCCGCGGCCATCACCATGCCGGGTGTCGGCTTGTCGCCGCCGGTGAGCAGCACGAGACCGTCGACCCCATGGCCCTCGGCCATCAGCTCGATCGAGTCGGCCACCACGTCGCGGCTCGGCAGGACGTAACGCATGCTCCGGGCGGCGAACGCCTCGCTGTCGGTCACGTGGAAGGTGTTGAACTCCATCGGCGTGCCGCCGGCCATCCGTACGCCGGCCTTGACCGCGTCGACGACCTGTCGCAGGTGGGAGTTCTCGGGCGAGAAGTCCTGGTATGTGTTGGCGATGAGCACCAAGGGCTGCTCGAGCTCTTCGTCGATGAACCCGGCGCCCTTGATCCAGGCCCGCTGCAGCGAACGGTCGAGGCCCGCGAACTGCTCGGTGCTTCTCATCTGCCGCCTTCGTTCGTCAGAGGATGATCGTGAGAGCAACCTTTTCGTACCCCTGACCGATTGTCAACAATCTGCAATCTGACGTACAGCCTCGTGGATGACCGAGGCGACACGCTCGATCTGGTCCGCGGTGACGACCAGCGGCGGGCGGATCTTGAGGACGTCGTAACGGGGACCGGTCGTGCCGATCAGGACGCCCTGATCCCGCACGCGGTCGAGGACGCCGGCCACCTCGGGAGCCGGCGTACCGGCCAGGTCGACGCCCACCAGCAGACCCCGGCCGCGGACGTCCTTGACGGCTCGGCAGCCGGCGGTGCTGTCGCGCAGCCGGGCCACGAGCAGCTCGCCCATGGCCGCGCTGTGGGCGACCAGTCCTTCGTCCTCGATGACGTCGAGGACCGCGAGGCCGGCCACCGCCGCCACCGGGCTGCCGGCGAAGGTGCTGAAGAACTCCGCCTCGCGTCCGAGTGCCTCGACGTAGCTGCTGCGCGCGATGAGCGCCGCGAGCGGGTAGCCGTTGCCCATCGGCTTGCCGAGGGCGACCATGTCGGGCACCAGTCCGGCACCCTCGAACGACCAGAGGTGCTCGCCGGTCCGGCCGAACCCCGCCTGCACCTCGTCCGCGACGACCAACGCCCCGGCTGCACGTGCGGCTGCGCCGAGCTCCTGGTGGTAGTCCCGCCCCGGGCTGAGGATGCCGTCGCTGGTGTACGTCGTGTCGACGATGAGGAGTCCCGGCTCGTGGTCGGCGCTCCGGAGCGTCGTGACGGCCTCGTTGAACGAGTCCACCCCGGGCTCCGGTCCTTCGGGGGCGGCGAACCGCTCGACGTCGTCCGGCTTCCAGCCCCCGCGCCACTCCTCGGGCGAGAGCGCGGTCGCCGCGGTCGTCACACCGTGGTACGCGAAGTCGGTCACCAGCGCGCCGGTGCGTCCGGTCGCGGCGATGGCCAGTCGCCAGGCGAGGTCGGTGGCCTCGCTCCCGGAGTTCACGAGCAGCACGGTGTCGAGCTCGGACGGCACGGTCTCCAGTAGTCGCTCGGCGAGCTCGATCGCGCGGGGGTGGAGGTAGCGCAGGTTGGTGCTCAGCACCCGTGCCTGGTCGCTGATCCTCCCGCTCACGCGCGGGTGTGCGTGCCCGACGACCGGCACGTTGTTGTAGGCGTCGATGTACGTCGTGCCGTCGCTGTCGGTCATCGTCGCCCCGCTCCCGCTGACCAGGTGCAGGGGTCGCGAGTAGGACAGCGGGGCCAACGCGGTGCCGAAGACAACCGCCCGGCGACGGGCGAGGTCCGTGGTGTCCGGCGCCGGGACGGGTCCGCCGAGCCGCTGCGTGACGCCCTCGGGGCCGAGCTCCCGGAACTGCCGCAGCAGGCTCAGCGACATCTCGTCCCACGCCTGGATGTACGCCGCGTTGTCGGCGTGCTCGGCCGCGCGCCAGTGCGAGATGCACAGCGTCATCGCCGCGCGGAGCGCGACCGTGTCACCGAGCACGGCCAGCTCCTCGGGCTCCAGCGGCGTCACCGAGCGATAGCCGTCGAGGAAGCGGCGGAAGACCCGGAACAGGCCGTCGCCCTCGAGGGTCGAGGCGAGCGAGCCGAGGGTGGACGCGATGTCGAAGACGAGGGTGGAGTGGGTGAGGTCGCCGAGGTCGAGCACCCCGGTCACCGCGCCGTCGTCGTCGACGAGCAGGTTGTCCAGGGTGAGGTCGCCGTGGACGGCCTGGGCGCGGAGGCTGGGCCAGCGCGGCGCCACCCGCTCCTCGAAGTCGGAGTACGCCGCCTCCACCAGCGCTCGCGACCCGGGATCGGAGATGTGGTCGAGGAGCTCGTGCGTCCTCGACCGCGCCTCGACGTGCCAGACGACCCTTCGGCCGAGAGCCGGGTGGTGGAACCCGCGCATCGCGCGGGCCGTGCGTGCCGTCATCGCGCCGAACTCCACGACCGTGCTGCCCGTCAGGTCTGCGCCCCGGAGACTCGCCCGGCCGGGCAGTCGCTCGTAGGCGCGGAGGAAGTGGTGCCTGCCGGTCGTCGGATGCTCGACCACCGCGTGCCGCGCGTCCGCGCCGCGCAGAGCCAGCGGCGTACTGAGAGGGAGACCCGGGTCGGCGGCGATCGACCACAAGGCGGCCGACTCCTCCAGGTCGATGTTCGTGACGGACTCCGACTCGTTCGAGAGCTTGACCACGAGGTCTTGCTCGTCGGCGGCGAGCATCACGACCTGGTCGCGCTCGGAGTTGAGGGCGCGCACGACCTTGCCCGTCACGCCGTACGACGCGGCCACGAGCCGCGCGATCTCGTCGTCGGCGAACCGGGGAGCTGCGCTCGTCAGCACCGCGCCGTCGTCCGCGCTCACTCTCCGCGCTCCAGCAGCTCGGCGAGGAGCTCGCCGGCCTCTTCGGAATGCTCGGTGACCAGTCGCACGGCCTCATCCTCGTCGCCGGCGCGGATCGCGGCGACCACGGGCCGGTGCTGGTCGGCGATGTCGGTGATGGAGTGCACCGTGCGCTCGTCCATCCGGAGCAGTCCACGCAGTGCCGGGATGTATCGGCGGAACGTCTCGAGCAGGCGCTCGTTGCCGGACAGCCGGCACAGCTGCTCGTGGAACGCGAGGTCCGCCCGGGCCACGGCAGCGGAGTCGCCCTCGTCGGCTGCGGCGCCGATCGCCTCGACCGCTCGGGCCAGCGTGGCGATCGCCGCAGCGTCCTGGTGACGGCACAGCTGCCTGGCCGCCGCCCCCTCGATGGCCGCCCGCAGTGCGTAGATGTCGCGCACGTCCTGCGGGGTCAGGCTGACCACGAACGTGCCGCGGCGAGGCTGCTCGGTGAGCAGACCCTCTGCGCGCAGCATCTTGAACGCCTCGCGCACCGGGCCCCTCGAGATCTGGAGCTGGTCGGCGATCGTGGCCTCGATCAGGTGCTGACCCTGGCGGTAGCCGCCCAGGAGCACCTGCTCGCGGATCCGGTCCGCGGCGTCCTGGGCCAACGACCTCCCGGTGTCGATCGGCCGGAGCGTCCTGGCCGGGTCTCGGCCGTGCGTCACTGACATGCGGGAACGGTAGCGGATTGTCGACGATTGACTGTCGACAATCCAGCCGGGAGCTGCGGGGACTGCTGCCGCACGCCGACGGGCGAGGAGGCGTTTGCCGTGGAAGGCGTTCACGAGGACACTCGAAAAGGTCGTCCCGGCGACGCGAGCGTCGGGAGACGGGGAGGCCCGCGATGGACGATCGCCGAGCGAGGGACAGCGTCAGCCGTGAGGAGCACGAACAGCTCCGCCGGAACCTCGCCGGTCTCCAGGACCAGTTCGCTGCTGCCGGCGAGGTCCTCTCGGCCATGGGCCGCTCGGCCTCGGATCCCGACACGGTCCTGACGACGATCGTCGACAGTGCCCGTCAGCTGTGCCGGTCGGACGCCGCTCACCTCTATCTCCTCGAGAACGGGCGTTACCGGCTGATCCAGTCCACGGGACTCTCCGAGGAGACGATCCAGTTCATCAACGAGCACCCCCAGCGTCTCGTGCGCGAGACGCTGCTCGGCCTGGTCGGTCTCGATCGACGTACCCAGCAGATCTCCGATGTGCTCACCGATCCGGACTACGGCGCGTTCGATCTCCAGCGGGTGGCCGGCTACCGCACCACGATGGGCGCGCCGATGCTCCTCGACGACGAGGTCGTGGGAGCTCTCACCCTCTGGCGCAACGACGTCAGCCCGTTCGACGAGGGTGAGCTCGCGATCGTCACCGCCTTCGCCGGGCAAGCGGCGATGGCGGTCAACGGGGTCAAGCTGGTGCAGGAGCTGGAGGCCCGCGGCGCCGAGCTCGCGAAGCGGGTCGAGGAGCTCGAGGCGCTCAGCGAGGTCGGCGCTGCCGTGAGCTCGAGCCTGGACGTCGATCACGTGCTCTCCACGATCGCCATGCACGCCGTGAAGCTGTCGGGGACGGACGGCGGCTCGATCATGGAGTACTCCGAGCGCGACCGTTCCTTCCAGGTCCGCAGCGTCTACCGGACGAAGGTCGAGGTGGTGGAGCGTCTGCGCTCGATCCGGATCGACCTCGACGAGACCCTCGTCGGGCGGGCGGCGCGGGAGCGGCGGCCGATCGCCGTCTCCGACCTGGGCCAGGTCGACCTCGACCCCCATCTTCGGATCCTGCACGAGGCCGGCTGGCGCTCCCTCGTCGCGGTGCCGATGCTGCGGAAGGACCAGATCATCGGCTGCCTGATCGTTCGTCGAAAGCGGGTGGGCGACTTCACCGGGGAGACCGTCGACCTGTTGGAGACGTTCGCGAGTCAGTCGGCACTCGCACTGCTGAACGCGCAGCTCTTCGGTGAGCTCAAGGAGCAGAGCATCGAGCTGGAGCTGGCGAGCCGGCACAAGTCGGAGTTCCTGGCGAGCATGTCCCACGAGCTGAGGACGCCCTTGAACGCGATCCTCGGGTTCTCCGAGGTATTGCTCGAGCGGATGTTCGGCGAGATCAACGAACGCCAGGAGGAGTACCTCCGCGACATCCACGGGTCCGGCCGGCATCTGCTGGAGCTGCTCAACGAGATCCTGGACCTGTCCAAGGTCGAGGCCGGACGGATGGAGCTCGAGTACTCGTCGTTCGACCTGCCCACGCTGCTCGACGGTGCCGTGTCGATGCTCCGCGAGCGGGCGGCCCTCCACGGCATCACGCTGGGCGTCGAGGTCGGCGAAGGCGTCGACGAGCTGTACGCCGATGAGCTGCGCCTCAAGCAGGTGCTCCTCAACGTGGTCACCAACGCCGTCAAGTTCACCGGAGACGGTGGGACGGTGCTGGTCCGGGCGGTTCGTGAAGGCACGGAGGTCCAGATCACCGTGACCGACACCGGGATCGGCGTACCGGAGGAGGACCGCGAGCGGATCTTCGAGTCGTTCCAGCAGGGCGGACGAGGCAGCTCGCGCGAGGAGGGCACGGGGCTCGGGCTCACGTTGTCGCGTCGCATCGTGGAGCTGCTCGGGGGCCACATGTGGCTCGACTCCGAGGTCGGTGTCGGGAGCACGTTCGGGTTCGCGATCCCTGGCGGCGACCGCACGACGCCTGGCGACGCCGAGGCTGCCGGACCCGCCGGCCGGATCGTCGTCATCGAGGACGACCGGCCTTCGCTGGCGTTGTTCGGCGCCTACCTCTCGGGTGTCGCGCTCGAGGTCATCAGCGAGCGCGACGGCCAGTCCGGCCTCGCCGCCGTACGCCGGGTGCGTCCCGATGCCGTCCTGCTCGACATCCGGCTCCCCGGCATCGACGGCTGGGCGGTGCTGAAGGCGCTGAAGGCGGACCCCGAGACCAGCGGCATCCCGGTGATCGTGGTGTCGATCGTGGACGAGCAGTCGCGCGGGGTCGAGCTCGGTGCCGCGGCGTACCTGGTGAAGCCGGTGCGTCGCGAGGACCTGCTGTCTGCCCTGGTGGCCGTCGGTGCACCGGTGGCCTCCGGAGTGCGGCCGGGAACGGAGGTGAGCTGAGATGAGCCAGCGCCGAATCCTGGTCGTCGAGGACAACCCGAAGAACCTGAAGCTGGTCCGGGACGTGCTGACCTACTCCGGCTTCGAGGTGATCGAGGCGACGTGTGGCGAGGACGGTGTCCGGATGGCTCAGGAGGAGCGGCCCGACCTGATCCTGATGGATCTCCAGCTGCCGGGGATCGACGGCCAGGAGGCGCTCCGGCAGATCCGTGAGGCCAAGGAGCCGCACGTCCCCGTGGTCGCGGTGACCGCATCCGCGATGGCCGAGGACCGCGAGCGCGCCTTCGGGTCCGGCTTCGACGGATACGTCGAGAAGCCGATCAGCGTGCGCGCCCTGCCCCAACAGGTGCGCGACTTCCTCGAGCTGGGAGGCTCCGCATGAACGACACCCCCGCCAAGACACGGGTCCTGGTCGTCGACGACCAGCCGCAGAACATCCGGCTGCTCGAGGCGATCCTCGTGCCGCGCGGGTACGACGTACGGCCGGCCGCGTCGGGCGAGGAGGCCCTGGCGGCGCTCGAGCAGAGCGATGTCGACCTCGTGCTGCTCGACATCGTGATGCCCGGCATGGACGGCTACCAGGTGTGCCGGGCGATCCGGGAGCGGACGCACACGGCGTACCTGCCCGTCGTGATGGTCACCGCGAGCGGCGACGAGCAGAAGATCAAGGCGCTCGAGGCAGGCGCCGACGACTTCCTGACCAAGCCGATCAACCAGAGCGAGCTCCTGGCCCGGGTGGCGTCACTCGCCCGGATCAAGGCGTACCAGGACACCATCAAGCGTCAGGCGGACGAGCTCTCCGCGTGGAACCAGGAGCTCGAGCAGCGGGTCGCGGACCAGGTGTCCCAGATCGAGCGGATGGGTCGGCTCCGCCGGTTCCTCTCGCCTCAGCTCGCCGAGCTCATCATCGACTCCGGCGACGAGTCGTTCCTCGAGAGCCACCGGCGGGAGATCGTCGTCGTGTTCTGTGACATGCGCGGCTTCACGGCGTTCGCCGAGTCGAGCGAGCCCGAGGAGGTGATGGGCGTTCTCGACCAGTACTTCTCGGCGCTGGGCGACCTGATCTTCCGGTTCGAGGGCACGCTGGAGCGGTTCGCGGGCGATGGCCTGATGGTGTTCTTCAACGACCCGGTGCGGTGCGACGACGGACCGGCCCGCGCGATCCGGATGGCGGTCGCGATGCGCACGCGGATCCAGGGCCTCGCGGAGACCTGGTCCCGCGAGGGTCACGACCTCGCACTCGGCATCGGGATCGCGCAGGGCTACGCGACCCTGGGCCGGATCGGTTTCGACGGGCGCCACGACTACGCCGCGATCGGCAGCGTCACCAACCTCGCTGCCCGGCTGTGCGCTGACGCCGCCCCGTGGCAGATCCTCGTCACCGAGCGCGTGTTCACCGCCGCCGGCCCGATCGCGGTGGCCGAGGACGCCGGCATCCGCGAGCTGCGAGGGTTCAGCCGCAGCATCCACGCCTTCGACGTCAAAGGCATCGACAACGCGCGGATCGTGTCATGAGCGGCGACGTCTGGACGCCCCAGGCCGTCGGGCCCGACCTGCTGTCCCGGCTGAACGAGGACGAGCGGTACCAGCGCTTCGACCAGCTCCAGGACCGGTTGGACCAGGTCTGGGAGGCGATGCGGCTCAACCACGACGACGAGTCGGTCGTCGTGATCCCGTCGATCACGCTCGACCGCGCGGTGGCGTCGAGCGGCACGAGCACCCAGGCGATGGAGGAGCGGTTCCTCTTCCTGCTGATGCTCCTGCGCCAGCCTCGGCTCCGGATGATCTACGTGACCTCGTTGCCGATCGCTCCGGAGATCATCGAGTACTACCTCGCGCTGCTGTCGGGGGTGATCCCCAGCCATGCCCGCTCCCGGCTGACCCTCGTGCACGTCGACGACGCCTCGCCGCGTTCCCTGAGCGAGAAGCTCCTCGATCGGCCGCAGCTCCTGCTGCGCATTGCCGCACTGATCCCGAACCGGGAGCGTTCGCACATCGTCCCGTACAACACCACCGAGCTCGAGCGGGACGTCGCCCTGAGCCTCGGCATCCCGATGTACGGCGCGGACCCGCGGCTCGCCCCGCTCGGCTCCAAGTCCGGCTGCCGCCGTCTCTTCGCCGAGGCCGGTGTGCCCCATCCGCTGGGTGTGGAGGACCTCCGCACGCTGGACGAGATGGCCGACGCGGTGATCGGGATGCGGGCCGAGCGGCCCACGATGGGAAGCGTGATCGTGAAGCTCAACGAGGGGGTCTCCGGCTCGGGCAACGCCCTCGTCCGCCTCTCCGGCCTGCCGGCACCCGGCTCGGGTGACGAACGCGCGGCGGTCCTCGAGTGCCTGAAGGCGATGGAGCTCGAGGCCGAGGACCTCACGCTCGACGTCTATCTGGCCAAGTTCGCCGAAGGCGCCGGGATCGTCGAGGAGCGCATCACCGGCACCGGGCTCGAGAGCCCGAGCGTGCAGCTGCGCGTGCTGCCCGACGGGTCCGTGCAGCTGCTCTCGACCCACGACCAGCTGCTCGGCGGAGCGAGTGGGCAGAAGTACCTCGGCTGCGTGTTCCCCGCCGCGGCGCAGTACGCCCGCTTGATCACCCAGCACGCGGAGACCATCGGGAAGCAGCTGGCGGAGCAGGGCGCGTTGGGTCGCTTCGCGGTCGACTTCGTCGTGATGCGCGGCGGCGACGGCGAGTGGACGGCGTACGCCATCGAGCTCAACCTGCGCAAAGGTGGGACGACCCACCCGTTCCTCACGCTGCAGTACCTCACCGACGGCCGTTACGACCCGGCGACCGCGCTGTTCCTGACGCCGCGCGGCCACGAGAAGCACCTCGTGGCCACCGACCATCTCGAGTCCGAGGAGCTTCGTGGCCTGAGCGTGCCCGACCTCTTCGACATCGTGGCCCGGCACGGGCTCCACTTCGACCAGTCACGCCAGGTCGGCATCGTGTTCCACATGATCAGCTGCATCACCGAGCTCGGCCGGGTCGGGCTCACGGCGGTCGGTGACAGCCGGGCCGAGGCCGACAAGCGCTACCGCGAGGCCGAGCGCATCCTGCTGGAGGAGGCGCGGGCGTCGCTGCAGGAAGTGCCTCTTCCGGTCTGATGCCGCGGATCTGGTACGTCGTCTACGGCTCGAACCTCGCGCTCTCCCGGTTCCGGTGCTACCTGGCCGGAGGGCGACCGGCCGGCGGCGCGCGTGACTACCCCGGTTGCCGGGACCCCAGCGACCCCGCGCGGGCCGAAGGGATCGACGTACCGGGCGGCATCGTGTTCGCCTCCGAGTCCAGCGTGTGGGGCGGCGGGATGGCGTTCTTCGACCGCGGGCGGGCCGGGATGGCGGCCTGCCGGGCCTATCTGGTCACCGCCGACCAGTTCGGGGACATCGCGGCGCAGGAGCGGCGACGCGCGCCGGGCGGAGAGTTCGCCCGCGACCTGGCGGGGCTGCTCCCCGACGTCGAGTCCGTGGTCGCCACGGGTCCCGGCCACTACGAGACCGTGGTGCGTGTCGGCGAGCTCGACGGCGCCCCGATGTTCACGATCACCCATCACGACATCGCCAGCCTGCCGCTCGCGGCACCCGCTCCGGCGTACCTCCAGTGGATCTCGGTCGGACTCCGCGAGGCCCACGGGTACGACGCAGCCCAGATCGCCCGCTACCTCGCCGCGGCGCCCGGCGCTGCCGGTGTCTGGACAGAGGCGGAGCTCGAGGACCTGTGCCGGTCGGAGCCGGTGGCCGGGTGACCGCGTGGCGCGGCCGTCAGCCGACCATGCGGTCGACCGCAGCGCGCGAGTAGCGCTCCATCGCGGCATCGACCCGCTTCCGGTCACCGGTCAGCAGCAGGTCGTGGAGGAGGCCGCGGGCCATCGCCAGGTCGAGGCTGGCCTGGGCGCGGGCCTCGGCCTCGGGTGCGTCGCGGGCGGTCCACATCGAGGTCAGCGCGTCCAGCCAGGTCGTGACGAGTCGCATCCGCAGGTCGGCGGCGTACGGCAGGCCGAGCATCGCGTGGCTGGTCAGCTCGAAGAACAGCGGGCCGTAGACCAGCGCCTCCTCGGTGACCAGGTGCCAGTAGCGCATGCCGGCGTCGAACGGGTCCGGGTCGGTGCGTGCCTCCTCGACCATCCGGACGAGGGTGTCGCGAGCGCCCTGCTCGACGGTGTCGACGACCGCGGCGAGCAGGCCGTCGCGCGAGCCGAAGTGGTAGATCAGCATCCGGTGGCTGGTGCCGATCGCCTCGGCGAGGGCGCGCAGGCTGGTGTCGCCGATCCCGTGCTCGGCGAATCGCCCGATCGCCCTCGCCAGCAGCGCGTCGCGCCCGGTGGTGGGCGGCTCCGTCACGCGGTCGTCGGCTGTGCGGCGACCGCTGCCAGACGCTCCAGCTCCAGGTCGACGTACGCCCTCGACTTCCGGCCCAGGAGCAGCCCGACCAGGCCCGACGCCCAGCCGGTCATCTCCAGCCCCAAGGTCAGCCGGCTCCCGCCGTCCGGCTCGGGGTCGACGGCGTGGCGTCCCACGATGCGTACGCCGGGCTGCCGCGACTCCCAGGCGAACACCCGGCCCGCCTCGAGCTCGGTCACCGTCCAGTCGCCGGCGGCCAGGCCCTTCTGCTTCACGTGTGCCGTGTCGCCGAGCTTCAGCTCGCCGGACTCCGTCCGGCGTACCTCCTCGTAGACCTCGATCCACTCCGGCCACTTCTCCACGTCGGACAACACGGCCCAGAGCCGCGCCGGGTCGGCCGACGTCGTCGTACTCGTCTCGTATCGCATGTACCAAACGGTACACGCCGTGACCTACGACCCGACAACTGGGTTTCCCGGTCAGCCGACAGGAGCCGCCGGGGCGGTCCCGCTGACGGAGTCCACGGCGCCCGCCACGGATTCGCTCGCTGCCTTGAGGGGACCGGGCATCAGATCCCAGGCGGCCGTGAGCCAGGCGACGCCGAAGGTGACGAACGCGCCGAACTCGGCGACGTACGTCCGGCCGATCTCGCCGTTGACGAAGAAGAGCGAGATGCTGACGCCGAGCAGTCCCCAGAGCGCGCTCGCCGCGATGACCACGGCTGCCGCGAGGTAGCTCAGGACGCGTCGACGCGGAGCCCGCAGCTGCTGGCCCGCCGCGTTGGTCTCTCCCTGTGGCAGACCCTTCCAGAGGTACGTGAAGACGCCCACGTGCCGCTTCTTCAGCTCGGCTCGCACCGCCTGGGGGCCGAGCTCGGACCCGAGCATGGCCTTCGCCTCCGGGCCGTAGCCGAACTCGCGGAGCGCGAACACCACGCACAGGAGGATGAGGAGGCCGACGAAGGTGCCGGCGCAGGTCTGGTGGATCGTCCGGACGACGTTCTCGCCCCACTCGCTCTCGAACCCGTTGCAGGCCGGCGGCCCGGGGTGGTCGGCACAGCTGGTACCGCTCGGCGTGAAGTCCTTCACCTTGAGCTCGGCTCCGGACCGCGCGGTCGGGAGGAACGCGACGACGATGACCAGGAGGCCCCCGGTCGTGGACAGCACGTAGTCGTAGGTCCGCTTCTTGGCCGACATGTAGGTGATCAGGAAGAGCCCGGTCGACACGAGTCCGCCGACGAAGAGGTCGCGAGCCGACGAGTGGTAGTAGGCACTCATCGAGCCGCGGATCGGCGTGTGTGCGTGGACGAACCACCAGTCGACGACGACGAGCAGCACGGGCAGGGTGACCCCGATCAGCCCGATGGCCATCCGCATCCAGAGATAGGACCCGATGAAGGGTCGCGCGGCCTCGTTCTTCTCCGCGGCATCCCGGTCGAAGGTGTTGAGCTCAAGACCGAACATGGCGTTCCCCGATTCCCGTTCCGATCAGGATGCGCCGACCCGGTTCTCCGCGGATCGCTCTGCAGGATGAACTGGTCAGCCTCCCGACGCATCCGTCGCGGCCGCGGCCAGTGCCTGTACCAGTGCCGCGGTCGCCGGGGGATCGGGCGGCTCGCCGTACGTCGCGGCGTACACGTGGCGTCGTGACCCCGGCAGCTCGCGCGCGACGAGGCCGTCGATGTGGTGGGCGCGGAGGGCGAGTCCCGGGATGGTGGTGACCCCGAGGCCGGCCGCGACGAGCGTCTGCATCACGACCATGTCGTCGGAGACGTAGCCGATCCGCGGCTCGAAGCCCTCCTCCTTCGCACATCGACAGCAGGTGGCTCCGGCATCGGTCGCAGCCGGCGATCCAGGTCGAGTCCCGATGGGAGGACAAACCGCGGCTGCGCTTCTTCGTCAGGAGGTAGACCGGGTCGTCGAGCAGGTGATGCAGTCGTACGCCGTCGGGCTCGGGCTCGGTCTCGTCGTACCGGAAGATCACGGCGACCTCGACCTCGCCGGTGCGCAGCAGCTCGAGCGCCTCGGGCGGGTGGGCGTCGGTGAGGGTGACCTGGAGGTTCGGGTGCTGCTGCGCCAGTGCGGTCATGGCGCCGGGAAGCAGCGAGCCGATGGCCGACGAGAAGCCCGCCAGCCGCACCCGCCCGGCACTCAGCCCGACGTGGGCCGACAGCTCGGCGCCGGCCGCGTCGATGCGCCCGAGGATCTCGGCGGCTCGGTCGGCGAGCAGCCGCCCGGCCGGAGTCAGCCGGACGCCACGACCCACCCGCTGCAGGAGCTGCGCGCCGGTCTCCGCCTCGAGCCGGGCGAGGTGGTGGCTCACCGACGGCTGTGAGTAGCTGAGCTCCTTCGCGGCCGCGGTGACCGAGCCGCTCCGGGCCACGGCGTCGATGATGCGCAAGCGGGTGACATCCAGCATTCATCGATCCTATCTATGAATTCACCATGGAATTGGCATTGGACGCATACGGCGATCGACGGCACTCTCGTTCCATGACCACGACCTCGATCGCCCACCGCACCGACCTGACCGCGCTGGTCGACGGCGTTCGCAACGCCGTCGGTCGCCACCTGAGCTGGTCGGAAACCGCCGATCTCGTCGCCGACGAGCTCCGCGCCCACCTGCCGACCCCCGACGTCCTCTCCGCCGAGCAGCGCGTCGGCGACCCGGACCGCTACCGCAGCCACACGTTGTACGTCGAGCCCGACAGCACCTTCTCGATCATCGCCCTCGTCTGGCGGCCCGGGCAGATCACCCGCATCCACGACCACGTCACCTGGTGCGCCTTCGGCGTGATCCAGGGCGTCGAGCACGAGGACCTGTACGACGCCGACCTCAACCTGATCGGCCAGAGCGACAACCACGTCGGCGAGGTCAGTGGCTTCGCCCCGCCGGGCGACATCCACCGCGTCCACAACGTCGGCGACACCACCGCGATCTCGATCCACGTCTACGGCACCGACGTCACCCGCATCGGCTCCAGCGTGCGCCGCTACTACGACTGATCAGGTTCTCTTCCACAGATTCCGGTCGACCCCTTCCCCAGCAGCCACTCCCGGTCGTACGTTGCCTCCACGGATCTCTTACTCGGGAGAGGACCGCCTGTGTCCGTCGTGGCAGCTGACGCGCATGCCGATCTGGTCGAGTCGCTCGACCAGCGGGTGCGCGAGGCAGTGCGCCGTGAGGGCGTCGACCCCCAGCGCGATGCGATCGTCGTACGCCGTCTCGCCGAGGCCGTCGTCCGGGCGCACGATGAGCGGTCGCTGACCGGCATCGTGGCTCCGGTCAACGACGTGGAGTCGGTGGTCGGCGAGCTGGTGGCCCGCGTGTCCGGGTTCGGGCCGCTCCAGCCGTTCCTCGACGACCCGACGGTCGAGGAGATCTGGATCAACGACCCGTCGCGGGTGTTCGTTGCGCGTCGTGGTCGCCACGAGCTGACCAACTTGATGCTCACCAGCGCCCAGGTGCAGGAGCTGGTCGAGCGGATGCTGAAGAGCTCCGGACGTCGCATCGATCTCAGCCGCCCGTTCGTCGACGCGGTCCTGCCCGAGGGCCATCGGCTCCACGTGGTGCTCGAGGGCATCAGCCGCGGGTGGACCGCGGTGAACATCCGCAAGTTCGTGCTCACCGCCGGCCGTCTCGGCGAGCTGGTCGAGCTCGGCACCCTGACCACGCCGGCGGCGTCGTTCCTGGAGGCCTCGGTCCGGGCAGGCCTGAACATCCTGGTCGCCGGGGCGACACAAGCCGGCAAGACCACGCTGCTCAACTGCCTGGGCGCGGCGATCCCCGGTGGTGACCGGGTCATCAGCGCCGAGGAGGTCTTCGAGCTCCGCTTCCCCCATCCCGACTGGGTCGCCCTGCAGACCCGGCAGAGCGGGCTCGAGGGGACGGGCGAGATCAAGCTGCGCGATCTGGTGAAGGAGAGTCTGCGCATGCGGCCCAGCCGCATCATCGTCGGCGAGGTCCGGGCAGAGGAGTGCCTCGACCTGCTGCTGGCCCTCAACGCAGGAGTTCCCGGCATGTGCACGCTCCACGCCAACTCGGCGCGCGAGGCGCTGGTCAAGATGTGCACGCTGCCGCTGCTCGCCGGTGAGAACATCTCGGCGAGGTTCGTGGTCCCGACGGTCGCGGCGAGTGTGGACCTCGTCGTCCACCTCGGCATCGACCAGCACGGCGTACGCCGAGTCAACGAGATCGTCGGCGTCCCGGGCCGGGTCGAGCACGACGTGATCGAGATCGAGCCGATCTTCGAGCGGCGCTCCGGTGATCTACGTCGAGCCGGCGGCATGCCTCCCCGCGCCGAGCTGTATCAACGTCTGGGTCTCGACGTCCACGCACTCCTGTCCGGAGTCGGCTGATGGGGGTGCTGGTCGGACTCGGCGCGGGCGTCGGCCTGCTCCTCATCTGGTCGGTGTTCGCGATCCCGCGTCGTCCTCCTCGCGTACGCCGGGCGCGCTCTCGCGTGCACGAGCTGCTGGCTCGGGCCGGGCTCGGGAACGTGTCTGTCTCGGCGTTCCTCGTGATGTCCGGGGTCCTGGCATGCGCGGCCGCCCTCTTCATGCAGGTGGTCACGCGCACGCCGCCAGTGGCACTCCTGTTCGGCGCGATGAGTGGCTATCTGCCGGTGGTCGTCGTGTCCGCCCGAGCGCGACGGCGGCAGCGCGAGTTCGCCGAGGTCTGGCCGGAAGCGGTGGACAACCTCGCGAGCGCGGTCCGAGCCGGACTCTCCCTTCCCGAGGCGCTCGGCCAGCTCTCGGCACGCGGACCGGAGCCGTTGCGTCCGTCGTTCGAGGCGTTCGCACTCGACTACCAGGTGACCGGCCGGTTCGGCGAGTGCCTCGATCGCCTCAAGACGCGGCTCGCCGATCCCGTGGGTGACCGGGTGGTGGAGGGTCTCCGGGTCGCGCGCGAGGTCGGTGGCGGCGAGCTCGGCCGCCTGCTGCGCAACCTGTCGGGCTATCTCCGCGACGAGTCGCGGACCCGCTCCGAGCTCGAGGCGCGGCAAGCCTGGACGGTCAACGGCGCACGCCTCGCGGTGGCGGCGCCCTGGCTCGTGCTGCTGATGATGAGCTTCCAGCCGACGGTCATCCATCGCTACGCATCCCCGGCCGGCACGGTCGTGCTGCTCTTCGCGGCCGGCACGTGCCTCGTGGCCTATCGGCTGATGATGCGGATCGGTCGCCTTCCCCGCGAACGCCGGATCCTCTCGTGAGTCCCCACGCCTTCGGGGCTCTCCTGGGAGCGGTCGCCGGGTGCGGGCTCGCCCTGGTCGCCGCGCGACTCCGGGCGATCCACCGACCGACCCTGGCCCTACGCGTTCTCCCCTACGTCCGTGACGTGCCGCGTCTCGACCGCCCGGCGCCGATGGACGAGCCGACGTCGTCCCCGGTCTCCGCGGCGGCGGGTGTGTTCGGGCCACCACTGCGGGCGGCCGCTGCCGGGGTCGAGCGGATCCTCGGCGGCGCTTCGTCGATCCGACGCCGGCTCGGGCGTGCGGCTCTCGACAAGACCGTGCACGACTTCCGGGTCGAGCAGGTGCTGTGGGGCGTGGTCGGGTTCGCCCTCGTCGCGGCGTACTGCCTGCTGACGACGCTGACGGGCCGAGGCGACGCCGTGTCCTCACTGCTCCTCTGCTCCGTCGGGTTCGCGACCGGCGTCCTGGCGCGCGACACCTACCTGAGCTCCCAGGTGTCGGCGCGCGAGCGCAAGGTGACCGCGGAGTTCCCGGTGCTCGCCGAGCTGCTCGCGCTGGCCGTCGCCGCGGGCGAGAGCCCCGTCGCCGCGCTCGACCGCGTCGTACGCCGAAGCGGCGGCGAGCTCTCCCGCGACCTCGCCGGAGTGCTGGCGTCGGTGCGCACGGGCGAGCCGGTCGCCCAGGCGTTCGACGGGATGGCGGCCACGACCGGTGTGCCCTCGGTGGCCCGTTTCGCTCAGGGCGTCGCCATCGCCGTCGAGCGCGGTACGCCGCTCGCCGACGTCCTGCACGCGCAGGCCGCCGACGTCCGCGAAGCCAGCCGGCGTGAACTGATCGAGATCGCGGCCCGCAAGGAGATCTTCATGATGGTGCCGGTCGTGTTCCTCATCTTGCCCGTGACCGTCCTGGTCGCCTTCTGGCCCGGCGTCATCGGGCTTCACCTCACCACCCCCTGAGCAGCCGAACCGCACCGACAGAGAAGAGGAACCGATGAACACACTCACTCGCCTCGTGGTTCGCAGGCTCGCCCGGCCCCGCGACCAGCGCGGCGACGTACCCGGCTGGGTGCTGGTGACCGTCATGACCGCCGGGCTGGTCGGCGCGCTGTACTCCCTGGCCAAGCCGCAGCTCAGCCAGATGCTGACGACGGCTCTCAACAGCGTCCACTGACTCATGCGCCGGCGAGGGCCGCAGAGCGGTGCGGCGGTGGTCGACTTCGTCCTGGTGCTCGTGCTGCTCGTCCCGATGTTCCTCGGTGTCCTGCAGGTCGCGTTGGTGCTGTTCGTGCGCAACACCGTGGCGTCCGCGGCATCCGAGGGTGCGCGCTACGCGGCGACCCTCGACCGTGACCTGGGCGACGGAGCGGCTCGGACGCGGACCCAGATCAGCGGAGTGCTGGCGGGTCGCTACGCCGACGGAGTGTCAGCGCACGAGGTCATGATCGACGGGGCACCCGCCGTCGAGGTGACCGTCCACGTCGTGGTGCCGGCACTCGGCCTGGGCGGGCCGGCGGTGGCGTTCGACGTCACGGGTCACGCCGTCGAGGAACAGCCGTGACCCCACGCCGCGGCGAGCGGGGGAGTGCCGTGGTCGAGGTCGCGTGGCTCGGGATCCTGCTCGTCCTCCCGGTGCTCTGGATCGTGATGTCGGTCTTCCAGGTGCAGCGCGGCGCCTTCGCGGTCTCCGCGGCCGCTCGCTCCGCCGCCCGGGCCTATGCCCTGGCACCCGACGACGCCTCCGGCCTGGTCCGGGCACGGACGGCGGCCCGGATCGCCCTCGACGACCAGGGCGTCCACGACGTGACGCCCGACGTGCGCATCACCTGCACGCCGTACCCCGGTGACTGCCACCAGGGCACCTCGGTGATCACGGTGTCGGTGCACTCGCGGGTGGTGCTGCCGCTGATGCCGAGCGCGCTCGGGAGCAACCGGCCGAGCTTCGCGCTCGACGCGACCCAGACCGTGCCGATCGGACAGTTCCAGGAGATCAGCGGTGACTGAGCGTCGCGCGCGACGAGCGCGGCACCGTCACGCTGCTGATCATCGGCCTCGCGGTGGTCCTGCTGATGATGACCGCGGTGGTGACCGACGCGTCCGCGGCGTACCTCCAGCGACAGAGCCTCGACACCCTCGCCGACGGTGCTGCCCTCACCGGGGCGGATGCGGGCGCCTCCGGCGACGAGGCGTACGCCGGTGGGCTCGACGCCGACCTCCACCTCGACGCCGACATCGCGCGCGCCGCGGTGCTCACGTACCTCCACCGGGCGGGCGCCTTCACGCGCTACCCCGGTCTGACGGTCCAGGTCTCCGTGGCCTCATCCACGCAGCGCGTCATCGTCGAGGTCCACGCCCCGATCCACCTGCCGCTGCACATCCCGGGCTCACCCGAGCACGCGATGGTGGGCGCTACCAGCGCCGCGACGGTCGGGGTCGATCAGTAGGGAAGTAGAGAGTCAGACCTCGACGACGGTCTGGTCGACGGTCACGCCGTGGTCGTCGACGATGGTCGTGGTGGCCAGCATCTGGCGGTCGTCCGACAGCACGAACTCGACGCTCACGACGGCCCCGAGCCGAACGATGTCCCAGATGCGCTCGTACGTGTCGTCGCCGTGCACCTGCACGACTCTGCGGTGCTTGCCCGCCATCAGACCCCTCCTCGGTGGATGTTCCCTATCCAACTCAACAGGGGGAAGGACTACAGGCTACGACCTCACGGACCGTGTTGCAGGTAAAGAATCGTCCTGACACGCGGGTTCCCTAGAAATGAGGAATGGCGCAGAAACGGCCCCGCGGGGCGGCTGCGGCATCGGGCGGACCCGGCGTACGGCGGCGTTTCCGCGACCACACCGAACCGAACCGCCATCCGTGGCATCGGACTTGGGTGAAGGACCCGCACGAGGTCCACGGACTCGAGGAGATCAACGATGCGCAAGCTCGTCGCCGCAGGCGCGATAGCTCTGGGGATCGCCACACTGCCGGTCACGGCCGCGCACGCGGGTGGCACCTGGATCGTCGGCGTGAAGGCCAGTGCCACCACGATCAACGTCGGCCAGAAGGTCGTCTTCACCGGCAAGGTCAAGCCCGGCGGCGCGGCCGCCGGTGAGAAGGCCGTCCTCCAGGAGAAGTTCCAGCCCGGCGCGAAGTGGAAGAACGCGGCCACGGACGCCATCAACAAGCACGGCAAGTACGAGCTCTCGGACAAGGCACACGAGAACACGTTGCACGCCTACCGGGTCGTGATGCCCGCCACGAGCAGTCATGCCAAGGGCGTCAGCAAGACCGTCAAGGTGAAGGTCTACGACTGGACCCCGGTGACCTCTCTCGCCCACGTCAACGCGACCGGCATCCAGTTCCGCACGGTGAACGTCAACGGCAAGTCGTACGACGACTCCGTCGTCTCCACTCGTGAGCGCGGCACCGGCTCGGTCGAGTTCAACCTCAACCACCGGTGCGACAAGCTGCGTGGGACGTTCGGCGTCTCCGACGACTCGACCATCGCGGGTGCGGCCGAGGTCGGCGTGCTCGCGGACGGGACATCGGTGTACGACGAGTCGTTCGATGTCGGTCAGTCCGCGCACGTGATGATCGCGCTGGACAGCGCCCCGCTCAAGATCAAGCTCCTGGCGACCAACCTGAGCACGGACGACGGCGTGTGGGGCTTCGGTGCCTTCGGCGCGCCCCAGGCCCACTGCACCCGATGACGTGCCAACGCGAGGAGTCGGTCGCATGCGTACGTTGATCGGCGCGGTCGCCGTAGCCACCGCCGTGGCCGGGGCCGTGGCAGCGGTCCCAGGCCAAGCCCAGGCGGCGCACCGTCCGCCGTGGCACGTCACCATCAAGGCCGGCACCACCGAGGTGACGCTCGGCAAGCGGGTCACGTTCACCGGTCACGTCAACAAGTCCGCCGCAGGCGGGTTGGTGGTCCTGCAGGAGCGGCCCAACGCCGACGCCGAGTGGAAGAACCAGCGCAACGCGCTCGTGCACCGCGACGGCCGCTACACCACCTTCGACAAGCCGACGGTGAACAAGCGCCGCCTCTACCGGGTCATCGTGCCGGGGAACAAGCATCACCAGCGCGGCGTCAGCAAGTCGCTGATCGTGGACGTCTTCTCGTGGGTCTCGCTGACGACCCTGCCGTCGGTGAACCAGGTGGACTTCGACACCGAGCCGTCGGTGTCGATGGACGGGGTGTCCTACCCGACCTCGCTCGAGGCGCACGTCTACCACTACCCGACCGCACCCGCGGAGCAGTCCGTCGAGTTCAACCTGGGCCACCGGTGCACGATGTTCCGCGGCACGTTCGGGCTGTCCGACGAGTCCGAGAGTGACAGCCAGGCGACGGTCACCGCCGTCGCCGACGGCGCACCCTGGTTCACCCACACGTTCGCAGTGGGAGAGACGGCAGCGAACGCCTTCACCTTCGAGACCGCGCCGCTGAAGGTGCGGTTCGAGTCGAGCTCGGTCATCGCCGATGCCGACGGCTTGGGAGCCGTCGGTACGCCGGAGGTCTACTGCGAGCAGTAGCCGCCGGTCGGGGGAACGACGATGAGGTCCGGCCACGAGGAGTGACGTAATCTTGCTCCTCGTGGCCGGTATCGATTTCGACGTGGAGATCAAGCAGCTCCGGGCGACGATGAAGACCATCGGCCAGGTGCTCGATCTCGACCGGATGCGCGCGGAGATCGCCGACCTCGGCGAGCAGGTCGCGGCGCCCGATCTCTGGGACGACCAGGAGAACGCCACGCGCGTCACCGGTCGGCTGTCCGGGCTGCAGGGCCAGGTCGACCGCTTCGCCGAGCTCGACGGGCGCCTCGACGACGTCGAGATCATGGTCCAGCTCTCCCAGGAGGAGAACGACGCGTCGTCGCTCGCCGATGCCGAGGCCGAGCTCGCCAAGATCCACAAGTCCGTCGAGGCCCTCGAGGTCCGCACGCTCCTCTCCGGCGAGTACGACGAGCGCGAGGCGCTGATCACGATCCGCTCCGGCGCCGGCGGTGTCGACGCCGCGGACTTCGCCGAGATGCTGATGCGGATGTACACCCGCTGGGCCGAGCGCAACAAGTACGGCGTCGAGGTCTTCGACACCTCCTACGCCGAGGAGGCCGGCATCAAGTCGGCCACCTTCGCCGTGCACGCGCCGTACGCCTACGGGACGCTCAGCGTCGAGGGCGGCACCCACCGGCTGGTGCGGATCAGCCCGTTCGACAACCAGGGCCGCCGGCAGACGTCGTTCGCGGCGGTCGAGGTGGTCCCGGTGCTGGAGCAGACCGACGAGATCGAGATCCCCGAGGAGGAGATCCGGATCGACGTCTACCGCTCCAGCGGTCCCGGCGGCCAGAGCGTCAACACCACCGACTCGGCGGTCCGGCTGACCCACATCCCGACCGGGATCGTCGTCTCCTGCCAGAACGAGAAGTCGCAGCTGCAGAACAAGGCCAGCGCGATGGTGATCCTCAAGGCCAAGCTGCTGGCGGTGAAGAAGGCCGAGGAGCGCGCCGAGCTCGACGCCCTGCGCGGCGACGCCAACGCCAGCTGGGGCGACCAGATGCGCAACTACGTGCTCAACCCGTACCAGATGGTCAAGGACCTGCGCACCGACTACGAGGTCGGCAACCCGCAGGCCGTCTTCGACGGCGACATCGACGGCTTCCTGGAGGCCGGCATCCGGTGGCGCCGTTCCTCGGAGCCCGCCGCGAGCTAGCTCCCCGGCGGCGGCTCCGCGCCCGCCGAGCGGGAATCCGGACCCCCGCTAGTGGAAGGACTTCGACGACAGCAGCCCCGCCACGAGCGCCGAAGCCACCCGCTGGTCGACGTCTTCCGGCACATGCCCTGCCGACCCGCCGGTCCAGAGGAACCCGACGGCGTTGTCCGTGCGGGCCACCCACAGGTGCTGCGTCTCCTGGCCGCCGACCGTGATGGTCCAGCTATGAGCCCGCGCACCCTCCCAGGCGTACTCCCGGTCGGATGTCGCCTGCGGGCACGCGTCGACGCTTGCGACAACGGCGGCGTACACCACGCTCGACGCGTTGGGCTGATCGGCACCCCACTGGGCGAGCGCGGACGACGATTCTTCGTCATGGCTCACCAACACGCCGCCACCCCCGCCTGTGGAGCGAGCCGCAGGCTTGTCGAAGTCCTTGCCCATCGCCCCGAGACAGCGCGGAGCGTCGGCCCCTCGGATTCGAGAACTGACCGGGCTTGCTCAGGTAACCCCAGTGTGAGACCCAGCCCTCGGTTGCCGCGGACAGGGCGGGAGCGTCGAACAGTGCGGGCGTGGGCAGCTGGGCGGGTCCGACCGATTCGTTGCGGCTGGCGATGCCCTGGCCGGCAACGACCGCGCCGATGACGAGGGCGAGGCCCACGAACGCGCCGCCGATCGCCGTACGCCGGCGACGGCGGGCGGTGGCGATGGCGGCACCTGCGTCGCGTGGGCTCGACAGGCCGGCGATGTTCTGCTCGAGGGCCGCGAATGCCGCGTCGAGGTCGAAAGTGTCGTGCTCAGGCATGGGTGGGCTCTCCGTTCGGGGTGCCTCCGAGAAGGGGAAGGAGGGCGGCCCGGCCGCGCGAGAGGCGGGCCTTGACCGTGCCCTCGGGACACCGCTCGGTGGCGGCGATGTCGGCCACGCTGAATCCGGCCAGATGGTGAAGGACCAGGGCCCGGCGCTGCGCCTCGGGAAGCTGCTTCAGCGCCGCCACGAGCGCCACGGTGTTCTCATCCGGTGGGGCGGCCGCCTCGGGTGGTCCGGCTGTCGCGAGGTACTTCGAGGCCGTCCGCCTCCGCCGCCAGCCGCTGATCGCCTGTCGGCTGGCGACCTGCCGCACCCACGCCCCGGGGTCGTCGTACGACGAGAGCTTCGACCAGCGTGGCCACGCCTTGGTGTACGCCTCCTGCGCCGCCTCCTCGGCCGCGCCCAGATCGCCGAGCACGGCGTAGGCGCAGGCGACCGTGCGTCGCCACGTCGCGTCGTAGAACGCCGCGAAGTCCTCCTGGCTCGCGCCCACAGGGTCACTCCGTCCGAGTCGGCCGACCGCTCCGGCCGGTTCATTGCATCAGACACGCGCCGACGGCGGGCGGGGTTGCATCAGCCCGTCCGAATTCGAGCACAGGCGCGTGAACGCGGCCACACGCCCGACTCGCGGATGCCCGCCCCGTTGCCCGACTCGGCTAACGTCCCTTCAGTGATCCGCTTCGAAAAGGTCACCAAGACCTACCCCGGGTGGCACCCACCCCGCGCTCGACAACGTCTCGATCGACATCGAGAAGGGCGAGTTCGTCTTCCTGGTCGGCACGTCCGGCTCGGGAAAGTCGACCGCGCTGCGCCTGGTGCTCCGCGAGACGCGTTCCACGCAGGGCCGGGTCTACGTCGCCGGCAAGGAGATCAACCGGCTCGCCGGGTGGAAGGTGCCGCGACTGCGCCGCCAGATCGGCACCGTCTTCCAGGACTTCCGGCTGCTGCCCAACAAGACCGTGTCGGAGAACGTCGCGTTCGCCCTCCAGGTGATCGGCAAGTCGCGCGGCGAGATCCGGCGTACGGTCCCCGAGACCCTGGAGCTGGTCGGCCTCGACGGCAAGGGCGAGCGGATGCCCGACGAGCTGTCCGGCGGCGAGCAGCAGCGGGTGGCCATCGCCCGCGCCTTCGTCAACCGGCCGATGATCCTGATCGCCGACGAGCCGACCGGAAACCTCGACCCGGCCACGTCGGTCGGCATCATGAAGCTGCTCGACCGGATCAACCGGACCGGCACGACGGTCGTCATGGCCACCCACGACGCGGGAGTGGTCGACCAGATGCGCAAGCGCGTCATCGAGCTGTCCGAGGGGAGCGTCGTGCGCGACCAGGCGCAGGGCGTGTACGGCTTCCAGCACTGATCCGCCCACCCGCGACCCGCCGTACGACACGAGCAACCGACCGGAGTACTCCTTCACATGCAGCTGCGTTACGTCTTCACCGAGCTGGGCAACGGCCTGCGCCGCAACCTCTCGATGCACATCGCGGTGATCCTCACCCTGTTCGTCTCGTTGACCCTGGTCGGGCTCGGGTTCCTGCTCAACCAGGAGGCGAAGAAGGTCTCCGAGCAGTGGGGCAACCAGCTGACGGTCACCGTCTACCTCTGCAGCCAGCACGACGGCAACCCCGCCTGCACGGGCCAGGCCACCGACGCGCAGAAGCAGCAGATCCAGCAGGTCATCGACTCCAACTCGCAGGTGGACACGACCACCTACATCTCGCAGGAAGAGGCGTTCACGACGCTCAAGGAGCAGTTCCCCGGCAAGTACGACGGTGCGAACTCTCCGATCACGGCCGCCGACATGCCCGAGTCGATCCGGATCACGCTCAAGGACCCGAACCAGTTCAAGGACGTCGAGAGCGCCGTGGTCGGACTGGACGGCGTCTCCCACGTGCTCGACGTGCACAAGGTGCTCGCCCCGATCTACAACACGATCTCGAAGCTCAAGTGGGGCGGCTGGGGCACGGCGATCGTGCTGGTCGTCGCGGCCCTCCTCCTGGTCGCGAACACGATCCGTCTCGCGGCGTTCGCCCGGAGACGCGAGATCGGGATCATGCGCCTGGTGGGCGCCTCGACGCTCTACATCGCCCTCCCGTTCCTGCTCGAGGCACTGGTGACCGCTGTTCTCGGCGTACTTCTCGCAGCGGGGGCGCTCTGGGCCTTCATGGAGTTCGTGGTCAGGAAGCAGCTGGCCAAGGACCTGAGCTTCATCACCTGGGTAGGTGATCACGACTACTACATCGCGTTGGTGGCGATCGCGATCCTCGGGCCGCTCCTGACCCTGATCCCGACACTCGTGCTGACCCGCAAATACCTCAAAGTGTGAGTCCGGTCGGTTAGCGTCCAGGTGGCCGCTTCCCCGACCACGAAGGCAACTCGGTGCGACTCTTCCCCGTCACCGCACGCCAACGCCTGCTCGTCGCCGCTACGGCGATCGCACTGGGTGTGGGTGCGACCACCCCTCTCGGCTCGACCCATGCCTGGGCCGACATCAAGCACCTGCGGCACGAGCAGTCCCAGGCGCAGCACTCGGTGAAGAGCGCCCAGGCCGATCTCGACGAGTCCAGTCAGCAGTCGCGTCGGGCGTTCGAGGCCCTGACGAGGTCGCGGAGCGACCTCCGTGCTGCGCGCCACGACCTGCAGGTCGCCCGCGCGCACGTGCAGGACGCTCGTCACCAGCTGAACAAGACCCGTCGGCAGCTCGACCGCGCCAAGGAACGTCTCGCGCGGGCCGAGGCGAACCTCGCGCGTGAGCAGCAGGCGGTCAGCGACCAGCGCGACCAGCTCGTGCAGACCGTGACGGGTTTCTACGAGGGCGGCGACCCGCAGCTGCTCGGGGTGATGTCGATGCTGGGCTCGACGACCACGTCCGAGCTCACCGACAAGCAGAACAACAACAGCTTCGTCCTCGACTCCCAGGACCAGATCCTCGACAGCCTCAAGGCCTCGGAGGTCCTGCTGACGGTTCAGACCGACGAGCGCGAGAAGGCGCGCGACCAGGTCGCGCGCAAGAAGGAACAGGCCCGGGCCAACCTCGAGGTCAAGCGCGACTACCGCGCCCAGGCGGTCGACGCCAAGCAGCGGGTGGCCAAGAACGTGCGGCTCAAGAAGCACGCCGTCAAGCTCGCTCGGAAGGCGCGCGCCCACGACCGCGCCATCCTGGCCCGGTCGAAGGCGCACCAGGCCCGCGTGCACCGGATGCTGATGGCCGAGATCGCCCGCGAGCAGCGCCGGGGCGGCGGCTACCACGGCGACACCGGCGGCCTGCTCATGCGGCCGGTGAACGGCCCGATCACCTCGCCGTACGGCTGGCGGATCCACCCGATCTACGGGTACTGGGGCCTCCACGACGGCGACGACTTCGGCGCCCCGTGCGGCGCCCCGTCTGTACGCCGTCGCCAACGGCACGGTGATGTCGCAGTACTACTCGTCGGTCTGGGGCAACCGCCTCTACCTCAACCTCGGGCTGATCAACGGCCAGAACGTCACGGTCATCTACAACCACCTGTCGGCGTACCGCAGCCACGTCGGCCAGCACGTCTCCCGCGGCCAGGTGGTCGGGCTGGTCGGCACGACCGGATGGTCGACCGGCTGCCACACCCACTTCACGGTGATGGTCAACGGCAAGCCGGTGAACCCGACGCCGTGGTTCGGCTGATCCAGCCGATCCAGCAGACGTCGACCCCCGCCCAGCACAACCCGGTTGACGCTCCCTGGGAGAATGGCGGGATGGCCAGGGAGCAGGGGCGCAAGCTCATCGCGTCGAACCGCAAGGCTCGGCACGACTACCACGTGGAGGACACGTGGGAGGCGGGCCTCGTGCTCATGGGTACCGAGGTGAAGTCGCTCCGGCAGGGGCGGGCCACGCTGGTCGACGGCTTCGCCGAGGTCGACGACCACGAGGTGTGGCTGCACGGCGTCCACATCCCCGAGTACACCCAGGGCACCTGGACCAACCACTCGGCGCGCCGCCGGCGCAAGCTGCTGCTCAACCGCACCGAGATCGACAAGATCGAGCGGAAGATCACCGACAAGGGCTACACGCTGGTGCCGCTCGCGCTCTACTTCAAGGACGGGCGCGCAAAGGTCGAGATCGCGCTGGCCCGCGGCAAGAAGACCTACGACAAGCGGCACGCCCTGGCGGAACGTCAGGCCAACCGCGAGCAGGAGCAGGCGGTCGGACGCCGGCTCAAGGGCCACACCGACTGATGCCGATCGACGTCGTACGCCGTCAGGACCCGGACGCCGTCCGCGACATCCTCGCCACGATCCCCGACTGGTTCGGCATCCCCGAGTCCAACGCGAACTACGTGCGCGACGGCGGTCGGCTCCCGTCGTACCTCGCGATCGACGGCGACCAGGTCGTCGGGGTCGCGTTGCTGACCGAGCACTTCCCACCTGCACGAGAGCTGCACCTGATCGCCGTCCGCGGCGACCGTCATCGCGAGGGCATCGGCCGGATGCTGCTCGCCGCGATCGAGGAAGATCTGCGAACGGCCGGCGTGCAGATCCTCGAGGTGCACACCCTCGGTCCGTCGGACGACGACGCGGGATACGCGCGCACGCGTGAGTTCTACCTCGCCCAGGGTTTCGTTCCGATCAACGAGCTGCAGCGGATCGACTGGGACGGGCCGACCCTGATCCTGGTCAAGCCTCTGTGACCGTCGATCCGGCGCAGTTCGCTCGGGAGCTGGGGCTGCCGGGACTGTTCGACGTGCACACGCACTTCCTGCCACCACGGGTCATGGCCAAGGTGCGCCACCAGTTCGACTCCGCCGGGCCGCTGATCGGCAGCAGCTGGCCACTGGAGTACCGCGCGACCGACGAGGAGCTGGTCGCGACGCTGCGCGGGTTCGGCGTACGCCGGTTCTCGGCGCTGCCCTACGCCCACAAGCCTGGCATGGCGGAGTTCCTCAACGACTGGGCGTTCTCGTTCGCGGACCGCACCCCGGAGTGCCTGCGGAGCGCGACCTTCTACCCCGAGCCCGGCGCCGCGGCGTACGTCGCGCAGCGGGTCGAGGCGGGCGCCGAGATCTTCAAGGTGCACGTGCAGGTAGGTGGCTTCGACGTCCGCGACCGACGGCTTGCCGAGGTCTGGGGCCTGCTCGAGGACGCCGGCGTTCCCGGTCGTCGTCCATGCCGGCTCCGGACCGGTGGGTACGCCGTACACCGGGCCCGGGCCGGTCTCCGACCTGCTGCGCGAGCACCCGAGGCTTGCGCTGGTGATCGCCCACCTCGGCGCCCCGGAGTACGCCGAGTTCCTCGACCTGGTGGCGGCGTACGACCACGTCCGCGCCGACACGACGATGGTGTTCACGCCGTTCTTCGACGAGCTCGGCGCGGCGTTCCCGCCTGACCTCGTGCCGAGGCTGCGCGACCTCCAGTCCAAGATCCTGCTGGGCTCGGACTTCCCGAACATCCCCTACCCGTACGCCGAGCAGCTCGCCGGTCTGGCCCGTCTGGGCCTGGGTGACGACTGGCTCCGCGACGTCTGCTGGGGCAACGGCGTACGCCTGTTCGGAGACCCGATCGGGGAATCCGAATCGTCCGCAGGGCGTTGATCCCCTTAGAATGGATGTCATACAACTCAACAGGGGGCTGATCGGTTTCGACTTGGGACGTTAGTTCCAGGAGAAGCGGGTCGAGAAGCCGACGTCATCTCGTAAACGTTCGTCGGAAACCTATAAGTGCCAACGCAAAGCGCACTGACTTCGCACTCGCCGCCTGAGCGGTGACCGAAGGGTCTGACCGGGTGATTGCCTTCGACCCGGACCCAGGCCTCATCTAGAAGGCTTGCTGGCCGCTCTCTGTCAGGAGGGGCGGCCGGGACTTCATCCTGACTGAGTCTGTCGGCGACGCGTCAGCGCGAGCGCCGGGACTGAGAAAACGCCTTCGCTGACTGCACCCGGAGAAGACCTGGTTCGACGCTCGAGGACGCGGGTTCGATTCCCGCCAGCTCCACCACATCCCAGGGGGGCCCATGGCGACTCGGCGGGCGCAGATCGCGCGTCTGCGTCGAGTCGCGCTGGCCGCCCTCGACCAGTACTCCGTGCCCCGGGGTCGCCTCACCTTCATCGCGCACGAGGAGAACACCACCTTCCGGCACGACGGTCCCGCCGGGCGTCACCTCCTGCGCGTCCACCGACCGCAGCGCCACGGTCGTGGCGTCGACTCGGCGGCGGCCGTCCGCTCGGAGCTCGCGTGGCTGCAGGCCATCCGGGCCGAGACCGATCTGGAGGTCCCCGAACCGGTCACCGCAAAGGACGGGGCGACGACCGTCCGGGCATCCGCCTCAGGGGAGACCCGCGTCTGCTCGATGCTGGGCTGGATGGACGGCCGCATCATGGAGGAGTCCTCGCGGCCGGTGCACCTGCGCCGTCTCGGCGAGGCGATGGCCCGTCTGCACCACCAGGCCGATCGGTGGACCCCGCCTTCGGGCTTCGTCCGGATCCGGTGGAACCACGAGACGTTCTTCGGAGACGTGATGGTGTACGGCGTGACGCCGGCGGCCGGCTGCTGGGCGCTCCTGCCGCCGGAGGTCCGCGCGCGTTTCGAGGCCGTCGGTGCTCGGATGACCGACGTCCTCGAGCAAGGCGACGTCGGTCTCGTCCATGCCGACCTGCACCTCGGGAACGCGGTGTTCCAGAGCGGTGCGGTGAAGCTGATCGACTTCGACGACTGCGGTCATGGTCCCCGCCTCTACGAGCTCGCCGTCGCCCTCTGGGAGCTCCGGGACGAGCCGCACTACCCGCCGTACCGCGATGCCCTGCTGGAGGGCTACCTCGCTCACCGCGACCTCGACGTCACGCATCTCGACGACTTCATCGCCGTACGTCAGGTCGCCTTCGACCTCTGGTACACCGGCATGGCCCAGGTCAACCCGGCGTTCGCCGATCGGCTGGACCGGGTCCACCGCTGGTCGCTGTCGATGCTCGACGTGGTGGAGGGAACGCCGGCCACGTGAAGTCACGATGCGATGCCGCGTCCCGGCGTACGCTTCCCTCATCCTTCTGAGAGGTGGACGCGATGTTCTGGCTCGCGGTGTTGGTGGGCGTACCGATCGTGCTCGTCGGGGTCGTAGCGCTCTGGTTCCTCGTCCCGACCTTCCGCACGTTCCGGGGGCCTGACTTCGAGCCGACGTACGACAACGACGCGCGCGTGGACAAGGCGGTCCACAGCGACACGATCACCGGAGGCGGCGCCAGCATGTGACCCGCCCGGGTCCTAGGTTGGACGCATGGCGACCGGTTGCGTCTTCTGCTCGATCATCACCGGCGACATCCCCGCCGACATCGTGCTCGACGAGCCCGAGCTGGTCGCCTTCCTCGACATGCGTCCGGTGTTCAAGGGCCACGTGCTCCTGGTGCCGCGCACCCATGTCGTGACCCTGCCCGACCTGTCGGCAGAGCTGCGTGATCCGTTCCTCGAGGCGGCGCAGCGGCTGGCGCGTGCGGTCGTCGAGGGCCTCGGTGCGCAGGGCAGCTTCGTGGCGATGAACAACGTCGTCAGCCAGTCGGTGCCCCACCTGCACCTGCACGTCGTACCGCGCACCAAGGGCGACGGTCTGCGCGGCTTCTTCTGGCCCCGCACCAAGTACGCCGAGGGAGAGGGCGCGGAGTACGCCGCTCGACTGCGCGACGCCCTCGGTGTCAGGAAAAGTTGACAAAGACCGTTTCGTCAGGTTAACTTGACACAGTGAACGACGCTGCCGAGCTCTCGGAGTCTGCGGCGAGCAACGATCCCGAGCAGGGACTCGCCGCCGTCCGAGCCCTCCGCGCACTGGCCGACCGCCTCGAGGCGGTGCAGGTCCGCAACGCGCGGGAGCAGGGCTGGAGCTGGCAGGCGATCGCCGACGTGCTGCAGATCAGCCGCCAGGCCGTTCACCAGAAGCACTCCCACGACTGAGCGCCATTCAACAGCGCGGCCGTGGGGGAGCCCCGACCTCAGAAGGAGTACCACCATGCACAGCCGATTCGACACCGAATCCAGGATCGCCGTCACTCAGGCGGCGGACATCGCCCGCGAGCTCGGCCACCAGGAGGTCGGCCCCGGCCACCTCCTCCTCGGCCTGCTCGCCAACCCCCGCGGCACGGCGTACACCGCCCTGCGGGACCACGGCCTCGACCTCGACACCGCCCGCGACCTGGTCGCGCAGCACCACGTGGAGGCCGAGCCCGAGACCGACGAGCCCGGCGAGTCCACCGACTCGACCGAGGCCCCCGACTACGCCGAGGACCGCGAGGCCCTCAAGGCCATCGGCATCGACCTCGACCAGGTCCGCGAGGCCGTCCGAGCCAACCTCGGCGCCGACCTCGCGACGGGTTGGGCCGCCCGGTCCGACCGGGGTCGCTCGCGAGGTGACCGCCGACGCCGGCATCGTCACCACCACGACCACGAGGGCCATGAGCGTCGCGAGGGCCGCGGCCGCCGCGGTCCGCGCAGCCGGCGGTACGACGGCCCGCGCTTCTCGCGTGCGCTGCGCGCCCTGTTGCGCGACGTACGCCGCGCCACGCTGCACGACCGCCTCGAGGCCGAAGGTCGCGACGAGGCACGCCGGACTCCCGGCATGACCGGTGCGCGGCTGCTCGTCGCCCTGACCCGCTCGGACGACCCGGCCGCCCAGGCCGTTCTCGCCACCGCGACGGGGATCGAGGGCCTGCGCGCGCAGGCCGAAGCCGCGACCAAGCCCGCCGGCACCGCCTGATCGGGGCCCGTCCGGGGCGCATCCGTTCGGCCTCTACAGTGGCGGATGGTCCAGCCGATGGCTGCGACCATCCGCCACTGCTCACTCGAGACCGCGAGGAGTCACCAGATGGGTCGGTTCGACGGGCGCACCGCCGTCGTCACGGGAGCCGCACGCGGCATCGGGCTCGGCATCGCCACCCGGTTCGCCGACGAGGGCGCGTCCGTGGCCGTGCTCGACCTCGACGAGGGCCAGGCGGCCGAGGCGGCCGATGGTCTCGCGACGGGGGAGGGCCGACGGCACGTCGGCATCGGCTGCGACGTCAGTGACGCCGAGTCCGTGCAGGCCGCTGTCGACCGGGTCGTGGCCGACCTCGGCGGGCTTCACATCCTGGTCAACAACGCCGGAGTGACCCGCGACAACCTGCTGTTCAAGATGAGCGATGACGACTGGGACTCCGTGATCGCGGTGCACCTCCGCGGCGCGTTCCTGATGACCCGCGCGGCGCAGAAGCACTTCGTGGAGCAGAAGTACGGCAAGGTCGTCTGCCTCTCGAGCGTCTCGGCGCTGGGCAATCGCGGCCAGGCCAACTACGCCGCCGCGAAGATGGGCCTGCAGGGCTTCGTGCGCACGCTCGGCATCGAGCTCGGTCCCTACGGTGTCAACGCCAACGCGATCGCGCCCGGGTTCATCGCCACCGACATGACCGACGCGACCGCGGCACGTGTCGGCATGGCGGTCGACGACTTCCGGCAGGCCGCCGCCGACCGAAACCCGGTCCGCCGGGTCGGCTTCCCCTCGGACATCGCAGCGGCGGCGGCGTTCCTGTGCAGCGACGAGGCGTCGTACATCACCGGCCAGACGCTGTACGTCGACGGGGGCGCCAAGCTTGTCTCCTGACGCCGTGCCGAGCCCCGACTACATCCACCGCACCGGTGCTCCTCCCGGGTTCAAGCGGATCCACCTCGTGATCGGTGCCGTGCTGTTCGTCGTCTGGTTCGGAGTGATGGCGTACGTCGTCACCCACGGCCGGGACGAGGCCTCCTCGGTCGACGTCTACTCCGAGCTGCCCGCGGGGTTCAGCGAAGCCCTCGCCAGCCAGGGCGTGACCTACACCGGTCTCTCCCCGGTCGACCCGACTACCCAGAGCCAGGTGCTCGCACGGGTCACCGCGCCGGCCGGGAGCGCGGGCGCGAAGCCGTTGGTCTTCCGCACCTCGTTCACCGTCACGCAGGGGTCGTCCCAGCCCGGTACGCCGACGGCGGCCCTGATGGTCGTCATCCCGGGCGCGTCCGGCGCCCTCCACGTCGACTTCGTCGACCCCACCACCTACCGGGAGCTCGACTCGGTGGACACGCGCTGAGCAGGGAGCGGTGGTGAGCCGGGTCACAACCCCGGCGTGCCCTTCACGTTCCGCTCAGGCGCATCGTCCACACTGGACCGGATCGCAAAGTCAACACCCCTGATGGAGATTCACGTGCGACGCGTTGCCCTGGCCCTGTCCGCCCTCACCGCGACCGGCCTCCTGCTGACCGCCTGCGGCGGATCGTCCAGCTCGAGCCCGGAGACCGGACCGTCCGGTTCGCAGAGCGAGCCGCCCGCTCCGGAGTTCTGGCCGCTCACCGGCGAGCAGGTGCCCGACGGCAAGACCTCGGCGCTGGACCACCCGGTGTTCGTCGCGAAGATGGACAACACCGAGGCGAGCCAACCCCAGGTCGGCCTCTCGAAGGCGGACATGGTCGTCGAGGAGCTGGTCGAGGGCGGGTTGACCCGTCTCGCCGCGTTCTACTACTCCGAGGTCCCGACCAACGCCGGCCCGATCCGCTCCATGCGCGCCAGCGACATCGACGTGGTCTCGCCCGTGCACGCCTCGATGGTGACGAGCGGAGCCGCGGCCAAGACCATCGCCCGCATCCAGGGTGCGGGCATCACGTTCTACGGCGAGGGCGCCAAGGGCATGTACCGCTCGACCGACCGCTCCGCGCCGTACAACCTCTTCGTGCACATGAACGAGGTGGCGAAGACCGCTCACCTCAAGAAGGCGACGACGCCGCCGGACTACCTCCGGTGGGGCACCGACAAGGACCTGCCCAAGGGCATCAAGGCGACCTCGATCAACGCACAGTTCTCCGGTGGCCACACGACCGAGTGGCAGTTCACCAACGGCAGCTACCACAACCTGAACAGCAACGCGCCCGCCGGCGACCAGTTCCCGGCGACCAACGTGCTGGTGCTGCGGGTGCGCGAGGGTGACGCCGGCTACCTCGACCCGGCCGGCAACCCGGTCCCGGAGACGCTGCTGACCGGCAAGGGCAACGCCCTGCTGTTCCACGACGGGCGGATGGTCGCCGGGTCCTGGAAGAAGGGCAACCTCGCCAAGTCACCGATCACGCTGACCACCAAGAAGGGCGCGGAGCTCACGGTGCCGGCGGGTCGCACGTGGATCGAGCTCGTGCCGATCGACGGCGGCAACGTCATCTTCCACAAGTAGCGCCGTCGGTCATCCCGCGACGTCGGGCAGCTCCGCTCCCTGCTCGGAGAGGGCGCGGAGACCCGACAGGATGAAGCCGATCGCGAGCTCGACCCGCTCGGCCTCCGTGTCGGCGTCGTCGGCGGTCGAGACGACAGTCCCGGACGACGACATCGCGCCGAAGAAGATGTGCGCGAACGTCTGCTCCAGCTCGCTGTCGACGTTCCACTTTCCGGCGGCGAGCACGGCGCGCACGATGTCGAGCACGTAGTCGTACGTCGAACGCATCTCCTGCTCGCGGAACCGCTCGTGGCCGAGCACCGACGGGCCGTCCTGCACGACGATCCGGCTGTACGACGGCTGCCGGACGACGTCGAGGAACGCGCGGAGGCCGGCGATCGCCTTCTCCCACGGGTCGTCGTGCCCGGCGAGCGCTGCCTGGATCTGCTCCGCACCGGTCGACTCGACCTTCTCGAAGACGGCCTCGAACAGCGCCTGCTTGCCGGAGTAGTGGTGGTAGAGCGCGCCCTTGGTGACGTCGGCACCGGCGACGATCGCGTCCAGCGACGTGGCGGCGTACCCGTGCTCGGTGAAGAGCCGCTCGGCGACGTCGACCAGGGCGCGGCGCGTGCTCGCGGAGTACTGCGCGCGACGGCTCGTGCCGGGCACGCGCGGCAGGTCGGCCGCCAGCCGAGCGCGCGCACTCCTGGTCACCGGCGCAGTCTAGGGCTGTCGCACGGATCGGTGCCCGCCGGAGCATCCGACGACCACCGCATAGTCTGCCTGCACAGCAGCGCCCGGCTGAGAGTTCACAGATCGTTCCACCTGCCCAGGAGGAGGAGTGCACCTCGCCCGCGACCTGCTCGGCTTCCTTGCCGGCTTGGCGGTGGCCCTCGTCACGACCCCAGTGGGCGTCTCCGGGGCTGTGTTCCTGCTGCCGATACAGCTGACCTTCCTCGACGTGCCGAGCCCACGGATCACGCCAACCAATCTGCTGTTCAACGTCGTCTCGACCCCCGGGGCCCTCGCCCGCTACGTCCGCTCGGCACCGATGGATCTGGCACTCGTCCGGAGCATCACGCTCGGCTCCGCGCCAGGTGTGATCCTCGGAGCCTTCCTGCGGGTCAACCTCGTCGCCGACGCTGACACGTTCCGACTCGTCGCGGCGATGGTCCTCCTGCCGACCGGGATCCTGATCCTGCGCAGGACGGCGCCGCGTGTCGCCGTACTCTCGCCACGCCTGCTGACAACCGTGGCCTTCGTGGTCGGGACCATCGGGGGGCTCTACGGGATCGGCGGCGGCTCGCTGCTGGCACCCATCTTGGTCGGCGCCGGCATGACGGTCGTCGCCGTGGCCCCGGCAGCGCTGGCTTGCACGTTCCTCACGTCGGTGGTCGGAGTGGTGACGTACGTCGTGTTGGCCATGGGCGCACCAGGCCAGGTGAATCCAGACTGGTCACTCGGCGTGGCCTGCGGGCTCGGCGGGCTACTCGGTGGAGCGGTGGGAGCCCGGCTGCAGCCCCGTGTGCCGGAACGCCGGCTCAAGGACGTGCTCGGCCTGGTGGCGATCTGTCTGGCGGTGATGTACGCGATCGAGGCGCTCGGCTGACCTGTATACCTAGATAGTACCTAGTGCTCATGTGCTAGAAACGTTCCGTGCTCCCATTGACGACGCGCCGCGTGCTTGCGGCTGCTGCCATGTTCTCCGTTCTTCCGCTGACCGCATGCGGTGGTGGCGACGACGACACGACGATCACCGTGCTGGCGGCGTCGTCCCTGACGGGCACGTTCACCGAGCTCGGGAAGAAGTTCGAGCAGGAACACTCCGGGGTGACCGTGAAGTTCGCCTTCGACTCGTCGGCCACGCTGGCCCAACAGGCCACGGACGGGGCACCCGCGGACGTGCTGGCGACCGCCGACCAGACGACGATGGACAGCGCGAAGGCGGCCCAGGCCTCGGACCCACAGACGTTCGCGACGAACGTCATGGTGCTTGCCACTCCTGCCGACAACCCCGGCAACGTCAAGAAGTTCTCCGACCTCGACAAGTCGTCGGTGAAGTTCGTGATGTGTGTGCCCACGGCGCCCTGCGGGAAGATCGGCCAGGCGCTCCTCGACCAGGACCACGTCACCGGGAAGCCCGTCAGCCAGGAGGTCGACGTGAAGTCGGTGCTGGCCAAGCTGACCGAGGGCGAGGCCGACGCCGGTCTCGTCTACACCACCGACGCCGTGGCGGCCGGAGACCAGGTCACCTCGGTCTCCATCCCCGGGTCCGACCAGCAGCTGACGACGTACCCGATCGTGACGCTCGACCAGTCCGAGCACTCCGACCTCGCGCAGGAGTTCGTCGATCTCGTCACCGGGTCCGCCGGCCAGCAGGTTCTGCAGCAGGCCGGCTTCGGCAAGCCGTGACCGCTCTACGCTGGTGACGTGGTCGACTACCTGCGCATCGGCGAAGTGGCCCAACGTGTCGGCGTGAGCGTCGACACCCTCCGGCGGTGGGAGGCCGAGGGCCGCATCTCCTTCGAGCGTCGAGGCAACCAGCGCGTGCTGCCGGCGGGAGAGCTCGCCGGCTTCCTCACCTCGCTCGAGGGCAGCAACCGGACGTCGAGCGCCCGCAACCGCCTGACCGGTGTCGTCACCTCCGTCGAGAGGGACGGCGTGATGGCCAAGGTCGAGCTCGCCTGCGGCGACTACCGCGTCGTCTCGCTGATGAGCCGTGAAGCCGCCGACGAGATGGGCCTGGCGCCGGGCGTCGCCGCGACGGCGGTCGTGAAGTCGACGTCGGTCATGGTCGAAGTGAGTCGTTAGGGCTCGGTGGAGCCGAGACCTCACGTCCACTGAGCGCCGAAGCGAGCTCGCTCGCGAGGCGGCGGACCTTGCCGCCAACAACTTGATCCTTGCACCGCCTTCACATACTCTGAGTACGTACCAACGGTATGTGAACCGGAGGCACACGGTCTCCGGTCGCTGAGAGAGGAGATGGCCATGACCTGGACCACCTTCCACCGCCGCGGAGAGGTCCTCCGCGCCGTGACCACCGCCGTCGACGCACGTCGCGACGGCCTGCTGCCGATGGACGTGGCGGGCGTGCGCGAGACGTTCGGAGACGAGCTCTCCCTGATCGCCACCCTCCAGCTGCGCTGGCACACCCGCCTGTCCGGCCGGCTCGAGCACGCGCTCATGGCCCAGCCGACCGACATCGACGAGGCCGTCGTCGGGGCCTGGCACGCCACTGCTGCGGAGCTGCCGGGCACGCGGCTCGTCCTCGACCACTACCGCGCCGAGCCGATCGACGGGGCCATGGCCGATGCGCTGCGGACGGCGGCGGCGAAGGAGCATGTGCTCCTCGCCGCGATGGCCGGGCACAGCACGGCAGACCCCGCGGTGACCGCCACCCGCGGGCGGGAGCTCGAGGCGCGAGCCCGCGCGACGTACCGCGCTCCCGTGGCTGCCTGACCCAAACGCCTTCTGGCGGAAGCGCCTGGCGTGCATCATGGGTGCATGGTCGAGATCCGGGCGGGGATGCTGTTGCTCGCCTCGCCGGAGCTGGTCGACCCGAACTTCCGTGACACCGTCGTCCTCATCCTCGACGCGGACGAGGACGGTGCCATGGGAGTCGTCATCAACCGCCCGTCTCCCGTTCCGGTGATCTCGGTCCTGGCCGGGTGGGGCGACATCGTCGCCGAGCCCGAGGTCCTGTTCCGCGGTGGGCCGGTCTCGCCCGAGGGCGCGCTCGCCGTGGCGCTGTTGCGTGACCCGATCGTGCCGCCGCCGAGTCTTCGACCCGTCACCGACCGGCTCGCGATCGTCGACCTCGAGGGCGAGGCGCACGACATCGACGACGCCGTGGACGGCGTCCGCATCTTCGCCGGGTACGCCGGCTGGGGCGCGGGTCAGCTCGAGGGAGAGATCGAGGGGGGCGACTGGTACGTCGTGCCGTCCCGACCTCCCGACGCCTTCCAGGCCGACCCGAGCGATCTGTGGCGCGAGGTGATGCGCCGACAGCCGGGCGAGCTGGCCTGGCACGCGAACCGGCCGGTCGACCCCGAGCTCAACTGACGCGGATCTCGGAGATGCTGCCGAGCGCAGCATGTCACGATGCGCCATGCCCACGACGCGGAAGACCGCACAGCACGACGCCACGCCGTACGCCCTCCTGGGCCTGCTCTGCGTGCGTCCGTGGACGACGTACGAGCTCGCTCGGCAGGTGCGGACGAGCCTGCACCGCTTCTGGCCGCGCGCCGAGCGGAAGCTGTACGACGACCCGAAGCGCCTGGCGGCCGACGGCCTGGCGAAGGCGACGGAGGAGTACACGGGCAAGCGCAAGCGCACCGTGTACGCGATCACGCCCCAGGGTCGGCGGGAGCTGAAGGCGTGGCTCGGCACGCGGTCGGCGGACCCGTCGTGGGAGAACGAGGCACTGGTCAAGGTCTTCTTCGCCGACGGCGGCGATCTCGAGACGCTGCGTCGCACCCTGACCGAGATGGCCGAGGGCGCGCGGGCCCGGCTCGCCGAGCTCGCTGCCCTTGCCGACGGCGAGGTGGCCTTCCCCGAGCGCCGCCACCTGGACGCGGTGACGACCCGGCTCGCGCAGGACCTCGAGGAGGCCACCGTGCGCTGGACCGAGTGGGTGACGGAGCAGGCGGCGTCGTGGAACGCCGTCGACGACCCCGGTCGATGGGACCCCGATTCCGTGGTCTACACGCCGCTCGCCGAAGCGTGGCGCGAGACCTCGCTGTCGTAGGCTGGTGCCGTGGTTCCGACCGGTTTCTCCCCGCTCACCGACACCGCTGTCGACGAGCGGGTCGAGGAACGCACGGTCCCCACCGACGAGGGTGACCACGAGCGGTTCAGCCACTACGTCGACAAGCACAAGCTCACCGAGGCGATGGTGATGGGCACCCCCGTGGTCGCGCTCTGCGGCAAGGTCTGGGTGCCCAGCCGCGCGCCGGAGAAGTTCCCGGTCTGCCCGGAGTGCAAGGAGCTGTGGGACTCGTTCAAGCCAGGGGACGGGGACGACGACGAGTGACGTCTCGGCCCTCGTCTGACACGGAGGCCGTCCCACCATCGCCCGCACTGACTCCGGCCTGGCCGGAGCGCGCGGCCTGGGGCACGGCCACGTCACTGCGCAGCTGGCAGACGGCTGCCCTGACCGACTACTTCGCGCGATCTCCGCGTGACTTCCTGGCGGTCGCGACTCCCGGCGCCGGCAAGACCACGTTCGCGCTGTCCGCGGCCGCCGAGCTGCTCGGACGCCGGATCGTCGACCGCATCATCGTGGTCGCGCCGACCGAGCACCTCAAGGTCCAGTGGGCGGAGGCCGCGGCGCGCGCCGGCATCCCGATCGACCCGACGTACTCGGCGGGCTCGGGGAGGACGTCGGCCGACTTCGTCGGCGTCGCCGTGACGTACGCCGGGGTCGCGGTCAACCCGCTCGCGATGCGCATCCGGACCGAGCGCTTCAAGACCCTGGTGATCCTCGACGAGATCCACCACGCAGGCGACGCCCTCTCCTGGGGCGAGGGGGTGCGCGAGGCCTTCGAACCCGCGACCCGACGACTGGCGCTGACCGGTACGCCGTTCCGGTCGGACGTGAACCCGATCCCGTTCGTGAGCTACGCGCCCGGCGCCGACGGCGTGCCGCGCTCGGTCGCCGACTTCAGCTACGGCTACGGGCACGCCCTGGCCGACCACGTCGTGCGTCCGGTGCTCTTCATGGCCTACTCCGGCGACCTCACCTGGCGCACCCGCGCGGGTGACGAGATCGCCGCGCGACTCGGCGAGCCGTTGACCAAGGACCTCGCCGCGCAGGCCCTGCGGACCGCGCTCGACCCGTCGGGGGAGTGGATCCCGTCGGTGCTCGCCGCGGCCGACCGGCGGCTGACCGAGGTGCGCCGGCACGTGCCCGACGCGGGCGGCCTCGTCATCGCGACCGACCGCGACTCCGCCCGCGCGTACGCCGCCCTGCTCAAGAAGATCAGCGGCGAGGCGCCGACCGTCGTCCTGTCCGACGAGAAGGCCGCCTCGAAGCGGATCGCCTCGTTCACCGACTCGGACAAGCGTTGGATGGTGGCGGTCCGGATGGTGTCCGAGGGTGTCGACGTACCCCGGCTGGCGGTCGGCGTCTACGCCACCAGCACCGCGACGCCGTTGTTCTTCGCGCAGGCGGTCGGACGGCTCGTGCGTGCTCGCGCGCGGGGCGAGACGGCGTCGGTGTTCGTGCCGTCGGTGCCGACCCTGCTCGGTTACGCCGCCGAGATGGAGGTCGAGCGCGACCACGTGCTCGGCCGGTCGATCACCGACGAGGACGACATCTTCGCGGCCGAGCAGGAGCTGATCGCCCGGGCGAACGCCGAGGAGGGAGCCTCCGACGACCTGCTCGGCTCCTACGAGGCCCTCGGGTCGCAGGCGCGCTTCGACCAGGTGGTGTACGACGGTGCGGCGTTCGGTCACGCCGGTGACGTGCACGTCGGGTCGGACGAGGAGATGGACTTCCTGGGCATCCCCGGCCTGCTCGAACCCGACCAGGTGCGCGAGCTCCTGCATCACCGCCAACGGTCCCGGCGTACCGCCACCGCCGTCCACGACGAGACGCCGCGCGCCCTTCGAGACGGCCGTCCCTCGCCTCCTCAGGAACCGCGACGCACGAGCACCTCGCCGTCCTGCGTCGCGAGCTGAACGGCCTGGTCGCCGCGTGGCACCACCGCACCGGCCAGGCCCACGGCGCGACCCACGCCGCCCTGCGCAAGGAGCTCGGCGGTCCCGCAGCGGCCGTCGCCAACGCCGACCAGCTTCAGGCCCGGATCAACCGCCTCCGCGAGTGGGCGACCAAACCTTCCCGTTGACCAGGTCTCTGACTAGAGTCAGAGAATGGCCGAGACGGAGGTCCTGCGGCGGTTCAACCGGGCGTGGAGCCAGCGGGTGGGGTTGCTGGAGGCGTCGTACCTCGGGCAGGGGCGGTCGCTCGGCGCGTCTCGGCTCCTGTTCGAGATGGGTCTCGACGGAGCGGGTGTGCTCGAGCTGCGCCGCCGGCTCGGTCTCGACTCCGGCTACCTCAGCCGGCTGCTGCGCGGGCTCGAGGACGAACGTCTGGTCGTCGTCCGGCCCGACCCGTCCGACCAGCGCCGCCGCGTCGTGGTCCCGACCGCGAAGGGGCGGCGCGCCATCGCCCGACTCGACGACCGCTCCGAGCAGCGGGCGCGTGCCCTCGTCGACCCCTTGGGCGACTCGCAGCGCCGGCGTCTCACGGAGGCGCTGACGACCGCGGAGCGGTTGATCCGGGCCGCCACCTCCACGGTGGAGTCGGTCGACGTCGCGTCACCGGAGGCCGTCGTCGCCGTACGCCGCTACTTCGACGAGCTCGACCTTCGCTTTCCCGGCGGCTTCGACCCCGGGTCCGCCCTCACCGGCGACCTCGAGACGATGCGGCCGCCCGCGGGAGACTTCCTGGTGATGCGCGCCGAGGCCGACCTGGTGGCCTGCGGGGGGCTCCAGCCCCACACGCGGGCGATCGGCGAGGTCAAGCGGATGTGGGTCGACCCCGAGTGGCGCGGATGTGGGCTCGCCGGGCGCCTGCTCGACGCGCTCGAGTCGAGGGCGGCCGAGCTCGGGTACCGCGAGGTCTACCTCGACACCAACGCGAGCCTGGACGAGGCCATCGCGATGTACGAGCGGGCCGGCTACCGGGACATCGAGCGCTACAACGACAACCCCTACGCCCACCGCTGGTTCGGCAAGCGGCTCAGCCCGCGGCGCTGATCTCGAACGGCTGCGCGCCCGGCCCGACGCGGGTGACCACGTCTCGCGGTCGGTCGACGCGGTGGCCCTTCCCGCACTCGAGCAGGGAGTGGACCGGCGAGCCGCACTCGCGGTGGGTGAACTCGACCGGCGGCCCCTCGGGGATCGACGAGGTAGCGGTCGCCCCAGTCGGCGATCGCGACCAGCACGGGGTAGAGGTCGAAGCCCTTCTCCGTCAGCCGGTACTCGTGGCGCGCACGCTCGCCCGGATCCTGGTAGGGCTCCCGGCGCAGGACGTCCTGCTCCACGAGCACCGCGAGCCGGTTGCTCAGCACCTGACGGGGGATGCCGCTGTGCCGGCGGATGTCGTCGAACCGGCGTACGCCGTTGAACACCTCGCGCAGCACGACGAACGTCCACCTCTCGCCGAGGATCGTCATCGTGCGGCCGACCGTGCAGTTCTCGGCCGACCAGGCCAGGGCTTCGGGGGTGGAGCTCATGTGACGAAGCCTAAGTCTTGTTGACAGACCCAGCAACGTGGGTGAGGCTGCGTCTGTGACCGAGACTCAGATCGACATCGCCGCGCTCGACGGCTTCGAGCAGCTGCTCGCGCTCTTCGACGGCCGGCTGCCCGGCCCGCCGCTCGCCGAGACCTTGGGGTTGGACGGCTTCGGTGGTGAGCCGGGTGCGATCCACGTCGAGCTGGTCCCCGAGCACCGCCACTACAACCCGCTCGGCACCGTCCACGGTGGAGTCGTGGCGACGCTGCTCGACACCGCGGCCGCCTGCTCGGTGCACTCGACCCTGGCGGCGGGGGAGCGCTACACCTCGGTCGACCTGAACGTGAAGTTCCTCCGTCCGGTGACCGTCGACTCCGGCCGCCTCCGCGCCGAGGGCTCGGTGATCCAGCGCGGCCGTCGTACGGCGCTCGCCCAGGCTCAGCTGTACGACGCCCAGCGTCGTCTGGTCGCCCACGCGACCTCCACCTGCATGATCTTCCCGGCCGAGCGGTAGTCCCTGACGTTTCCGTCGCCATCAGCCGAGTCGAACGCAAACGTCAGGGACTACCCGTCCGCGTGCGCCAGCGGGAGGACGCGGTAGGGGATCTGGGTGGCCAGGGCGATGACGGTCGAGGAGCGGACGATCGCGGGGTCGTTGAGCACCAGGTCGATGACCCGCTGGAGATCGGAGTTCGAGCGCGCGACGACGCGGGCGAACAGGTCGCCGGCACCGGTGATGGTGTGGGCCTCGAGCACCTCGGGGATCGTGGCCAGGTGCTTGGCGACGGCGTCGTGACCCCCGTGCACGGCTGTCTCCTGACGGATCTCGAGGGTCAGGAACGCCGTCACCGGGAAGCCGAGTGCCTCGGGTGACAGCTCCGGGCCCCAGCCGGTGACCACGCCCGTGCTCATCAGCTTGTCCAGCCGGGCCTGGACGGTCCCGCGCGCGACCTCGAGCTCGCGGGACGCCTGGAGGACGCCGATCCGTGGGTCGTCGGAGAACAGGGCGAGCAATCTGCGGTCGAGATCGTCCATGACGGCTCCTGAGGCTAGGCACATTGCGCAGCGATTCGTCGTACTGTTGCGCAGGTTGTCACCGCCCGGCAAGGTGAGGCGCATGACGACGACCCACGAGACCCCCTCCACCGGCGGTGCGCTCACCGCCGACGAGCTCAAGGCCGATCTCACCCTCGACCAGCTCAAGCAGCTGGTGGGCCTGGTGGAGTACGACGCGACCAGCGACCCGTTCCCGGTGACCGCGCAGGACTACGTCGGCTTCGTGGTCGGCAACGCGACCCAGACCGCGCAGTTCTACCAGCTCGCCTTCGGCATGGACCTCGAGGCGTACTCCGGCCCGGAGACCGGACGCCGCGACGCCAAGTCCTATGTGCTCCGCTCCGGCAGCGCCCGGTTCGTGTTCACCGGCGGGGTCGCCCCCGACAGCCCTGTGCTCGACCACCACCGCAAGCACGGTGACGGTGTCGTCGACCTCGCCATGGAGGTCCCCGACGTCGACCAGTGCATCGAGCACGCGCGGTCCCAGGGCGCGACGGTGCTCGACGAGCCGCACGACGTCAGCGACGAGCACGGCACGGTCCGGATGGCCGCGATCGCGACGTACGGCGAGACCCGCCACACGCTGGTCGACCGCTCGAGGTACGACGGCCCGTTCCTTCCGGGATATGTCGCCGCCGCGACCAGGGTGACCCGCCCCGACGACCACCCGAAGCGACTCTTCCAGGCCATCGACCACTGCGTCGGCAATGTCGAGCTCGGCCGGATGGACGAGTGGGTCGAGTTCTACAACCGCGTCCTCGGCTTCACCAACATGGCCGAGTTCATCGGCGACGACATCGCCACCGACTACTCCGCGCTGATGTCGAAGGTCGTCGCGAGCGGCAACCACCGGGTGAAGTTCCCGCTCAACGAGCCGGCCATCGCCAAGAAGAAGTCGCAGATCGACGAGTACCTCGAGTTCTACGACGGTGCCGGCTGCCAGCACATCGCCCTCGCCACCGGCGACATCCTGCGCACCGTCGATCGCCTGCGCGCCAACGGCGTGGAGTTCCTCGAGACCCCCGATGCCTACTACGACGACCCCGAGCTCCGCGCACGCATCGGGGAGGTGCGGGTGCCGATCGAGCAGCTCAAGGACCGCAAGATCCTGGTCGACCGCGACGAGGACGGCTACCTGCTCCAGATCTTCACCAAGCCGATCGGCGACCGGCCGACGGTGTTCTTCGAGTTCATCGAGCGCCACGGATCCCTCGGCTTCGGCAAGGGCAACTTCAAGGCCCTCTTCGAGTCCATCGAGCGCGAGCAAGAGCTCCGCGGCAACCTCTGACCCCACGCCGAGTCGTCATATGACGACTCGGCGTGTTTTTGCTGTCACTTTGCGCCGACTCGGCGTGTCTTCGGTGTCACTTTGCGCCGACTCGGCGTCAGGGCTCGCGGACGACCTCGCCGCCCTTCATCACGAAGGGCACGTCCTCGAGGAGTCGTACGTCGTCCGTGGGGTCACCGGCGACCGCGATCAGGTCGGCGTACAACCCACGCTCGATCCGGCCCACACGGTCGGACCAGCCCATCAGCTCGGCCGCGTTCACCGTGGCCGCCCGGATCGCCTCGAGGGCCGTCTGCCCGTGCCGCACGTGGTAGGCCAGCTGGCGGGCGTTCCAGCCGTGCGGGTAGATCCCGCTGTCGGTCCCGAACGCGATCCGGACGCCGGCCTTCACGCACTTCGTGAACATCTCGCGCTGGGCGGCGGTCGTGTCGTCGTTCTTGCGCAGCACCTCGGCCTTCCACCCGTCGCGCCGGCCGATCTCGGCGATGTAGTCGCCGTCGTAGATGTCGGCGACCAGCCAGGTCCCCGAGTCCGCCATCATCGCGACGCCCTCGTCGTCCATCAGCGACCCGTGCTCGATCGAGTGGACCCCGCCCCGGATCGCCCGCTTGATGCCCTCGGCTCCGTGCGCATGGGCCGCGACGTGGGCGCCGTGCAGATCGGCCTCCTCGACCGCGGCCCGGATCTGGTCCTCCGTCAGCTCCGGCACGCCGGGGTTGCTGTTGTCCGACATCACCGCCCCGGTGGCGATCAGCTTGATCAGGTCGGCTCCGCCGTACAGGATCCGCCGGACCACGCGGCGTACGTCGTCGACGGTGTCGACCACGCCGACCCGCAGCTCGGGCGGCACCAAGGGCTCCGCGTCGGGAGCGAGCCCGCTGATGTCGCCGCCACCACCGGAGCAGCTCACGAACGCCCCGGCACACATCATCCGCGGGCCGGGGGTCCAGCCCGCCTCGATCGCGTCACGCAGCGCGACGTCGACGAAGGCGCGGTAGTTGCCCACGTCGCGGACGCTGGTGAACCCCGCCCGCAACGTGTCACGAGCGTTGCGGATGCCGGTCATCGCCTCCTGGGCGCCGGTCCGGGTGAGCAGCTCGGTGTACCCATGACCGCTGTCCTCCTCGCCGATCAGGTGGGCGTGGCAGTCGATGAGCCCCGGGAGCAGGGTCAGCCCCGGCAGCTCGCGGATGGGGACGCCGTCGGGTACGTCGGACGAGGACACGACGGCGTCGATGCGTTCGCCGTCGATGACCACGACCCGATCGGGCAGCAGGTCGCCGGTGGCGACGTCGAGGACCAGCTCAGGGCGAAGGGCAGAGCGATCGGGGCCAGTCACGCCCGGCAACCTACTCGGCGGGCTCGGGGACGCGCGTGGTGCCGCAGATCGCGAGCGGAGCGCCGTCGCAGCAGTTGGCCTTCATGTGGCAGTGGGGGCACAGCCAGCGCGTGGCGATCGGGTCGAACTCCACACCGCAGTAGTCGCAGGGCACGAGTGGCACGGTACGACGCGTGCTCCTCCCCGACGGACGGGCACGCCGAGTACGCACGAGTCAGTCCAGGTCGCCGACGAGGACCGACTCCGCCTCCTCGACGGACGTCTCGTGGTGGCCCGCCTCGAGGGCCCGCGTCAGCACGCCGCGGCCGCCGACCATGACCCCCACGCCGACCGCCACCATCACCGCGCCGAAGACGAACGGTGCATGCACGTGCTCGTGGGGTGGCAGGCCGAAGAGCTTGAGGGCGACGTAGGGCCCGATCGCGCCACCGCAGAAGCGGACGAAGGAGTACGCCGCGCTGGCGACCGGCCGCTCCACCGGGGCGACTCCCATCACGGCCTCGGTGATCAGAGTGTTGTTGCTGCCGATGAAGGCACCCGACAGCACGATCCCGGTGGTCACGACGGCCGCGTGGTCGGCGTACACGGCCATCACCAGCAGGTCGAGCATGAAGAGCACGAGCGTCCCGATGACCGCCGGGATCGTGCCGACCAGGCGCTGCACGCGTGGCGCGACGAAGACCGAGACGACGGCGACGAGCACGCCCCAGCCGAAGTAGATCCAGCCGATCTGGATGATCCCGGCGCTGGGCAGGGCGAACGGCCCCGCGGCCAGGATCGTGAAGAAGCCGATGTTGTAGAAGACCGCGGTCAGCCCGGTCAGCAGGAGCGGCTTGTGTCGCAGCGCGCGGAACGGGTCGGCGAGCGAGGTACGCCGCCCCGTCGGGGGAGTCGACGGGAGGAACACGGCGGTCGCGACGAGGGCGATCACCATCAGCACCGAGACGCCGTAGAAGGGCGCTCGCCACGACTGTTCGCCGAGCAACCCGCCGACCAGCGGCCCGGACGCGATCCCGATGCCGAGCGCGGCCTCGAAGAGGATGATCGCCTGGGCCGTGCCACCGGTCGCCGACATCACGATCGTCGCGAGCGCGGTCGCGACGAAGAGCGCGTTGCCCAGACCCCAGCCGGCCCGGAAGCCGACGACGCTGCCGACGGAGCTCGACGAGCCGGCCAAGGCCGCGAAGACGATGATCAGGACGAGCCCGGACAGCAGGGTCCGCTTCGCCCCGATCCGGCTGGAGACCACGCCGGTGACCAGCATCGCGACGCCCATGACGGCCATGTAGCTGGTGAACATCAGCGAGACCTGGCTCGGCGTCGCGTCGAGGTTGACCGCGATGTCCTTGAGGATCGGGTCGACCAGGCCGATGCCCATGAAGGCGATCACGCACGCGAACGCGACGGCCCAGACCGCGCGTGGCTGCGAGAAGAAGGAGCCGGACCCGACCGGCGCGTCGTGGGACTGGTGGACGTGACTGGACAAGGACTTCCTTCCGAGGCTCTGAGGCAGATTGTACATAGGTAACCTATGGAGTGTTCGGTCCATTCCGGTGACCCGCGTCACGCCGTACGCCGGGTGTCGGGTAGAACTGGCGTTCTCACGTCTCGGAAGGGCTCTCGGACCATGACCACACCCACACCCTCGCGACGCGGCGTCCTCGCCGGCACACTCACCGGCACAGCCGCCCTCGCCGCCGCCGGCTACGTCGCCGATCCTGCCGCCGCGGACGCCGCCCACCACCACGGCGACCGCCACCTGCGGCTCACCGTGCTCGGGACCACCGACCTGCACGGCAACGTCTTCAACTGGGACTACTACAAGAACGCCGAGTACGACGACGCCGCCCACAACGACATCGGCATCGCCAAGGTGCAGACCCTGATCAAGGCGATGCGGCACGAGCGCCAGGGCGAGCCGCTGCTGATGCTCGACGCCGGCGACATCATCCAGGGCACCCCGCTGGCCTACTACTACGCCAAGATCAAGCCGATCACCGACGGCGGCAAGCACCCGATGGCCAACGCGATGAACCTGATCGGGTACGACGCCGCCACGCTCGGCAACCACGAGTTCAACTACGGCATCCCGCTGCTGCGGAAGTTCCAGTCGCAGCTGCACTTCCCGTTGCTCGGGGCGAACGCGGTCGACCCGGCGACGCAGCTGCCGGTGTTCCCGCCGTACCTCATCAAGCGGTTCAAGGTGCCCCACGGCCCCGACCTCAAGGTCGGAGTCCTCGGGCTCACCAACCCCGGCATCGCCATCTGGGACAAGGCCAACGTGTCCGGGCAGATGGAGTTCCCCGGGCTCGTCGAGCAGGCGCAGAAGTGGGTGCCGCGGCTGAAGCAGAAGGGCTGCGACCTCGTGGTCGTCTCGGCCCACTCGGGAGCCGACACGTCCTCGTCGTACGGCGACGCGTTGCCGTATCCCGAGAACGCCTCGTCGCTGGTCGCCGCCCAGGTGCCGCACGTCGACGCGATCCTGGTGGGTCACGCCCACGTCGACATCCCCCAGCGGTTCGTCGCGAACGACAAGACCGGCCAGGGCGTGCTGCTCTGCGAGCCCGACTACTGGGGGATGCGGCTGGCCGTGATGGACCTCCACCTCGAGCGTCACCGCGACGGCTGGCGGGTCCTCCGGGCTCGGTCGCAGACGCTCAACTCGAACACCGTGGACATGGACCACCAGGTCGCCAAGGCCGTGCGCAAGCAGCACGACGTCGTCATCGCCTACGTCAACTCGCCGATCGGTACGTCGACCCAGGAGATGCTGGCCGCCCGCGCGCCGGTCGAGGACGTGCCGATCATCGACTTCGTCAACTACGTGCAGGCCGACGCGGTGAAGCAAGGGCTGACCGGTGACGACGCCTCGCTGCCGGTGCTGTCGATCGCCGCGCCGTTCAACCGGCAGGCGTCGTTCCCCGCGGGCCAGGTGACGGTGCGCGACGTGGCCGGGCTGTACATCTACGACAACACCCTGCTCGGTGTGAAGGTGACCGGCCAGCAGGTCAAGGACTACCTGGAGTACTCCATGCAGTACTTCCAGCAGGTCAGCGGCACCGGGCCGTTCACGATGGACCAGGTCACCAACGCGGTCACCGCCAACGCACCCAACGGCACGCCGGACTACAACTTCGACACCATCGCCGGCCTGGACGCCCCGCTGACCTACGACGTCGACATCGCCCAGCCCGTGGGCTCACGCGTGAAGAACCTCAGCTACGACGGGACGGCGGTCGCGACCGACGCGGAGTTCGCGTTGGCGGTCAACAACTACCGCCAGTCCGGAGGCGGCGGCTTCCCGGCCGTGAGCACGGCACCGGTGGTCTACAACCGGCAGATCGACATCCGTCAGCTGTTGATCGACTGGGTGACGGCGAACGGCACCATCGACCCGACCCAGTTCGCCTCCGTGGACTGGAAGCTGGTGTCCAACGGGACCCCGATCACGGTCACCTGACGGTCAGAGCTGCTCGTCCATCACGTCGCGCAGGACGGCGACGGCTCGGGCGACGTCGTCGGTGGTGTGGCTGGTCCGCGCCAGCCGCTCGGCGACGGCCTTGCCGTTGTCGCGCCGGGCGTCGAGCAGCCGCCGCCGGCCCTTCGGGGTGATCTCGACCAACGCTCGTCGGGCGTCGGCGGGGTCGGCTTTCTTGGCGACCCAGCCCTCGCCCGCGAGCTGACGCACGGCACCGGAGACGGTGGGCTGGGACGAACGGTCGGCGTCGGCCAGCGCGGTCACGCCGAGGGGGCCACTCTCCTCGAGCAGTGCCAGGATCCGGATGCCGGCCGGATCGCCGACCCGCCGTCGGATGGCCCGCACGAGGCGGGCAGCCTGGACCACGAGCTCGCTGCTCTGCTGCTCGAGTTCCGTGGGCACGCGGGCAGGATATCGGTCAGCCGGGGCAGGCGCCGACCTCGATGCCATGGCAGACGAAGTGCCTGCCCATCAGCCGGGCAGTGTCACGTCCGGCGCCTCCGGACAAGGTCTGCAGGCCGAACTTCGGCTGCATGTTGACGCTCGTGACGAGGTCGTCCCCGGCGCCGAGATGAGCGACCGCGCCATGTCGGACGAACGTCAGTCGCAGGCGGTCGGGCCCAGGTCCGAGGGCGACATGCGCTTTCCCCGAGCGTGAGACCAGCAGGTCGTCCCGTCCGCTTCCGAGGTGGGCCGTCACCGATGCGGCCGTGACCGAGAGCTGGTCGCGACCGGAGGTTCCGGTCACGTGCACGGCGCCGTGGACAGCGGAGAGGGCGAGGTGCTCGAAACTCCCGAACGTCGCGGAGTTCTCGCCGACATCGACGGCGTGGTCGGCGAGGTCGACCTGCATGGGTGCTGCCTGCCGGCCCTCGAGGCGCGAGACGAGCCAGTCGTTGCCGCGCCCGCCGCGGTAGGAGTAGTCGCCCTGTGAGGGAACCGGTCCCTCGGTCTGAGAAGCCGATGTCGTCGTCGCCGTCTCCGCCGAGGACGACCGCCGTCCGTCCGGTGCCCTGCTGGGTCGCGCCGAGGGAGTCGTTCCCGCCGCCGCCGTTGATGACGTCGTCCCCGCCCCCGGACTCCAGGACGTCGGAACCCCTGCCCCCGAGGTAGGTGTCGTCGCCGGAGTTCGGCCCGTCCTCGTTGACGAAGTCGTTCCCTTTGTCCAGGAGGACCTTGTCGTCACCGCCGCCGGCATCGATCCAGTCGTCATGGGCAGTGCCGCGGATGACATCGCCCTGCGGGCCCCCGAGCAGCTTCACCGACATGTCGACGTCGGCCAGGTCCAGCGTGTCGTCGCCCTGACCCGCGGCCGTTCCGGCCGCGAGGTCGATGTCGAGACCGCTGGTAGCACCCGGGAACCGGATCACGTCGCCGACCCAGCCGTCGAGCTCGTGGTGCCCGTCCTGCCACCCGGGATCGAGCTCGTCGTTCCCGGCACCGCCGTCGAGGTCGTCGCCGAACGCGATCAGATCGCCGTCGTCGGTGACGTCCTGGACGAGGTCACGGCCGCCCGAGAGCTGGTCGTCGTCGTCGCCACCGACGAGGGTGTCGGCGCCCTTGCCTCCGCAGAGCCGATCGTCTCCTTCGAGACCGCTGATGGTGTCGTTCCCGCCCAACCCGGCGATGACGTCCGGACCGGACGTGCCGGTCAGGGTGTCGTCGCCCGTGGTCCCGACGATCGTGGCTGCCTGCCCGAAGCAGGTGTGGTCAGACGCCGCCGACGCCGTCGTCGGCACGGACAGGGTGAGCACGGCTCCGCACGCCAGTGCGGTCACGCCCGAGAAGATGTGCATGGGGCTCCTCGCTGAATAGGTCCGCCGCACCCTACGACGCCAGTGGCCCGTTCCGGGCAAGATGTCGCCATGGCGACGTACATCGCGTTCCTGCGGGCGATCAACATCGGGAAGCGGAAGTTCGCCAAGGACGCGATCGTGGCGGCGTGCGAGGCGGCCGGCTGCACGGACGTCGAGACCTACATCAACACCGGCAACGTGCGGGTGACCACGCCCCTACGCAGTCGGGCGAAGGTCGAGGCGGCGCTCGAGAAGGCCTTCGAGGATGCGGCCGGGTTCGACGTCCCGACGATCGTGCTGACGCCGAAGGAGCTCCGCGAGGTCGCGGCGTACGCCGAGAAGGTCGGCGACGACCACGACGGGCGGCACTACGTGTCGCTGCTCAAGGAGGCGCCCACTGCGGCGGCCGTCAAGAAGCTGGACGGGGCAGGTCAGGAGGGGGAGCGGGCTGTCGTGGACGGCCGGGGCGTGCACCTGCTGCTCGGTCAGGACTACCACACGGCCAAGCTCAGCAACGCGGTCGTGGAGAAGCACCTCGGCGTCGCCACCAACCGCAACCTGAACGTGATCCGGACCCTCGCCGAGAAGTGGGGTACGTGAGCGCTCAGGCGATGGTGATGCCGGCCGCCTTCATCTCGGTGAGCGCCTGCTCGGTCGTCTCCGGCGCGACGCCGGCGACGAGCCCGCCGAGGACCCGGGTCTCGAAACCTTCGCGGCGGGCGTCGAGTGCGGTGTGGCGCACGCAGTAGTCGGTCGCGATGCCGCAGATGTCGACCTCCTCGACCTGCTTGGCCCGCAGCCAGTCCGACAACTTGTCGCCGTCGACCGTGGTGCCCTCGAACGCGGAGTACGCCGCCTCGTGGTTGCCCTTGAGGAAGATCGCGTCGAACGGCTGGGGGTCGAGGTTCGGGTGGAACGCCTCGCCGTCGGTGCCGACCTGGCAGTGGACGGGCCAGCTCTCGACGAAGTCGGGGTCCTTCGACCAGTGGTGGCCGGGGTCGACGTGGTGGTCCTTGCTCGCCACCACGACGTCGTACGCCGGGGCGCGGTCGTCACGGCGGGTCCAGTGGTGCAGCAGCTCGCCGATGTCGCTGGCCACCCGGGCCCCGCCCGCAACGGGCAGTGAGCCGCCCTCGCAGAAGTCGTTCTGCACGTCCACGACGAGGAGCGCGCGGGTCATGCGCGCATTTTATCGAGCGCCGAGCGACCCTCGGACAGCGGGCAGGTCAGCGAGCGCGCGGTAGCCACGCAATGACGTCGGCGATCTGCGCGTCCCACAGGCTCCACTCGTGGTCGCCGGGTCGGAGATCCGCGGTGACGTCGACGCCGGCCTCCGTGGCGGCCTCGATGAACCTCTCGTTGGCGCCGAGGAGTCCGTCGGAGGTGCCGCAGCCGATGTACAGCGGTGGGACCGAGGGCGCCGCTGTCAGGAGGGTGAAGAGGTCGTTCGGCTCCTGGATGACCCCGTCGAACGCGCGGTGCCAGATCGCCGCACGGTCCTCGCGATCGGCCATGTAGCGGATGTCCAGGGTGCCGGACAAGGACGCGGCGGCGGCGTACCGCTCCGGGTGGGTGAGCGCGAGCTTGACGGCGCCGTACCCACCCATCGACAACCCCGCCACGAAGGTGTCCTCCGGCCGGTCCGAGAGCCGCAGCAGCGTGCGCACGAGGCCGGGCAGCTCCTCCGACACATAGGTCCAGTACGCGTGCCCGTGCACCTCGTCGGTGTAGAAGCTGTGGTGCACCGACGGCATCACGACGGCCAGCCCCGCGTCGTCGGCGTACCGCTCGATCGAGGTGAAGCGGGACCACCCGGTGTGGTCGTCGGTGAGTCCGTGGAGCAGGTAGAGGACCGGCGGGTCCTCGACCTCCTGCGGGACGAACGCCGTGAACGTCGTCGCGACGGCGAGCGCCTCCGAGTCGACGTGACAGGTGAGCAGAGCCATGTCAGACGAACTGCGTCGGGATCACGGGCTCACCCTTGGACATCTGCTCGGCCGTGGGTGGAAGCTCTCCCCGCGCCGCGATGTGCCGGTCGCGAGCGGCGTCGAGCGGCTCGTGTCCCACCACCTCACCGTCGCGCACGAGGTCGACGAGCAGCTCGCGGTCGTCGCCGTCGTTCTCGGGTGGCTTGCCGATCCCGATCACCTCGGCCTCCGCCACGCCGTCGGACGACAGCCGGCGCATCGCCCACTTCCTCCCACCGATCGAGATCTTGTCCTTGCTCTTCTTGGCGACGGCGACCATGTCGCCGTGGTCGTCCTCGCGGGCCACGAGCTTGTAGACGAAGCCGCACGTCGGGTGCCCGGAGCCGGTGACCAGCTGGGTGCCGACGCCGTACCCGTCCACGGGGGCGGCTGCCAGGGCCGCGATCGAGAACTCGTCGAGGTCGCTGGTCACGAGTATGCGGGTGTCGTGGGCCCCCAGCGCGTCGAGCTCGGCCCGCACCTCGTGCGCCAGCGCGCCCTGGTCGCCGGAGTCGATGCGGACCGCGCCGAGCTCCGTGCCCGCGACCTCGACACCGATGCGGACCGCCTCGCGCACGTCGTAGGTGTCGACCAGCAGGGTCGTGCCGCGCCCGAGGGACGCCACCTGTGCGCGGAAGGCGGCTTCCTCTGAGTCGTGCAGGAGGGTGAAGCTGTGGGCGCTCGTCCCGGCCGTCGGTACGCCGTACCGCTGTCGCGCCGCGAGGTTGGAGCTGGTCGTGAACCCGGCGATGTACGCCGCACGCGCGCACGCCACCGCGGCCTCCTCGTGAGTACGCCGCGAGCCCATCTCGATGCACGGTCGACCGGCCGCGGCCTGGGTCATACGTGAGGCGGCGGAGGCGATCGCGCTGTCGTGGTTGTAGATGGAGAGCAGGACGGTCTCGAGCAGAACCGCCTCCGCGAAGGTGCCTTCGACGATGACCAGCGGCGAGAACGGGAAGTAGAGGTCGCCCTCGGCGTACCCCCAGACATCACCGGTGAAGCGGTGGGTCGCGAGCCACTCCCTGGTGCGTTCGTCGACGACGGACTCCAGCGCTTGCAGCACCTCGTCGTCGAAGCGGAAGGCCTCGATGGCCTCCAGTGCGCGTCCGACGCCGGCCACCACGCCGTACCTCCGGCCCTCCGGAAGGCGGCGCGGGTAGAGCTCGAACACGGACCGCCGATGGGCCGTCTCCGACCCGAGAGCCGCCTGCAGCATGGTCAGCTCGTAGTGATCGGTGAGCAGGGCGGTCGACGCGCGCACGGGGTCAGCGTAGGGCCAGGCTCGACGGGGCTGCTGTGCCACCATGTGCCCATGGCGACCACGAGCCCTGTCGAGGTCGAGCCGGACCTCACGACGGACGAGATCACACGGACCTCGAAGCCGTGGGTCACCCTCGTGTGGAACGACCCGGTCAACCTGATGAGCTACGTGACCTACGTCTTCCGCACCTACTTCGGGTACGACCAGAAGAAGGCCGAGAAGCTGATGCTCGAGGTGCACCAGGACGGGAAGTCGGCGGTCAGCAACGGCTCCCGCGAGGAGATGGAGCGCGACGTGCAGGCGATGCATGAGTACGGGCTCTGGGCGACTCTGGAGAAGCAGACTTGAGCGGCTTCACCCGACACCGGCGCAGTGGACGGATCATCGCGACCTTCTCGGGGTTCGAGGCCGACCTGCTGCGCTCCCTCGCCTCGCAGCTCGTCGAGCTGCTGCGCAACGAGGCGGCCGTGCCGAGTGAGCACGCCGATCCGCTCGAGGCGATGCTGAGCTTCGACGGCCCGACCACGGCGCCCGACGACCCGGTGCTCGCGCGCCTGTTCCCCACGGCGTACCCCGACAACGAGGAGGCGGCCGCCGAGTTCCGCAGGTTCACCGAGGGCATGCTGCGCGACACCAAGGCGGCAGGCGCGGCCACGATCATCGACAGCCTCGAGGAAGCCGGGTTGCCGGCCGAGCTGGGGCAGGAGAAGGTCGTGATCGACGTCGAGCTCGAGGAGCGCGATGCCCAGGTGTGGCTCAAGACCTTCACCGATCTCCGGCTCGCCCTGGCCACGCGCCTCGAGGTCGAGGAGAACGACGAGGAGTTCTGGGCGACCCTCCCCGACGACGACCCGCGGTCGCAGGCGCACGACATCTATGAATGGATCGGGGCCCTTCAGGAAACACTGGTTGACTCCCTGCGCTGACGCCACAACCGCTCTTGTGGCCGCCGAGTCCGTGTGTTCCGATGACCCTCGATTCCGTTCACACACTCGGAGGGACACCTCGTGAAGCTCACCCGTTTCAAGCGGCCGACGCGCACCGCCACCGTGGCCATCGCGTCCGCTGCAGCCGGCATCGCCCTGGGCGTGCCGGGCTTTGCCATGGCCACGCACACCGGGCACGACGTTCCGGCGCCGCCGGCCAGCCCGACCAGCGCCGGTCAGATCCAGAACATCGACCAGGTCAAGACCGCCATCAAGGCCTACTACGGAGACACGCTGACCTCGGTGAACGACCCGGTTCCGGACGGTTCGGACTACTCGTACCAGAACGACACCGCGACCACGCAGCTCCACCAGTTCAACCCGGACGGGGCGTACGCCCACGAGACCGAGGGCATCGCTGCTCGCGCCGGCCACTACCTGGCGCACCGGGCACACAAGGCGCACAAGCGGCACGACCACGGCAAGCCGGCGATCCTCTTCGACATCGACGACACGACGCTGAACACGTACAGCTACGAGATCTACAGCAACTTCGTGTACAACCCGACGACCAACGGCTACTTCGTGAACGCCGGCTCCGCCGACGTCTTCCCGGCCGTGCCCGGCATGGCTGCCCTGGAGAACGCCGCGGCAGCGAAGGGCTACACGGTGTTCTTCCTGACCGGTCGTCCGGCCACCCAGCTGACCGGGACCCTGGCCAACCTGCACGACGCGGGCTACAACTTCGACGACGGCAACGTCGTGCTGAAGGACCTCACCGCGCCGTGGCTGCAGCCCTGCCAGACGGACGCCAACAACCTGCCGTGCACGACGACCGAGTACAAGTCGCTCACGCGCAAGCACATCGAGCAGGACCTCGGCTACGACATCGTGGCGAACTTCGGTGACCAGTTCAGCGACCTCAACGGTGGCTTCGCGGACCGGACGTTCAAGATGCCGAACCCGATGTACTTCCTGCCCTGAGCAACACCTGATCGACACTCGTCGATGCCCCGGGCTTGCGGGTCCGGGGCATCGCCATGTCTAGGGTCGAGGCCATGCCGATCCCCGACTTCATCCTCGAGATCCGCGCCATGATCGGCCACCATCCGATGTGGCTCCCCGGCGTGACCGCGGTGGTACGCCGCGACGACGAGATCCTGCTCGTCCAGCGAGCCGACAACGGTGCTTGGACCCCGGTGACCGGCATCCCCGAGCCCGGGGAGGAGCCGGCGGTCGCGGCCGCGCGTGAGGTCCGCGAGGAGACCGGCGTGACCGCCCGCGTCGACCGGCTCGCCTCGACCTGGGTCCACGGCCCGGTCACCCACGCCAACGGCGACCTCGCGACGTACCTCGACCTGACCTTCGCGTGCACGTGGCTCTCCGGCGACGCCCATGTCGCCGACGACGAGTCCCAGGACGTCGCCTGGGTACGCCGTACCGACCTGGCCGCGCGCGGCGTCAGCGAGGAGATGCTCCGCCGCATCGACGCCGCCCTCTCCGACGAAGTGGCGACCCGCTTCAAGCTCGGTGCTTGAGGGGGCCGCTCCGCGACCGTCTCGAAGCCATTTACGGTCAGGTGTGGCCACGGAGATTCCTTTCAACCCCCCTCCCCTCGACCAGTCGGACGTCCGCTACTCCCACGGTCCTGACTCGTCGGTTCAGGAGGGAGTGCCGTCGGGCACGATCACCGAGCTCGCGTGGTCGGAGAGCACCACCTATCCGGGGACCTCGCGCACCTGCTGGATCTACGTGCCGGCGCAGTACGACCCCGGGGAGCCGGCGTCGCTGATGGTCTTCCAGGACGGGGCCGAACTCCTGGATCCACTCGGAGACCTCCGCGGCGCCGTCGTCCTGGACAACCTCATCCATGTCGGTGACCTGCCACCCACGATCGCCGTCTTCGTGGATCCTGGAGTGCTCGACGATGTCGATGACCCGGTCGGTCGGAGGAACCGCAACACCGAGTACGACGCGTTCGACGACCGCTATGTCACCTTCCTCGTCGAGGAGATCATCCCCGAGGTCACGCGGCGGTGGTCGATCACCGATGACCACGACCGCTGGGGCATCGGCGGCTTCAGCAGCGGCGGCAACTGCGCGTTCACCGCTGCGTGGCTGCGCCCCGACGTCTTCCGACGCGTCGTCTGCTGCCTGTCCAGCTTCGCGCAGATGCCCGGCGGCAACCCCTACCCACCCCTCATCGCCCAGACACCGCGCCAGCCGCTGCGCATCTTCATGCAGGCCGGCCACCGTGACCTGGGCTGGAACGAGCCCGACGGGAACTGGCTCGCCGACAATCTGCTTGTCGCGGCCGCGCTCGCGGAGGCCGGGTACGACTTCCGCCTCGTCCTCGGCGACGGCGGACACAATTCGAACCACGCGGGCGTCCTGCTACCCGACGCCCTCCGCTGGCTGTTCCGCTCGGATGATCCACACCAGGTGGATACGTGACGGCGAAGCGAGCCCTCGGGTCGTCAGTTCGGCACTCCTCCAGCACCGTTCGTCACTCTTCGTCGGAGCTTGACGCGTTGAAGAACGTCAGGACCGCTTCCTCCGGAAGTACGCCGTGGCCCTCGTTCGGGACGATGCACAGCTGTGCGTTCGGGATGGCCCGGAACAGTGCCACCGTGTGCTCGGGCGTGATCGCATCCTGGTCACCGGCAATGACGAGGGTGGGAGCCGTAATCTGCGCGAGCGCTTCTGCGGAGTAGTCGGGTTGGGCGAGCCACATGCGCTGGATCCGTTCGATCAGGTCGTTCCAATGGTCAGGACCATCGGGTGAGAGACGTTCATACGACTCGCGGAGATCCTCCGGCCAGGTTTCTCCGGTGGCCGTCAGTATCCATTCACGCGTGGACGGCCGGAGCCCATCGACGTGGAAGTTGGCGCCGGACATCGCGAGCTTCTGCACCCGCTCCGGGTGATGGATGGCGAGGTCGATCCCCAAGACACCACCGTCGCTGAACCCGTAGACGAGGGTGCTCTCGATGCCCAGTGACACCAGCAGCGCATAGGTGGACTCAGCCATGTCGTGGTAGTCGAACGCGCGATCCGTGTCGTCACCCGTGCGGCCATGCCCCATCTGCTCCGGAGCGAGCACCGTGAACGACTTCGAAAGAAGCTCGACGTCCTCGGAGAACATCTCGAGTGACATGGTCCCACCGGCCATCGCGAGCAAGGGTGGACCAGCGCCGGTGACCTCGTAGTACATCCTGAGCCCGTTGACCTCGGCGTAGCCGCTGGTGTTGCCCATGCTCGACAGTGACAGGCGCGCAGGGCGTTGAACAAGGCAACCCAAGGGCACGGTCGTAGCCGGGCTGCGCCGGCAGCTGTGACAGGCTCGCTTCATGGCGCGGGCGGACCGGATCGAACCCGACGCCGAGGTGGTGGCCCGACTGGGTGCGACCGCCTTGGCGCTGCCCGAGGCCTACGAGGAGGATGCCTGGACCGGGATCCGGTGGCGGATCCGCACCAAGACCTTCGCCCACGTCATGGTCGCCCAAGCGGGCTTCGAGTCGTCCTTCCGCGACATCACGGGCGTCGCCGACCCGACCACCGTCCTGACGTTCCATGCCACCGGCGACGAGCTGCTCGCTCTGGCTCACGCCGGCATGCCGTTCTACAAACCACCGTGGTCACCCACGATCGTGGGGATGGTGATCGACGACGACACCGACTGGGCAGAGGTGGCCGACCTGGTCACCGAGAGCTACCGGTTCTGCGCGCCGCAGAAGCTGGCGCGGCTGCTGCCGCGGTGACGTACACCCTCCCCTTCGGGGGACCCCGGACGTAACGTGTGGCCATGCGCCGTCCGCCACACGTGAACGTCGCGACCGTCCTGGTCGACCCGACGGTGCTGCGCGATCTCGAGCTCGAGCTGGCCGGGCTCGACCTGTGGGTGTGGCCGATCGCGACGACGCCGAACTGTCCCGACGGGCCGCGGATGGCGTTCCAGATCCGGCGCAGGCTGGTCGAGGCCAGGCGCGGCGCATGGGACTGCGCCGCCGAGTGGTGCGCCGTGTGGATCACGTTCGGCGAGAGCTGGTACCGCGGCGCCGAGCCGCTGCCGTGGGCCGCACACACCATGCTCTGGGAGAAGCTGGCCGAGTACGCCGATCACACGCGCTACCGACTCGGTCTCGGCGGCGTCCCGCTCGAGCTGGTCCGGAGACGGGCCGAGATCTGACCGGTGGTCCCACCGCCCGTAGCCTGAACCCGTGCTGACCCTCGACCGCGCGACGTACGACGGCATCGTCGCGCACGCCAAGCGAGACCACCCCGACGAGGCGTGTGGGATCGTCGCCGGCCCCGAGGGGAGCGATCGTCCCGAGCGACTGGTCGAGATGGTGAACGCGGCCGGCAGCCCGACGTTCTACGAGTTCGACTCGACCGACCTGCTCCGCCTCTACCGCGACATGGACGACCGCGACGAGGAGCCGGTGGTGGTCTACCACTCCCACACCGCGACCGAGGCGTACCCGAGCCGCACCGACATCGGCCTGGCGATGGAGCCGAAGGCCCACTACCTCCTGGTCAGCACCCGCGAGCACGGGAATAACCCCGGTCCCGTGGAGTTCAGGTCGTATCGGATCGTCGACGGCGAGGTGACCGAGGAAGAGGTCGCCGTCGTGGACGCTCTGCCCGACCACACCCCGAAGCACGCGACGCAGCAAGGAGAGCCCGATGGCCGTTGAGGTCCGGATCCCCACGATCCTGCGCCCCTACACCGGCGACCAGAAGTCAGTCGAGGCGCGCGGTGCCAGCCTGAGCGCGCTCATCGACGACCTGGAGTCGAACCATCCGGGCATCAAGGAGCGCCTGGTCGAGGACAAGGACGGATCGGCGGACCTGCGGCGCTTCGTCAACGTCTACGTCAACGACGAGGACGTGCGGTTCCTGGGCGGGCTCGAGGCTCCGGTCTCCGACGGTGACCAGGTCGTCGTCCTGCCGGCGGTCGCCGGAGGCTGAGGCACCACCGACCCGCGTTAGGGTCGGGCATGGCCACCGACCCGCGGCGTACGTTCGTCCTCGTCGACGGGGAGAACCTCGACGCGACGCTCGGCGGCAGCGTGCTCGCCCGGCGTCCCGAGCCGGAGGAGCGCCCGCGGTGGGAGCGGCTCCTCTCGTACGCCGACGAGCTGTGGGGGCAGCCCGCCACCGGACTCTTCTTCCTCAACGCGACCGCGCACCTGCCGAACTCGTTCGTCTCGGCCCTGCTCGCGATCGGCTTCCGGCCCGTCCCCCTGAGCGGCAAGACGACCGAGAAGGTCGTCGACCTCGGCATCCAGCGCACCCTCGACGCCCTCGTCGAGCACGAGGCGGATGTCCTCCTCTGCAGCCACGACGGCGACTTCCTGGAGCACGTCGAGCGCCTCGTGGGCACGCGCAAGGTGGGGATGGTCGGCTTCAAGGAGTTCATGAACGCCGGCTTCGCCACCGCCGGGGTCGAGGTGCACGACCTCGAGTACGACGTGAAGGCGTTCAACATCACCCTGCCCCGCGTGCGGGTCATCTCGCTCGACGAGTTCGACCCGGAGGAGTTCCTGCGCTGACGGCGACTCGACGAGGCGCGGCTGTCATCCTGGGCTCATGCGGTACGACGATCTGCTGGCCTCCGTGGGTGGCACCCCGCTGGTGGGGGTGCCTTCGCTGTCGCCGAGCCCCGACGTACGCCTGTGGGCCAAGCTCGAGGATCGCAGTCCGACCGGCTCGATCAAGGACCGCGCCGCGCTCGCGATGATCCAGCACGCCGAGAAGGACGGCACGCTCCGGCCCGGCTGCACGATCCTCGAGCCGACCAGCGGCAACACCGGGCATCTCCTTGGCCCTGGCTGCGAAGCTGCGCGGCTACCGCCTGGTCTGCGTGATGCCGGAGAACACCTCCGAGGAGCGCCGCCAGCTCCTGCGGATGTGGGGCGCGGAGATCGTCTCCTCACCGGCGGCCGGCGGGTCGAACGAGGCCGTCCGGGTGGCCAAGGCGATGGCCGCCGAGCACCCGGACTGGGTGATGCTCTACCAGTACGGCAACCCCGCCAACGCGCTCGCCCACTACGAGGGCACCGGCCCCGAGATCCTCGCCGACCTGCCCACGGTCACCCACTTCGTCGGCGGTCTCGGCACCACCGGCACCCTGATGGGCGTCGGCCGGTTCTTCCGTGAGCACAAGCCGGAGGTGCGCATCGTCGCGGCCGAGCCGAGGTACGGCGAGCTGGTCTACGGCCTGCGCAACCTCGACGAGGGCTTCGTCCCCGAGCTGTACGACGAGACCCTGATCGACGCCCGCTTCTCGGTCGGCCCCCGAGACGCCGTACGCCGTGTGCGCGAGCTCCTCGAGGGCGAGGGCATCTTCGCCGGCATCTCGACCGGCGCGATCCTGCACGCCGCGCTGGCACAAGCGGCGAAGGCCGTCCGCGCCGGAGAGCGCGCCGACATCGCGTTCGTCGTCGCGGACGGCGGCTGGAAGTACCTCTCCACCGGCGCCTACGAGGGCACCATCGACGAGGCCGAGGAGGCCCTCGAAGGGCAGCTGTGGGCTTGAGCGAAGCCCTGGCCTACGGACGGAGTCCGGAGGTCAGGCCTTCGCGAGACGCCGCAGCGGCTTGCCGCAAGGCGCACCCTCAGTCGCTGGTGTTGGCGTTCACGTCCTCGCAGTTCGCCCGGATGACGTCGTCGGTGTCGATCGGGCCGAGGTAGTTCACGACGTCGTGACCCGGGCCGCAGTCGATCACGGCGCGCGTGCCGTCGACGTCGAGGAAGCTGAGCGAGTCGTTGCCCGGACCCATGAAGATCTGGTCCTCGCCGCGGATCGTCTCGAGCTGGTCGTTGCCGGCGCCGCCGCGGATGACGTCGTCACCCGGCCCGCCGTGGAAGAAGTCCGTCGCCGGGCCGCCGATGAGCTGGTCGGCGCCCCAGCCGCCGTCGAGCAGGTCGCGGCCGTCGCCGCCGCGCAGCTGGTCGTCGCCCTTCTCGCCGAACAGGGCGTCGGGCCCGCCCAGACCCCGGAGCACGTCGTTCCCGCCCCTGGCGTGGATGACGTCACGGGCGTGGGTGCCGTGGAGGTGGTCGTCCCCGCCGGTGCCGGTGATGTGCGCGGCGAGAGCCGGCCCGGTCACGAGCACGACCGAGGCGGCCGCGGCCGCACCCGTCGCCAGAATGGAAGTCATACGCATGATGGTCCCCCGTTGAGTCGCGGGCGCGCGGTCGCAGATGCGAGCCGCGGCCGCCCGGCGTGTGTGTGCCTTCAGGAGACCCGCCCGGGCGGGTCCAGATACCTCGGTTCGTCCGACCCGGGGCGTGCGGGGTCCGTTCGGACCGGTCCCGCTGGTCCGATCGGCCCTGTCTCGACGTCGTACGCCGGGTTAGTCTGACCACGACAGCCCGGACCAGCCCCCTGGAGAGCCCGTGCCCGACATCCCCGTCGTCGTCTTCAGCGGTTCCGCCCACCGGCCCCTCGCCGAGGCCATCTGCGACGACCTGGGGGTTCCCCTGTCGTCGGTGGAGCTGACCAGGTTCAGCAACGACTGCCTCCAAGCCCAGCTCCAGGCGAACTGCCGCCAGCGCGACGTCTACATCGTCCAGCCGCTGGTGCCGCCCACCCAGGAGCACCTGATGGAGCTGCTGCTGATGATCGACGCGGCCCGCGGTGCCAGTGCCGCGTCCATCACCGCGGTGATCCCGTTCTACTCCTACGCGCGGTCGGACAAGAAGGACGCTTCCCGCATCTCGATCGGCGGGCGGCTCGTCGCCGACATGCTCGCCACCGCGGGGGTCCACCGGGTCATGACGATGACCCTGCACGCACCGCAGGTACACGGGTTCTTCTCCGTGCCGGTCGACCAGCTGACCGCCCTCGGCATCCTCGCCGAGCACTTCCTCGCCCAGGACCTCAGCGACTCGATCGTCGTCTCACCGGACTTCGGCAACGCGAAGACCGCGACCCAGTTCTCGCGCCTGCTCGGCCTGAACGTCGCGGCGGGCTCCAAGCGCCGGCTCGCCGACGACCGCGTCGTGATCGACTCCATCGTCGGCGACGTCGCGGGCAAGCGAGCGATCGTGCTGGACGACGAGATCGCCACCGGCGGCTCGATCGTCGAGCTCCTCGACCGGCTGGCCGACGAGGGGTGCACCGGCGCCGCGGTGGCGTGCACGCACGGGCTCTTCGTGGGCAAGGCCGTCGACCGGCTCCGCCACCACCCGATGATCACCGAGGTCGTGGCGACCGACACGGTCCCCGCGCCGGCGGACTGGCCGGAGCTCAAGGTACGCAGCGTCGCCGGGCTGTTCGCCGAGGCGATCGCGCGGGTCCATGCGGGTGAGTCGGTGAGCAGCCTGTTCGACGGCGTCGACCCGCAGTTCGGCCCGCCCCAGGGCAAGTTGTTCGGCTGACCCCAGCCGACCGTCTAGCCTGTGCGTCTGTGTCCCGACTCGATGCGCCGATCGGCATCTTCGACTCGGGTTTCGGCGGACTCACCGTCGCGCGGTCGGTGATCGACCAGCTGCCGCACGAGTCGCTGGTCTACCTCGGTGACACCGCGCGCCAGCCGTACGGGCCCAAGCCCATCGGCGAGGTCAGGGAGTACGCCCTCGAGTGCCTCGACCACCTCGTCGCCGAGGGCGTCAAGGCGCTGGTGATCGCCTGCAACTCCGCCAGCGCCGCGATGCTGCGCGATGCCCGCGAGCGGTACGACGTCCCCGTCGTCGAGGTGATCCTGCCCGCCACGCGCCGCGCCGTGGCCGCCACCCACAACGGCCGGATCGGCGTGATCTGCACCCGCGCGGTGGCGGAGTCGATGGCGTACGACGACGCCTTCGCCGCAGCGCCGCACGTCGCCCTCACCACCCGCGTGTGTCCGCGGTTCGTCGAGTTCGTCGAGGCCGGGGTGACCGGAGGCGAGGAGCTGCTCGGCGTGGCCCACGAGTACCTCGACCCGCTGGTCGAGGCCGACGTGGACACCCTCATCCTCGGATGCACCCACTACCCGCTCCTGACCGGCATCATCTCCTACGTGATGGGTGACCAGGTCACGCTGGTGAGCAGCGCCGAGGAGTGCGCCAAGGACCTCTACAAGCTGTTGGCGTCGACCGAGCTGATGCGCGCCGGGCGGGGACCCGGCGTACCGATTCCTCACCACCGGCGCGCCCGACGAGTTCGAGCACATCGGGCGTCGCTTCCTCGGACCCGAGCTCGCGATGGCCGCCCAGTTCGCGGGTGGCCTGGCATGAGGCTGACCGTGATCGGCTGCTCCGGCTCCTTCGCCGGGCCCGACTCGGCGGCCAGCTGCTATCTGGTGGAGGCCGACGACGACGCCGGTCGCACCTGGCGCATCCTGCTCGACCTCGGCAGCGGCGCGCTCGGCCCGCTGCAGAAGTACGCCGTGCCCGATGATCTCGACGGAGTGTTCTTCAGCCACCTCCACCCCGACCACTGCCTGGACCTGACGCGGCCTCTACGTGCTGCGCAAGTACCACCCCGACGGCGCTCTCCCGCCGATCCCCGTGTGGGGTCCGGCCGGCGTGGCACGACGGATGGCCACGGCGTACGACCTCCCCGAGGACCCCGGGATGACCGGCGAGTTCGACTTCCACGAGTACGACGATGCGGTGGAGCTCGGGCCGTTCCGGGTGACGCCGTTCCCCGTCGCCCACCCGGTGCCGGCGTACGGCTTCCGGGTGACGGCGGGTGGCCGGACTCTCGCGTACACCGGCGACACCGGCCGTTGCGCGTCGCTCGACGAGATCGCGGCCGACGCCGACCTGCTCCTCGCGGAGGCGTCGTTCCGGCACGGCGACGACAATCCCGACGACCTCCACCTGACCGGTCGCGAGGCCGGCGAGCTCGCGGCGCGCAACGGCGTACGGCAGCTGGTGGTCACGCACGTGCCGCCGTGGCACCGCGTCGAGGACATGGTGACCGAGGCGCGTGCGGTGTACGACGGCGAGCTCGCCGCCGCTCGTACCGGCGCGACGTTCGAGGTCTAGCTAGAGCAGCCCCGCGTCGTGCACCACGATCGCGATCTGCACCCGGTTGGTGACCTCGAGCTTCTCGAAGAGCCGCGACACGTGCGCCTTCACGGTCGGCACGGACAGGTAGAGCTCGCCGGCGATCTCGGCGTTGCTGAGGCCGCGCCCGACCGCCAGGGCCACGTCGCGCTCCCGCTCGGTCAGGCTGTCGATCCGCTCCTGGGCGACGGTGCGCGTGAGCTGTCCGGGGGGGCCACCTGCTTGATCAGGCTGCGGGTGACCGAGGGCGAGAGCATCGGGTCGCCCGCGGCGACCCGGCGGATCGCCTCGAGGATCTCCGGCGGAGGGGTGTCCTTGAGCAGGAACCCGTCGGCGCCGGCCGCGAGGGCCCGCAGCACGTAGTCGTCGGCGTCGAACGTCGTCAGCACGATCACGTGGGGTGGCTGCGGGGTGCTGCGGAGCTCGACCGTCGCGGCGAGCCCGTCCAGCACCGGCATCCGGATGTCCATGAGCACCACGTCGGGCCGCAGCGCGCGGGCTGACTCGATGCCGGCGCGGCCGTCGGGAGCCTCACCCACCACCCGGACGTCGGGCTGGCCGCCGAGCATCAGGCTCAGGGCGGACCGCACCAGCGGGTCGTCGTCGACGATGAGGACCGTGATCATCGAGCCTTCCATCGGCGTGGTCACGCCGCCCACGGGATCCAGCCGCGGAGGACCCACGAGCCCTCCTCGCGGCGGCCTTCCAGCCGACCTCCGCGGAGCTCGGCCCGCTCGGTGAGCCCGACCAGCCCGAGGCCGGCGCCCGGCGTCGATCCGATGCCGTACGCCGAGCGGGTTGCGCAGCTCGACCGTCACGCCGTCCTCCGGCGACCCGCGCACCTCGATCTTGAGGTTGCACCCCGGCGCGTGCTTGGCGGCGTTGGTCATGCCCTCCTGCACGATCCGGTACAGCGTGCGGCCGATGACCTCGGGCAGCTCGGCCGCACTCGTCCCGAGGCGGTCGTCGTACGTCACCCGGAGCCCCGCCGCCCGGACCGCCTCGACCAGGGGACCCAGGTCGGCGTACGTCGGCTGCGGCGGCTCCAGCGGCTCGCCCGACTCGGGGTCGCGGAGGACGCCGAGGACGCTGCGCAGGTCGGCCAGAGCCTGATGGGCCGTGTCCTGGATGATCGTGGCGCTCGCGCGCATCTCGTCGGCGTCGAGGTCGGTCCGGAAGGCCAGCGCCCCCGCGTGCATCGAGACCTGGGAGATGCGGTGCGCGAGCACGTCGTGCATCTCTCGGGCGATCCGGGCCCGCTCGTTGGCGCGTGCCTGTGCGGCGCGGAGCTCCTGCTCGGCCTCGGCCCGCTCGGCGCGGTGGCGGAACGTCCACATCAGCTCCCGGCGGGAGCCGATGTAGGCGCCCCAGCCGAGCACGGCGACCGTCACCACGACCACCACGACCAGCTGGACCCACCACGGCCCGTTGTCCGGCGTCGGCACGATCATGTTGTAGGTGAACGACGCGGCGACGTTCAGCAGAGCGACGACGACCAGCTGCCACCACACGCGGCGCGTGGCCAGCGAGACCGCGGCCAGGACCCCCGGGCCCGATGCCGTCGAGCTGATGAACCCGAACAGCGTGATGATCGTGGCCACGGCCATCGGATGCCGCCGCCGGAACCAGACCAGCACGAACGAGGTCGCCCCCAGAGTCAGGTCGAGGGCCACGAGCCAGTGCGTGTCGCGCCAGGCGACCGGCAGCGGGGTCAGCGCCGTGAGCAGGCACACCAGGAGCATGACCGCCGTACGCCACAGCATGTCCCCAGCGCGTCAGGCGCGGCTGGTAGAGATCCGGCGGGGTGTGCTCCACGGCACGATCGTAGGAGCCGGAGTCGGTGGCGACAGCCGCCGTGGGCAGCCCGAGGCCCCTACTTTGGTCTCGGCCTTCCAGCCTGCCGTCGCATCCTCTCGGAGGGTTCGGGTGGCAGGGTGTTCCCATGATCAAGGTGGAAGGGCTCACCAGGGCCTACGGGAGTTTCATCGCCGTCAACGACATCAGCTTCGAGTGCAAGCCGGGCACCGTCACCGGCTTCCTCGGACCCAACGGGGCCGGCAAGACCACGACGATGCGCGTGATGGTGGGGCTCACACCCCCGACGCGTGGAGAGGTGACCATCGGCGGGCTGCACTATCGCGACATCCCCAACCCGGGTCGCCACGTCGGCGTCCTGCTCGACGCCTCGGCGCAGCACGCCGGTCGCACCGGACGCGAGGTCCTCGAGATCGGGGCGCGGACGATGGGCCTGGACGGCTCGCGCGTCGACGAGATGCTCGATCTCGTGTCGCTGGACGCGCGGGAGTCGAAGCGCCGGGTCCGCAACTACTCACTCGGCATGCGGCAACGTCTCGGCATCGCCCACGCGCTGCTGGGCGACCCGACCGTGCTGATCCTCGACGAGCCGGCCAACGGCCTCGACCCGGCGGGCATCCGGTGGATGCGTGGCCTGCTCAAGGGGTACGCCGACCAGGGCGGCACCGTGCTGCTCTCGAGCCACCTGCTCCACGAGGTCGAGCAGATCGCCGACGAGATGATCCTGATCGGCAACGGCCGGATCGTGGCCCGGGGCACGCGCGACGAGCTGCTCCGCGACGCGACCGGTGGCCAGTCGACGACGCTCGTCACCGCGCTCGACAACCAGCAGCTCACCGACGCCCTGACCGAGAAGGGCCTGGCCGTCCACCCGGCCGGTGACGGTCTCCGTGTCACGGCCGAGCCGGTCGACGTCGGACGCGTGGCGGCCGAGCGCCAGATCGTGCTGACCGATCTCCGAGCCGGCAACGAAGGCGGGCTGGAGGACCTGTTCCTCGAGCTCACCGCCGACACCCAGCGCGACGCCCTCGGCAACGAGGTGCCGGCATGAGCACCGCCACTGCCGTCGGGACCCTCGACGTATCCCAGACTCCACGGGTGCCGTTCGGCCGCCTGGTCAAGGTCGAGCTGCGCAAGCTCGCCGACACCCGGGCCGGCCGCTGGCTGCTGATCTCGATCGCCGCGGTCACGCTCCTGGTGCTGATCATCCAGCTGGCCGTCGTCCTCGGCCAGGACCTCCACCCCAAGTTCCTGGACTTCCTGCAGGGCATGAACACCCCGATGGGGATCCTGCTCCCGGTCCTCGGCGTGCTCTCGGTGACCAGCGAGTGGAGCCAGCGCACCGCCATGGTCACCTTCACCCTGGAGCCGTCCCGCGTGCGCATCGATCGCGGCGAAGTTCGTCTCCATCCTGATCATCGCGCCCGCGGCCTTGGCCGTCGGCTTGGTGCTGGCCCTCCTCGGCAACGTGTTGTACGGCGCCATGTCCGGCAACGAGGTGGTGTGGGGGAACCCCGGCAAGGCCGCGGCCCTCTACCTGCTGCTCTACGTGATCGGCATGGCGAGCGGGTTCGCGCTGGGTGCGCTGTTCCTGAACTCGCCGGCGGGGATCGTCTTCTACGTCGTGTACTCCTTCGTGCTCTCCATCCCGTTCGAGATCGCGGCCCAGCTGATGGACTGGTTCGACAACCTCCGGCCCTGGATCGACTTCAACTTCGCGCAGGGCCCGTTGATCGACAACACCATCTCGGGCAACGAGTGGGGTCACCTGGTCACCTCCGGCTTCATCTGGCTGGTCGTGCCGCTGGCGATCGGGATCTGGCGGATCCGTCGAGCGGAGGTCAAGTGAGCGCGGCCGCCCTGCCGGTCACGCTGGACGTCTCCGGTACCGCCCCGATCGCCTTCCCGCGGCTGGTGCGGGTGGAGCTGCGCAAGTCTGCGGACACGCGCGCCGGCCGATGGCTGATCGGGATCACCTTCGGGCTCACGCTGATCGCCGATCTGCTGATCGCGATCATCCTCGCCCTGAAGGACGAGTCCGTGATGTACGGCGACCTGGTCGCCGGTGCGGCGTTCGGCTCGTCGCTGCTCCTGCCGGTGCTCGGCATCATGCTGGTCACCAGTGAGTGGAGCCAGCGCACCGCGATGACGACGTTCGCCCTCGAGCCGCGACGCAGCCGGGTGGTGCTGGCCAAGATGGCCTCGGGTGTCCTGCTGACGGCGTTCGTGATCGCGTTCGCGCTGGTCGTCGGGGTGCTCTGCAACCTGCTGTACGGCGCCCTCGGTGGGACTCTCGACTGGACGTTCGGCTGGCGGGGGTTCTTCGCCTTCGTCGCGACCCAGACCCTGGCCATGCTCGGCGGCTTCGCCCTGGCCTGCCTGCTCCTGAACACCCCCGCGGCGATCGTGATGTTCTTCGTCTACAAGTGGGTGCTCCCCGGTCTGCTCGCGCTCGGTGCGGCCCTGATGGCGTGGTTCGACGACCTCGTGGACTGGATCGACTTCCAGAGCGCGCAGAACAGGCTCTACGACCAGCCGATGCACGGGTCGGACTGGGCGCATCTGGTCGTCAGCGGGATCCTCTGGCTCGGGGTGCCGCTGGCCATCGGGTTCTGGCGCATCCTGCGCGCCGAGGTGAAGTAGGTCTCGATCACGCAGGCGGAGCGACGCGCCGTCGCCGGCTCGTCGGTCCGCCTGGCTAGGGTCTCCGCCATGGATACCCCCCGATCCACGACCCCCCGCAGCGACGGCCGCGCCGACGACGCGCTTCGTCCCGTCACCATCACCCGCAACTGGCTCGACCACGCCGCCGGCTCGGTGCTCGTCGAGTTCGGCCGCACCCGGGTGCTGTGCGCCGCGTCCGCCTCCGAGGGGGTGCCTCGGTGGCGCAAGGGCTCCGGTCTGGGCTGGGTCACGGCGGAGTACGCCATGCTCCCCGCCTCGACCAACACCCGCTCCGACCGCGAGTCCGTCCGCGGCAGGATCGGCGGGCGCACCCACGAGATCTCGCGGCTGATCGGGCGCTCGCTCCGGGCCGTGATCGACTACAAGGCGCTCGGCGAGAACACCATCGTCCTCGACTGCGACGTCCTCCAGGCCGACGGCGGCACCCGCACCGCCGCGATCACCGGCGCCTACGTCGCCCTGGCGGACGCGGTCGCCCACCTCCGCGGAAAGGGTTCGCTGGCCGGGGAGCCCTCACGGGCTCGGTCGCCGCGGTGAGCGTCGGCATCATCGACGGCACGCCCCGACTCGACCTGCACTACGACGACGACGTGCGCGCCGAGACCGACATGAACGTCGTGATGACCGGCGACGGGAAGTACGTCGAGGTCCAGGGCACCGCCGAGGGCGCGCCGTTCGACCGCTCCGAGCTCGACTCCTTGCTCGCGCTGGCCGAGCGTGGCTGCGCGGACCTGACCCGGCTCCAGCAGGAGGCCCTTGCGGCCGGATCCGGGTCGTGACCCGGGTCTTCCTCGCCTCGCGCAACCCCAAGAAGCTCGAGGAGATGCGGCGCATCCTGGCGTCCCATCTGGGCGACGTCGAGGTGCTGGGCCTCGACGACGTCGCGGCGTACGCCGAACCCGTCGAGGACCAGCCGACCTTCGAGGGCAACGCACTGGTCAAGGCGCGCGCGGGGCTAGCGGCCACCGGGCTCCCTCGATCGCCGACGACTCCGGTCTCTGCGTCGATGCGCTCAACGGGATGCCGGGCGTGCTGTCGGCTCGCTGGTCCGGTCGACCACGGAGTGACCGGAGGCTGGCCGACGAGCGGAACAACGCCCTCCTGCTCGAGCAGCTGGCCGATGTCCCAGACGAGCGCCGCGGGGCCCACTTCACGTGCGCCGTCGCCTTCTGCGCTCCCGGGCTGGATGCCGTCGTGGTCGAGGGCCGCATGGAGGGCGAGATCATCCACGAGACGCGCGGCGCCGGGGGCTTCGGCTACGACGTGGTCTTCGTGCGCACGAGTTCCCGGACCGCACCACCGCCGAGCTCGACCCAGCAGACAAGGACGCCATCTCCCACCGC
>CAVWZR010000005.1:0-50103 GCA_963759515.1 uncultured Actinomycetota bacterium | reverse complement strand
CGGCCGGCCGGTTTCGTCTCCATCGACGAGGCGAGCACCAGCCGCGAGACGCCTGCGCGGGCCATGCCTGCGAGCAGGACCGCCGTCCCGAGGTCGTTGCAGGAGACGTAGTCAGGCAGGTCCTGCACGTCGACGCCGAGACCGACCATGGCCGCCTGGTGGCAGACCACGTCGATGCCCTGCAGGAACCGGTCGACGTCCGCGGGTGAGCGGACGTCACCGCGCTCCACCTCCGGTGGCAGCTCCGCCCCGGCGCCGTGCGCCGCGTCGAGCATGCAGTCCATGCCCCGCACGTCGTGGCCGGAGGCCCGGAGCAGGGTGCTCACGTGGGAGCCGATGAACCCGGCTGCACCGGTGACGAGGACGCGCACCGCACCGAGGCTAGGCCGCGAGAAGGCCCGCAGGTGTGACGGTCTCAGGACGGCGTCATTCTGCGGTGCAGGCGCTGACCAGCTCGCGGTAGGCCGCCATCGCGTCCTTCGCCAGCGAGACGTCGTAGCTGTCGGTGTCGTTGCGGATCCGCAGGATGCCCACGGTCGTGACGAGCTTCTGGACGTGCGGCTGGAGGTCGGTGGCGGCCCGCGGCATCACGGTGCGGACCTGGGCCTGAGCGGCCTTGATGGCGTCTGCCTGCCGCTGGCTCGGGGCCCTGTCACCGAGGCCGTGCAGGTCCTTGCCGAGCTGGAGCACCGGCTTGGCGAGGTCACGGCAGGTCCCGGGCGAGAAGGAGTCCGCCTTGGGCTGCGCGAAGGAGGAACCGCCACTGGAGCAGGCGGCTGCGAGGAGCAGGACGGGTAGAGCGGCGCGAGCGCGCACGAGAGGTCTCCTGAAGACGGTGGGTGGTCCGGGGCGGGCGTCGCCGCGCCCGCCCCGGACCAGCTTGCTACCTGACCGTGATGGTGGTCAGCGGGCCGTAGCCCGAGCTGTTGTTGCTGTTCGGACCGGTGAGGATCCGGATGTAGAACTGGTGGATCGAACCAGGCGAGAAGCTGCGGACCACGGGGGTCGCCAGCGCCGTGCCCGCAGCGTTCAGCGGGAAGGCGCCGATCGGCACGAACGTGCTGCCGACAGCCTGGAACAGGTCGACCTTGGCACCCGGCTGGGCCGGGGACACGCCGGCGACGTTGAGCGTCACCTTGCCGCCGGAGCTGGTGAAGCCCTGACGGAAGGTCAGGGGCGCCTGGCCCGGGTTCACCGAGGAGCCCGAGTTCGGGTCCGCGATGTACGGGAAGGTCGACAGGAACGCCTTGTCGTTCTTGTCCACGCCGTCACCGAGCCCGGTCGGCTGACCGAGCAGCACGCCCTCGGTCACCTGCAGTGCCTCGTCGACGATGTCGTCGGTCAGCCGACGCCCGTTCGGGAACCCGGCGAAGTCGCCCGCGAGCACCCCGAGGCGCTTCGGGCGGGCCGTGGGGGCCACACCGAGGTTGAGCCGGAGGTACTCGGCCGGCTGGACGCCACCCATCGCCATGTCCTGGTTCAGGTCGAGGCTGTTGAGGTCGGCGTTCGCGCCGCCACCCGCGCCCGCACCACCGAAGTCGGTGCCCGCGTAGACCTTCTTGGAGATGCCCGTGAGGAACACCGCCGTCAGGTCGTTGCGGGTCTTGGACCCGGTCGCTGCGAGCTTGTTCGGGTTCGGGACGCCGTAGATGCCCTCGACGAGGTACGGCAGCTCCGGGTTCTGGACCTTCTTCAGCAGCGCGCCGTCCTGGTCGGGCGTCGAGCGGTTGAAGTAGTCCTTGAGGTTCGCCGGGACGACGACCTCGTTGACCAGCGGGTTGCCGAGGCGGGAGACCTGCGCGTCGTAGGTGCCGGCCGGGCTGGTGCTCTCCGCGTGCCAGGAGCCGCGCCGGTCGCCGCCAGGGTGCGCGTCGAGCTGCGGCTCGTCGTGCACCAGACGCCGATGTCCGGGTTGTTGCGTGGCGTTGCCCGCTGCCAGCGAGCTCGTTCTTCGGCACCTGGAGGGCGATCGTGTTCACGTTGTAGTGCGGACAGCGTGTCGTGACCCGGCCTCCTTCAGGTTGGTGCCGTAGAGCAGGTCGAACACCCGCAGGTCGAGGAAGAACGGGTCGTCGGCCTGACCGACGTAGCTCTGCCCGCCACCGGCGATCGCACCGGAGGCCACGGCCGCCTGGCGCAGCGCGCGTAGTTCGGGATCGAGGCCGTGCCGACGTTCGACGGCGCGACCTGCTCGGCGGTCAGCAGCGTCTTCGGCGTCGCCACACCGGCGCGTAGGTGATCTTCGTCCAGCTTGTAGGTCTGGCTTGAACAGCAGGTTGCGTCGTTGAGGGTCGTCACCGGGCCGTCGTTGTAGAGGAACGTGCCGCCGATCCCGTTGCCGCTGATGCCGTTGTGGTCGGTCTTGTCGCCGTGGTCGACGTCACGCGGTTGTCGACGTTCTTGAACGTCCAGCGGTAGGTGATGTCGGGCTTGGCGTCACCGTTGTTGTCGATGTTGATGTCGTAGCGCCGCATCCGTCGCCCACGGGTAGAAGTTCGGGCCACCCGACGGGCTCCTGGAACGGCGACCAGTTCGCGATCAGCGTCGCGGTCGACTCGGCTCGTCCGGGCTGATGAACGCGTAGAGGTCGGTGTTGTCGATAGCCGGGTCCACTGGCCACGAACGGAGCCTCGCGGTGGCTGGAGGCGCTGGACGTGCCGGGCCGAGCAGCGAGATCCCAGCCGCGGCGGTGGCCACGACCGAGAGCATCGGCCACGGCGCGACGTCGCGCTCTGGACCGGCGGGTTGGGACATGGGTCTCCTCGTGCATTAGCCCCCGGTGCGTGACCGGGGCAGGGACGGGATGGAGCTCGGGTCCTGACACGGACCCGCACAGCCGGTTCGTCTCGGAGCCCCAGCCGGTTCGGTTTCGAACCGCAGAACGGCTCTGAGCCGAAGGCCCTGTGTGCCCTTTCGCCGGACGACTCGAGCCCTCGTGGTCGTCGGTGCCGCCGCTGTCCTCCTGACGCCGGCCGCCCCGGCGCTCGCCCACCCGCTCGGCAACACGACCGTCAACCACTACGACGGCCTGCGAGGTCTCCCCCGACCGAGATCGTCGACCACGCGGTCGAGGACGTCGCCGAGATCCCCACGTACCAGCGCAAACCGCGCATCGACACCGACGGCAGCGGTAGGCTCTCGGACACCGAGCGGGCCGCCTACGCCGACCAGCCAGTGCGCGGACATGGCCCGGAGCGTCACCGTCACCGTCGGCGGCCGGCGGGTCCCGCTCGAGGTCACGTCCTCGTCCTACGCCGAGCGGGCGGGGCAGGTGGCGCTCACCATCGGGCCGGCTCGAGTGCCGGCTCCGGGGTGACGTCACGGTGTCCTCCAGGAGCACCCTCGGGTTCACCAACCTCTGGGACGACGACGGCATCGGCTGGCACGAGATCACCGCCGTCGGCAACGACGTCTCCCTGCCGACTCGCCCTTCCCCGCCGACCAGCATCAGCGACGAGCTCCGCCGCTACCCGGACGACCTGCTCAGCTCCCCGCTCGACGTCCGCAGCGGCAAGGTCACCGTCACGCCGGGCGCCGGCTCCTCGACCTACCAGCTCGGCGAAGGACCTCCCCGTCGCCGGGCCCGCCGTCCGCGCGCTGAACTCGCTGCCACGACGTTCAACGAGGTCGTCGGCCGCAAGCACCTCACCGTCGGGGTCGGCCTGCTCGGCGCTGCTCCTCTCGATGCTCCTGGGCGCCGGGCACGCGTTCCTCCCCGGCCACGGCAAGACCATCATGGCCGCCTACCTCGTCGGTCGGCGGGGACGGCTGCGCGACGTCGTCACCGTCGGCGCCACCGTCACCTTCACGCACACCGCCGGCGTCCTGGTCCTCGGGCTGCTGCTCACCACCTCCTCCGCGCTTCGCCCCCACCGCCGCCGAGCGCTGCTCGGCGTCGTCTCGGGCCTGATCGTCGCCCTCGTCGGCGTCGGCCTGCTCGTGTCGGCCCTGCGAAGCCGGCACCGGCCCCGGCTGGCCGCAGCCGTCGCCGCGCCCGTCGACGCCCCTGCCCTCGTCGGGGCCGGCGCGCCCTGCACGAGCACCACGACCACGGGTCGCACGAGCTCACGACCACGAGGCACACGAGCACGAGGCCCACGACCACGGGCACGACCACCCGCACGACCACGACCACCCGCACGACCACGGGCACGACCACGGGCACAAGCACGGCTGGGTCTTCAGCCGCCGCCACAGCCACGACCCGGACGCCGCGTTCTCCCGGGGCGGGCTCGTCGGCCTCGGCGTCGCCGGCGGACTGGTCCCCAGCCCGTCCGCGCTGCTCGTCCTGCTGGCCGCCTCCGCCCTGGGCCGCACCGTACTTCGGCGTCGTGCTCGTCCTCGGGTACGGGATCGGCATGGCCCTGGCGCTCTGCGCGGCGGGTCTGCTGCTGGTCCGGCTGCGCGGCCGGATCGAGCGGCTCGCGAGCGGCACCCGGCTCGCCCGCGCCGACCGCCTCCTCGGTGCCCTGCCCGTCCTCACGGCTCTGCTCGTCCTCGCGGTCGGCACCGGGCTCGCGCTGCGGGCGGCCGGCGGCGCGGTCTGACGTGCGACGCTCCCAGAAGCTCCTCGCCAGCGGCGCCCTCGTCGGCAGCATTGCCGTCGGCCTGTTCCTCGTCGGCGCTGTCGGTGGCGCGCCCACCGGGGCGCCCGACACCAGCGAGAGCGCCCCCGCCCCCGGTCGGCCGGCGACGCTCGCGGCGTCCATCACAGCGGCGCAGAAGCAGCTCAAGGCCACGCCGCAGGACGCTCGCCTGTGGGCCTCCCTCAGCCTCGCCTACGTCTCGCAGGCCAAGGCGACCGTCGACCCGAGCTACTACCCCAAGGCGGAGGGCGCGGTCGCGAACGCTCCCTCGCGCTCGACCGCACGACGAACGACGCGGGCTATGCCGCCCTCGCCGCGCTGAAGAACGCGGAGCACGACTTCCCGGCCGCCGCTCGCAGCTGCGCGCAAGGGCCTCGTGATCAACGCCTACAGCAGCACCCTCTACGGCGCGCTCGGCGACGCCTACACGCAGCTCGGCCACTACGCCGAGGCGCCGCCAGGGCGATCGACCGGATGAACACGCTGCTGCCCGGCGTTCCCGCCTTCACGCGGGCCTCCTACGTCTTCGAGCTCCGCGGAGATGTGCCCGCTCACGGATGGCGCTGGAGCGCGCCCTGCAGGACGCGACCACCCCCGGTGACATCGGCGTTCGCCCGGACCTACCTCGGCGAGCTGTCCTTCAACTACGGGGGCGATGCCGCCAAGGCGCTCGCCCAGTTCCAGGCCGGCCTCGACGCCGACCCGACGGACTACAGCCTGCGCGCCGGTGAGGCCAAGGCGCTCGCCGCTCTCGGCCGCACCGAGGAGGCGCTGGCTGACTATGCCGCGCTGGTCGGCGCCGTCCCGCAGCCGCAGTTCGTGCTCGAGTACGCCGAGCTGCTCGCGTCCCAGCACGACCCGGCGGCCGACCGGCAGTTCGCGCTGTTCCGCACCGAGGAGGAGCTGTTCCGCGCGAACCACGTCGCGCTCGACACCGAGCCGACCCTGTTCGAGGCCGACCACGGCTCCCCCGCCAAGGCGCTGGAGTACGCGATCGCCGGCTGGAAGAGCCGGCCGTTCCTCGAGATGGCCGACGCCTACGCCTGGGCGCTCTACGCGAACAAGCGGTACGCCGAGGCGCTCGCGTGGTCGGACAAGGCACTCGCCACCGGCTGGACCAACGCGCTGTTCCACTTCCACCGCGGGATGATCCAGCACGCGCTCGGCCACCGGCGGCGGCGCGGGCGGACCTCACCCGGGCCCTCGCCCTGAACCCGCACTTCAACCCGCTGCAGGCTCCGGTCGCGGCGGCCACCCTCGCGCAGCTCTAAACCTGAAACTCCCTGGCAATAAGGGAATCCCGCGCAGAGCGGTTGACGAAGGACAAGTAGCACGTCGTCCCATTCCCTCTCCGCAACGGAGACTGCCATGTCCCGCAATCCACGCCACCCAGCCAAGGTCGGGGGTGCCCTCGTCGCCGTCGGTGCCACCGCGCTGGCATCGTCGTTCGGCTTGTTCCTCGCGCCCGGCACCTCGTCCGCGTCCAGCCACCGCGAGGCGCCGCTGACCGCGGCCAACCCGCTGGTCGACAACACCGACACCTACGCGTTCGTCAGCCCTGACAAGCCCGACACGACGACGCTGATCGCCAACTGGATCCCGCTTCGAGGACCCGGCCGGCGGCCCGAACTTCTACCCGTTCGGCGCCGACGGCTACCGCTACAACATCAAGGTCGACAACAACGGCGACGCGAAGCCGGACCTCACCTACCGCTGGACGTTCACCAACGACGACAAGCGCGCGGGCGACACGTTCCTCTACAACAACGGCGCCGGTGAACTCGTTCGACGACGCGACCCTGCTGTTCAAGCAGACCTACAAGCTCGAGAAGATCGACAAGCGACGGCAAGGCCGACCGACCCTCGTCGACAGCGGCAAGGTGGCCCCGTCAGCAACGTCGGCGCCGCGTCGATGCCGAACTACTGCGCGCTGCGCGACGAGGCCGTCACCGAGACCAGCGACGGCGGGCGAGCTTCGCCGGCCAGGCCGACGACTCGTTCTTCCTCGACCTGCGCGTCTTCGACCTGCTCTACGGCGCCAACCTCAAGGAGGCCGGCAACGACACCCTGTCCGGCTACAACGTCAACACGCATCGCGCTGCAGGTGCCGACGGCCAGCCTCACCGAGGGCGGCGACGGCAGCGGCATCGTCGGCGTCTGGTGCGACCACCGACCAGCAGACGCTGACCCTCAGCCCCGGCAAGGCGACGCCGGGCGGCGACTTCGTCCAGGTCTCGCGGCTCGGCTGCCCGCTGGTCAACGAGGTCGTGCATCCCGGCCAACCTCAAGGACGCCTTCAACTCGCTGACCCCGGACAAGGACCACACGGTCACGGCCGCCGTCGACAAGGTGAAGGACCCCGAGGTGCCCAAGCTGATCGAGACGATCTACGGCTGCCGGCCCCGGCGGCCCCGCGCGACGACCTGCGTCGCCGCGTTCCTCACCGGCATCAAGGGCCTCAACCAGCCGCCGAAGGTCGACCCCGGCGGAGCTGCTGCGCCTCAACACCAAGATCGCCGCCGGCCAGCAACCCCAACCGCCTCGGCGTCCTCGCCAAGGACACGGCCGGCTTCCCCAACGGCCGGCGCCTCACCGATGACGTCGTCGACATCGAGCTGCAGGCCCTCGAAGGCGCCGTGCGCACCGGCAAGATCGTCGAGGCGCTCGCCGCGGGTGACGGCGTGAACGCGAACGACGTCGCCTTCGGCGACACCTTCCCGTACGTCGCGCTGCCGCACTCCGGCTCGAGCACCGCGTCGAAGGGTCTCAGCGCCAACGCCCTGTCCGGCCCGACCAAGACGGGCGGCAGCGCGCCGACCGGATCGGTCAGCACCGGCTTCGGCGGCACGGCGGGCAACGAGCACGCCCTGCCGATCACGATCGGCCTCGTCGCTCTGGCGCTCGTCGGTTCCGGCGCGCTGCTCCGCCGCCGCAACCACGGCAACGGTCACGTCGGCGCCTGACGCGCATGACCAGTCCTGACAGCTCCCGGTCGCCCCCTCGGGCGGCCGGAGCTGTCGGTGCCGTGGCCCGTCTCACGCACGGCCGTTCCCCCTCCCGCCACGAGAGCGGCTGGGCCCGTGCCGGTGCGGAGCTGGTGGCGCACCTGGTGGCCGGTCGTGACCCCCGAGCTCCTCGCCCTCTCCCTGGTCGTGGTGACGGCCGCTGCCGTCGTCGACCACCGGTCGGCCCTGGCGGCGGAAGCCGCCGCCGCGGACGCCGGCTCCGGCCGTCAGGTCCCCCTGCCCGCCCGGGTCACCCGGGCCGCCGCTCCCACGTCCGTCCGCGTCCCACGGCTGGGCATCTCGTCCCCGCTCGTCGACCTCCGGACCGATGCGCGCGGTGCGCTGCAGCCTCCCGAGGACCCCGCACGTGCGGGCTGGTACGTCGGCAGCAGCCACCCCGGAGACCCGGGGCCCACGGTGCTGGCCGGTCACGTCGACTCGCAGTCGGGCCCGGGGGTCTTCTTCCACCTCGACCGGCTGCGTCCCGGCGACAGCATCCTCGTCGGCCGGGCCGACCGGAGCACGGTGCGCTTCGTCGTCACCCGCACGATGCGGGTGTCCAAGCAGCACTTCCCGACGGCTCTCGTCTACATCGGGACCCGCTCCCCCAGCCTGCGGCTCATCAGTTGCGGCGGCGCGTTCGACCGCAGCACCGGCCACTACCTCGACAACGTCATCGTGCTGGCCTCGCCGGCCGTCCGCCCGACGCAGCCGTCGATCAGCGCCGCGCGGCGGCAGCTGCTCGCATCGTGAGGTAGTCGCGCTCCCGCGCGCTCGTCGTCATCGCGGCCGCCCGGGCGTAGGCGTCGGCCGCGCCGCGCACGTCCCCCGACTCCTCCAGCAGGTGGGCACGCACGGCGTGCAGCCGGTGCGTCCTGCAGCTCGAGGCCGTCGAGCAGCTCGAGCCGGCGAGCGGGCCCTCCACCTTCGCCACCGCCACCGCGCGGTTGAGGCGCACGACCGGGTTGCCCGTCAGCGGCTCAGCAGGCCGTAGAGGTTCGCGATCTCGGCCCAGCGGGTCTCGGCGTCCGAGGGCGCCTCGTCGTGCAGGGCGGCGATCGAGGCGAGCAGTTGGTACTCGCCCACCTTCCGCCGCTTGAGAGCGGCGTTGAGGATGCCATCCCTTCGCTGATGCATGGCGGTCCCAGTCGAGCGGTCCTGCTCGGCCAGCGGCACCAGGGCCCCCGCGCTGTCCGTGCGCGCGGCGCGCCGGGCCTCGGTCAGGAGCATCAGGGCGAGCAGGCCGGCGACCTCCGCGTCCTCGGGCGCTGAGCGTGCAGCATTCGAGCGAGCCGGATCGCCTCGCTCCACAGGTCGACCCGCGCGAGATCGGGTCCGCTGCTGGTGGCGTACCCCTCGTTGAAGAGCAGGTAGAGCACCTCGCAGCACCGACCGGACGGCGTGGTCGGGTCGTCGGGAGCGCGAACCGCTCCCCCTCGCAGCTCTCGCCTTCGCGCGGCTGATGCGCTGCGCCATCGTGGCCTCGGGGACGAGGTAGGCCGCGGCGATCTCCCGGGTCGTGAGGCCGCGACCGCGCGCAGCGTCAGCGGGATCGCCAGGGTCGGCGAGAACGCGTCGTGGCAGCAGAGGAACAGCAGCACGAGCGAGTCGTCGGCGGCCGGTCGGCTCGGCCGGCATGTCGAGCAGCGAGGCGGTGTCCTCGCGCCGGCGCCGGGCGTCGTTGGCGCGTATTCGTCGATCAGCCGGCGCGACGCGACGGTGACCAGCCAGCCGAGCGGGTTCGTCGGGAGGCCCGGGGCCACTGCTGGCGGCGCCGCGAGCATCGCCTCCTGCACGGCGTCCTCGGCGTCGGCGAAGTCACCGTACCGGCGGACCACCGCGCCGAGGGCCCGCGGCGCGAGCTAACAGGTAGTTGCCGGGGTGGGGGTCGCCGTTGAAGGCGTGCAGCGGTAGAGGCTGCCGAACACGAAGCGGAAGATGGACTCGGCCGCGAGGTCGCGCTCCTCCTGGCTCCACGTCTCAGCCCCGCGAACGGGCGCCCTGGCCAGCTCGGTGGTCAGCACCGCTCGGTGCGACAGCTCGCCGACCACCTCGGGCACGTGGATGAACGGGTGGCCGGCGTAGAAGTCGGCGAACAGCTGCTGGTTGTCGGCCTCCAGGCGGTAGTCGAGCTCCTCGATCAGCCGCCCCGCAGCTCGGCGACGATCGGCTCCGGATCGAGGCCGGGGAAGAGCATGCCCATGGCGGCGAACAGCATTCCGGCGTTGTCGAGGTCGGCCCGGATGGCCTCGCCGACCCCCGGGTACTGCACCTTGACGGCGACGGCCCGGCCGTCGTGGGTGATGGCGCGGTGGACCTGGCCGATCGACGCCGACGCGATCGGCACCGGGTCCCACTCGGCGAACACCTCCTCGGGGCGCGCCCCAGCTCCGCGGCCGACGCACCTCGGCCGCCAGCTCGGCGCTCATCGGCGGGGCGTCCTGACTGCAGCTCGGCCAGCGCCAGGCGCGGACGGGCTCGGGCAGGCCCTGGTCGAGGTAGCTGGCCATCTGGCCGAGCTTCATCATGGCGCCCTTCATGTTGCCGAGCGCCTCGGTGATCGACTCCGCCGTCTTCAGCTCGAACGCCGCGTCGAGCTCACCTGCCGCTCGGCCGAGGCGAACGCCCGGCGGGCGCGGTGCACGGCGTAGGCACCGCCGGCCTTGGCTCCGACCCCCGCCATCGCCGCACTCGCGTGCTCCGCGACTGGTGCTCTCGACCGGCCCCTTCGGCCTCGCTGGCGCCGGCCTGGGCACGCTTGCGAGCCTCCTGCACGGCGAGGACGCCGGCCGTCGCCGCGACGAGCACGCCGAGGACCTTGGCGGCGGTGCGGGCGCGGGAGCGGGCCATCCGGCGAGCGTACGTCGCCCCACAACTACGGTGACCAGCCGTGAATGACGCTGACCTGAACTCGATCAACCTGGCCCTGCTCGCGCTGCGCTGCGGCGCCGGCGCGGTGATGCTGGCCCACGGCATCAACCACATCTACGGCGGCGGCAAGATCGCCGGCACCGGGCGGTGGTTCGCCAGCCTCGGGATGAAGCCGGGGATCCTGCACGCGTGGGTGGCGAGCCTCACCGAGGTCGTCGGCGGCGCGCTGCTCGTGGTGGGCCTGCTCACCCCGCTGGCCGGGGCCGCAGTGATCGGCGTGATGCTCGTCGCCATCATCACGAACCACCGCGGCAACGGCTTCTTCATCTTCCGCCCCGGTGAGGGCTGGGAGTACGTCATGACGCTCACCATCGTCGGCCTGGCCATCGCCGTCGTCGGCCCAGGCGAGTGGTCGCTCGACCACGCCTTCGACCTGACCGACGACTTCGTCGGCACCACCGGCCTCGCCATCGCGGCGATCGCCGGAGGCGGCGGCGCGGCAGCCCTCCTCGCCGGCTTCTGGCGCCCCCAGCCCAAGGAACCCAAGCCCTAACAACCAACGTCTGTGAACCGCCTACGTCCGCCATGTCGGACGTGGCGCGTTCACAGACCGCTGGTTGGTGTGGGCTAGGCGATGACGCCGTCGGCCCGCAGCTCGGCCAGCTCGTCGCTCGGTGAGGCCGAGCTCGGTCGGCGAGGACCTCGTCGGTGTGCTCGCCGAGCCAGGGGACCCTTGTCTCGGGGCCCTCGGTCGACGTCGGAGAGCTTCACGGGGTTGCCGGGGATGAGGACGGGCTCGGCCACGCCGTCGGTGCGGGGCATCTCGACGAGCATGTTGCGGGCGGCCACGTGCTCGTCGGCGACCACCTCCTCGTCGCGGAAGCACGGGCCCGGCCGCGATCCCGGCGGCGCGACATGGCCTCGCACGCCTCCAGGCGGGTCATGTCGGCCGCCCAGGTCTCGACGGCGGGTCGGATGACGTCGACTCGAGGTGCGTCGACCCAGCCCTGGCGGTCGGCGAAGCGCGGATCGCCGACCCACTCCGGGCTGGCCGACCAGCTCGGCCAGCGTGGCGAACTGGTGCTCGCGGCCGACCTGGATGATGAACCAGCCGTCGTTGGCGCGGAAGCCGTCCATGATCAGCGGAGCCACGCTCGCCGCCGCGGAGCCCCAGCGACCAGAAGTTCGTCACCAGGTCGGTCATCGCCACCATGGCGTCGAGCATGGCGATGTCGATGTGCTGGCCGAGGCCCGTCGGTCGCGGTGGCGCAGCGCGGCGAGCACGCCGATGACGGCGTACAGCCCGGAGCCGATGTCGCCGAGCGCGCCGACCGGCGCGACGAGCGGCGGGTCGTCGCCGCGGCGCTTGAACTCGTAGATCCCCGACATGGCCTCGACGATCGGCGCGAACGCCGGCCACGCGTCGTAGGGCGAGGCGCACGGTGTTCCCGAAGCCCGGAGACCGAGAGGTAGATGACCTGCGGGTGGACGGCCGCGATGTCGGCGTAGCCGAGGCCGAGCCGGTCCATCGTGCCGGCCTTGAGTTCTCGGCCACGACGTCGAAGCGCGGGGCCAGGTCGAGCACGAGCTGGCGACCCCGGTCGCGACTTCAGGTCGATGCAGATCGCTGCGCTTGCTCAGGTTGTTGCGCAGGAAGGTGGCGCCGACTGTCGCGGCCCTCGGGGTCGGCCATCGCGGGCTGCGACGCCGCGGCCCAGGTCGCCGCCCTTCGGGTGCTCGACCTTCACCACCTCGGCGCCGAGGCGGCCCAGCAGCTGGGTGGCGTACGGGAGGGCCTGCATCTGCTCGAGGGCGAGGATGCGGACGCCGTCGAGCGGCTTGCCGTGGCCGGCCGCCTGCGGGTTCGCGGTGTCTCCGAGGCGCATCGCGCCGACGTACGCTCAGGCTCCGGAACCGACGGGGCGTCAGATCGGGTCCTACACAGCCACTGCGCACATGGAGGCTGCTGAGCGCCAGCGGCGCGAGCGACGACCCGTCAGATGCCGCCGTAGCCTCGGCGGCATGGGAATGCCGCGGGATCATCGGCGCCGGCGCCTACCTGCCCCACCGACGGCTCGACCGCACCACGATCGCGGCGGTGGCCGGCACCGGCGGCGGCAAGGGCACCCGCACCGTCGCCTCGCTACGACGAGGACACCACCACGATGGGCGTGGAGGCGGCCCGGCTGGCGCTGCGGTCGCGCTCGGCGGGTCGACGTCGCACACGCTCGTGGTTCTCCACCGTCGGCGCCGGCCTACGTCGACAAGACGAACGCCACCGACGGTCCACGCCGCCCTCCGGCTCGGCCCCGACGTCGCCGGCCTTCGACGCCGGCGGCGCGGTGCGCTCGGCGATCGGGCGCGCTGCGCGCCGCGCTGAGCCGGCGGCGGTGCCCACGCTGGTCGTCGGCGCCGACCTGCGCACCGGTCTGGCCGGCTCGGCCGACGAGTCGCGGGCGGCGACGGCGCCGCCGCGCTGCTGGTCGGCGACGAGGCCGACGGCCCTGTGCTCGCCGAGTTGCTCGGCGGCGGGCTCGGCCACCGAGGAGTTCCTCGACCGCTGGCGCACGCCGGGCGATGCCCGCTCGAAGCTCGTGGGAGGAGCGCTTCGGCGAGACCCGCTACGTCGCCGCTCGGCCAGGCGGCCTGGGACGACGCGCTGAAGGCCGCCGGGTTGGTCGCCGACCGACGTCGACCACGTCGCCATCGCCGGCCACGCACGGCCGGGCCGCGCGGCCGCTCGCCAAGGAGCTGGGCGTCGGCCGGCCGCGCTCGTCGACGACCTCGCCGCCACCGTCGGCAACACCGGCGCCGCCCAGCCCGGCCTTGCTGCTCTCGCCGCTGCTCGAGGCGGCCGACGCCCGGCCAGGTGCATCGCCCTGGTGGTGCTCGCCGACGGCGCCGACGTCTTCCTGTTCCGGGCCACCGATGCGCTGGCCGGCTGGTCGCCCGACCGCCCGGTCGCCGCGCAGGCGGCCGCCGGCGCGCCGATCCCGTACGGCACGTTCCTGCGCTGGCGGGGCGATGCTCGCCGCCGAGCCGCCCCGCCGGCCCGAGCCGGCCCGGCTGTCGGCGTCGGCCGCCGGCCGCAGTCGACGGACTGGAAGTTCGGCTTCGTCGGGTCGCCGCGGCGAGGCCGGCGACGTCCACCTGCCGCCCGCAGCCCGGCGACCCGGCACCGAGCCGCTCCCGATGGCCGACGCCGACCGGCACCATCGCCACCTTCACGGTCGACCGGCTGGCCTACTCGCCGAGCCCGCCGTCGTGTTCGCGGTCGTCGACTTCGACGGCGGCGGCCGGCTGCCGGTCGAGCTCACCGACGTCGACGTCGGACGAGGTCGCGCATCGGCGACCGGGTCGAGATGACCTTCCGCAGGCTGTTCACCGCCGACGGCATCCACAACTACTTCTGGAAGGCCCGGCCGTGCGGTCGGGCGCATCGAGCTGACGGAGGCGATCGTGGCTTCGCACGGCATCAAGGACCGCGTCGCCATCGTCGGCATGGGCTGCACGCCGCTTCGCCGAGCACTGGGACAAGGGCGCTCGACGACCTGCTGCTCGACGCCACCGGCGAGGCGTTCGCCGCCGCCGGGCATCACGAAGGACGACGTCGACGCCTACTGGCTCGGCACCGCGCAGGTCGGGCATGACGCGGCATGGTGCTCGTCGAAGCCGCTGCAGCTCGAGGGCAAGCCGGTCACCGCGCGTCGAGAACTTGTGCGCCACCGGCTCCGAGGCGCTGCGCCAGGCCGCCTACGCGGTGGCGTCGGGCGCCTACGACGTGGCCATGGCCATCGGCGTCGAGAAGGTGAAGGACTCCGGGCTACCAGGGCCTCAACGCGTTCCCGATCCCGACCGACGGCACGCAGCGCACGCTCACCGCGGCGGCCATGTTCTCGATGGTCGCGCCCGGCCTACGCCGAGCGCTACGGCGTCGACCGCGACGAGCTGCAAGGCGCGTCGCTGGCCCGCATCGCGTCGAAGAACCACTACAACGGCGCCCGCAACCCGCGGGCGCAGTTCCGCCGGGAGATGAGCGTCGAGCAGATCTGCGCCATGCCCGCCGTGGCCGGCGACCTCTCGCGTGTTCGACTGCGCGGGCGTGGCCGACGGCGCGGCCGCGGCGATCGTCGTGCCGGGCCGAGGACGCCCACCGGTACACGGACAAGCCGCTCTACGTGAAGGCGCTGTCGTTCGTGGCCGGCAACGGCAGTCGGGCCTCACCGACCCGGCCTACGACTACACGACCTTCCCCGAGATCGTCCGCGTGCGCGGCCGACGCCTACGCGCAGGCCGGCATCACCGACCCGCGCGCCGAGCTGGCCATGGCCGAGGTGCACGACTGCTTCACGCCCACCGAGCTCGTGCTCATGGAGGACCTCGGCTTCTGCCGAGCGGGGCACGGCGTGGAAGGAGGTCCAGGCCGGCGCCTTCGACCTCGCCGGCGACCTGCCGGTCAACCCCGACGGCGGCCTCAAGTCGCTTCGGCCACCCGGTCGGCGCCGTCGGGCCTGCGCATGATGTTCGAGGCGTGGCTGCAGCTCCGCGGCGAGGCCCCCGAGGAGCGCCAGATCGCCACCGCCGACCGACGGCCACTCGTCGCCCTCACCCACAACCTCGGCGGCTACCCCGGGCGAGATGGTGAGCTTCGTCGGCATCCTCGGGCACGGAGCTGACCAGCTAGACCATGCGGATGCGCTGGGGGGTGCTTCTTGCGATGGGTACCGGCGCGGCCGCGCTGCTCGCGCCGCCGGCCACGGCGCAGGATCCCGACCGACATCACGACCGGCACTGCTCCGCCAGGTGTGCGACCTGCAGTGGGTCGACGGCCTGTGCGAGGCGACCGGCTACCCGGAGCCGCAGTACGTGTCCGAGCGAAGACCCGAGCCCCGGTCAGCCGCTCGCCCTGCGGGTCGGCGCCATCCACAACCACAGCGGGTACTCCGACAGCGACTTCCCGGACACGCGGCCGGCCGACTACTACAAGGCCGCCCGGACGGGCCACAACACGGCCGACGCGGGAGGCGACACGGGCGTCATCCTCGACTACCTGCTCTCGAGCGAGCACTCCGAGAACGAGAAGCTCCCGATCACCACAGCCGAGGCGTGCATCGATCCCAGCGGCATCCCCGACGCGTTGGACGCCCTCGACATCGAGGGCGTGCTCGTCCCGCTGAAGTGCAACAACATCGACCAGCCCGACCACTACCGCAAGTGGAACGAGACCCTCGCGCAGGCCATCGAGGCCACCGAGGTGTCGGCCGACGGCGAGTACACCGGGTTCACCGGCGATGCGGGGCTTCGAGTGGACGAACGACTACTACAACCACATGGGGGTGTACTTCTCCCGCAACGTCGTCAACGCCAAGATCGACGGCAGCTACCTGTCGATGGACGTCATGTGGGACTGGCTCCGGGAGCCTGCCGAGCGCGGCGGCGGGTCCGACGCGCTGGTCGTGTTCAACCACCCCGGCGGGTGGCCGGCGCTCACCCCGTTCGACGGCGACCTGCCCCACAACCAGATCCTGCAACGACACGCTCGGCGGGGCGAACTGGAACGACCTCGCCTACGTGCCCGATGTCGACGACCGGGTGGTCGGCATCGAGGTGAACGGCGGCGACGACCTGTCCTGGTACGTCAAGGCGCTCACGAACGGCTGGCACCTCGGGCCGATCGCGGCCGAGGACGAGCACCAGCTCGAGTGGTCGACCGTCGAACGACGGCAAGACGCTGATGCTCACGCGCGGCCGCAGCCCGCGCGACTACTACTTCGCCTTCCAGCACCACCGCACGGTCCGCCTCGGGCGCCGATCTCGTGGACGGCTCGCCCGGCGAGCACGGCCGTGGTCCCGTCGGTCTTGTTCTACGCCGACGGCGCCGACGTGCAGGACCCGGCGGCCACGCTGCTTGGGCGGCACCATCACCACGGCGGCGCGCCACACGCTGCACCTCGACGCGACCGGGCCTCCCCGCGGGAAGCCCCGCCGTCCTCGTGCACCGCGGCGGTGGCACCCCGCAGCGCGCTGGGCACGGCGGCAGCCGACGGCTCGCTGACCGCGGCGGCCGAGGTCGCCAACCCCGGCGACGGGGCGAGGACTGGTGGTTCGCGGTCATCTGCCCGCCGGGTACGACCGACTGCGGCACCGGCGAGGCGTACAGCGCGGTCACCGCGCCGATCTGGGCCCAGGCCGCGTCGGCGGCCGACGCCCGCCGCGCCGGACGCACCGGCCGCACCGGCACCCGCCGCGGGCGGAACGGGCACCGGCCGGCTCCCCGCCACGGGCGGGTCGACGTCGGCCTGGCCCGCCGCCGCGGTGCTGGCCGCGCTGCTGGCGGCCGCCGCGTTGCGCCGCCGCACGACCAGCCACCTCGAGCTCGAACTGGGGTGCGAAGAGCGGCGATCCTGCCGCCGGCGAGGCGCGCCATCGGCACACGCGCCAGCCAGCCTGCTCAGCCGACTGGCACGTTGCGCCGATGCGCACGCTCGGCCTGCCGGCACGCCGCAGTTCGCACCCGAGTTCGCGTCCTAGGGTGCGGCCCATGCGGCTCCGGATTGATCGCGTCGACGTGCGAGCCGCGGCAGCCGGACGCGATCGAGGTCGAGTGGTCGGCCGACGACGAGCGCATCACCTGGTCGGTCGCCAACGCCTCGGACGGGCCGGTCGCGGTCGACGCGGTCGCGCTCGTCGCGCGGCTCGAGGGCGCGGTCGAGCCGCTGCAGGTCCTGCGGCAGGGCTACCAGTCGTGGACACCGACGGCGGTGGCGACCTTCCGCGTCGACCAGGATCCGAGCCGGGCCGCGGGAGCGCGGTCGCTGTCGATCGGCATGCACCACGCGGACTGGGAGCCCGCCGAGCCCGACGAGCTGCGCAGCGAGCTCGTGACCGCGCTCCGGGACGCCGCTGGCAGCGTCGTTGTCGCCGGGTTCCTCGGTGGCTGGGAGCACGACGGGACGTTCCGCGTCCGGCCGGCGCGCGATGGCAGCGACGCCATCGAGGTGTGGATCGAAGCCTTTCTCGGTGGCGCCGTGCTCGGCAGCACCGAGCGTCGAGACCTGCACGACGTCGTGCTGGCCGTCGGCGAGCACGACCCGTCGCCCCTGCTCGAGCGCTGGGCCGCCGCGCTCGGCGCGGCCGGCGAGTGCCCGCACCACGGCGCCGTACCAGGTGGGGTGGTGCTCCTGGTACCACTACTTCCACGCCGTCACCGAGGCCGACCTGCGCTCGAACCTGGCGCGGGCCACGGACTGGCCGTTCGACGTGTTCCAGCTCGACGACGGCTACCAGTCCGCCATCGGTGACTGGCTGACCACGAACGCCGACTTCCCCACGCCGCTGGACGGGCTGGCGGACGCCATCGCGGCCGAAGGCTGCGTGCCCGGGCTGTGGCTGGCGCCGTTCGCCGTCGCGCCCGAATCACAGCTCGCCCACGACCACCCTGACTGGCGGGCCATCCACCTCGGCACCGGCAGTCGGTGACGAGGGCATCGACGGCGACCACGTGCTGCAGGAACGTCTCGCCGGCAGGAGCACCGGCTGCGACGGCAGCCGCACGCAGCACCCGCGAGCGGATCGGCGCCTCGAGCCGCGTCATCTCGTCGACCGACAGGCCGCCGTCGAGCGCGACCTCGGCCAGAGCCTGCTCGGCGTACTCGTCGAGGAGCTCCATGTCGGCGCGGAGCAGGTCAGCGGTGCGGGCCAGCGACTCGGTGACACCGGGACCGAGCTCGTCCTCGAGCACCGGCAGCACCCGCCGACGCACGCGAACCCGCGTGTAGGCGTCGTCGGCGTTGTGCGGGTCCTCCCAGTACTCGAGACCCTCGACCTGACAGGCCGTCACGGTGTCGGTGTGGGACACGTCGAGCAGTGGCCGACGGTAGTGGTCGAAGGTGCGGCGCATCCCGGCGATGGACCGGCCGCCCGAACCGCGGGCGAGACCCATCAGCACGGTCTCGGCCTGGTCGTCCCGGGTGTGCCCGAGCAGCACCGTCTCGGCCTCGAACCGCTCGCGGACCTTGTCGAGCAGGGCATAGCGAGCCGCCCGGGCGCCGCCTCCGGACCGAGCCCGGGAGCTCGGACGTCCGCGCGTGAGCTGACGGTCTCGTCGACGCCGAGCGCGACGAGCTGGCCGACCACGCGCTCGGCTCGCACCGCCGAGTCGTCCTGGAGCCCGTGGTCGACGGTGACGCCCACGACGTACCAGCCCTGGTCGCGCCCTTCGAAGACCGTGGCGGAGGCCAGGGCGAGCGAGTCCGCACCACCGCTGCACGCCACCAGCAGCCGGGCGCCCGGCTCGAGGTCCGCGAGGCCGTGGCGTACGGCGTTGCGAACGGCCGCGACCGAGGGGTGAAGGGTCATGGCGTGCTCACGGGTGCACGCGTGCGACCCAGCTGTCCGGATCGTGGATCTCGGCCAGGGTCGGCAGGTTGTCGGCGCCGGCCCAGACGGCGTTGAAGTCGTCCATGCCGACCTTGTCGAGGACGGCACGGACGAACAAGGCGCCGTCGCGGTACTGCGCCATCTTCGCCTCGAGCCCGAGGAGCTTGCGCAGAAAGCGGTCGAGGGAGCCGGTGCCCTTGCGACGCTGGGTGAACTTCGTCCGGATCGACGAGACGCTCGGGATCACCTCGGGACCGACGTCATCCATGACGACGTCGGCATGACCCTCGAGCAGCGACATCACCCCGGTCAACCGGTCGAGGATCGCCTTCTGCTCCGGCGAACCGAGGAGGTCGAGGACGCTGCCGCTCCGGCCCTTCTTCATGGCCTCGGCGACCCGCTGGAGACCCTCGCCCAGGAACTTCTCCGGCTCCACGGTCTCGGCGAGCTGCGTGAACTGGTCGAAGAGGTGCTCGCGCATCCACGGCACCGCCGTGAACTGCACGCGGTGGGTCTCCTCGTGCAGGCACACCCAGAGCCGGAAGTCGCTCGGGTCGGCCTGGAGCTCCCGCTCGACGTGGACGACGTTGGGTGCGACGAGCAGGAGCCGGCCATGAGGCTCGTGGAACGGGTCGAACTGGCCGAGCACCTTGCTGGCCATGAAGCCGAGGAGGCCACCGACCTCGGCGCCCGTGACGCGGGAGCCGACGGCCTGGACGACCGGGCCGGGCGGCCCCTTCTTCTCGGCGACCTTCTCGAGCACCGGGGTGAGCAGCTGGGCGAAGCCCTCGACGTTGGCCTGGATCCAGGCGGGCCGGTCGACCACGAGGACCGGCGCGGTCAGCCCTCCGGCGTCCAGCCCGGTGAACTCGCGGACGTACGACGTGGACCGCTCGGCGCCCTCGCGGAGCTCGGCGACGACGGCCTCGGCCTCCTCGGCGGTGACCTCGGGACCCGCGCCGGCCAGCCGCGACCCGATCGAGACCGCGAGACGCCAGTCGACCATCTCCGTCATGCCGTGAGCCTACGGGGCGAGATCACACCCGGAGCGGAGCTCCGGGGTGATCGAGGAGAACGAGGGCGCAGCCGGTAGCAGAGCAACGCACCCACACATCGGCACCGTCGGGGTGGTTTCGAGACGCTCGCAGAGCTCGCTCCTCAACCACCAGGACGGCGGTGGTTGAGGAAGGCGCCCTGGCGCCTGTCTCGAAACCACCCTTCCGAGGCCGGGCGTGGTTTCGAGACGCTCGCAGAGCTCGCTCCTCAACCACCGGGTCCTGCGAGTCGCGTGGCGTGGTTTCGAGACGCTCGCAGAGCTCGCTCCTCAACCACCGGGTCCTGCGAGTCGCGTGGCGTGGTTTCGAGACGCTCGCAGAGCTCGCTCCTCAACCACCAGGTCCTCCGAGTCGCGTGGAGTGGTTTCGAGACGCTCGCAGAGCTCGCTCCTCAACCACCAGGTCCTCCGAGTCCCGTGGCAGTGTTTCGAGACGCTCGCAGAGCTCGCTCCTCAACCGCCAGGTCATGCGAGCCTCAACCACCGGGGTTCTGCGGCCGGGCTAGTACCGGGAAGAAGCAGATCCCGCCGTGGTGGGTGACGCCGCCGCACTGTTGCGCGGAGCCGTCCGTGAACGTGTCGCTGGCGACCCAGAGGCCGGCCTTGGTGACCAGCAGCTGATCGACGCCACGACCACGCGAGTGGGTCGGGTTCCACGACGTCGCCCGGCCCGTCTGGGGATTGATCGACCCGATGCCGGGTCGGCTCACCGCTCCGGGTCCGGGCGTTGTTGCACCCGTTGCTGTTGTTCAGCCAGCGCGGATGGCCGCCGACGTACACGTTGTCCTTGTCGGCGGCGACCGAGTAGAAGGAGTCGCAGCCGCTGTAGTTGATCCACGTGTGGTGCACCGAACGCGAGGCCGACGAGAACGCCGACACCGCGTCGCAGAGCCCGGCCCGTGGCTGGCTCGGCGCCGGAGCCGGGCCCGGACGTCGGCCAGAGGCCCGGTCGCGGCGAGGTAGATCGTCTTGTCGTTGGGTGACCAGTTGCCGGCGCGCACGTAGAACCCGATGTCGCACGTCTGGGACAGCTCCGGAGACGTCCAGCCGTCCACCTCACCTTGCTTCTTCCCGAGCTCGAGGACCGCTGCCTGCTGTCGCGCCTGCCCGTTGATCGAGGTGAAGGTCCCCTCGATCAGCAACCGGTGATGGTCGTGGCTGAGCTGGGAGTTGAACACGGTGGTGGCGGACTCTCCCGAGCTGCCTCTGATCCGCACCGGAGGTACTTCGTCGACGGCACCGTTGCCCGGTCGAAGGCTGGCCATCGCGGTCCGCGACGGCCCGTTGACCGTCGTGAAGCGGCCGCCGATGATCACCGCGCCGTGGACGTACCGAACCGTGTCCACCGGACCGTCGACGGTGTGCTCGAAGCCGCTCCTCACTGCTCCGGTCACGGCGTTCGACCGCCACCAGGTTGTGGGCGGCGACCTGGTTCACCTGCGTGAACTTCCCGCCCAGGTACGCCGTGCGGCAGTCGGGCGAGAACGCGATCGACTGGACCGGACCGTTCACCGCAGGTGCCCACGCGGTCATGGCGCCCGTCTTGGCGGAGAAGCTGAACGCGTTGGAGCGAGCGTAGGTGGCCGAGCCACGAGCGATGGCAGTGGCGGTGCCGACGGCGTACATCGTCCCTTGGCACTTCTCGAGCTCCGCGATGTTCTGCTTCCCCGGATCCGAGAGCAGGTACGGCGTCCAGCCCGCGGGCTTGCTCCTGACCGTCTTGGCAGACGCCACCGTGGGGGGCAGGGTCAACGTCAGCCCGGCGGCCAGAGCGGCCGCGACCAGGACCCGACTTCCCGACGTCTGCCTCGTGCTCGTCCGACGAAGCGACTGTTGGCGAAGACCGTGTGAACCATCTGACTCCTCATCCCGACGTGACGCACTCTGTACCCCTTTCGGGAATCCGACATGCCCGGCCGCCGAACTCCCATCCGGCGAGCGCGGTTTCGAGCTCAACAGCGAGAGGTGGCGAGGGCTGTGGTGAGGCGTTCGAGGGCCGCTCGGGCATCGAGCGTCTCGGCGTACTTGATGCGGTTGCTGACAAACGCGAAGACCAGGGTGCGGTTGTGGACGTCGGTGGTGATGCCGGCCAGGGCGCTGATGCCGGTGAGGGTGCCGGTCTTGGCACGGACCAGACCGCGGCCGGCGCTCTTGTCACCGTAGCGGTACGCCAGCGATCCGTCGTATCCCGCGACGGGTAGGCCGGTGATCACCGAGCGGAGGTCGGGGTGGTCGGGCGAGGCGGCGAGCTGGAGCACGTCGACGAGCGTGTCGGCGTCGAGGCGATCGTGACGAGACAGACCGCTGCCGTCCTGGATGGTCGCGTGGCTGAGGTCGATGCCGAGATCGCGCAGCGTGGACTGCACACCGCTCACCCCACCGTCGTACGACCCGTCTCCGTCGACCGCCAGCCCGACCTGGTGGGCGAGCACCTCGGCGCCCTCGTTGTCGCTGTACTGCAGCACTCGCTCGACGATGTCGGCGACCGGGACGCTGGTCACGCGGCCCAGCTCGTGGGCATGCCGACCGGCCTTCTCCTGGGTGATCGTCGGTGCGACCTGGATGCCGCGCTTGCGGAGGTACGTCGCGAACAGGGCGGCCGCGGTCGCCGGTGGGTCGGTGACGCGGCCGAAGCCGTCCGGGTCGAGACCCTCGTCGGCCCAGAGTGCCGTGATCGGCGACACCACGTCGGGGAGGTAGGTCTTCGGCCAGTGCGGGTTGACCCGCGGGCCGGTGAACAGAGAGGTGTCGTAGGAGAGACGGATCTTCCGCGCGTCGTCGGCATGGAGGCGCTTCGCCGTCAGCGCGGCCAATGCCTGGAGGCTCGCGTCCTGACGGCCGACCCCCTGGGTCGGCTGCTTGTTCTGCAGGAAGGGGTCGCCGCCTCCCACCAGGACGATGCCGCGTCGCCCGTCGGCGACCACGCGGGTCGCGAAGGTGCGATCAGGGCCGAGCACGCGCAGGGCGGCGGTGGCGGTCAGGAGCTTGAGGGTGGAGGCCGGTGTGGAGGTGCCCTGTCCCCGCTCGAGGAGCGGGTCGCCGGTGAGGGGCGCGACGACGGCGCGCAGGTCGGCCAGGTGGGGGTCACCCACCTCCGGCTCGAGCGCACGGCGTAGGCAGGCGGCGGTGGGCCGCGGCGACGGGGCCGTCCGCGCAACCGCTCCGGGCGTCGGTGTGGTGGGGGCGGTGAAGCCCGGCACGGGCGTGACGAGCGGCGGGGGTGTGTCCCCGTCGCCGAACCAGTCGTCGAGCCGACCCGTCTCGTACGCCGCGGCGGCGCCACCGGCCAGAGCCAGCACCAGGACGCCGGTCACCCAGAGGAGGACGCGCCGGACCCGCCGCGGGCGGCGGGGGTCTCGGGCCACGGTGACTCCCTCGGTCGGGTTGGGCAGGAGCCCTCATTCTGCGCGAGACTTGCCCGGAGCCGGACCGGGGGCCGGACGCCGAAGGCAGACACGTGGAGGTCAGGGTGCTGGAGTTCGACGTACTGGTGGAGATCCCGAAGGGGAGCCGCAACAAGTACGAGGTCGACCACGAGTCCGGCCGCATCCGGCTCGACCGGACGCTGTTCACGGCGACGCAGTACCCCGCCGACTACGGCTACATCGAGGAGACCCTCGGCCAGGACGGCGACCCCCTCGACGCGCTGGTCCTGCTGCTCGGCGAGCCGACGTTCCCCGGCTGCCTGATCAGGTGCCGCGCGATCGGGATGTACCGGATGACCGACGAGAAGGGCGCCGACGACAAGGTGCTGTGCGTGCCGGTCTCCGACGTCCGCGCTGGAGCACATGCGCGACATCAACCACCTGCCGAAGTTCGACCGGCTGGAGATCGAGCACTTCTTCACCGTCTACAAGGACCTCGAGCCGGGAAAGTCCGTCGAGGGTGCCGACTGGGTCGGCCGCGACGAGGCCGAGAAGGAGGTCATGGCGTCGTTCGCGCGGCTGCAGGAGACGGGCGTTCACCAGCCTCAGCCGGCCGCGCAGGGCGAGCCGCACCATCAGGCCGAGCTCTCCTGACCATCCGGTGAGCGAGACCTCCCACGGCGCCCACGACTTCGCCGACGACCCACGGAACGCGTCGACGTCCGGATCCATGTCAACGGTGCCCTGGTGCCGAGGGCCGAGGCCGTGGTCTCGGTGTTCGACGCGGGGTTCGTCCTGGGCGACGGGGTGTGGGAGGGCATCCGCGTGCACGCCGGGCACCCGGCGTTCCTCGACCAGCACCTCGACCGGCTCTGGGAGGGCGCGGCCGCGATCGCCCTCGACATCGGGCTGACGCGCGACCAGCTGACCGAGCGGATCTACGAGACCCTCAGGGCCAACGACATGTCCGACGGGGTGCACATCCGGCTGATGGTGACGCGCGGGCCGAAGTCCACGCCGTACCAGGACCCCCGGTTCTCCGCCGGGCCGGCCACCGTCGTGATCATCGCCGAGCACAAGGACCCGCTGCCGGCGACGGTCGAGCAGGGGCTGTCGCTGTTCACCGTGCACGTGCGACGGGCGTCGCCGGACACGCTCGACCCGAAGCTCAACGCCCACAGCAAGCTGAACGACATCACCGCCTGCATCCAGGCCTACACCGCCGGGGCGGACGAGGCGCTGATGCTCGATCCGCAGGGCTTCGTGGCGACGTGCAACAGCACCCACTTCTTCGTCGTACGCCGGGGTGAGGTGTGGACGTCGTCGGGTGCCTACTGCCTCGGCGGCATCACCCGCGGCAACGTGCTCCGCGTCTGCCGGGAGGCCGGCATCCCCTGCCAGGAGCGACTGTTCAGCCTCACCGAGGTCTACTCCGCCGACGAGGCGTTCGTGACCGGGACGTTCGCCGGGCTGGTGCCGGTCCACACCGTCGACGGACGCACGATCGGGTCGGGGCGCCGTGGGCCGATGGTGTCCCGGCTGCAGGATCTGTACGCCGACCTGGTGCGCCGCGACGTCGCCGCTCGGGCATGACGATCCGCCTGGCCTGTTGGTCCGGGCCACGCAACATCTCGACCGCGACGATGCGAGCCTGGGAGAACCGGACCGACACCGAGGTCCTCGACGAGCCGCTCTATGCCTGGTACCTCGCCCACACCGGTCTCGACCACCCGGGCCGCGACGAGGTCATCGCGGCGGGCGAGACCGACTGGCGCCGGGTTGTCGACTCGCTCACCCGGCCGTGGCCGGACGGGCCGGTGCTGCAGTACCAGAAGCACATGGCCCAGCACCTCGTCCCCGCCCTGCCGCGGGAGTGGATCTCGTCGTTGCACAACGTGCTGCTGATCCGCGATCCGGCCGAGGTGGTCTCGTCGTACCTGCGGTCGCGCGCCTCGGTGACGCCCGACGACATCGGGATCCTGCAGCAGCTCGAGCTGCAGGTGCTGCTCGGGCCGGCGGTGCCCGTGATCGACTCCGCCGACTTCCTGCGCTCGCCCGAGGCCTACCTGACCTGGCTGTGCTCGTACGCCGGTGTCGAGTTCAGCGACGCGATGCTGTCGTGGCCGGCCGGCCCGCGTGACAGCGACGGCGTGTGGGCGCCCTACTGGTACGACGCCGTGCTGCGCTCCACCGGCTTCGAGCCCTACCGGCCGCGGCGGGTCGAGCTCACACCGGAGGGCGAGGAGGTCGTCGCCGCCACGCGTCCGGCGTACGAACGGCTGTACGACGCGCGCCTGGTGCTCTGAGCGGCTCGGCGGGGCGGGGAGCTCGCCGAGTGCCTCCTCGACCTGACAGGTGCTGACCACGTTCTCGGAGATCGCGGCGCCTGGACACGCACTCCGCTTCTCACGACGACTAGGCCGCTCCGGAGGCGAGCCAGTGGTCGACGGCTCGCGCGACCCCGACATGGGCCTCGACGCCGCGCACCGCATCCCCCGGCGTCATCATGATGTGGTCGGCGTCGGCGATCTCGACCACCGTGCGGGTCTCGCTCGCGAGACCTCGAGCCACGTCGGCGTCCCAGAACTCATCGGCCGAGCCGCCGACGAGGAGCTGGGGCGCGGGGTTCGCCCGGATCGAGCCGACGAGCTCAGGTACGTCGAGGATCGGGGTCAACCAGATCGCGGGGAGCTGTCGTTCAGCCGCGAGTGGTGTCGCCCAGGTGCCGAGCGACTTCCCGACGACCAGAACCCGTCCGGAGTCCGGGAGCGCCCGGTCGACCTCCGAACGCACCCACGCGATCGTCTGCTCGTCCGACTCGTGTCGCGGCGGGTCCCACCAGTGGTGCTCCACCCGCCACCCGTGCTGCAGCAGCGCCAGGCCGGTGAAGAACAGCAACGGCGCCATCGGCGGGTAACCCCGGCCGGGCACGAGCACCGCCGTACCGATCGCCTCCCCGGCGGGCTCGAACGACGTACTGAAGACTCCCGGGACCTTCACGGCCCTACCTTCCCACCCCGCCGCAGGACGCGGAGCGACGTGACGGCGATCCTGAGTGATGACGCCGCATCCGACGTACCTACTGGCGGTGGTTTCGAGACGCTCGCAGAGCTCGCTCCTCGACCACCAGGACGGTCGGTGGCGGCTTGAGGCAGGCGCCCTGGCGCCTGTCTCGAAACCACCAGGACGGTCGGTGGTTGAGGAAGGCGCCCTGGCGCCTGTCTCGAAACCACCGATGTGCTCAGGGCCTGGCGAAGAAGTTCGGGGTGATCCAGTAGTACATCGACACCTCTTCCACGTCCCGGCCGGTGCGCGGGGCCTGGATGATCATCCCGTTGCCCACGTAGAGCGCGACGTGGTAGATCGACGACGGGCTGCTCGACGAGCCCCAGAAGACGAGGTCACCGGGCCGCAGGGAGCTCAGCGAGACAGGGGTCGACGCGCTGTACTGCGCCACCGAGTAGTGCGGCAGCGAGATGCCACCTGCGCGCCACGCGCCCATGGTGAGCCCCGAGCAGTCCCACGCGTTCGGACCGGCCGCTCCCCAGACGTAGGGGTCGCCGATCTGACTGCGTGCGAACGCGATCGCACGCGAGACGCCCGACGCCGGAGCCGGTGGAGCGGCCGGGGGCGCTGGGGGGGTGGCCGGTCCGGAGGGCTCCGGCGTCGGGTCGGTGGTCGGCGAGGGGTCCTGGCTCTGCTCCTGCTGCTCCTGCGCCTGTTGGGCGGCCTCTTGGCGCGCCTTCTTCTCGGCGGCCCGCTGGGCGGCCTCGCGCGCGGCCTGCTCGATGCCCGCCTGCCGCTTCTGGGCCAGGGAGACGGTGATGTGCTGGAGCTTCGCCAGCCGGTGGATGAGCTGGGTCTTGCGAGCGGCGATCTGCTGCGTTGCGGCGTCGGCTGCAGCGGCCGCCGAGGTGGCGGCGTCGCGCGCCTGCTTCGCCTTCTCGGCGAGGGCCTCGGCCTTCGACCGAGCCGAGTCGGCCTGGTCACTGGCGACGCCGGCCAACGTCGACGACGCGGTGTAGGAGTCGAAGCTGTAGTCCATCGCGGACTGCGCGTTCTGGAGCGTGGACATCGTGTCCACCACGCCATCGAGGCCGTCGGCCCCTTGGAGGGCCGAGATCGGGCCGAGGGTGGGTCCCATCTCGTACGACGTCACGACGGTCGCGGCGTACGCGTGCCGCTGATGCCGCGCGTCGCGCGAGGCGATCCGCGCATGCCGCTCGGCCACGCGCGCGTCGCGGCGGGCCTGCTGCAGCTCCCACCGCGCACCGTTGTAGCGTTCCGCGGCCTGCTCGGCGGTCGTCGCGGCCGCCTGGGCTTCGAGGTCGGCTTGCACCAGCTGCGCCTTGATCGCGGCGACGTCGTCCGCCGCTCGCGCCGCGCGATGGCGCGCGTCGTGCACCTGCTGCTTGCTCGGGTACACGTCGTGGCCACCCGGGTCGGCCGCGGCTGCGGCGAAGCCTCCGAGGCCCGTGACCAGGGAGAGGGCGAGGGCGGTGACGCCGACTCGATGCACGGGTGATTCCTCCTGCGACTGGGATCCACAGCCGACGGCTGCGTGTGATGGGAGGCGCCTCGAGTGGCTTCTTCTCCACCTGTGGCACCGCCGAGCACGCTAATGCGCTCGAGTCACAAAAGGAACAACTTTCACAAACTTCCCAGAAGTCACCGGCGTGTCGCCTTGACGAACTACACGGTTGTAACTTCCTCACGAACCGGCGCCACCGCTCGCTCACGGCTCAACGACTGCCCACTCGCCCACGCCCCGACATAGAACGAGGTGAGCGCGATCGCGACGCCGGCGATGTCGTCGGCGACGTAGTGCCACCCGAAGTAGAGGGTGGCGACGGCGGTGATCGAGGCGTTGACCCAGAAGACGATCTTCAGCCAGCGCATCGTGGTCGTGTACTGGATCATCAGCGCGACCAGCATGGTGATGGCCACGTGCAGGCTGGCGAATCCGGCGACCCCGCTGAGGAAGTTGGTGATGTCGATCAGCGACGGGGCGCTGGTGTTGACGGCCCACACCCTGGTGTTCGCCAGGGAGTTCATCAGGCGGCCGGCGTTGGTGTCGTCGATCGTCTGGTAGAGCCACGGGTGGTAGAACCCCGGGCCGAGCGTGGGCAACGCGTAGTAGGAGACCGTGCCCAACGTCCAGGCGATGCACTGCGAGCTGGCGAACCAGTAGCCGTAGCCCAGGTTGCGCGACCAGACCAGCCACACCGCGAGCGCGAGCGGCACCAGCGGCAGGAACCAGAGGTAGACGCTGGACAGGATCTCTGCCGAGATGCCGTCGCCCAGCAGGTCGTGCAGCACGATCGCGGGCTCGTGCCCGAGGAACACCGCCCGGTCCATGCTGAAGAGCTCGCGGTCGAACTTGTGGTGGACACCCTCGATGAACGGCAGCTGCGACTTGAGGTTCCGGTAGCTGACGTAGGTGACGTAGAAGCACAGGATCCCGCTGACCACGAGGATCATCCGGTCGCGCGTCCAGTGGGTGCGTACCCGGGCCCGGAAGACGCCGGGCATCCGCCGCGGGTCGAAGCGCGAGACCCAGAGGGTGCGTGGGATCAGGTCGATGGCGAAGCCGAGCGCGACGACCGTCGGCAGACGCAGGTACGACGGGCCGATGAAGCCGTCGGGGTCGACCAGCTTGGCGTCGAAGACCACCGAAGCGAGGACCGCGAGCACACCCATGCCCACGGCGATGGAGGCCATGAGGATCTGGGCGCGGCGGAACACGCCGGTCAGTCTAGGGCGCCCTCCGGGGTCTCGATCCGACCCGGCAGGGGGGCCATTCGAGTCGCCTCCACCCGGAGTCGTACGGCGTCGCCGGGCGCCAGTCGCAGGTCGAGCGGGGCGACGGCGTCGAGCTCGCCCACCTCGGTGCGACACACCAGGCGGAGCTGTCCCGGCGTCGTCCGGACCTCGACGACCTCGGCCGCCAGGACTCCGTCGTCGGCCACCGCCAGGGCCGACCGGCGTACGGCGATCGCAGGGGCGTCCGGAAGGCCGGCCGCCGCCAGGAGCTCCGAGGCCGCCGCTCCGCCGAGGACGCGCGCGTAGCCGAGGAACAGCGCGGTCTCGGGGTCGACCGGAGCACGCCACACGTCGGCGATGGGACCTGCCTGCACGATGTGACCGGCTCGCATCACGGCGAGGTCGTCGGCGACGGCGAACGCCTCTTCGTGGTCGTGGGTCACCATCACCGCCGTCGTGCCCGCCTCGAGCAGGATCCGGCGCAGATCTTCGGCCAAGCGCGTCCGCAAACCGGCGTCGAGCGCGCTCAACGGCTCGTCGAGGAGCAGGAGACGCGGCGCAGCCGCGAGGGCGCGCGCCAGGGCGACCCGTTGCCGCTCACCTCCGGAGAGGGTCGTGGGCAACCTGTCGTCGAAGCCTGCGAGACCGACCAGGTCGAGGAGCTCGGCGACCCGCACGGCGGTCGCGGCTCGCGGCGTACGCCGGATGCGCAGTGGGTAGGCGATGTTGCGGGCGACCGAGAGCTGCGGGAACAGCTGGCCGTCCTGGAACATCAGCGCGAAGCCACGGCGGTGCGTGGGTGTCCGCGACAGGTCCTCGTCGTGCCATCTCACCTGGCCCGAGGCCGGCTCGAGCCCGGCGACCGCGCGCAGCAGCGTCGACTTGCCGCACCCGGACGGCCCGAGGACGGCGAGCACCCGCCCCTCGTCGAGGTCGAGGTCCGCGTCGACCACGGCCGGCGCGCCGTCGTACGACACCGAGACGCCGCGCACGGAGAGCGCCGTCATCAGAAGGCCCCCACGGAGGGCACGCGCAGGCGTTCGACCACGAGCATGACGGTGGCCGTCGTGGCGCCGAGCACGACCGAACCTGCGAGGGCCATCCCGTAGTTGAGGTCGCCCGGGTGCCCGATCAACCGGAAGATCACGACCGGCAGGGTCGGGCGGTCGTCGCGGACCAGGAACGACGTCGCGCCGAACTCCCCCAGCGAGCAGGCGAACGCGAACCCGGCGGCGGCGAGCAACGGCTTGAGGATGACGGGGAGGTCCACCACGAGCAGGGTGCGAGCCGGAGAGGCACCGAGGGTGGCGGCGGCCTGGCGCAGCCGGTCGTCGATCCCGGACAACACGGGGACGAGGACCCGGACGACCAGAGGCAGCGCGACCAGGGCCTGGGCCACCGGGATCAGCAACGGTGAGTCGCGCAGGTCGAGGGGCGGCCGGCCCAGGGTGATCAGGAAGCCGAAGCCCAGGGTCACCGCGGAGACGCCGAGCGGCAGCATGAAGAGGGCGTCGAGCACGGCCCGCAGGCGGCGCTCGGAGACGCCGCGCGATCGACGGGTGACGACGGTCGCCACGGCGAGCCCGAGGAGCAGCGACATCCAGGTCGCGTCGACCGCGATGCGCAGAGAGTTCACGACGGCGTCCGTGACCGGCACGAGCAGGGCCTGGTGAGCACCCGGCGTCTGGAGGGCGCGGTAGTTGGCCAGGCTCCAGGCCCCGTCGACGCGCAGCGAGGCGACGACCAGCGAGGCGAGCGGCCCGACGACGAGGACCAGGAGCACGAGCGTCGCGCCCAGGGCCGGCAGGTCACCCCGGGTCGGCCGTCGGAGCCTGCTGCGTGCCCGGGCCACCGTGGCGTCCGGTGTACGACGTGCGCGGGCCGCGGCCACGAGGAGCACGGTGACGACCAGGAGCTGGAGCATCGACAGCGCGGCCGCGCCCTGGAGGTCCAGGAGGTTGGCCGTCAGCAGGTAGATCTGGGTCTCGACGCTGGAGTAGCGAAGGCCACCCAACGTCAGCACGATCCCGAACGCCGTGGCGCAGAAGAGGAACACGACGGTGACCGCCGACACGATCGCCGGGCGAAGAGCGGGCAGGGTGACGTCGCGCAGGACCTGGCGCGGGGAGGCGCCGAGGGCGGCCGCCGCCTCGGCGGGACGTGGGTCGAGCGACTCCCAGGCGCCACCGACGACGCGGATCACGACGGACGCGTTGAAGAACACCAGGCCGGCGACGATGGCGATCGGGCTGCCGTCGACGCCGAGGAACGCCAGCGGTCCACTGTCGCCGATCACCAGCTCGAAGGCCACGCCGACGACGACCGTCGGCAGCACGAAGGGCACGACGAGGATCGCTCGGATCCAGGCTCGGCCCGGAATCGCCACCCGGTGAAGGGCGTACGCCGCGGGCAGGCCGAGCGCGCAGGCGAGCAGCGTCGCGACGGTCGAGGTCCAGACGGTGAACCAGATCGCGCGCTGGATCTCGGGTCGGGTCAGCACGTCGACGACGCCGCCGACGTCGAGGTGACCGTCCGGCGCGAAGCCCCTGCCGACCATCCCGCTCACCGGCAGCACGAAGAAGACGGCGAGCACCCCCAGCGGGACGATCGCGGTCGCTGCGAGCGTGCCCAGGCGTCGGGCCGTGGTCATCGTCGCTCCCGCCTCATCGGCTCACGATGTCGCTCCACTCGCGCAGCCAGGTCTCGCGATGGGCCGAGATGTCCGCGGGACTCACGGCGTACGGGTGCCGCGGCTGGATCGCGAACTTCGCCCAGTCCGGTGGCAGCGGCGTCCCCTGGCGCACCGGGTAGACGTACATCGAGTCGGGCAGGGACTGCTGCACTTGAGGGGTCAGCAGGAACTCGACGAAAGCCTTCGCGCCGTCCGGGTTCGCGGCGCCGGTGAGCACGCCGGCGTACTCGACCTGGCGGAAGCAGGTGTCGAGAAGTGCCGTCGTGGTCGAGGTCTCACCGCCCTTCGGGACCGTGAACGCCGGCGACGAGTCGTAGGAGACCACGATCGGGTCCTTGCCGTTGCCACCGCCCTGGGTGAAGTCCGTCTCGTAGGCCTGGGTCCAGCCGTCGGTGATCGTCGCGCCGTTGCCGACGAGCTTCTGCCACCACGAGGTCCAGCCGTCGCCGTACTTGCCGATGGTGCCGAGGAGGAAGGCCAGGCCGGTCGAGCTGGTGGTGGCTCCGGGGACGGCGATCAGCCCGTCGTACGCCGGTTCGACCAGGTCGTCGAGCGTGCGCGGCGGCGCGACGTGATGGTCGGCGAACCACCCGGTGTCGATGTTCACGCAGACGTTGCCGTTGTCGATCGGCGCGAGGCGACCGTCGTCGCCGGGTACGACGTACTGAGCGGCGCCGGCGGGGAGGTCGACGTCGGACTTCGCGAACACGTCGGCATCGAGGGCGCGGCTGGCGAACGTGTTGTCGACTCCGAAGGCGACGTCCCCGGTCGGGTTGCCCTGCGTGAGCACGAGCTTGTTGGTGAGCGTGCCTCCGTCGCCGGCCGCGTGGACGATCAGGTGGTAGCCCGACCGTCGCTCGAACCGCTCGATCAGGGGCTTGGGCAGCACGAACGAGTCGTGGGTGACCAGGACGACGTCCGAGCTGTTCTCGGACGAGCCGTCGGAGCCGACCAGCGAACAGCTCGTGAGCGACAGCGCCGCCACTGCCAGGGCCGCGAACGCGCGCGCGCGAAGTGGGACGGGTGCCATGACGTGACTCCCTTCGCCGGTGCTAACCGGATCAGGTTCGGAGGGTCTGCGGATCACCCGCACTCTCAGCCCCGCTCGGGGCTCCCCTGTCTGTGTCCACCACTCTACGGCCCGCGCGTCACATCACCGGCCGCGGGACCGTCGTCACCCAGGCCCGTCCGGCGGTTTCGTCGTCGGTGAGCAGGAGCAGGTGCCGCCCGTGGGCCGCGATCGTCGCGGTGTGGTCGCCGTCGACCGTGATGTCGCTCGGCATCGGCAGCTCCTGGCCGACCCAGAGCCGGAACCGGGCACCGTCGCTGTAGGTCGCCGCCACCCAGCCGTAGGCCTCGGCCAGACCGGAGACGTATGACGCGTTCGAGCCGTCCGGGTCCGAGGCGCCGAAGTGCTCGAGGAGGCGCCAGGACCCGTCGCGCAGTCCCCAGAGACCGAACCCGTCGTCGAGCAGACCCGCGACATCGGGTCCAGGTGGCGCGGCAACGAGTCGCTCGGCGGTCGAGACGGTCGCGCCACCGGGAAGGTCCGACCGCCGCCAGGGACCTCGCCGGTCGCCGGTCCACACAGCCCCGCGCAGCCGCCCGTCTGCCTCGGTGACCTGTCCGACCACGAGCCACCCCTCCCGGTCGGGCACGGCGTCGGCGGCCTGGGTGCTCAACCGCGCGGTGCTCGGCCAGCCCGGGCGCCCCGTCGTACAGCCGGAACGCCGCGCCGTCCGTCGACCGCCAGACGGCGGCGCCGCTCGTGCGGGTGCCCGCGACCAGGTAGCCGTCAGGGCCACCGGCGATGGTCCCCACCGCGACCCCCTCGCTCCCGCCGAAGAGCTGCAACGGCGCCCGCACCGCCGCGAGCGAACCGTCGGGCAGCTCGCGCCACGTCGCTGTGCGCGGCATCCCGTGGGCGCCGCCGGACTTGGACCCGACCGCAGCAACGCGGCCCCGGCTGCATGCGACCGAGTCGAGGATCTCGCGCGAGGTGTAGAAGTCGCGACCCGGGTGCCAGGCCGTGCTCTGCCAGCTCCGGGCGTCGGTGCTGGTCCACACGGCCGGCCGGGTGCGACCGTCGGCGGTCGCCGTCGCGCCGACGACCACCCAATGGCCGGCACACCACGTCGCCGCCCGAACCACCGCACGATCGCCGGCCGGCACCGGGAGCGCGGTGTCGTCCCAGGTCAGACGCAAGGGCTTCGGCTTCGGCGACTGGTCGACGCCGGTGCAGGCTGCGAGAGCCGCAGCCACCAGGCCGAGCGCCACTGCACGAGCACCGGGCCTCCTCACCCCGCCGAGGCTAGTGCGCGGTGTCGTGGCCGCATGATCGCCGTCGCGATCGGGCACGGATCGGGCATGGGCGCCGTCCTCGTTCCCGTGATCCTGTTGATCGTCGTCGTCGTCGTGGCGACTCTTGCCGTGAAGCGCTTCGGCGCCCGGGAGGTGCAGCACAGCGACCGCCTCCAGCGAGACGACCGCGCGACCCTGCGCTACGAGGTCCCGGCCGGGCAGGATCCGGCCGCGGTGCTGGCGGGGCTCCGCCAGGCCGGGTACGACGCGTCCGCGGACTCCGAGCCCGGCCCGTCCTCGCCGATCGTGATCATCGGCGCGCACGGTGGCGACCCGGACCGCGAGGCGGTGCGGCGTACGCTCACCGACCTCGACGGCACCAACGTCGTCCCCGAGGAGAGCGCCCGGGTGCCCCGGTCGAGGGTGCGCTTCCTCGACGAGTAGTCCTGTCCTGTGCTCGATCAGGCCGGGTTCTGCCGCGATCGCCGTGGTGACCGGAACCGCGAGGATCAGTCCGATCGCGCTGGTCAAGGTGCGGGCCACCTCTTCTGCCATGGACTCGGTGGACAGCAGGTCCACCAGTGGCCGGTCGTAGACGTAGAGGAGCATGAGCACGACCAGCGCCGCGCCCGCATAGGCGAACACGATTGTGTAGATCGTCGAGGCGATGTGATCGCGGCCGATGCGCATCGCACTCGTGAACACCGCGCGCCGGGTGGCGCCGGGTGCCGCGGCGCGAAGCTCCCAGACCGATGAGGCCTGGGTGATGGTGACGTCGTTGAGAACTCCGAGTCCGGCGAGCACCATGCTGCACGCGAGCAATCCCTGGAAGTCGAGTCCCTGTCCCGCAAACGTCGACAGGGTCCCGCCGCTCTCGTCGGCGATGCCGGTGAGATGCGCGCCACCGATCGCCACGGTGCCGATCAAGGCGGTCAGCCCGATGCCCACGAGAGTCCCAGCGAGTGCCGTGCTCGTGCGCAACGAAAGTCCGTGCGTGGTGTACAGGACGACGAACATGATCGCCGAGGCGCTCACGCAGGCGACGGCGAGCCCGGGCTCGCCGCTGAGGAGAGCCGGGAGCAGGAAGTAGTAGAGCGTGGCGCCGCTGCCCACGAGCCCGACGACGGCCATCGCCCCGCGACGTCCGGCGACCGCCAGGACCACGACTACGAACAGGAACGTCAGCCACAGGAGCGGGACGGAGCGGCGTACCGAACTGAAGGAGTAGGTGGCCGGCTCACCGTTCTTGCCCGGCATCCGGAACACCTCGACGTGGTCACCCCGGCCGAGCCCCGAGGAGGTGACCTCGGGCGGGACGTGCACGGCTGCGCGGTCGTCCTCGCCGGCGCCCTCGAGAATGCGGACGTGCACGGTGTCGCATCCAGCGGGCGCGTGCCCACCCGTCTGGTCCGCCGGGCAGTCCGGGCCCACGGAGAGTACGTCGGCATCAGGCGTCGTCACGCCGGGAGCGGTGTACGGCGCCTGGCGCGGACCTCCGCGACGGCGCCTCGGTCCGGCCAGAGGGCCACCACCCCGACCACGGTCGCCAGTCCGGCCATGGCGAGGGCGACCAGGAGCACCATTCGAACCTGCCCACCGATCGCAACAGGGCTTCCGGGGTCCGCACGGTGGGAATGAGCCACGACGCCATCCTGCCGTGCGCCGCCACGTACCGGTCGACCGATAGTGGTCAGTGCGGTCGTTCATCCGTCGCGCGTCGCCCAGGGCTCGGAGCACCTCCACCGCGTGGGGCACCGCGATCATCACCTGCCCGCTCGTGCAGCGCACGAGGTCGTCGGCGAAGCTCGTGCCGAGATGCCCCTTGGCCAGGAAGCCGGTCGCGCCGGCTCGGAACATCGCCGCCACGGTCGACACCTGGTTGCTCGCCGAGACCGCCACCACCACGGTGTGCGGGTCGTGCTCCCGCAGCGCACGCGCCGCCGCGGCGCCTCCTGAAGGCATCCGGACGTCGAGCACCACGAGCTCGGCATGTGTCTGCGCGACGAGCTCGGGAAGGCCGTCACCGGTCGCGACGTTCGCGACGACGGTGAACGCATCGTGCGCCTCCAGTACGTCGACGATGGCGCGCCGCATCGTCTCGTCGTCGTCGGCGACGACCACGCGGATCACGCTCATGCGTCATCCGTCGAGATGCAGGCGGGCCCCACAGTGGTCACTCGAACACGGTCCTGCCCAGCCGCGGGTGGACGCATGCGTTCGCAGTTCCAAGACGAGTAGTGCGGATGCACTAGATGTGTGCCACCGTGGTTCGGGGCGAGACGTGAGGGAGAGTCACGTGGCCGAGGGACGCGAGCCTGCCACCACGACTTCCGCGCGCCCGATCCGGGTGCTGATCATCGACGACCACGACGTCTTGGCCTCGAGCCTGGCGATGGTCCTCGACGCCGAGCCCGACATCACCGCCGTCGGGGTCGCCACCACCCTCGAGCAGGCGCGGGCCCTGATCGGCTCGGCTCATCCCGATGTCCTGCTGCTCGACCACCGGATGCCGGACGGCGACGGCGTCACCGCCATCCCGAACCTGCGCGCGCTGCGGCCGTCGATCGGGATCGTGGTGCTCACCGCGAGCTCGGCCGACCACGTGCTGCTGGCCGCGATCGAGGCCGGAGCCTCCGGCTTCCTGTCCAAGACGCGCAGCCTGGACGAGGTCACCGCGGCCGTGCGGGCCGCGGCCGCCGGCGAGTCGGTGATCTCGCCGGAGATGCTGGCCCGCCTGCTGCCACGGTTCGGCCGGTCCAGCCCGCACGCGGTCGACGAGCTCACCGAACGTGAGCGGGAGGTACTCGCCCTGGTGGCGGAGGGACTCTCCAACGCCGCGATCGCCGAGCGGCTGGTCGTCTCGGTGCACACCGTGCGCAACCACATCGCCAGTCTCTCCGGGAAGCTGGGCGCGCACTCCAAGCTCGAGGCGCTCTCGATCGCCGTACGCCGGGGCCTCCTGCCGGACCTGTGATCACGGGGCGACCCAGCGCGCGTAGTAGATCGGCACTAGGCAGGTGGACCCCCGCGTCTCATGCACGGGATTCCACGTCAAGGGACCCTGTTACACGCCCCCGTCAAGGGCAGCGGTCCACGGGTGGACGATCGCGCCGGTCTCCGCCCTCCCCCACGGTTCACGGTCTCTGCACGTCGGTGACCGAGAAACGTTCGGACCGCCACCCGACGAGTGGTCCCGCGATGGCTGCGTCTCCCCCCGTGACGCCGGTCGGCGGGTCTCTCGGAGGACCCGGAGCGGGCTCCGCCTGACCCGGTTCCCCCCGGTACGGTCAGGCGGGGCCCTCCGGGACTCCGTCCGAACGGGGATCGCTCGGTGCGTCCGGGAGCCACAGCCGGACCCGCATGCCGCCCTCCGCGCGGCGTTCGAGGTCGAGGCGACCGCCCGCGATGATCGCGCGGTCGGCCATCGCGGGGATCCCCAGGTGGCCCGGCCGGTCCTCGACGGACGTGGGGTCGAAGCCACGGCCGTCGTCGTCGACCACGACCTGGAACCCGCCGTCGCTTCGCGCCAGCGTGATCAGGACCCGGCGGGCCTCGGCGTGCCGCACGACGTTGGCCATGGCCTCCTTCGCGATCCGGTACGCCGTCACGCGCTGCCCCTGAGGGACGTCGAGATCGGTGTCGCCGGCGATGCTCCAGGCCACCCGGTCCTCGAACGTGTTCGCGGCGGCCACACCGAGGGCCGTGGCGAGGTCGGCCTCGACGGCCGGTGACTCGAGGTCGAACAGCAAGGTGCGGAGCCGTCCGATCGCCTCCCGGACCGTGCTCGACAAGGTCTCAGCGGTCTCCTGCAGGTGTGCAGGTGACTCGGCGAGCTGTCGGCGCAGGAGACCCAGGCGTAGCTCGACCGCGGCCAGGGCCTGCACCGAGTCGTCGTGGACGTCGGCGGCGATCCTGGCTCGCTCGTCCTCCTGCGCCTGCACCAGGCGGTCGAGCAGGTGCTGCCGCACGTCGGCCAACCGCTGGAGCTCGTTCTGCGCGGACGACCCGGTCGGAGATGTCACGCTGAACGGTCGCCAACGCCAACGGCTCCCCCGACTCCGGGTCACTCATCAGGAAGCTCGCGATCGCCACCGGGATCGGTGGGCCCCCGCGATGGTCGCGCAGCGTCGACTGTCCGGACCAGCGCCCGTGGGCGACGACCGCGGGCTGCTCGACCTCGAGCGAGGCGGCCAGCCCCTCGTCGGTCAGGAATTCGGCGATCGACATCTCCGTGACGTCGCGGTCCTCGATCCCCACGAGGCGTCGCCCGGCGGGGTTGACGTAGAGGACGGTCCCGTTGAGATCGGCCATCGCGATGAAGTCACCCGAGGTCTCCACCAGCGACTGGAAGCGCACGAGCTCGGCGTTCTTGGCGCTGATCGCAGTGAGCGCGGTGTCCTTGTTGCGCCCGACCAACCACACGCCACGACCGATGCCGACCACGAGCGCCAGGGCAGGCAGCAGGATCCCGGCCAGGGTGACCCGCTCGAGCGCGGCGTACACGAGCGTGGCGATCGCGGTGACGCCGAGGATCGCGGCGATCCCCACCCGAGAGAACTCGACGGTGGGAAGTCGGGGGCGCTTGACCTCGGGCAGCCAACCCGAGATCGCGATGGCCCCGGTCGAGACCAGCGAGAGAGCGGCGAGCAGCGTGCCGGGGTGGTACGTCTCGGCGGTGACCTCATAGACGAAGAGGGCGTCGACGATCGCGAACCCGGTGATCCCGAGCGTCAGGGTGACCGTGGCCCACGACCGGAAGCCGGTCGCGACCAAGGCGCTGGACACCACCACGAGCATCGCGATGTCGAGCAGGGGATAGGCGAGGTTGGTGACGATCACGCGGTCGGGCAGGTCAGCGCCGGAGATGGTGTCGAGGGTCCCGAAGAGCATCACCACCGAGAGGCCCGCGACGGTCACGCCCATCTGCACCGCGGCGAGGGCGATGTCGACCGAGCGCCGCCGGATGCGGCGGCGCAGGAGGAACCACAACGCCAGCAGCAGTACGCCGTCCATCGCGAGCCAGGCGTAGTCGGCGACGGACGGGTACGGCGGGGGGTCCTGGAGTCTCACGTAGCCCAGGAAGATCACGAACCCCAGCGCCCTGAGGCCGACAGCCAGCGCGAACAACCCCCACAGGAGCCGGTCCCGCCGGACCGAGAGCGGGCGTACCACCGCCACCAGCGCCAGCACGACGTACGCCGTGCCCTGGAGCCATCCGTCGTACGTCGTGTGGAAGTCGTGGTCGGACCGGATCCCGGGGAGGGTGGTGACCGAGAAGAGCACGACCAGGAGCGCCCCCAGGCCGGCCAAGAGGCGCAACGGCACCCGTGGGTCCAGGTCCTGGACCGGCTCGTGGGTCGTCATCGGCCTCCCCGTACCTCGGGCGACCGCGCGCCCGTGGCTCGATGCTAGGGCGTGTCTCTCTCTCCGAGGCCGCGCAGCAGGCCACGGGGCAGGGAAGTACGCCCTAGAGCCGTCGGGCTCGAAGGAGCCTCTTCCGCGAGCCCCTCGTCTGGGTCATCATCACGGTGTGGAACCCGTCGAGGCCCCGGCACATGCAGACCACGAGGTGCCCCACCGCATCGCGTTCGTGCGCGGCTGGCTGGCCGGCGCGGTGGCGTTCGTCGTCGTGTTCGTGGCCGTGCGCTGGCTGATGCGCCAGATCTGGCCCGACCATGGCGACCTGAGTGACGTCGGAGTGGACCTCCTGCGCGTCGGGACCAGCCTGGCGCTCGCCGCGGTCGCCGGGCTGTGGGTCGGACTCGCGACCTTCGGACGCCGCTCCACCTGAGATCGGCGACCCGGTCGTCCTAGGCCGGAGTCGGGGCCGGGGCCGGCTCGGGATCGTCGCTGCCCTGGTCGTCGTTCGGCGGAGGGTCGGAGGCCGGCATGGTCTCGCCCTCGACGGAGATGTGCGGCAGGAGCTTGTCCAGCCATCGGGGCAGCCACCAGGCGGCCTCCCCGAAGAGCACGATCGAAGCCGGTGCCAGCGTCACCACGAGGATGCCCGCGAGCACGACGGCCGTGGCCAGTCCGACGCCGAACTGCTTGATCACCGGATCGCCGTTGAGGATGAAGCTGGCGAACACCGACGCCATGATCAGCGCCGCCGCGGACGTGATGCGCGCGCTCGACGCAAGACCGTTGCGGACGGCCACCTTCGCCGGATCCCCTGAGTGGTGGTGCGCCTGCACGTGGCTGACCAGGAACACCTCGTAGTCCATCGACAGGCCGAACAGCACCGCGAACATCATCAGCGGGACATAGCTCGCGATGGGCACGCTGGTGTCCGGTGTGTCGATGCCGACCTGCGAGATGCCCCAGCCCCACTGGAAGACCGCCGTCAGCACACCGAAGGACGCGGCCGCCGACAACAGGTTGGTGATCGCCGCCTGCAGCGGGATCAGGATCGACCGGAAGGCGATCATCAGCAGCAGGAAGCCGAGCAGGATGACCGTGCCGATGACCAGCAGCAGGCGGTCGGTGATCAGGGCCGCGAGGTCGACGTACGACGCGGTGTAGCCGCCGACGTACGACGTCATGCCGTTGACGTCGACCGGAGGCAGGACGTCGTCGCGCACCTTGCCGACCAGACTCGCCGTCGCGTCGGAAGCCGGTGAGGTCGAGGGGACAGCCGAGAGCAGGACGACGTCGCCCTTCTTGTTGATCTGGGGCGGGGTGAGCGAGACGACGCCCTTGGTCCCCAGCAGCGCACTCTGCAGATTGACCACGCGCGGATCGGTGCCGCGCGCGTCACCACCGGCAGCGGTGACCATCGTGGTCAGCTGGCTCTGGAGCTTCTCCGCCTCCTTCTGCTGCTGCTTGGCCTTCTTCTGCTTCTGCTTGAGCTGGTCGGCCTGCTTCTGGAGCTCGTCTCCCTGAGCCTGCAGGTCGTTGCCCTCGGCCTGGAGCTGGTTCGCCTGCGCCTGGAGGGCGTCCCCCTGCCTGTTGAGTGAGGCCGCCTGGGCCTCGAGACTCGTCTTCTGTCGGTTCAGGTCGTCAGCCTTGGCCTGGAGGGCGTTGGCCTGGGCCTGCAGCTTGTTCGCCTGGGTCTGGAGGCGGCGTGCCTGCGCGGCCAGAGCCTCCGCCTGCTTCTTCAGCGGATCGAGCCTCTGGTGGACCTCTGCTTCGCGGTCGAGGACGCGCTGCAGGCGGGCTCGGAGCCGGGCCAGGAGCACCGGATCGTCCTGAGCCTGCTCGATGCGGTGGCGCAGGATGCGTTCCCGGGCCGTCAGCAACACCAGGCGCGCGGCCAGCGGCTTGATCTTGGCCGCGAGTGCATCGGCCCGGCGCTCGAGCGCCGCCTGCTCGGTCTCGAGATGCCGCTTCTGCGCCTCGAGCTTCGCCTGTTGGGCCTTGAGCTGGTTGGCCTGCTGCTCCAGCGACGCCTGCTCCCGCTTGAGCTGGTCGCCCTGCGCGGTGAGGGAGGCCTGCTGCGCCTTGAGCGCGTTGCCCTGCTGGGTCAGCTTCGCCTGCTGCGCCTCGAGCTGCTTCTGCTGCTGCTCGAGCTGCTTCTGCTGCTTGGGAAGGGTCTTCTGATCCTTCTCGAGCTTCTTCTGGAGCGAGGTCGCCTTGTCGTACTTCTTGGTGTACTCGGCGCTCTGCGTCGCGGGCGGGTTCAGCTCGTTGGCGACCTGGAGCGGTCCGTTGAAGCCCACCCCGAAGCCGGCCGCGATCAGGTCGTAGGCCTGACGCTCGGTGGTCGACGGGTTCGTCGCCCCGATGTCCTCCTGGCCGAGCTCGAGCGAGAACGCCGGGATGATGAGCGGCACCAGGAAGGCCAGCGAGACCAGGCTGATGAGCACCGGGTTGCGGCGTACGACGCCGGACCAGCGGTGCCACATGCCCTTGCCGGGCACATGCGGCGGTGCGATGAACTTCGGCACCGAGGCCCAGCGGATGCGGTGCTTGATCAGGCCGAGGAACGCCGGCAGCAGTGAGATCGCACCCAGTACCGCCATGACCACACCGACCGCGGAGGCGAGTCCCAGCGAGGTGACCAGCGGGATGCCGGCGACGTACAAGGAGATCAGGGCGATCACGACCGTGCCACCGGCGAACACGATCGCGCTGCCGGAGGTCGCGACGGCGTTCGCGATGGAGTCGTGCATCGCCATGCCCTCGCGCAGCTGTTCTTGATGTCGGGTGACCAGGAACAGCGCATAGTCGATGCCGACGCCGAGTCCGATCATCGTCGCGAGGGTCGGGCCGCTGGTCGGGATCGACAGCAGGTGCCCGAGCAGGCCGACCAGCGACAGGGCCGCACCGAGCCCCAGGACCGCGGTGAGGATCGGCATCCCCATCGCCACCAGGCTCCCCAGCACCAGGCTGAGGATGATCATCGCGACGATGATGCCGACGACCTCACTGGTCTCGGACTCCTCGGTGGACAACGTCGTCCCGAGGTTGCCGGCGGCGGCGACCGTGATGTGTTGCTTCTGGGCCGGCTTGGTCGCGTCGAAGACGTGCTCGGCGATCTGGTCGGTCAGGTCGCTGGAGCCGACGTCCAGCAGGACCGGCGCGAACGCCGTCTGCTTGTCCTTGCTCAGCAACCCCGCCGTCTGGCCTGCGCTGCTGAGCGGGTTGGTGACGCTGTAGACGTGCTTCTCGTGCTTGATCGCCTTGATGGACTCCTTGATCGCCGCCTTGTACTTGTCGTCGGTCAGCTTCCCCGACTTGATGTCGAAGACGATCGGGTTGGCGCCGTTCTGCTGCGGCGGGAACTTGGCCTCCAGCAGGTCGGTGGCCTCCTGGCTCCCGGTGCCGGGCAGGGAGACGTTGTTGTTGGTGACCGCGCCGAACCTGCCGACCGCGCCGAAGACGACGACCAGCAGCACCACCCACACGCCGATGACGATCAGTGGTTTGCGGGCACAGAGCATCCCGAGCCGATGGAGCAGACGCGCCACGGAACCCTCCCCCAACCCCGGGCGCCGCGCTCGACGCCTGGCTCGGGACGGCACTGTCTCCCTGACCCGCCGTCTCGAGTTGGGTCAAATTACCCTGAGTGCCCGTTCAATGGATAGCGGTTCAGGCAGGCGGCCTGCCCTCGCGACGAGTCCCGCCCTCGTCGCCGACGCCGCCCTTTCGCCCGCGCACAGTCATGACGGCACCCAGCGACCTCGGCCGCTGTGCGTACGTACGAGCAGAAGGTCACACGGATGGCGGCGGCCGTCGAGCGGGGCTTGGCAGCACGAGACCAGACCGCCCTCCCTCGATGAGCGCGGCCGTGCTCCTTGAGGCAGTGCTCGCGCCACGACCCCACGCTCAGGAGTGCGCGGGCGGCACCGGCTCCCAGACGTGGTCGGGACCGTAGGGCGACGTGCCGTTGAAGAACCAGGAGCCGAGATCCCGGAGTCGGGCCAGGCAGCGGCGCAGGTACGTCGCCTCCGGGGCCACGAACCGTGGGTGCTCGGTGAGCTCGGGGACCACGGCCGTCCAGCACCAGAAGCCCTCGCCCACCCAGCGCTCGATCGTGGGGTGGTCCTCGAGCACCTCGCAAGCCGCTCGCATTGCTGCCTCGAGACGGGTGAAGGACTCCTCGTCCCAGCGGTACTCGTGCCGGATCGCGTCGGTGAACGACCCCGGTCGTGCCTCCTGCTCGACCCGGAGCGTCTCCCACGGCCAGTCGGCGTCCATGGGGTCGCGACGATCCTCCCCGGAGCCCAGCGGCTCGGGGAGTGCAGCTGGCTCCAACGGGCCCGGAGGGCCCGCTGACTCCGCGACGTCCATAGGCAAATTGTTAACCCAAGAGTGGGCGCATGGTGGGAGATCGGCGGAGATTGCCACCGGGTGACGGCTCCCCAGGTGTGTCGCATGATGCGGACGTGATCACCTGCGTCGTCGACTACACCATCGACCCATCCGAGATCGGGGCCTTCGAGCGGTTCGCCAGCGAGTGGATCCGGCTGGTGAACGCCCACGGCGGCACCCACCACGGGTACTTCCTGCCGTCCGAGGGCTCCAGTGACCGGGCACTGGCCCTGTTCAGCTTCCCCTCGCTCGCGGCGTACGAGGAGTACCGCACGCTGTTCGGCGTCGACCCGGAGTTCATCGCTGCGGACCGCATCCGGGACGAGAGCGGCTGCGTCGTCAGGTACGACCGCAGCTTCATGCGACCCCTGCTGCCCGACTCGACGGCGTAACCCGTCCGCTCCGGCGCCCGCACCGAAGGCACCGTGACCAGGGAGATGGAGCCGCCTGTCGGAATCGAACCGACGACCTATTCATTACGAGTGAATCGCTCTACCGACTGAGCTAAGGCGGCGCGCTGCCCGCGACATCCTCGGCGGAGGCGGTCCGGGCAACGGCCGGAAGTATACGGAGACGCGAGGGCCCTCAGGGAATCGGCGTCAGCACGAGAGTCCGTCGCGCGGGACGACCCCGGAGACGAGGTAGGACTCGACGGCGCGGTCGACGCACGGGTTGCCGTGGTGGTAGCCGGTGTGGCCGTCGCCGTCGCGCGAGATCAGGACGCCGGACTGCAGCTGGCGGGCCAGCGCGACCGCCCAGGGGTACGGCGTGGCGGGGTCGCGGGTGGTGCCGATCACCACGATCGGGGCGGCGCCGGCGGCCCGGATCGTCGGCACCGGCTCGTCGCTGCGCGGCTTGAACCCGTCGCACATCGTCAGGCTCCAGGCGAAGGTGCGGCCGAAGACGGGCGACGCCTTGTCGAACGCAGCGAACTGGCGCGGCACCTTCGAGTAGGGGATCGAGTAGTCGGCGTCCAGGCACGAGATGTCGGTGAAGGCCTCGAGCAGGTTGGAGTTGAACGAGCCGTCGGCGTTGCGGTCGGCGTACGCGTCGGCCAGCTGCATGAGCAGCGACCCGTCGCCGTTCAGGGCACCGCGGAGCCCGGCGCTGAGGACGATCCAGTACTCGCGGTTGTAGAGCGCCGCCGAGATGCCGTAGTAGGCGCTGCCGGCGGTGAGCGTCCGGTCGCCGGCCGGGAGCGGATGATCGGCGATCGTGTCGAGCAGGCTGCTGATCGTGTGCTCGACACTGTCGACGTCCTTGCCGAGGAAGCAGCCGATGGACTCCTGCACGCAGTTGGCGGCGTAGGCGTCGAGCGCGGTCTGGAACCCCTTGGCCTGTTGAACCGAGGTCGCGCGGGTCCCGAGCTCGGGGTCGATGGCGCCGTCGAGGACGAAGCGGCCGACCCGCTGTGGGAACAGCTGGGCGTAGGTCGCGCCGAGCTTCGTGCCGTACGACGCGCCGAGGTAGCTCATCGTCCGCTCGCCCAGAGCGGACCGCAGGATGTCCATGTCGCGGGCTGCCTCGACGGTCGACACGTGCGCCGCCAGCTCGCCGGAGCGCGCGCTGCAACCGCGCACCAGCCTGGCCTGGAGCCGGTGGTACGTCGCGATCTCGGCCCGCGTGGTCGGCGTCGGGTTACCACTGAGGTAGCGGTTCATGGCCGGGTCGGACAGGCAGTCGACCGGCGAGCTGTCGCCCGTGCCGCGCGGGTCGAAGCCGACGATGTCGAAGTGCTGGAGCAGCGGCTCACCGAACCACGTGCCGCGACCGGCGGCGAACGACGTACCGGGAGCGCCGGGGCCGCCGGGGTTGACCACCAGCGCCCCGATCCGGCTGCCGGACGCGGGCACCTTCAGCACCGAGATCTCGATGGTGGGACCGGATGCGCGCCGGTAGTCCAGGGGGACGGTGAGCCGGGCGCACTGGTCTCCTTCGCTGGCGGAGCCGGTGCAGGCCGACCAGTCGAGGCGCTGGGAGTAGAAGCCCGCCAGGTCGGGGGACGTCGGCCGGTCCGCCGGTGGCCCACCGGACGGCGCGACGGGGGTGGGACCGGCATCGTCTCCCGACGAGTCGCGGGTGACCACGAGCGCCGCACCCACCACCAGCACCACGACCACCACCAGGGTGATCGCGGCCACGAGACGCTTCATCGGCGCCTCATCGTGACGGCACCTTGAGGGCGACCATCAACGACTCGAGTGCCAGCGCCGCCGGGACGTTGAACTCGAGCATCTGCTCGCGGGCGTCGAAGATCCAGCCGATCCTGCGCAGGTTGAGCTCGGGAGTGGAGCTGCCCACGATCTCGTCGATGTCGGGGCGGAGCTCCTCGTTCACCAGGACCCCTGGGGCTCCGGTCGCGACGGCGATCGCGTCACGATAGACCGACGCGAGATCCATCAGGCCGCGGTCGACGACGTCGAGGTGACGTCGCTTGGCCCTGGTCTTCTGGCCACGCTCGAGTGCCGAGAGGGCCGGGGCGTACTCGCGCGGACGGCGCCCACGCTCGACCACGCCGTACGACAGGTCGAGGTCGGACCGCTCGCGAGCGTCGAGCTCGCTCGTGATCAGGTCGGCCTCCTCCTGCGTGGTCTCGAGGAGGTTCTGGGCGGCGTTCATGCACGAGCCGAGGCTGGTGAGCCGGGCCGGCACCGACACGACCTCCTTGCGCCGGTTGCGAGCGCCCTCGTCGCGGGCCAGGGCACGCGCCCGGCCGATGTGACCCTGGCTGGCGCGCGCGGAGTACGACGCGAGCGCCGGGTCTACGCCGTCCGTGCGGACCAGGAAGCCGGCGACGTCCTCGGCCGAAGGCGTCGACAGCGTGACCAGTCGGCACCGCGAGCGGATCGTCGGCAGGAGGTCCTCGACGGTGGGGGCGCACAGCATCCACACCGTCCGATCGGTCGGCTCCTCGATCGCCTTGAGCAGGGCGTTGGCGGCCTGGTCGGTCAGCCGGTCGGCGTCCTCGACGATCATCACCTGCCAGCGACGGCCGACGGGCGCCAACGCGGAGCGGCGGACGAGGTCGCGCACCTCGTCGACGCCGATCGACAGCTTGTCGGTGCGCACGATGGTGACGTCGGCGTGGCTGCCGGCCAGCACGGTGTGGCACGAGTGACAGGTGCCGCACCCAGGCGGCTGCTCCTCGCACTGCAAGGCCGCGGTGAAGGCCACCGCGGCGTTGGACCGACCCGAGCCGGGCGGGCCGGTGAACAGGAACGCGTGGCTCATGCCGTGACCCGATGCCGCCGCGCGCAGCGGCTCGACCGCCCGGGCTTGGCCGACCAGCGTGGACCACACGGACTCCGTGTCGGCGGACGCCGCGGTCAACGGATCGCCTTGTCCAAGAGGGGCTCCAGGCGGGTCATGACGACCTCGGCGATCTCGTCCGGCGGCCGACCGGCGTCGATGACGAGGTAGTGGTCGGGATCGGCGGCCGCGAAGGTCAGGAACGCGTCGCGCGCGCGCACGAAGAAGTCCTGCGTCTCGCCCTCGATCCGGTCACGCTGGTCGAACCTGCTCAACCCGCGCTCCGGCTCGAGGTCCAGGACGACGGTCAGGTCAGGTCGGAGGTCACGGGTCGCCCAGCGCGCGACGCGCTCGACCTCGACGACGCCGAGCTCACGACCGGCCCCCTGGTAGGCCAGCGTCGAGTCGACGTAGCGATCGGTGATCACGACCTCACCGCGCTGGAGCGCCGGCATCACCACGGTGTCGACGTGCTCGGCCTTGTCGGCCGCGTAGAGCAGGACCTCGGTGCGGTGGGACAGCTCACCGGTGGCGGGGTCCAGCACGATCCGCCGCATCTCCTTGCCGACGGACGTGTCACCCGGCTCGTAGGTCAGCAGGGTGCGGTATCCGGCGTCCGACAGGGAGGCTGCGAGAGCCCGCGCCTGGGTGGACTTGCCCGTCCCGTCGCCGCCCTCGAAGGCGACGAAGACCCCGGTGGTGGTGTGCACGCAACCCGGCCTCTCGGTGTGGTGGAGCGATCGCTGGTCGAGCGTAGTCGAGGCCACCCACACCATCGGATGGCCGAGTCCTCCTCGTCGCACCACGACGTACGCCGCTCGCTACGGTGACGCCATGACAGCCGCCGCGACTGCCTCCCCCACCCTGATCACCTCGGACAAGGTGATCCTCGGCGGCGGTGCGCTCCTGACGGTGCTGGCCGGGGTCGCCGACCTCGGCGGGTGGACGTCCGTCCTCTCCTTCGTCATCTCGGGCGGGGCGGTCTGTCTGCTCGCCTCGGTCGTGGGGCGTTCGGTCGAGCAGCTCGGCGACCGCTTCGGGCCCGGTGCCACGGGTGTGCTGCAGTCGGCACTGGGCAACCTGCCCGAGCTCTTCATCTGCATCTTCGCGCTCAAGGCCGGACTGGTGGACGTCGTCCGGGCGGCACTGGTCGGCTCGATCCTGGCCAACCTGCTCCTGGTGCTCGGCATCGCGTTCGTCGTCGGCGGGCTGCGGCACGGCACCGCAACAGCTCGGGTCCGAGCGGGCGCGGGTCATCGTGGTGCTGATGCTGCTGTCGGTCTCGGCGATGGCGATCCCGTCGCTCGCGCACTGGCTCCACACTCCAGCCGCGGCGCACCAGACGACGTTCTCGGTGATCGTCTCGGTCCTGCTGCTCGTGCTCTTCGCGTTGTCGCTGCCCTTCTCGCTCCGTCGCTCGGCGTCCGACGACGTCGGACACGAGGAGGAGGACGAGGCGCCAGAAGCACCGCGCTGGCCGGTGTGGCTGGCGATCGGTCTGCTCGCTGCGGCGGGAGTAGCAGCGGCGTTCGTCTCCGACTGGTTCGTCCACGCCCTGACGCCGGCGATGGACGCGCTGTCGGTGAACGAGACGTTCGCCGGTCTGGTGGTCGTCGCGATCGCCGGCAACGCGATCGAGAACGTCGTCGGCGTCCAGCTGGCTGCCAAGGACGAGTCGGCGTACGCCTTCTCGGTCATCCTCAACAGCCCGATACAGATCGCACTCGTCCTCGCGCCGCTGCTGGTGCTGATCTCCCAGATCTTCGGGCTGGCCTCGCTGACCCTGGTGTTCTCCCCGATGCTCGTCGTCGTCCTGCTGCTGTCGGTGATGCTCGCCGCGTTCATCGCCTTCGACGGGGAGTCGACCTGGATCGAGGGCGCGTCGCTGATCGTGCTCTACGGCATCGTCGCCACCGCGTTCTGGTGGGGGTGAGGCCGACCGAGAGCGAGGAACGAGCTCTCGGTCGAGGCTCTCCCGGTTGAGCGAGCCCACGGCTGAGCGTGCGAAGCCGTGACGGCGAGTCGAAACCCGGTGACGGTGCCCTGGCGTCAGGCACCGTCACCGGGTTTCGAGACGGTCGCAGAGCGACCTCCTCAACCACCGGCTGGCTCGCGAGAGGCCCCGCGGAGCGCAGCGACGCCGCCGTGTCCGTGGAGGGCGGTTTCGAGATGCTCGCAGAGCTCGCTCCTCAACCACCGGGTCCACCTCCTCGGCTCCGGCAGCTGGCGGGCGCGCCCGCGGAAGCACGCTGCGTAAGGGCGTCCGCGGGCAGCGGCACCGTGCGGGTATCCTAACACAACTAATTTGGTTGACTTAGTCGGGAATCAGGAAGCAGCGGACTTCTTGGTGGTCTTCTTGGTGGTCTTCTTGCCGACGACTTCTTGGTCGCCTTCTTCGCCCCGCGCTTGGCCGCCTTCTTGGCCGGCCCCTTCGCCCGGCGCTCGGCGAGCAGCTCGGCCGCCCGCTCGAGCGTGAGCGCTTCGACCGTGTCCTCCTTGCGGAGCGTGGCGTTGTACTCGCCGTCGGTGACGTAGTCGCCGAACCGGCCGGACTTCACCACGACGGGCGCACCGGAAACGGGGTCGGGGCCGAGCTCCTTGAGCGGCGGAGCCGCGGCGGCGCGCCCGCGCTGCTTGGGCTGGGCGTAGATCGCCAACGCCTCGTCCACGGTGATCGTGAGCAGCTGGTCCTCGGTCTGGAGCGACCGCGAGTCGGTGCCCTTCTTCAGGTAGGGCCCGTAGCGGCCGTTCTGTGCGGTGATCTCGACACCCTCGGCGTCCGTGCCGACAACACGGGGCAGTGCAGCAGCTTCACCGCGTCGTCGAGGGTGACGGTGTCGAGGGACATCGACTTGAACAGGGATCCCGTGCGCGGTCGAGCGTTCTTGGCGGCGTCCTCGGGGAGCTGCTCGGTGACGTAGGACCGTGCCGGCCGTTCTTCGCCGCGACCCGCAGCCCGGTGTCCGGGTGCTCGCCGAGCTCCTTCTCCTCACCCGCCGGGTTGGCCAGGAGCTCCTTCGCCATGGCCATCGTGAGCTCGTCGGGAGGCAGGTCGTCCGGGACGTTCGCCCGGACGGCGGCGCCG
>CAVWZR010000004.1:0-200658 GCA_963759515.1 uncultured Actinomycetota bacterium | reverse complement strand
GTCACCACCCTGGCGCTCGCCGGCCTGGGTGGGCTGCTGCTGGTCCGGCGGGCTCGCCGGGCGCGCCGCAAGCAAGACGACGAGACCTTGCTGCCCGATCCCGATCCCATCGATGCCCGGAGGTCGTGGCTGCGGCCAGGCGCCGACGTCGATCGCGCTCCGGGCGCCTTCCTGCTGGTGCAGATCCTGGGACCGATGGCGGTCATCGCCGTGCCCGACACGCCCATCTTCGGCGGGGTGAAACACTTCATGCCCGCCATGCCTTACCTGGCCATCGTGGCGGCCATCGGCCTGCGCTGGCTGACCCGCGCTGCCGCCGACCTGCTGGTCTGGTCACCGGCCACGGACAGGGCCGGCCGCCGCCTGGCCCGGCTGCGATGGGCGCTGCCGCTGGCTCTGGCGGCGCTCGTCGCCCTGCCGGCGCTGGTCGAGACCCGTCGCTCACACCCGGACGGACTTTCGCACTACAACATGCTCGCGGGTGGGTTTGCCGGTGGAGCCTCGCTGGGCATGAACCGGCAGTTCTGGGGCTATTCGGTGATGCCGATGTTGCCCTGGGTGGTAGACAACGCCCCGCCTAGCAAAGCCATCTACTGGCATGACGTCTTCCCCGATGCCCTCAACTTCTACGTCCGCGACGGCCGGCTACCGCCGGGACTGGGCAACGTCGGCTCCAATCCCGATGACATCGCTCGCAGCGATCTGGGCCTGGTGATTCACGAGCGCCACTTCCTGCTGTTCGAAGGGCTCTTCTGGGAGGCCTACCGCTCGCCCGCCACCGCCCACGTGCGCACCCGGGAGGGGGTCCCCCTCGTCACCGCTTACCGACGCTGGAACTTGCCTAAATGACCACCACCACCACCGGATCCACTCCTCTCCCCGTCGCCGACCTACCGCACACCCGGATCGAGCGGCTGTTCGCCTCACGCTGGGGGTTGGCGCTGATCTACGGTTTTTTCCTGGCGGCCTATCTGGTGGCCTCCGGCCCGCGCCTCAAGCGCCATTCGCAGTACAACCACTTCGTCTACCTGGCGGAAGGTTGGCTGGACGGGCGCCTGTCGTTGAAGGGGCAACCGCCCAACGAGAACGACTGGGCTCGGGTGGATGTGCTCACCCTCAACGATGGTCGGGTGGTGCGTGGCAAGTTCGGCAGCACCGGTCCCAGCGACCGCTTCTACGCCACCACCGGGGGCTACGAGACCATCAGCCCAGAGGAGATCCGCCAGCGCGAGTCGGTCCGCTACGTGTCGTTCCCGCCCTTCCCGGCGGTGCCCATGTTGCCTTTCGTGGCCGTCGCCGGCCTGCGCTTCAACGATGTGCTGTTCACCGTGGCCTGGGCGGCCTTCAATCCGGTGCTGCTGTTCCTGCTGCTGGGCGACCTGCGACGGCGGGGCTACTCGCGCCGGAGCATCTCCGAGGACCTGTGGCTGACCGCCCTGCTGGGGGTGGGCTCGGTGCACTTCACCGCCGCGGCGCTGGGGCAGGTCTGGTACACGGCCCACGTCATGGCGGTGACCCTGTCCATCGGGTACCTCTGGGCCTCGCTCGACGCCTCCCGCCCCAGGCTGGCCGGTCTGTTCCTGGGGCTGGGCTTCGCCACCCGCACCCCCTTCGGCTTCACCTTCGTGCTCTTCCTGTGGGAGGCGGTCCGCGTCTCGGGCGGCTGGCGCGCGCTGGCGCACAGCTTGCGCCGCGAGCGGCGACTGCCCCCGGGTCTGCTACCGAAGCTGCTCAAGTGCGCCGTGCCGGCGGCGGCCATCCTGGTCCTGCTGTTCATCCACAACTACGCCCGCTTCGACAAGTTCAGTGTCTTTGGCCACGAGTACCTGAACATCTCCTGGAAGGAACGGGGCGAACGCTGGGGCCTGTTCAACTACCATTTCCTCTCACGCAACCTGGCCGCCGCCCTGGTGCTGCTGCCGAAGATCTTCGTGACCTATCCCTTCGTGCAGTACAGCCGCCACGGGTTATCGGTGTTCGTCACCTCCCCGAACTTGCTGTGGCTGTTCGGCCGGCGCGAGAAGAGCCCCCTGGCGCCCGCGCTGTGGATCGCCATCGCCGCCGCCGCCGCGCCCACCTTGCTGTACTACCTGTCGGGATATCAGCAGTTCGGCTATCGCTTCATCACCGATTACCTTGTGTACCTCATCGTGCTGCTGGCGATCGGGGGCCAGCGCTTCGGTCTGGGCTGGAAGGCGCTGCTGATCCTGGCCGCAGGCATCAACCTCTTCGGCGCCATCACCTTCGATCGCTATCCCCAGTTCAGCTACGAGGACAGCTGCATCTTCCCGCACGGCTGTAACTAGCCGGGCCCGAGCGCAGCGAGGGAACCCGGCTACTAAAACAACGGACTCCTAGCTGCTGATCAGCGCCAGCCGCCGCGGCTGCGCACCGCCCCGCCGAAGCTTCCTGACGACGATCCTCCGGAGGAGGGGGCGAATCGCACGCCGCCCGACGGTGCGGACGGGGCCGAGCGGAAAGACGGCGCGCTCCGCGCAGGAGCGCTACGCATCGAGCCCCAGGAACCACCGGAAGGCGCGCTGTAGCGCGGGCCCGCGGAACCCCAGCTGGGCGCCGCCTGGGCAGGCGCCGTGCGCATGGTCCCCCAGCCAGGCGAGCTCTGGGCGGGGGCCGCCCGCTGCGCGCCCCACGACGGTGCCGCGGCGGCCGAAGGGGCGGCCGCCGGCGCCGTTCCCCAGGAGGGGGCCGCCGACCCGTAGCGAGCCCCGCCGTTGGCGAAGGCGGAGTTGGCCGCTGCGGGCGAGGGGGCGTTGCTCGGCGAGCTCATCGGTCGCGCCCCGGCCCACCAGGCTTGCGATCCCGCAGGCGCAGCCGGGGCGGCACCGCCACCGGACCCGGTTCGCGAGGCGCGCGCCGGTGCGGCGCCACCCATGGCCATGCCGCCGCCGGTTGCAGTGGTCGGCATGGCACGCGCCGGGGCCGACACGCGACCAACCGGCGGAGCCACCGCCCAGCCCCCGTCGCGGCCGCGATGAAAACGTCCGCCCCGGTAGTAGCGGGGGTAGTGCGACCGGTAGTAGACGGCGTAGTAGGGCCAGTAGGCGTGGAAGAACGGATTGTACGGTCCGCTCCAGTAGGCCCACGGGCCCATCATCACGAAGTAGGGCGACCAGGGCCGCCACCAGTGACCGTGGCCGCCGATCATGAAGCACCAGCCACCACCATGGACGTCGGTGAGGGGGTGAGCGCCGTAGTAGGAATGAACCGGCCCGCGATAGCCGAAGTCGCGCGGATCGCCGATGAAGTGGTAGCAGCCGTCCTTGTAGGCGAACAGCCGCAGGTCGAAGGGCGCGTAGAAGTGGGTGTGATTGCCCTGGGTCTCGTCCCAGGGCGTCCCGGCCGCCACGCGCGTGTCCACAGGGTGCGGTCCGCCGTAGCAGAACGCGCCCTGGTTGACCGCCACCGGTGTTTCTTCCACGTGCGGCGGCACCGGCGCGTAGGCGTAGTCAGCGTCCGGCCCAACCGTGGCCCCGACCTGCACGTCGACCGATTGGGCAGACGCCGCGGCGGACATGGCAGCGATCGCCAGGGCGGTCGCGATGGAAAGGATCTTGGTCATGGTGTGCTCCCCCAATACTTCGGATCGGGCGGGGTGGCTGTCGCTCGACCAGTCAAACAGTCTATCGCCCGGTTTCCCCCGCGGCAAAGGCCAGTGCATTCCGAAGCTTGGCAGCCTGTGACGCTGCTTTCGCCGCCCGGCGTAGTGCTTTGCGGATAGACTTGCCCGCCATGTCCATCGAGACCCAGCTGACGGAGCTGCTCAAAGAGGCGATGCGCGCGAAGGATCAGCGCACCAAGGACGTTATCGCCATGATCAAGACCAGGCAGATGGAGCGGCGCACGGCGGCTGGCTTCAAGGGGCCGGTCGACGACTCCCTGTGGGTCGACGTGATCGCCTCCTACCAGAAGCAGCTGCGCAAGACCCGCGAGGAGTACGCGGCGCTGGGGGACAAGGGCAGCGAGTCCTTGCCCCAGCTGGACTTCGAGATCGCCTTTTGCGGGCGATTCCTCCCGCAGCTGGCCGGCGATGACGAGGTGCGCGCGGCGGTACAGCAGACGCTGGCCCGGCCCGGCGTCGATCCCAAACAGGCGGGCCGCCTCATGGGCGAGATCATGAAGGCCAACAAGGGCAAGTTCGACCCCGCGTCGGTCAAGCGCATCCTCGAGGAAGAGATCGCCAAAGGCGGCTGAATGTCTGTCAGGCCATCGCGCTCAGAAGCCGAGCCCGGTGGTGCTGGTCGCGATGCGGGCGAGGTACATGTCCGCGGTGATGTACAGGGTCCGTCCGTCGCCACCGAACTTGCAGTTGGCAGTGGCCTCCCCGGTGAGGATGGTGCCGAGGTGCTTGCCCTCGGGCGAGATGATCAGAACGCCACCCGGGCCGGTGGCGAACAGGTTGCCCGCCTTGTCGATGGCCATGCCGTCGAAGGCCCCCTTCAGCTCGGGCTTCTTTTCGCGTAGAGCGGCGCCGTTGAAGAAGATGCGCCCGGCCGGGGTTTTCGCCTGGCGATCATCGCCGATGTCGAAGGCCATGATCACCGGTCGCGGTCCGTGCGAGTTGGCCACGTAGAGGATCCTCCCGTCCGGCGACAGGCCGATGCCGTTGGGGCGTTCCATCTGATCGCTGATGAGGTGCACCTTCCCGCTCCCGTCCAGGCGATAGATGCCCTGGAACGAACTCTCCTTTTCCTTGTCGTCCATCTGCTTGGCCAGGCCGTAGGGCGGGTCGGTGAAGAAGTAGTCGCCGCTGGCGTGCTGGACGACGTCGTTCGGCGAATTGAAGCGCTTGCCCTGGTACTTGTCCGCCAGCACCAGCTGCTTGCCCGTGGGGCGGGTCACGGTGGCCAGCTTCGCCAGGCGCCGCTCGCCGTGCTGGCACAGCACCAGCTCGCCCTTCCTGTTGATGAGCAGCCCGTTGCTGCCGGGCTCCTTCAGGTCGGTGCGTTCGCCGTGGTAGCCGGCGGGCCGGAGGAACAGCGAGACCCCCTTGCCCTCCTGCCACTTGTAGATGGTGTTGAGCGGAATCTCCGAGAACAGCAGGTAGCCGCCTTTTTTTACCCAGACCGGCCCCTCGATCCAGTCGAAGCCCTCGGCCAGCTTCTCCAGCTTCGCCTCCGCCGGTAACAGCTTGTCGAGCGCCGGGTCCAGGCGACTGATGGAGCCAAAGGTCGGATAAGGCGCCGGATGCGACTTGACGCTGTCGGCGACCGCAGCGGCGGGCAGGGTCGCCCGCGCGTTGGAGACCCGGGTGATGGGCAGGGCGGCCGCGACCGCCATGAAGGTGCGACGTTTCAGCATGGCGGCGGATGCTACCAGCACGTCGCTGTGGGGGAAGGCGTGAGCACACCGACAGTTTGTTCTATTCAAAACAGTAATGTAGAAGACTAAATAAAACGTGAGATATGTCCGAAGTGATCTCGTGATGAGATTGCGCCGGATAAACGCTCCGCTGACGGGTCTGCTCTTCCTCAGCGCTTGCCAGCTTGAAGCTACCGAGGACTTCGGAGAGAGCTCCGCCGTGGTCTTCCCCGCCAGCGGCTGCCCCGCTCCCGAGGGCGTGTCGGCCGACACCGTGCTGGCGATGGAAGAGGTGAACCGGGTGCGCCGGGCGGGCGGCCTGGGCTGCGTCGCTCACTCACCGGAGATCGCGTTCGCGGCGGAGCGTCACTGTCAGTACTACGTGACCAACAGCGGCACCTGCACCGCGAAGCCGCACCGGGAAATCTCCGAGTGCAAGAGCTTCATGGCGGAGACCTTCAGCGACCGCCTGCAGATGGCCAGCTACGCGGGCAGCCCTCGCTTCGAGGTCATGGCCTACGTGGGTCACGGGCAGGTCTCGGTCGGCCAGTGGCTCGACTCTGTCTGGCACCGCATCCCGATCCTCAGCCCCGACGTGGACCAGGCCGGCTACGGTCAGTCGGGCCGCTGCGACACCATGGACTTCGGCAACACCACCGAAACCTCGGTGATGAAGAACCTCGTTTATCCGTTCGACGGGCAGCAGGGTGTGCCGGTATCGTTCTCGGGGCGGGAATCGCCGCCGCCTCCCGCGCCGCCCCAGGGCTGGCCCAGCGGTTTCCCCATCACTCTGTACGCGGTGGGCATGACGGTGGACCAGCACACCATCACCGTCGACGGCAGCGACGCGCCGCTGGCGCACACCTTCCTCGCTCCTGGTGATGGCCGCGCTTTCGGCCTGCTGGTCGACGAGTTCTTTCTCTACACCGACAAGCCGCTCATCTCGAAGACGCGCTACCGAGTGCGCCTGACCGGCACGCAGAACGGCGCGCCGGCGGCCTTCGAGTGGACCTTCACCACGCGCTGATCGCCACGAGATCGAATCTGCGCACCGGGGGTTTCCATGAACTGGCGCGATTCCCTCCGTCGTAACCGAAAAGCCTTCGTTCGCTTTCTGGACGCGTGATAGCCTCCTTCGCTCGTGCCTGTGTCGGGTGCCTGCTTGGTGCCTGGGTGACAGCGACTCGAAGGAGGGGACGATGAAACAAGAGCGTCGTAAGTCGGGGGGACACGAGCGAGACCAGGCGCAGCGCGACTCGAAGCGCGAGCAGCGCGAGCCGAAAACCGGTTCGATGACCGATTCGGCGATAGACGAACCAGCGCGCCGCCTTGACGGCCCCGCGACCGACGACTCTTTCCGCGGCATGAGTGACGGCGAGATCCTCTCGCGTTACGAGTTCTGAGCGCCGCCGATCCGCGCCTGCGTCGCGAACTTTCCAGCGCCGGTGCGCGTACGCCGTCTGGCTTTCGTGGTCGACGAAGACCTCTGCCGCGACGCCGTAAAGCGCGGGACGTGTCACCCCAAAGTGTGATTTTTCCAGGGTGAAAACGTTGTCGCGTCAGAGTGGTTGGATGTAAGTTTGGCCTTGACCTGCTCTTCACAGGGAAGTAGAGACAAGGCTCGGACCCGCTCAGCGGGTAGTGGGTGAGGCTTACGCCGGGCGCCGTTGGTGGTTTCGGGTGGGTGGCGTAAGAGAGCATTCGGGGTTTCGCTGGGTCCGTCAGATCGAAACGACTCCTCCGAGCAGTGACGTGGTTGTTCCTGCGCTGGTGGAGGCACTTCACTCTGCCGGAGGTGAAGCAATGCTCTCATTGAATACGAGCCGCTCGGGGATGAACAAGCCCGGAGCTGCCATGTTGGCGCTGGTTTTCGCGATGGTCGCGTCCTGTAGTTCCGATCCCGATCCGGACCCCTCCGGCACCGGCGGCTCAACGGCTAAAGGTGGCAGTGGAGGCGGCACCGCCAAGGGCGGCAGCGCCGGAAACCCCGGCACTGGTGGCACCAGCGGCGGCACCGGCGGTTCCGTCGGCGGCGGCACCGGTGGCGGCAGCGGCGGTAGCACCCCGGGCGGATCCGGTGGCGCGCCCGGCGGAAGCGGCGGCGCACCGGGGACCGGCGGCGCTCCGAACCCCGATGCGGGCGGCCAGGGCGGCAGCCCGGCGCCGGCGGGGGGGCTGACTTTCGGCGACCCTTGCACGGAAGCACCGTCGGCAACGATCCCAGCGCTCAAGAAGAGCGCCCCCATCACGGGCTTCGCCGGTCAGGCCGGCCAGGTCACCGGCGTTCCGGGCGAAAACACCCTCTACGTCGTCGGTCACCGCAACGGCAACCTGTACGCCGTCGTCGACGGCAAGGTCGCCGGCACCATAGTGCAGCAGCCGGTCTCCGCCGGCGCGGGTAACGAGCAGGGCCTGCTCTCCATGGTTCTTCACCCGAAGTTCAGTGAGAACAAGCTCTTCTACGTGTTCTACACCGCCACCAACCAGAACTTCGTCATCGACGAGTACGAGCGCATGACGCCGACGACGGCGATGAAGAAGGGGACGCTGTACAACCAGGCCCGGACTGGTGGCACGCCCTACCACAATGGCGGCTCCATCTACTTCAGCCCGAAGGACGAGCCCGGCAAGTTCCTTTACCTGTCGATGGGTAACCACAATAACCGTGGTCAGTCGTCCAACCCGACGGGCGTTGCCGGCCGCATCCTGAAGTTCGACATCGTCGCCAAGGGCGCGCCCACGACGGTTGCTTTCGGCATGCGGAATCCCTACCGGATGAGCATCGACCGGTTGACCGGCGACTTCTGGCTCGGCGAGGTCGCCGATCCGCCGGGCGGCTCGGTCCTCTTCGTCGGGGCTACCGAGCAGAACAAGAACTTCGGTTACTCCGCCAGCCAGGCCATCAACGGCGGCATCAGCGGTATGCAGGGCGGCTCGGCGGCCCTGATCGGTGGCGTCGTCTATCGCGGCAAGAAGATCCCGGGCCTGTGCGGTCGTTACTTCTTCGGCATGCATGCCGGTGGCGCCGTTCGGTCCCTCATCCAGCAGGGTGGTACCCGCATGGGCGGCATCACCAATCACCCCGAGTTGGTCGTGCCGGGCAACATCAGCTCCTTCGGCGAGGACGGCGAGGGCGAGATCTGGATGTCCAGCATGAACGGCAACTCCATCTACAAGATTGAAGCCGCTACCCCCTAGGCGGTAATAGAGGAGTTGATGTCGCGTTCACCGCTCGCTCTCACCACCCTTCTGACCATTCTCTCGGCGGCGGCCTGTACGCCGGGAGAGGATCCCCACCGGCGGGGAATGGCGGCAAGGGAGGGGCGAGCGGGGGCGCGGGCGGCCGCTCCTCCGGCGGTGCCGGAGGAGGCGGAACCGCCGGTTCGGGCGGCTCTGTCACCGGGGGCACCGGCGGTGGCACCCCCGGCAGCGGCGGGGCTGGCGGAGCGACAGGCGATGCGGGTCCCACCCCCGACGGTGCCAGCGGCGACTGCGCGACGGCGCCGGGCTCGCTGCTCTGTGATCCGCTGCGCAAGATGCCCATGAGCATCAAGGAGACGGGGCTCTTCCCCTCGGCGCCGGACTTCTCCAAGCACTCTGCGCGCATGGTGGAGTTCGTGCCCGATCCGCCGCTGTGGAGCGACGGGATGGAGAAGCAGCGCTTCTTGCTGCTACCGAGCGGTCAGAAGGTCGACAACAGCGACCGCGCCAAGTGGAAGTTCCCCATGGGAACCATGATGGTGAAGACCTTCTTCGACGACAGCGGCGCAGGCGGGACGCCACGGCCGATCGAGACCCGGTTCATCCGGTCCGGCAAGGACATCCCGTTCGAGTACTACGTCTACCAGTGGAACGCTCAGGGGACCGACGCCATGCTGGTGGTCGATGATCAGAACGGAGACGTCAACCAGGGCGTCGTCGTGCCCATCACCATCAAGCGGACTGTCAACGGCCAGCCGTTCACGGTGAACGGAGGCAATCCAATCATGCATGAGCTGCCCTCGCGCAACGCCTGCGGGCAGTGCCACGAGGAGCAGGGCATGATCACCGATACCCAGTACATTGGGTTCGATGAGCTCCGTCTCAACACCAAGCGGACGGCCGCCTCGGCCAAGACCCAGCTTCAGGAGCTTCAGGACGCCGGCGTCTTTACCACGGCTCCGCCGGCCCAGCCGGTCACCATCGCCGACGCTGATGCTCGCCTGCTGCGAATCAAGCGCTGGGTCTTCGCCAACTGCGGGCACTGCCACAACGGTGCGGCGCAGGTGGATTTGCGCCCCGACGTCTTCGTGAAGAACACAGTCGGCGTCCAGGTCATGGAGACGCAGAGCGTGAAGCCCCAGCCGGGCTACCTGCGCATCACTCGCCGCAACCCCGAACGAAGCGTGGTTTACGTGCAGGCCAGGCGCTTGATGCTGCCGCCGCCGGTGACTGTCGACGGCCAGGACTATCGCCTGCGGGCCATGCCCCCGGTGGGCGTGGCCGACGTGGCAGCGGACCAGGCCGCGCTGGAGGATCTGCGGTTGTGGATCCTCGCTCTCCCGCTCAACTAGGTCGAGCGGAAGACCGCTGATGGTCGCGTAGGCCTCATTGGAGTCGATCGCCGCCTTCGTCAACCTGCCCCTGCGACAGTATCGCGAGCTGCGGGCGTCCCAGCCAGTCACCTACGACAGCAAGTTCAGAGCTGGAACGTGTACCGCCACGCGGACGCGGTCCGCATCCTGAACGACCCCGCCACCTTCTCTTCCGAGGCGCGCGACGGGGCGATGGCCCTGCCCAGCATCGTGGGCATGGATGGCGCTCGCCATCGGAAGCTCCGGGGCCTGGTCACCCAGGCCTTCACGCCGCGGATGGTGGAACAGCTGGGACCCCGCATCTCCGAGGTGGCCACCGAGTTGCTGGACGCGGCGTGCGCCCGGGGGCGATTCGATGCCATGCAGGACTTTGCCTATCCACTGCCCATCCGGATCATCGCCGAGATGCTGGGCATCCCGCTCGAGGACCAGGCGAGCTTCCGGCGCTGGTCCGAGACCCTGACCGCCGGCCCGCGCACCGATGCCAAGCGCGGGCAATCCTTCGCCGAGGAGCGCGCGCAGACGCTGCTCGAGCTGAACGACTATCTGACCCACCAGCTCGATCTTCGCCGGCGCCGCCCGGGAATGACCTCATGAGCCGCTTGCTGGCCGCCGAGGTGGATGGCGAGCGGCTTGAACGAGACCGAGCTGCTCGAGTTCTGTCGGCTGCTGCTGATCGCCGGCTACGAGACCACCGCCTGCCTCATCGGCAACGGCGTGCTCGCCTTGCACGAGCTGCCGGAGGTGGCAGGCCGAGCTGCGGGCGGATCCCTCTCTGTGCCGGGGGCGGTGGAGGAGATCGCGCGCTGTTTTCCCTCGGTGGCCGGCGACGATGCGGGTGGTGGTGGAGCGACGTCGAGCTCGGCGGCCAGCAGATCGAAAAGGCAATCGCTCATCGTCCTGGACGGTCGGCGAACTACGACGAACGGTTTTGCCGATCCGGAACCCTCGACATCCGGCGCACGCCCGAACCGCCACCTCGGATTCGGCGTGGGCGCGCACTTCTGTCTGGGCGCGCCGCTGGCCCGGCTCGAGCTGCGCATTGCCCTCACGCTGTTGCTGCAGAAGTTGCCGCGTGCTCAGGCGCGACACCAGCCAGGCCGTCGAGGCAGTGGACAGCCCCTTCCTCCTGGGCGTGAAACACATTCACCTGACGGTCTGACAGGAAGAGGAGGGTTGCTGGTGCGTCCGTGGTCCTGGTGGCGCTCGTGTGGCCCTGTGCTCGTTCTGATGGGGGGGCTGGCGGCCCCGGCGACGGCGTGGCCTTGCACGCCGTGGGCGGGGGTGCTGGCCTGGGACATGGCCAAGGACGTGGTGGCCGTCGGGATCTGGGCGGAGCGTGATGAGCCGCCGGCCGCCGGTGCGGCCAACCCGGGGTTCTTCGAGCTCCGGCGAGATCTCCACCGGTGAGATGCTGGCAGCCCACGACTGCCAGTTTGGTGGGGTGGTGCCCTGCCAGTACCAGACGGCGCTGGCCAGGAGCATCCCTCCGGGCACGGTGTGGCGCGCCGCCGGTGGTCGGCCTCCTGCAAGCCTCCGCATCAAACACGTAGCGGGCGGGGAGCTGCGCCAGGTGGCCCTCGAGACCCGCGGCCCTCGAGGCTGGCAGCGCCTGCTGTGGCTGCAGGTGATGGCCAAGACGAGCAGGAGCGCCGCCGCTACCTCTGGTCAATCTACGAGCTGCGCGGCGGGGAAGCGTTCATGGCCTTTGCCGTGCGCGCCCGGGGCGGCAACTGTCCGAACAGCCTTGTCCGGGTGCTGCGTGTGCCCCAGGCAGACATCGTCAATCCGGGGCGCGCGGGTCGCCGGATCAATCTACTCGCGCGGTCCGCCCGCCTGGATGAGCGCTTCGAGCACTGGCGCACCATCGCCGAGCTGGGACCCCTGCCTCCGGAGCGGCTCATGGAAGCTCTGGAGGCGGCCGAGCGCGAGGAGCAATACGCCTTCGGCGCGCGGTGGTGGAGTGAGGCGACCAAGCGGTTGCCGGCAGGAAGGCTTTCGCAGCTCGTGGACTCTGTTGCCAGGAGCGAGGCCCTTTTCTGGACCCGCCCGCTCTTGAAGCCCGCGATTCCCTCTCACCCTGGCCGCTAGGAGTCTGTTTCGTAATAGCCGGGTTCCCTCGCCGCCCTCGGGCCAGGCCAGTGAAAGGCGGTCCCCGCGGCTGCTGCTCTGTTAGAGATTGCAGGTCGGCTGACTAGGCAGCTCGGACAGCTCGCTACACCGTCTGATGGCGTCCGGGCTGCAATCCTTACCGAAGCCACAGGTCTTTTGACCCATTTCCACGCAGGCGCTGGGGCCAGATTCACAGTCCCCCCCGTCACCTTGGCAAGGGCAGTTGTTGTTGCTGCCGCCACGACAGAAGCGTGGTGAGTGACATTCGTTGCTCATACATTCGCTCGCGTTGTTGCAGTTCTGGCCGTCACTCTTGCGGCAGGCGCCGTTGATGCACGTGCTTCCGGCGGGGCAACTCATGGGGCGACAAGCCCCTCCACTGCAGACTTCGCACGCGCCACAGGTGGTCGTCGTTACCGTGTTGCACGTGCCGTTGTTGCACGTGCCTTGAACGACGTTTCGACCGGAGCAGCGCGCGGCGTGTCGCAGCTGCAGCACTGACTCCGGGAAATGCAATTTCCATTACACGCTTGCACATCCCCTGGCAGAACACAGGTTCCGCCGGCACCGGTGCAGGTCTGGCAGTTCCACAGGCCGCCACGCAGCAGCGACCGTCAGTGCAGCGATTGGACAGACACTCGCCCGCGCCGCTACACGTGGCTCCGTTTGCTTTCTTGTCGGCTACACAGGCGCCGCCGCTGGCGTGGGTGCCTGGATCGCAGCAAGCGTTGCCGGCGCATCCACGGCCTCCGCAGGTGTCGTTCGCAACCTGTCCGGCGTTGCAGCGGCGCAGGGTGGTGCCGTCGCAGGTGGTGGCGGTGCACTGGTTGCAGGCGCTGCCGGTGCAGCCCATGCCGCCGCAGGTATCGTTGGTGATCTGGCCGCCGTTGCAGCGGCGTAGGGTGGTGCCGTCGCAAGTGGTGGCGGTGCACTGATTGCAGGCGGTGCCGGTACAGCCCATGCCGCCGCAGGTGTCGTTGGTGATCTGGCCGCCGTTGCAGCGGTGCAAGGTGGTGCCGTCGCAGGTGGTGACGGTGCAGGAGTTGATCGGGGCGTCGATGGTGACCGAGGCGTCAGTGCTGACGGGGACGTCGGTGCTGACCGGGGCGTCGATGCTGACCGGGGCGTCGCAGGGAGCAGCCTCGTCGATGCAGGAATTCTGGCATCGGCGCTTGCCGGCTGGACAGGTCCCATCGCAACGGACACCGTCGCAGGTCGCGGTTCCGCCTGCGATCTCGGGGCAGGGGTCGCAGGACGTTCCGCAGTTCCGCATGAGCATGTTGTCCACGCAAGCGCCGTCGCACATGTGCCGTCCGGGATCGCAGCCATCGGAACCGATCGCGCCACCGGTCCCACGATTCATGGATCCGGGCACGTCGATGCGCGAATCGCCTCCGCCATCCGATCGCGCCGGCTGGACGGCCTTCGGATCGCTCTTCTTCAGGTCGTAGCAACTCAGGCCGCCGAGCAGGCAGGCCAGGACCACGATGAGCGAATTCGCTCGAGAACGGTTCATGGGAAACTCCGGCTAGGTTTGCCAGTTATCAGCGGCTGAGCATAACGCGTTGCCACTTTGCGACGCGCAGTCGCGTTGCGTTCCTACCATATCGCCCTACATCCGGCACGGTCTCCCTCTTGGTAGGGCCAGGTGGCAGGTGTGGTTCAGGCAGGCCTTTCCCCGCTCCTGCCGCACGTGATATGCCGCTTGAGTCATGCTGTTTTCCTCGACGCGCCGGAGTCCTGCTGCGGCGTTCCCTTGGTGGATGGTCGCAGTGGCGTGTGGGGCGACTTCGTTCACGGCCGTTCCAGCCCGGGGGCAGCCTGCGAAGGTCGAGGACCTGATTCACCAGGCGGTGGAACTGCGCAAGGCGGGGTCGAACCACCGGGCGTTGCCGCTGTTCCAGAAGGCCTACGACATCGAGCGGTCTCCCCGAACGGCGGCGCAACTCGGGCTGGCGGAGGCGTCACTCGGCTACTGGCTGTCAGCAGAGGAGCATCTGAGCGAGGCGCTTCAGTCGACGCGCAATCCCTGGGTCGCCCAGCACGAGTCCCAGCTCAGGGAGACCTTGAAATCGGTGCAGGCCTCCATCGGCGAGGTGGAGATTACCGGAACGCCCACGGGGGCTGCGGTGACGGTCAACGGCCACCCGGCCGGTAGGTTGCCCCTACGCACTGTCGTTCGAGTGCCGGAGGGCGGGGTTCAGGTGACCGTGCAAGCGGAAGGTCACAAGGCCGCCTCACAGCGCAGCGGGGTCGAAGGCGGCAAGCGCACTATCATGAAGTTCGACCTCGAGCCGTCGACTCCGACAGGGCCGGCCGCGGCATCCCTCACTGAATCGAAGAACGCCGAAGCCGCCGATCGCGCCGGCGGGTCTCCTGGCCAGGAGTCCTCGTGGTTGCGTCCCGCCTCCTATTTCGTCGGTGCTGCGGCGGTCGGTGCGCTGGCGGTCGGGGGTTACGGCTTGCTCGCGGAACGGCAGCGGGGCAAGGAGTTCGATCGACACATGAACCCGAGTTGCGCGGACAACCTGCCCCAGAAGGGCGGGTCGCCGTGCGAGACCATCCATCGCAGAGTGCAGTCGGCCCGCAAGCTGGCGGTGGGTGGTTTCGTCGTTGGAGGGGCGCTGGTCGCAGCGGCGGTCATCGGCTTCGTAGCGTCGTCACCTTCTCATGAGGGGGCACGTTCCAACACCGCGGAGAGGGCTTCGCTGTCGATCGGGCTCGGCGACGGTCGCGCTACCCCGCTGTCGGTGGCGTGGAACCGCTCCTTCTGAGGCTCGGACACCGCCGTCGTACCGGCCGTAGAGCCCATCCACGAAAAAGAGCCATCGACCCCCGAAGGGATCGATGGCTCTCGTGGTGAATGGCGGTTAGGCCCGGAGGCTCAGCGGGGGCAGGCCCACTCGAGCGGGGTGGTGGCGTCGGGATAGACGAAGTCCGTGTAGTGCAGCTTGGCCTCGCCACCCCACGGTTCTTTGCTCCAATCGGCCATCACGCTGGCCGGAGCGGGGATCTGCGGGACGGTGCTGGCCAGGGGGTTGGGGGTGGCGGCGCAGGTGCCGGGCAGCTTGGCGTCCACCCAGACCAGTCGCTTGCGGATCCAGTACTTCAGGTACTTGACCTCGTCGTCCCAGGTGGCGCCGACGTAGTTGTTCGGCCAGACGTAGACGCCGAGGTTCATCCAGCGCTGAGTGTGACGACCAACGGCGGTCTTGATGTGCGTACCGAACGTGTCGATCTTCGCGTCCAGCTTGGCCAGCTCCAGCGGACCGCCGGTCTTGCGCAGGTCGTTCCAGCGGCAGCGAAGCTGGTTCTGAAGGGGCACGTCCCGCAGGGCGGTGGTGATGAATGGCGGCGGCGGCAAATCCGCCTCGACCGCCAGGGCTGTGGCCGGTGGTTGCTTGGCCAGCGGGCCGATCCGGGTGTTGGTGGCGCAGAAGCGCAGGTGGTAGTTGGTGTTGCCGTAGGCCAGGTCGTAGTCCCAGAACGGGCCCATGTGCCATTTGCCGGGATCCGTGCCGACCTGGGGCAGCTTGTAGAAGTACCAGCTCTTGAAGAACGCATCGACGTTGTTGGTGAGCTCCGAGACCACGAAGTAGTCGATCCAGCTGGGGATATCGATGAGGTTCTTCCAGCCGGCCATGCTGGTCTCGATGGCGGCGTGCAGCTTGTCGAAGCTCTCGGTCACGTAGGCGAGCTGCTCGGCGCTGGTGTCTTCCGGGTTGGGCTCGCGCCACTTCCAGCGCCGGTTGTGCTCCACCATGGGCATGGTGGGGGTGGGCATGGAGTTCATGCGGGCCCGGGCATCGAGGAAGCCTTCCTTGGGCAAGAGTGGATCCCACTTCAGGGAGCGCACGTCGCCGTTACCGGAGATCATGTAGGCGTGCTCCGCGGGCGGCGCCGTCGACGCCGCCTTGGGGAGATTCACCCGGTCGTTGTCGTCCTTGACCTTCTCGGCGATGGTGTAGAGGCCCCAGTACTTCCCGTCGATGTAGACCTCGGCCCAGCGGAAACGGGGGGTCCAGCGCGGGGCGCTGATCTCACTGCCGTAGGCGTAGGTGAGGGCGTTGCGCATACAGGTCTTGTCGCTGAAGCAGGGCACCAGCGCCCAGTCGGCGCTCTTGGGCATGCCGAGCAACACGTGGCCGACCTGCTTGCGGGTGCCGTCGTGGAACTCCATGCCGTAGCCGCGCTGGCCGTTGAAGGGTGCGTTGCCGAGCAGACCGTAGGAGCTCGAGCCGCGCCCCTCGAGCAGGACCGGCGCTTCGAGGATGGCAGCCTTCCCGGTGACGTCGGTCAGGGCCGAGCCGTCGTGCTCCTGGATGACCTTCACCCGGCCCAGGGTGCGCATGGCCTTGGGGCTCGCGGGCTTGGCGATTCCGTCAGCGCCCTTGGCGCCATCGGTGGTGATCCAAAGGACGGGAACCGGCTTGGTGAGCCACGTGGTGTCGTTGGCCGCGGCCGCGACCGGAGCGCCCACTGCCGGGGCATTCAGCTCGCCGGCATTGCTGCCAGCTTCCCCGATGCCGCCGTCGGGCGTGCCTGACGCACCGCCACTGCCCGTCGGGCTCCCGCCGGTACCCGGGGTTGTGCCCCCGCTGCCGCTGCGACCGCCGGCGCCCCTGCCGCCGTTCCCAGTGACGGGTGGGGGGCTGCCCGTTTTCGTCGTCACCACAGCCGGTAGCCGCCGAGGCGGCCACCAACATTAACGCGAGAGTTCGTTGTCGTAAACGCGTCATGAAAGCTCCTTGCTGCGCGGGCGAATGTAGGCCGGTTGCCCCCATTAGGAAGGCCGGATGCTAGTCGGATCTGTCGGGGCTTTCATATCTATTCACCTGCCCAAATCATTCCTTTGAACCGTTGCGGGGCCGGTCCGAAAGGCCAGCGAAGCGGATGCTCGTGGCACAGTCGAATGCTTTGCGATAAAGAGAATGAGAGGCGTTATCAATTGGGCAGGGCAGGTCTTCGGCCCCAGCGGCTGGTGCCCGCCCCGCTGCCTCACTCCCCCATGTCGCTGCTCGAAGTTCCCCATCGCAAGACCGTCGTCGTGGACGAGGTGGGGGGGGAGCGGGCCTTTCGCCGGCGGCTCATGGAGATGGGGCTGGTACCCGGGACGCCGGTGCGGGTCATCGCGGTGGCGCCGCTGGGGGACCCGCTGACCCTGGAACTGCGCGCCGGCAGGGTCTCCATCCGCAAGCGAGAGGCCGCCCTGGTGCGCGTGCGCAAGTGAGCGCGGTCGGTGGCAGCGCCACGCGCCCGCTGGTTGCCCTGGCGGGCAACCCCAACGTCGGCAAGACCACCCTGTTCAACGCCCTCACTGGCAGCCGGGCGCGGGTGGGTAACTACCCGGGGGTCACGGTCGAGAAGCGCCTGGGCCAGATGGAGCTCGAGGGACTGGGCACTGTCGATGTCCTCGATGTGCCAGGCACCTATTCGCTGGTGGCCCGCACCGGCGAGGAGCAGGTCGCCCTGCAGGCGGTGGTGGGGCTTCGTGGCGAGCGCCGCCCGGACGCTGTCGTGGTCTGCGTCGACTCCACCGCGCTGGTGCGAGGGCTGTACCTGGCGCTGCAGATCCAGGAGCTGGGGCTGCCGGTGCTGGTGGCGCTGACCATGAGCGACGAGGCCGGTCCGGCCGCGCCCGACCCGCAGCTGCTGGCCCAACGCCTGGGCTGCCCGGTGGTGGCGGTGGTGGCCTCGCGCAAGCAGGGCCTGGCCGAGCTGGCGGCGGCGATCGCCCGCCGCCTGGCCGATGCCGGCGCATCGCCGCGATGGCACTGGGCGCCCAGCCGCCCGCTGGAGGAGGCCATCGCCCGGGTGCGCGCCGCCCTGCCGCCGGAGTGGCCGGCCAACGACGCCATGGCGCTGTGGGCGCTGATGAGCATCGATTGTCCGCCGACGACGAGCTGGAGGGCATCCCTCCCGCGCTGCGGACCGCGGTCGAGCAGGAGGCCGCGGAGGCGCGAGCCATCGACGACGAGGCGATCTGCGCCCGCTACCGCTGGCTGGATGCGCAGGTGGAGCCGCTGGTGAAGCAGGCGCCCGATCGGCGGCGCAGCGAACAGGTGGATCGGGTGCTCATCCACCCGGTGGCGGGGCTGTTCCTGTTCCTGCTGATCATGTTCGTCATGTTCCAGGCGCTGTTCGCCTGGGCCGATCCGATCATCGGGCTGGTCGACGGTGGCTTCCTCGCCCTGGGCGACGCCGTGAAGCGGGCCTTGCCCGAGGGGCTGCTGGCCAGTGTGCTGGCCGACGGCCTGGTGGCCGGGGTGGGCGCGGTGGTGACCTTCCTGCCGCAGATCCTGTTGCTGTTCTTCTTCCTGGGGCTGCTGGAGGACAGCGGCTACATGGCCCGGGTGGCCTATCTCATGGATCGCATCATGCGCAGCATGAACCTGCATGGCCGGGCCTTCGTGCCCATCCTGTCGGGGTTCGCCTGCGCGGTGCCGGCCATCATGGCCACCCGCACCATGGAGCGGCGGCGTGATCGGCTGCTGACCATGATGGTGGTGCCGCTGACCACCTGCTCGGCGCGGCTGCCGGTCTACACGCCTGATCATCGCTTCCCTGTTCCCGTCGCAGCGGGTGCTGGGGATCGTGCCGACCGGCGGCCTGCTGATGGTCTTCATGTACGCCTTCGGCATCGTCATGGCGCTGCTGGCGGCCCTGGTGCTCTCGCACGTCGATCAAGCCGCTCAAGGCGCGGCGGCTGCCCTTCGTCATCGAGCTGCCGCCCTATCGGCTGCCCCGGCTGCAAGGACGTGGTGCACATGATGTGGGAGCGGTCGCGGCTGTTCCTGCACCGAGGCGGGCACGGTCATCGTGGTCTGCTCGGTCGTCGCTGTGGGTGCTGACCAGCTTCCCGCGCGAGCCGGCCCAGCCCTCGCGCGACTACCAGGCGGAGACCGCCCGGGCCACCAGCGACGAGGCCCGCACCGCGGTCGCCCAGGACCACGAGGCGGAGCGCATCCAGCAGAGTTACGCCGGTCGCCTGGGCCACGCCATCGAGCCGGTGATCGCGCCCCTGGGCTTCGACTGGAAGATCGGCATCGGGCCTCATCGGGGCTTTTGCCGCGCGCGAGGTGTTCGTGTCCACCATGGGGATCATCTACGGCGCGGGCGACGCCGCCGACGAGCAGAGCGTGGGGCTGCGCGATCGCATCCGGGCCGAGCGGCGGCGCCGACGGGTCGCCGGTCTACACGCCGCTGGTGGGCCTGACGCTGATGATCTTCTTCGCCCTGTCCTGCCAGTGCATGAGCACCCTGGCGGTGGTCCGGCGGGAGACCGGCGTCCTCGCGCTGGCCGCTGTTCCTGTTCGGCTACATGACCGTGCTGGCCTGGGTGGTAGCCTGGCGGTGTACCAGGGCGGCCGGGCCCTCGGTTTCCACTAGCCGGGCCCGAGCGCCGCGAGGGAACCCGGCTACTAAACATGGACTTCGATTCCCCGGAAGAGGCGCAGCAGTCGCCGCGCCGGGATCGGCCGTGTCTGGAACGCCCGATGCAGACGCAATCGGGTTCGGCGTCATCGGGGCGGGCAACATCGCCCTCGATCCACGCGCAGGCGATCGCCGCCATGGGCGCCGGGGGTGAAGCTGCAGGCTTTTCTGGGCGCGCACGGCGGAGCGGGTGCGGCCGCTGGCCGGGCGCTTCGGGGCCGAGGCCATGATCGACGCTGCTGGCCTTCTTCGCCCGGCCCGGACATCCAGGTGGTCATCATCTGCACCCCCAGCGGCACCCACGCCGAGCTGGGCGATGCAGGCCGCCGCCGCCGGCAAACACGTGATCGTCGAAAAGCCCATCGACGTCACCCTGGAGCGGGCGCAGGCGCTGATCGATGCCTGCGACCGCCACGGGGTGCGCCTGGGGGTCATCTTCCAGAGCCGCTTCATGCCGGCGGTGGCCCTGATCAAGCGGGCCATCGACCGCGGCCGCCTGGGCCGGCTTTATGTGGTGGACGCTTACGTGAAGTGGTTCCGCACCGCGGGCGTACTACCAGGCGGCGCGCTGGCGGGGCACCAAGGCCCTGGACGGCGGTGGGGCGCTCATCAACCAGGCGATTCACACCGTGGACCTGGCGCAGTACTTTGCCGGCCCGGCGGCCTCGGTCGTACGGGCTACACCAGCGCGCGGCACCACCCCTACATCGAGGGCGAGGACACGGCGCTGGCCCTGGTGCAGTTATCGCGGCGGCGCTGCCGGGGTCATCGAGGCGACCACCTCCTTCGCCCGGGTTTCGCCCGCCGGGTGGAGGTGCACGGTGAACGGGGCAGCATCATCCTGGACGGCAACGACGTCGCGTTCTGGCAGCTGGCGAGAGCAGCGGCGAGGAGGAGGCGGAGCTGGAGCGGCTGCGGGCGGCGGACAAGGACCGGTCCGATGGCGCGTCCAACCCGATGAACCTGGACATCTCGGCGCACCAGCGCCAGCTGGAGGATTTCGTGGCGGCCTCCGCGAGGGGCGCGCCCCGGCTATCGATGGGCGCGAGGGGCTGAAGGCCCTGGAGATCGTGCTGGCGGTCTACCGATCGGCGGAGACCGGCGCAGCGGTCAGCTTGCCGCTGGCGAACGTCGCGGAGGTTTGAGCGGCCGCCGGTTGCGTGTTAGACGACCGTATGCGCATTACCCGGATCACCGACCTCTTCTCCCTGGGCGTGGCCGCAGCGGCGGCTCTGGTGGCAAGCGCCGCCGGGTGCAACAAGGCCGACCAGAAGGACGGCGCCACCTCCGCCCCCCAAGACCGCAGCCCGCGGCGGCGGCACCGCCCGCCGGGCCACGCCGGCCGATCCGAACGCGCCCGCCGACGTGAAGGCCGCCCCCGCCGACGCTGAGAAGACCGCCAGCGGGCTGGCCTCGAAGGTGCTGACGCCGGGCACCGGCAAGGACAAGCCGGCGGCCACCGACACGGTCAAGGTGCACTACACGGGCTGGACCACCGACGGGGCAAGTTCGACAGCTCGCGTCGATCGCGGCGCAGCCCGCCACCTTCCCGCTCAACGAGGTCATCAAGGGCTGGACCGAGGGCGTGCAGCTGATGGTCGAGGGCGAGAAGCGCCGCTTCTGGATCCCGGCGGAGCTGGCCTACGGCGACACGCCGCCGGCCGGGCGCCCGGCCGGCATGCTGGTGTTCGACGTCGAGCTGCTGGGCATCGACAAGCCGCCCGCCGCCGCCCAAGGTCCCGAGGACGTGGCCGCCCCGCCCGAGAGCGCCAAGAAGACCAAGTCGGGCATCGCCTACCGGGTCCTCAAGAAGGGCACGGCAAGGAGCACCCCAAGGCCGAGAGCACGGTCGTGGTGCACTACACGGGCTGGACCACCGACGGCAAGATGTTCGACAGCTCGGTCGACGCGCGGCGAGCCCGCGAGCGTTCCCGCTGAACGGCGTCATCCCCGGCTGGACCGAGGGCGTGCAGCTGATGGTCGTCGGCGAGAAGACCCGCTTCTGGATCCCCGGCAAGCTGGCCTACGGCGACAAGCCCCGCCGGGGCGCCCCGGCCGGCACGCTGGTGTTCGACATCGAGCTGCTGGCGATCAAGTAGTCGCGAGCCAGCGCCCGCCGCGACCACGAAAAAAGGGACCCTCAGTGGACGCGCATCCCGAAACGTGATCTTCTTGGGTTGTCTAAGCTCAAGGAGTCACAGGATGCGCGTCGCATCAGATGGTACGGCAGGTCGTCGAGAGGCTGCAGCGAAGGAATTCATGCCGCTCGCTTTGCGGCGGTGATCAAGCGCTGACGGAAGGGGTCATCAGGGGCGGGCGGCTAACCCCGGCAACCATCGGACGCAACCTGCCAGGCGAAGCCAAGCCGAAGCACGGCATCAAGTGCGTGGATCGCCTCTTGGGCAATCTTCGTGGCTCGAGGACCGGCTGTTCATTCTTCTTGGCCCTCGTCCCATCGGCTCTTATTCGGGCTGCACCCGGCCGGTTGTGCTGGTCGACTGGACCCACGCTGGCGAGGCCCAACACGCCCTGGTGGCCGCAGTGCCGATAGGCGGGCGCGCCTTGCCGATCTATCTGGAGGTCCATCCCGCAGAGCAAGCTGGGCAACGCTGCTGTCGAGAGGCCCGATTCTTGTGCACGCTGAAGTCGATCTTGCCCTCGGACTGCCGGCCCGTCGTCGTCACTGACGCTGGCTTCAAGGGCCCGTTCTTCGAAGAGGTCCTCAAGCAGGGCTGGGATTTTCTTGGCCGCATCCGGGGTACGGCAAAGGCGGTATCGGACGACACCGGCCAGATAATCTCGAAGGAACAGTTCTATGCAGGAGCGACCACCACCCCGACGGACGTGGGGTCCTTCGAGCTGTTCGTCAAACAACGCATCCCCTGTCGCTTGGTGCTTGTCCGCAAGCGCCGCAAGCCGGGCCGGAAGCCGCCCCCTCCCAAATGCAAGGAGGAGCGCGAGACTCCGCCAGTCGGCCCTCGATCCGTGGCTGCTCGCCACTTCACTATCCGGACAGCGACGATGCGTCCAAGGTGGTGAGCCTCTACGCGAAGCGGATGCAGATCGAGGAGACGTTCCGCGACGCCAAGAACCACCGGTTTGGCTGGTCTTTCGGTTCTTCACTGCCCTCCCGCAGACGGGGAGAGGGAGCCCCAATCCGGTCCCCTCTGCTCCGGTCCCCTCTTCCCCGTCCGCGGGAAGAGGGTTAGGGAGAGGGGAGTCGAGGACTCAGCCGGATCGGCTTTATCTGAAGCCGTCGGGGTGGCCGGACTGCCACTTCCAGGCGCTGGCGACGATCTCCTCCAGGCCGTAGCGGGGGGTCCAGCCGAGGCCCTGGCGGGCCTTGGTGTTGTCCGCCCAGACCGAGACCGGGTCGCCGGCCCGGCGCGCGACGCACTCGGTGGGGATGCTCCGCGGCCGGCGGCCCGTGCGGGCGGCGGCCAGCACCTCCTTGACCGAGGCGCCCTTGCCGGTGCCCAGGTTGAAGACGTCGCTGCGCTCCTTGGCCGCCAGGTAGTCCAGCGCCGCGAGGTGGGCGTCGGCCAGGTCCAGCACGTGGATGTAGTCGCGGATGCAGGTGCCGTCGGGCGTGGGGTAGTCGGTGCCGAACACCTTGATGGTGGGCGGCGCGGCCGGTGGCCGCCTTCATCACCAGGGGCACCAGGTTCTGCGCCTGGCGGGGATCCTCGCCGTTGCTGCCGTCGAGCAGCGCGCCCGGCGGCGTTGAAGTAGCGCAGGGCCACCGAGCGCAGCCCGAAGGCCTGGTCGTACCAGGGCAACATCTGCTCCACCATCAGCTTGCTCTCGCCGTAGGGATTCTCCGGGCCGCAGCTCGGCGCTCTCGCACCACCGGCAACACCTGCGGGTTGCCGTAGACCGCCGCCGTCGACGAGAAGACGAAGCGCCGCACCCCCTCGTTGCGCATCGCCTCGAGCAAGCGCAGGGTCCCGTAGACGTTGTTGTCGAAGTACTTGCCCGGGTTGCCCACCGATTCGCCGGCGGCCTTGTAGGCGGCGAAGTGGATCACCGCCTCGAGCTTGTGCTCGCGCAGGACCCTGCGCACCAGGTCCTCGTCGCGGGTGTTGCCCACCACCAGCGGGCGTGTCGCCCGAGCGCCTGCTTGTAGCCCGAGCTCCAGCGTGTCCAGCACCACCACCTGGTCGCCCCGCGCCGCAGCAGCCCCACCGTGTGCGAGCCGATGTAGCCGGCGCCGCCGGTGACCAGCACTCTCATGCGGGTCGCTCTCCGGTGCAAACGTGTCAGCGGTTCTGGATGTGGATCGCCTCGCCCAGGCTGGCCTTGCCGGCCTCCATGATCGCCTCGGGCAGGGTGGGGTGGGCGTGGATGGTCAGGCCCAGGTCGTCGGCCAGGGCGCCCATCTCGATGGCCAGCGCCGCCTCGGCGATGATGTCGCGAGGCGCCGTTGCCCACCACGTGGATGCCCAGCACCTCGTTGGTGCTCGGCGTCGATGACCACCTTCACGAAGCCGTCGGTGTCGGCGTTGGCGATGGCGCGCCCCAGCGCCGCGAAGGGGAACTTGCCGATCTTGACCTTGCGGCCCGCGCTTCTCGGCCTCCTCGGCGGTGATGCCGGCGGTGGCGATCTCCGGATCGCTGAAGATGACGGCGGGGATGCATGCGCACGTCCATCTCGGCCTTGTGGCCGGCGATGACCTCGGCCACCACCTCGGCCTCGTGCGAGGCCTTGTGGGCCAGCATCGGCTGGCCGGCCACGTCGCCGATGGCGTAGATGCCGGGCACGTTGGTGCGCATGCGGCGATCGACCGGCACGAAGCCGCGCTCGACCTTCACGCCCACCGCCTCCAGGCCCAGGCCCTCGCGAGTTGGGCCGGCGGCCCACCGCCACCAGCACCTTGTCGGCGTCGATGGTGACCTCGCCCCCGGCGGTCTCGACCGGTGACCACGCGCGCGGTCGCCCTTCTCGGTCCAGCCCTTGGCCTTGGCGCCGGTCAGCACCTCGACGCCCAGCTTCTTCAGCTTGCGCGCGACCACCTGGGCCAGCTCGGGATCGGTGCCGGGCAGGATGGCCGGCAGCGCCTCGACCACCGTGACCTTGGCGCCCAGCTTGGCGTAAAGCGTGCCGATCTCGATGCCGATGTAGCCGCCGCCGATGACCACCAGGCGCTCGGGCACCTCGCGGAAGGCCAGCGCGCCGGTCGAATCGACGATGCGGTTGCCGTCGAACTTGAAGCCCGGGATCTCGATCGGGCCGCGAGCCGGTGGCCAGCATGATGTTGTCGGCCTGGACGAGGTACGTCTTGCCGGCGTCGGCGCCCTGGCCCTGCACCTCGACCGTGTTGCGGCGCGGTCAGCGCGCGCGATGCCCTGTGCGGTAGTCGCAGCCGTTGGCCTTCAGCAGCGTGCTGCACGCCGCCGGTCAGCTTGCCGACGACCTCGCCCTTCCAGGTCTGCATCTTGGCCCATGTCGACGCGGATGTTGTCGGCCAGGATGCCGATGTCGGCGCCGTGCCTGACCTTGTCGTAGAGCTTCGAGGCGTTGATCAGCGCCTTGGACGGGATGCAGCCGACGTTCAGGCAGATGCCGCCGGGCTTGTCCTTCTCGACCACCATGGCCTTCTTGCCCAGCTGGCCCAGGCGGATGCCCGCGACGTAGCCGCCCGGGCCCGGCGCCGATCACCAGCGCGTCGACGCGAACCGTTTCCGGTGCCACGGGGCGGCTTATAGCGCAAGTCGCCCACCTCGGCCGATGCTTGGCGGGCCCGTGGCAGCGAGGCCCGGCTGCTCAACGACAGCGTTTGGCCGGCGCACCCGCTCAGGTCGGCCAGCTGCTCGCGCAGGTCCAGGCGGCGTCGGCGAAGACGTCCTCGATCAGGAGTCGCAGCGGCGGCGGGCCGACCGCTTCTTCCAGCGGCGATGGCCTCGCGGATCTCGCGCTCCAGCTCGGCGGCCAGAGCGGCTCTCGCTCTCGCCGATGATCACTCCCTGGGCCAGCAGCCAGGTGCGAAAGCGCACGCAGCGGATCCTTGCTCCTTCCAGGCGATCGGGCTCGGCCTCGTCGCGGTAGCGCGTGGGATCGTCCGACGAGCTGTGCGCGCCCATGCGGTAGGTCACCGCCTCGATGAAGCGTGGCGCCGCCGCCCGCGCGCGCGCGGTCCACCGCCTGCTTGATGGCGGCGTACATGGCGAAGACGTCGTTGCCGTCGACGCGCACGCGACGGCATGCCGTAGGCCAGCGCCCTTGATGCGCGATGGTCTGCCGAGACGCGTCTGCAGCTCGCAGCGGGGTCGAGATCGCCCACTGGTTGTTCTGGCAGACGAACACCACCGGCGCCTTGAAGACCGCGGCGAAGTTGAGCGCCGACGTGGAAGTCCTCCTCGCTGGTGCCGCCGTCGCCGCAGTAGCCCAGCGCCACCGTCTTCGCCCTTGATCCTGGCCGCCATGGCGATGCCGGTGGCGTGGGGCAGCTGGGTGGCCACGCACGAGGACATCGACGACGTGGTGGCTGGCGCGCGAGCCCGAGTGGACAGGGCATCTGCCGGCCCTGGCCGATGTCGTTGGCGTTGCCGAACATCTGCGCCATGTGCGTGCGCAGCGGCAGCCCGCGGTACAGCGCCGCGCCGGTCTCGCGCAGCGCCGGGCACGAACCAGTCCTCGGGCGCCGATGCGCCTGCGCGCCGGCGATGATCGCCGCCTCCTGCCCGCTGGCCCCGATGTAAAAGCCGATGCGCCCCTGGCGCTGCAGCGGCATCAGGCGCTCGTCGAGCAGGCGGATGCGCAACATGCCGGCGTACATCCGCGCGCAGCTCGCCGGCGCGACAGCGCGGGACCGCGGTCGGGTCGGCGCTGCCCGTGCTCGTCCAGGATCTGCAGCAGGCCGGTGGCGCGCGCCTCGTCCTCGTCGGTCCAGACCTCGACCTCGCCGTCGGACCGCTCGGCGCCGAGGCCGGGCATGCCCGAGCGGGTGCCGGTCGCCGGGCGGCGGGCCGGCGCCTGGCGGCTGCGGGCCTTGCGGGTGGCATCGATCGCGGCTGCCTTGGTCACGGACTTGCGTCGGCCTCATGGTTAGACCGACTCGAGGAACAGCAGGCCCGGTGTTCCAGCGCTGCCTTGATCTCGGCCACGAAGCGGGCGGCGTCGTAGCCGTCCACCACCCGGTGGTCGACCGAGATGCGACAGGTTCATGAGGTCGCGCGATGACGATCTTGTCGCCCTCGCACCGCCGGGCGCTTGGCGATCTTGTGCACGCCCAGGATCGCCACCTCGGGGTGGTTGATGATGGGCGTCGCCAGCACGCCGCCCAGCGCGCCCAGGCTGGTGATGGTGAAGGTCGAGCCCGACAGCTCCTCGCGCGTGGCCTTGCCGGTCGGGTCGCCGCGGCCAGCCGCTCGATCTCCGCGCGCCAGGTCGACGATCGACTTGCCGGTCGGCGTCGCGGATCACCGGCACGATCAGCCCGCGGTCGGTCGCGGTGGCCAGGCCGATGTGGTACTGGCGCGCGCTGCACGATCTCGCCGCGCCGCCTCGTCCAGCGTGGCGTTCAGCTGCGGGAACTGCGCAGCGCCGCCGACGGTCGCCTTGATGATGAAGGGCAGGAACGACAGCTTCGATGCCCCGCGTCGGCCAGGCGCACGTTGGCCTTGCTCGCGCAGCTCGACCAGTCGGTGCAGTCGACCTCCTCGACGTAGGTGAAGTGCGCGGCCGTGTGCTTCGACTGCACCAGGTGCTCGGCGATCTTCTTGCGCACGCCCCGGAAGGGCACGCGCACGTCGCCGGCTCGCTGCGGCGCTGGCCGCGCGGCGCGGCGCCGGCCGGCGCGCCGGCTCGCGGCTGCCGGCCCGCGTCGCCGCCAGCGCGGCCTGGTGCCGCGCACGTCGTCGGAGGTGATGCGCCCCGCCGGGCCCGGTGCCCGCGACGCCGCGCAGATGTCGACGCCCAGCTCGCGCGCCAGCTTGCGCGTGGCCGGCGTGGCCAGCACCTCGGTCGCGCGCGGTGCCGCCGCTCGCCGCCGGCGCGCGGCGCCGCGCGCGGCTGCCGCGGCCGCGGCGCCGCCGCGGCGACGCCGGTGCTGGCGCCGGCCGTCGGCGGCCGCGGCGCTGCGCGGCGCCGCCGACGCCGTCGGCGCCGGCGTCGCCGTCTCGCTCGATGGTGATCAGCACCTTGCCCACCGGGCAGATCTGCGCCCTCGGCGTACATGCGCTTGCCGACGCGTCCCGGCGCGCGGCGCCGGGATCTCGACCGTCGCCTTGTCGGTCATGATCTCGACCATCGGCTGGTCCTCGCGCGACCATGTCGCCCTCCTTGACCAGCCAGCGGACGACCTCGCCCTCGACGACGCCTTCGCCGATGTCGGGCAGCTTGAATTCGTAGGCCATCGGCGCTCGTGCCGTCGCGGCGACTCAGAAGCTCACGACCCGCTCGACGCGCATCGAGGATGCGATCGGCGTCGGGCAGGTATTCGTGCTCGAGCGTGTAGGGGAACGGCGTGTCGAAGCCGGTGACGCGCAGGATGGGCGCCTCCAGGTGCAGCATGGCCCGCTCCTGGATGCGTGGCGGCCAGCTCGGCGCCGAAGCCGCAGGTGCGCGGCGCCTCGTGCACGACCACCACCCGCCCGGTCTTCTTCACCGACGTCGATGATGGCCTCGATGTCGAACGGCATCAGCGTGCGCAGGTCGATGAGCTCGAGGTCGTAGCCGCGCCTGCGGCTGCGCCTTCTCGACGGCCTCGAGCGCGGTGTGCACCATGGCGCCCCAGGCGATGCACGGTGACCGGCGCGGCCGCGCCCGGCGCCTCGCGCACCACCTTGGCCTCGCCGAGCGGGATGGTGTACTCGCCCTCGGGCACCTCGCCGCGCGACGGCGCGGTAGACCCGCTTGGGCTCCATGAAGATCACCGGATCCTCGCCGCGGATGCCGAGGCGCAGCAGCCCCTTGGCGTCGATCGGGTTGGACGGGGCCGACCACCTTCAGCCCGGGCGTGTGGATGAACAGCGCCTCGGGCGACTGCGAGTGGTAGTGGCCGCCGCGGATGCCGCCGCCCACCGGCGTGCGGATCACCACCGGCGCCGGGTACTCGCCGCCCGAGCGGTAGCGCAGCTTGGCCAGCTCGTTCACGATCTGATCGAAGGCCGGGATAGATGAAGTCGGCGAACTGGATCTCGGGCACCGGGCTTGCAGGCCGTACAGCGCCATGCCGATGGCGGTGCCGATGATGCCCGCCTCGGCCAGCGGCGTGTCGAAGCAGCGGTCGGCGCCGAACTCCTCCTGCAGGCCGGTGGTGGCGCGGAACACGCCGCCGAAGCGGCCGACGTCCTCGCCCAGCACCACGACGCGCGGATCGCGGCGCATCTCCAGCCGCAGGCAGTCGTTCACCGCCTGGATGATGTTCATCTCCGGCATCGAGGTGAGGCCTGCCTTTGGAAACGTGGCGACGTGGTCGAAACGGGGCGAATACGGTAACGCGCGCGCCAAGTCAAGTCGAGCGGCCTCGGAAACGTGCCGGCTGCTCAAGTTCTCGGCCCGACGAGTCGATTTCAGGGGGTGGGGACATCGTCGGGTGAAAACGCCAACGACCGAGCACCGCCGACAAGGTCGACACCAGGATCATCAGCGTCGGCGGCGGCAAGGGTGGGGTGGGCAAGAGCATCGTCGCCACCAACCTGGCGGTGGCCCTGGCCCAGGCCGGCCACGAGGTGGTCCTGTGCGACCTCGACCTGGGCGCCGCCAACCTGCACCTCATGCTGGGGGTCAGTCGGCCCAAGGCCGGGCATCGCGGCCCTGCTGGCCGCCGACGGCGATCGCTGGAGGAGGCCCTGACCGACACCGGCATCCCCCGGCTGAAGCTGCTGGCCGGCACCGGGGTGACGGTGGCCGCCGCCAACATCACCCACACCCAGAAGCTGCGGATCATTCGCAAGCTGCGCGGGCTGACGCACCGACTTCGTGGTCGTCGACGTGGGCGCCGGGCGTGGGCTACAACGCCCTCGACTTCTTCGAGCTCGGTCAGCAGCGCATCGTGGTGGCCACCCCGCAGGTGACCTCGATGCACGACGCCTACGCCTTCCTGAAGGGCGCCGTGCTGCGCACCCTGCGCCACCACGCCGCGCGCAGCCCGCACGCCTGACCTGCTGGAGCCGGCGCTGGCCAGCAAGGAGGGCGAGAAGGTGAAGGATCTGCTGCTGCGGATCCGGGCCGAGGACGACGCCTTCGGCGACAAGGTCGAGCCGATCCTCAAACGCTTCGGCGCCTACCTGGTGGGCAATCAGGTCGACGACCCCAGCCGGGTGGGGGTCCTGCAGGCGGTCTCGCGCATGGTCGAGGACTACCTCGGCATCTCCCTGCCCATCCTGGGCTGGATCCCCTCGAACGTGCACGTGGCCGAGTCGGTGAACGAGCGCCGGCCGTACATGGCTCGTTTCACCCAGGGCGATTCGAAGGAGATGCGCGCCTTCCGCTCCATCGTCGAGGCTCTGCGCGCCGGCGACGTCGCCCCCGAAGAGGAGCTGCTGCTGGAGCTGGCCGAGGACGAGACGGCCGAGGCCGCTCCGCCGCGCCGCCGCTGCCGGTGCTGGACCCCTCCTTTGCCGACGTGACCCTGAAGGCGCTGGCCCGGGCGGCCCTGTCCCCGCCGCCCCCGCCGCTGGAGGCCCTGGCCCCGCGGCGTCCGCCGCCCCCCGCCCGCCGGCCGCCCCGAGCCGACCTGCCAGTGGCAGTGAAGCCCCGGGTCTACGAGCGGCCCCCCAAGAAGCGGAAGGCGGAGGCCGAGGACAAGAAGCGCAAGCGGGCCCTCGACTCCGAGGGACGCCGGCGCAAGCTGACCTTGCCGGGCATGCCGCCGTCGCGCTCCCGGCCCTGACTTCCCGCGCGCAGCCGGGGCCTGGCGCGCCACGGTTTCAGGGCTGTATCCAGAGGCGTCTCGCCCCGCTCGGACCTACCTTGTGGGCATGAACATCGACGAATTCTACCGTGCGAAAAGCGCCCCGGCTCTTCGGCCGCCTGGCGCACAAGAACGTACGCGAGCCCGAGCGCTGGATTTCTCTGCTGACCGGCCTGGCGATGGCCGCCCTGGCCCTGCGCCGCTGGAAGGCCCGGGGCGTGGCGGTGGCCGCGGCGGGCGTGCTCCTGCGGCGAGGCCTGACCGGCGAATGTCCGCTCTACCGGCGGCTGGCCTGCGCAGCACCTAGTCCGCCGCCGCTAGCCGTGCCCTGGCCCGACGCCCGCGGTTTTGCTAAGACTTCCCGTCATGGCCGAGAAGACCAAGACCGCTCACCGACGCCGAGTGGAAGAGCCGCCTCTCGCCCGAGCAGTACCAGGTCCTGCGGCGCAAGGGGACCGAGCGGGCGTTCACCGGCGCCTTCTGGGACAGCCACGATCCGGCGCGTCTACCTGTGCGCCGGCTGCGGGCAGGAGCTGTTCGATTCGGAGACCAAGTTCGATTCGGGCACCGGCTGGCCCAGCTTCTGCGCGCCGGTCGGCCACCGAGGCCGTGGAGACCAAGGCCGACACAGCCTGGGCATGATGCGGGTCGAGGTGCACTGCAGCCGCTGCGGCGGCCACCTCGGTCACGTCTTCCCCGACGGCCCGCGCCCGGCGGCCTCCGCTACTGCATCAACTCGGCGGCGCTGGCCCAGCGCAAGAAGTAGTCGCTGCCGACGATTCGTTCAGGCCCAGGTGCAGCTCGAGCAGATCGCCCCGGGTCAGGCCGCCGGCGGCGGCCGGCGTCGCCCAGGGCGGCGTCGAACAGGGCGCGCTTCTGCTCCTGCAGGCCGAGGATGCGCTCCTCGACGGTGTCCGCGGCGACCAGGCGGTAGACCATCACCGGCTTGTCCTGGCCGATGCGGTGGGCGCGGTCGGCGGCCTGGGCCTCGACCGCCGGGTTCCACCAGGGGTCGCACAGGAAGACGTGGTCGGCGGCGGTGAGGTTCAGCCCGACGCCGCCGGCCTTGAGCGAGATCAGCATGACCGGCGGCCCCTCGGCGACTGGAAGCCGCGTCACCACCTCGCCGCGATCGCGGGTCGAGCCGTCGAGGCGGATGAAGCGCCAGCCCGGCCGCCTCCAGGCGCGGCTCGATCAGGTCGAGCAGCGAGGTCCACTGCGAGAACACCAGCGCCTTGTGCCCCTCGGCCGCCGCCAGCTCCAGCGCCTCCACCAGGCGCTCGACCTTGGACGAGCGTGCGCGCCTCCTGGCCCGGGCAGCAGCGCCGGGTGGCAGGCGGCCTGGCGCAGCCGCAGCAGCGCCTCGAGCGCCTTCATCACCCTGCCGCCCGCCGTCCAGCAGCGCCACCACGTCGGCCCGGGTGGCCGCCCGCACGGCGTCGTAGAGCTCGCGCTCGCGCTCGTCGAGCGCCACCCGCAGCACCGCCTCGGTGCGCGGCGGCAGCTCGGGCGCCACCTCCTGCTTGTGCCGGCGCAGCACGAAGGGCTTGATCTTGCGGCGCAGCGCCTCGGCCGCCGCCGGCGACCCCGTCGGCGATGGGCCGGGCGAAGCGCTCCTCGAAGTCGCGCCGCCCGCCCGAGCAGGCCCCGGTTGGTGAAGTGCAGCAGGCTCCACAGCTCGTCGAGGCGGTTCTCGACCGGGGTGCCGGTCAGGGCCAGGCGGAACGTCGGCGCTCGAGCGCGAAGGCGGCGCGGGCCACCTGGCTGTCCGGGTTCTTGATGGCCTGGGCCTCGTCGAGCACCACCAGGTCCCAGCGCCGCGCCGCGGGCCCGGCGCAGCCGCTCGGCGTCGAGGCGCAGCAGCGCGTAGGTGGTCAGCACCACGTCGGCCTCGGGATCCAGCGTCGCGGCCGGCGCCGTGGTAGGCGCAGACCTGCAGCGCCGGGCCGGAAGCGGCTCAGCTCGCGCCTGCCAGTTGGGCAGCACGCTGGTCGGGCAGACCACCAGGGTCTTGCTCGCCCCGGCGCAACACCGCCAGCGCCTGCAGCGTCTTGCCGAGGCCCATGTCGTCGGCCAGGACGCCGCCCAGGCCCGCCTGGCGCAGGAAGGCCAGCCAGTCGACGCCCCGGCTGCTGGTAGGGGCGCAAGGTGGCGGTGAAATCGGCGGGCAGCGGCGCCGTCGGGCAGGCGCTCGAAGCCGGCCAGCAGCGGCGCCAGCCGCTGCAGGCTGGGCGGGCGGCGGGTGGTCGAGGTCGTCGCACAGCGCGCCCCAGCGCGGGCAGGGCGTGGGTGGCCACGCGGCCGTCGGCTCTCGCGCGCCGCCAGCAGGTCGGCCAGCCGCTGGCCGTGTTTGGCCAGCCAGTCGCAGCGGCAGCGGCGCCCAGCCGCCGCCATCGAGCGGGCACCAGCCCCAGCCCCTCCTGCCAGGCGCGCACCACCGCCGCCGGCGTCGACGAAGCGCCCGCCGCCGGCGGCGGGGCCGTCGCCGCTCGTCCGACCACCTCGAAGCGCAGATCGAAGCGGACCGCCTCGGCCCCGCCGCCGCGCCGGAGGCGCCTCGCACCGACAGCCGGGGCGCGAGCCGGGCCCGGGTGCCGACGATGCCGCGGCCGCCTCGCCGGTGAGGCGTGCCCCGCCAGCGCCGCAGCTTGGCGGCGAACAGCCCCGCGTCGCGCGCCGTCGAAGCTGCGCGCGCCGGCCGGGCATCAGGTTCAGCTCGTCGCGCAGCCGCTCGACCAGGCGGCGCTCCCGGTCGGCGGCCCGGACCGGCACCGGGCCGCGCAGGTGGACCATCCGCCCCTCGTCGATGCGCACGCAGGGCGGCGACGCCGTAGACCAGGGTCGGCAGCACCGACAGGTCTGCCCGCCGTCCAGGTGCTGCAGGTCGAGCGAGATGCGCGGCTCGAGGTCGCGCACCACCCGCGGCAGCGCCGGCTGCGCACCTCGACCGCCATGCGCCGGCTGAGATCGGGCAGCACGCGGGTCACCAGCTCGGCCGCTCTCGGCGGCCCGGTAGCGGTTGCGGATGGGCAGGTTCTGCAGCCAGCCGCCGCTCAGCTCGGTCTCGCCCAGGCGGGCCAGCGTCCCGTCGCTGCACAGGGCCACCGCCGGGCTCACCACCTCGACCACGCGCGGGTCGCGCCCGATGGTGACCACCACCTCGCTCGCCGAGTCCTCGATCACCGCCCGGGGCAGCACCTCCTCCTCGACGATCGACCACCGGCACGCCGTCCAGCAGCACGTCGCGGGCCCCCACCAGCACCTTGCAGCAGGGCGTCCAGCTTGCTGGGCGGCAAGCACGCCCCCGGCGCCCGCCTCCAGCAGCAGGTCGGCCCTCAGGTCGTGCTGCTCGGGCTGCACCGTCGCGGCCAGGGCGGGCTGGGACAGCAGGCGCGGAGAGCGTGCCGGCCAGCGGCTTCTCCGGTCCCTCGCCGGCGGCGATGAAGCGGCGCAGGCGCAGCCCGCCCGCGGCGCGGGTAAAACGGTAGACGACCCGCCCCCAGCTGGCCGCCGACGGGGGCCGCGGCCGCCGGCCTCCACCGGGCCGTCGTCGCCGGCCCCGAGCGCGATGGCGGCCGCCGCCACGTGCTCGCAGGGGCTGACCCGCCCGCCGCAGTCGCAGTCCCACTCCCGCTCACCCGGGTAGAGCACCACCGTGACCGCCACCGGCCGGCCGGGCACCCGCACCCGCAGGACGATCTCCTCCTCCTCGCGGGATTGCACCGCCACCGCGCCCGGCGCTGCAGGGTCACGCCCGCGGACCAGGTGCCGGGGCGGCAGTTGCGTCGGACGAGGGCAAGAAAGGCGGCGTTGCCGTCTGCTGGGGGACGCCATGTGGAATGTCGGAGGAAGGCCGGGGTCAGCGGCCTCCGGCCGCCGCGGAGGTGCGACGTCGCGGGCGTGGAAGCGCACCAGGCTCATGAACAGACCCAGCGCGAGCGGTCCGACGACCAGCCCGGAGAAGCCGAACAGCATGATGCCGCCGATGAGCGAGAAGAAGATGAAAGCACCGTGGATCTGCACTCGGCTTTTATCAGCCAGGGCCGCAGCAGGTTGTCCACCACCGCCACGATCAGGAACAGCGACCAGAGGCCAGGAACAGCGCCGCCCAGGGCCGGCCCATCAGATAGAGGAGGCCGGCCAGGGGCAGCGCGACGATGGCCGTCCCCACCGAGGGGATGAACGACGCCAGCAGGGTGGCCAGGCCGAAGAACAGCGGCTTGGGCGCCTGGACGATGAGGTAGCCCACGGTGGCCACCGCGGCCTGGGCCATGCCGGTGAGGACGTTCGAGCCCATCACCGAGCGGGTCACCATGCCGGCACTCCGTCGAGCAGCTCCTGGGTGCGGGCGCTGCCCAGGGGCGATACCGCCTGTCACCCAGCTCACCAGCCGCTTGCCGTCGGTGAGGATGAAGAAGAAGGCGATCATCATCATCGCGAGATCGAAGGCGAACTCCGACAGCGCCGCCAGCGCGCTCTGGGCCTGCATCGCCGCCCAGCGCCCGCCTCGGCCGATCCGGCTGGGCAGCGCTCCCGCGCGCCTTGGGGACCATGCGGCCGGAGCAGCGTTTTCGATCGTGTCGGGCAGCTTGCTCAGGATCCCCTGCAGTCCCGCCGCGCTCCAGCGCCTGGCGCACCAGGGCGAGGGCCTCGATGGCCTGGCGGATGGCCTCGATGGTCAGCGCCGCCAGGGGCGTCAGGATCAGCAGCGCGGCCGCCAAGGTGAAGATCGTCGCCGACAGGTAGCTGCGGCCCCACAGGCGCTTGCAGCAGCCGGCGGTGCAGGCCCGTCACCGAGGCGGCGAACACGGTGCCGAGCAGCAGCGGCTTCCAGATCGGATAGAAGACCGCCGCCAGCAGGACCAACGTCACCAGCAGGAACATGTTGGTGCTCCACCAGCTGACGGGCCACTAGCGGGTTGTCGTGATGGGCGGGCTCGTGACCAGGCAGCACCATGCGCAGACAATGGCGCGTTGGGTGGGGCAGGGGAAGCTTCCGCGCGTCGGCGCCGCACGGGCGCGCCTGACAGCCGTGTCTCACTGCTGCCGCCTTCGGGCGGCGCGAGGCCTCGGCGAGCCATCCCGGCACAGCGAAGTGCGGTCCTGGCGCAACCAGGGGCGGTCCGCTGTCGAAACCTCTCCGGTCGGCGGCGACAACTGTCACCGCGGACGGGCCGTCACGGCCCCCCTGACCGGACACCTCTTCGGGAGAATTTCGTACCGCGCGGGTAACACCATGTCCGGCACGGGTTACGTACACGAGTGACCGCAGCGTGGAGCGGCCCCTGATGCGTCTCAAGGCGTCCAGCGTAAGGCCCACTTGGCACGGTCCGTGAACGTCCCCGGGGCGCCAGGAGCATTTATGCGAACTGATGAACGCCAGATACGCCGGATGATGGGCAAGTTCTACAGGCCCTGGTACCTCCGCCCCCTGCCGTGGGTATTCCTTCTGTGTCCGTCGTCGCGGCGGGCGCGTCGCGCTGGGGCCCTACGCCGATCGGTCGACCCGTGAGGCGCTGGCCGAGATGAGCAGCTTCCGCGCGGACTACAAGCACGTGGAGATCTTCAGCTTTCCACCGGTGCTTGGTGCTCGACGGAGTCACTGTCGACGGCTCTCGACGGGCAGCGGGTGCTCAGCGTCGAGCGACTGGAGCTGCACTCCACCTGGCGGGACGTCGTCCGGGCGGCGCTCTTCGGCGACGAGCCGACGGTGCGCCTGCGCATCGCTCGTCCCCGCGTGACCCTGGCGGGCGACGCGCCCGGCCTTCCTGGCCGAGGAAATGCGCAACTGGCTCGAGGGCCGCCGGCTCGGCCCGGGTGGAGCTGGCCTCGATCGAGGACGGCGACATCCTGATAGGCGGGGCCCCGGGCACCGGCGCCGCTCCGAGGCCTGGATGAGCAAGGTGGTGGCCTCGGTGTCCACGCCCCGCGGCGGCAACGGGCGCAGGCCTCGGAATCGTCGGCAAGGCGGCGCTGCTCGGGCAGCGGCGAGACCGTCTTTCGAGTGTCCCTGCCGGCCGAGTCGGGCGCAGCGCCAGCGGCGAGTCTGAAGGTGAACTACCTGTCGCTGGCGGACCTCTACCTGTTCCTCGATGGCACGCCGCCGGCGGCCAGCGGTACTCCGGGATCGCTGGCGGTGGCGGCCCGCTTCCAGCTGGAGGGTAATCGCTGGAAAGGTGTATACATGGCCATCTTGATATGACATGCTTCGCGCAACGGCGACGTTCTGTCCATCTCGGGAAAGGACCTGCGATGTTCTCCACCCCACGCGCGCCGCTGGCGCGCACCGTCGTCGTCGTGCTGGCTGCGCTGGTGCTCACGCTGCTGACTCCCGCGGTCTCGACCGCGCAGCACGCCGACCACGTGCCGAAGGCGAAGCACCGGATCCTCGGTCACCACCTCACCAACCACCACACCCACGTCGAGACCTGGATCGTGGGCTACTACCGCTACCGGCGGTTGGTGCACGTCCACGGCCACCTGCGGGCCAAGCGGTTCCACGGGCTGCGCATCTCGGCCCAACACTGCGACCGTCACCACTGCTGGGGTCGCACGGTCCACGGCGAGCTGTGGTCCCCACATCAGCCCGGGCGTCCGCTCGTCGCTCACGCTCGGCCGCGGGATCGGCCGTCCCGGCCGCTCACGGCGATCTCTGCCTGCAGGGCACCACGTCGTGCGCCGCCCCGTGGAACTGGTTCGCGAAGTTCATCGACGCGCGGCAGCGCGAGCTCATCCGTCGCTTCGTCAACCCCTGCGCGAAGGGCGGCCTCGAGGGTGGTGGGGTAGTGGCTGCGACCGATCTGTCGGCGCGCATCCTGCTCGAGGGTGGCGTGCTGACCGCGGCCCGCGCCGGCTCGATCTTCGGTGGTCCACCCGGGATCGCCCTCGGCGCCCTCAGCGGGTGCATGGTCGGCGAGGCCTCCGGTGGCTTGCACTCGGTGAAGGCGTTGGTCGGCAGGCTCAACCCGCTCGACCGGACGGCTCATCCGCATGGCTAGGTTCGAGCGGATCCGGGCCAGCCGGATCACCCTCGAGGTCGTGTCCTGGACCCTCGGCATCCTCGTGATGCTCGGGCTCACGGGTCTCGTCGTGATCCTCGCCCGGCACTTCGGGTGGTCCTGGTGACCGGCAGACCGGGCGCGGGACCGATGCCGATCTGAGCCGACCCCGGGCAAGGCCCGAGTCGCGCCTGGGGGCGCGCGGCACGGAGGTGGCCGGTCGCCACCTCCGTGCTGTGTCCCCGGCGTGGGTCAGCTCACGGGATCTCGGTCAGCGCGTGGCCGTGCCCTCGACGTAGTCACTGTCGTGCGACTTCACCCAGGCCATCAGCTTGCGCAGCTCGCGACCGGTCTGCTCGATCGGGTGCTGCTCCCCCTTGGTCCGCAGCGTCTGGAACTCCGGGCCCCCGGCGTCCTGGTCGTCGATGAACCGCTGGGCGAACGACCCGTTCTGGATGTCTGGTCAGCACCGCTCGCATGTTGTCCTTCACGTGCGGGTCGATCACCAGCGGTCCGGAGACGTAGTCGCCGTACTCCGCGGTGTCGGACACCGACCAGCGCTGCTTGGCGATGCCGCCCTCGTACATCAGGTCGACGATCAGCTTGAGCTCGTGAAGGCACTCGAAGTAGGCCACCTCCGGCTGATAGCCGGCCTCGGTGAGCACCTCGAAGCCGTACATCACCAGCTGGGAGGCGCCGCCACACAGCACGGCCTGCTCGCCGAAGAGGTCGGTCTCGGTCTCCTCGGTGAACGTCGTCCGGATCCCGCCGGCGCGCAGTCCACCGATGGCCTTGGCATAGGCCAGCGCGACGTCCCAAGCCTTGCCGGACGCATCCTTCTCGACGGCGACCAGGACGGGAACGCCGCGGCCGTCGACGTACTCGCGCCGGACCAGGTGACCGGGGCCCTTGGGCGCGATCATGATCACGTCGACGCCCTCGGGCGGTGTGATGTAGCCGTACCGGATGTTGAACCCGTGTCCGAAGACCAACGTGTCGCCCGGCGTGATGTTGGGCTCGATCGCCTCGGCGTACAGCTTCCGCTGTGCCGGGTCCGGCGCCAGGATCACGATCACGTCGGACTCCTCGACCGCCTCCGAGGGAGTCAGCACCCGGAGGCCCTCGGCCTCGGCCTTGGCCCGGGACTTCGAGCCCTCGAGGAGGCCGACCCGTACGTCGACCCCGGAGTCGCGCAGCGAGAGGGCGTGCGCATGACCCTGGCTTCCGTATCCGAGCACCGCGACGTTCTTGCCCTGGATCACGGACAGGTCGGCGTCGTCGTCGTAGAACATCTGGGCCACGATGGGCTCTCCTTCGTCGGGTGGTGCGGTCAGGATCCCGCAACGTTGGGGACGGCGATGGGACGGGGGGTGCGCTCGCTGATCGAGCGGGAGCCGCGGCCGATGGCGACCATCCCGGACTGGACCAGCTCGCGGATCCCGAAGGGTTCGAGCACCCGGCGGAAGTCGCCCAGCTTGTCGGCGTTGCCGATGACCTCGATGGTCACCGCGTCCGTTGCCACATCGACGACCTTGGCGCGGAACAGCTGGACGGCGTCGAGCACCTGGCCGCGGGTGGCCGCGTCGGCGCGGACCTTGACCAGCATGAGCTCACGGTTGACCGACAGGGGACCGTCGAGCTCGACGATCTTGATCACCTCGATCAGCTTGTTCAGCTGCTTGGTGACCTGCTCCAGCGGAGAGTCCTCGACATTGACCACGATGGTCATCCGCGAGATCTCGTCGTGCTCGGTGGGCCCCACGGCGAGCGACTCGATGTTGAACCCGCGGCGGCTGAACAGTCCCGCGATGCGGGCCAGCACACCGGGCTTGTTCTCCACGAGCACGGACAGGGTGTGTGTGGTCATGGGTTACACGTCGTTTTCGTCGAATTGCGGTGCCAGGTCCCGGGCGTACTTGATGTCGTCATTGCTGGTGCCGGCGGCGACCATCGGCCACACCATGGCGTCGCGGTGGACGCGGAAGTCCACCACGACGGGACGGTCGTCGATCTTCATCGCCTTCTCGATGGTGGCATCCACCTCGTCCGGGGAGTCGCAGGCCAGGCCCTCGCAGCCGTAGGCCTCGGCGAGCTTGACGAAGTCGGGCACCCGCTTGCTGTCCAGGTCGGTGTTGGAGTACCGCTCGTTGTAGAACAGCGTCTGCCACTGGCGGACCATCCCGAGCGACTCGTTGTTGATGATCGCGACCTTGATCGGGATGTCGTTGATGGTGCAGGTGGCCAGCTCCTGGTTGGTCATCTGGAAGCAGCCGTCGCCGTCGATCGACCACACCGTCGCATCCGGGCACCCCACCTTGGCTCCCATCGCGGCCGGCACCGAGAAGCCCATCGTGCCGAGTCCACCGGAGTTGATCCAGGTGCCGGGCTTCTCGAAGTCGATGTAGTGCGCGGCCCACATCTGGTGCTGGCCGACGCCCGCGGTGTAGATCGTGTCCGGACCGGCGATCGCGCTGAGCCGCTCGAGCACGTACTGCGGGGCGAGGCTGCCGTCCGCCGGCCGGTCGTAGGCAACCGGGTAGCGCTTCTTGATCCCGACGATGTAGTCGACCCACTGCTCGTAGTCGCCGGTGTGGCCGGCGGCCTGCTCGGTCCGGAGCAGGGTGATCAGGTCGCCGATCACCTCGCGGCAGTCGCCGACGATGGGCACGTCGGTGATCCGGTTCTTGCCGATCTCGGCCGGGTCGATGTCGGCATGGATCACCAGCGCACCCGGAGCGAACGAGTCGAGGTTGCCGGTCACGCGGTCGTCGAAGCGGGCGCCCAGGGAGATGATCAGGTCGCTGCGCTGGAGGCCGGCAACGGCTGCCACCGAGCCGTGCATACCGGGCATGCCGAGGTGCTGCGGATGGCTGTCGGGGAGCGCGCCCCGGGCCATCAGCGTGGTCACCGCCGGGATGCCGGTCAGGTTCGCGAGCTCGAGCAGCTCCCGCGACGCACCCGACCGGATCGTGCCGCCACCGACGTACAGCACCGGCCGCTTGGCCTCCAGGATGAGCCGCACGGCCTCCTTGATCTGCTTGGCGTGCGGTCGGGTGATCGGGCGGTATCCCGGCAGGTGGATCTCGCTGGGCCACGTGGCCGAGGTCATCGACTGCAGCGCGGACTTCGCGATGTCCACCAGCACGGGCCCCGGGCGCCCCGTGGCCGCGATGTGGAAGGCCTCGGCCACGGTGCGTGGGATCTCGTCGGGGTCGGTGACCAGGAAGTTGTGCTTGGTGACCGGCATCGAGATCCCGCGGATGTCCGCCTCTTGGAACGCGTCGGTCCCGATGGCGCTCGCGCCGACCTGGCCGGTCACCGCGACGATCGGCACGGAGTCCATGTACGCATCGGCGAGCGGGGTCACCAGGTTGGTCGCCCCCGGACCCGAGGTCGCCATGCACACCCCGACGCCACCCGTGGCGGCGGCGTACCCCTGCGCGGCGTGGCCCGCGCCCTGCTCGTGTCGTACCAGGATGTGCCGGATCGAGGAGTCCATCAGCGGGTCGTACGCCGGGAGGATCGCACCGCCCGGGATGCCGAAGATGTGCCGCGTGCCGGCGTCCTCCAACGATCGGATCAAGCTCTGCGCGCCGGTCATCGCCGCGCCCGCTTGCTGGGTCATGACCGTGTCCTGTCTGTGCCGTACCGGTGTGGTCGTGCCGTGCTCTCTGTGCTCACTTTGCTGACTCTGCTGATTCGGAGAACAAAAAACCCCTCGGCCGAGGACGGCGAGGGGTGACGCGTGGACGAGCCTGGGCTCAACCCGCGCGTCGGGCGCGTACCAGCAGCTGCGTGACCTGGATGCGCATGGCCCCACGGTCCCCGTCGGCGTTCCCGACCGTCAAGCAAGTCTGCCAGGCATCCCGCATGCTGGGACGCCTGTCTCACCTCGGCTGCGGTGATCGGGCTCGTTCCTCAGTCACGGCCGCGGCCGGTGGTCACGCAGACCTTGTTGCCGTGGGGGTCGGCCAACACCCAGAACCGCGGGGCGTACTCGTCGGTGACCAACGTCCCGCCCGCGTCGAGGGCAGCCGCGACGCGGGAGTCGACCACCTCGGGAGGCACCCGGATGTCGAGGTGGAAGCGCATCCGGGGCTCGTCGTGTCGATCGGTCTCCTGGAACCACAGCGTCGGCTGTGACCCGTTCAGGTCACGGAGCTCGATGTCGTCCTTCGGGTGGTCATCCATCCCGAGCACGGCCTTCCAGAACGGCTTGATCTCGACGTGGTCCCAGGTGTCGAGCCCGATCTCGACGACCGCGGTCGCCGTGGGGTCGGCGGTCACGCCGAGCTCGGCAGCCGCGGCACTGATCTTCCGTGCGAGATCGAGGTCGCGCGAGGTCACCCCGAAGACGTCGTGGCTACAGAGCGTGACGTTCACGTGCGGATAGCGCAGGTCGACGTCGGGGTGATGGTTGGCGTCCTCGGCCAGCTCGCCGATGCGGTTCACCAGCCGGAGACCGGTCTCGAAGCTGCCGGTGACGAACCGGGTGCGCAGCGCCTCGAACAGCTGTCGCCAGTCGGCGAGACCGGCGGCCTCGACCTCGGCGAAGGACAGGATCTCGCTGTTTGCCATGCCTCCACCCTGCACCCGTAAGCGTGGAATTGGCAGGTCAGGCCACGCCGATCCGACCCCAACTCTTCAATCTCGCGGCCCCTGCGCCTAAGGTCCCCCCTGGTGTGACTCGTGGCACATTCTCCGCCCGGGTCACGCGAGGGAGAGATCACCCGTTCTCTCCGAAACCCGAAAGGTGGATTGCGTGAGCGCACGAACACGCAAAGCTGGGTGGGCGGCAGTCGCCGCTACGACAGCTGTCGCAACAGCCTGGGGCACAGCCGCCCAGGCCAGCACCAATCATCACTTCACCGCCAAGACCCCGCCCCACTCGCTGCTCAAGCCGAGCTCGTGGCAGGGCAAGACAGCGGGGATCGACCGAAGCACCCCGGATCGCGCGGCGTACTTCGTGCAGCTACGCGGCCAAGGTGCCGTCGACGCGGCCCAGGTCGGTGGCCACACGGTGGCCAGCAAGGTCCTGAGCCAGCGCTCCGTGATCGCCAACGGTGCCGACCAGGCCTTCGCGGCAGCCCACACCGCGGACTCGAAGGCCATCAAGCTCTACACCACGACCAACCTGATCCCCGGCTTCGCCGTCAACACCGACCTGGCCGGCGTCAAGGCCCTGGCCTCGCGGTCCGACGTCGTCAAGGTGTCGCGGATCATCCCCAAGACGGTCGAGAACGCCAATACCGCCAACCTGGTGCACGCGCTGCAGACCTGGAAGAACCCCGGGTCCACGGGCAAGGGCGTCCGGGTCGCGATCGTCGACACCGGCCTCGACTACACCCACGCCGACTTCGGCGGTCCGGGCACCACGGCGGCGTACGACGACGCGCTGGCGAACGACACCTCTCCCGACTGGCGCGCCGGCCTGCCGCAGCTCGGCAAGGAGAAGATCATCGGCGGCTACGACCTCGCTGGTGACAGCTACCAGGCCGACCCCGACTCACCGGACTTCCAGCCGATCCCCCATCCGGACGCGAATCCCCTGGACTGCAACGAGCACGGCACGCACGTGGCCGGCATCGCGGCCGGCTACGGCGTGACGAAGGCCGGCGCGACGTTCGACGGCAACTACCAGAACCTCGACGCCGACAAGCTCATGAAGATGCGGGTCGGCCCGGGCATGGCGCCGCGGGCCAAGCTCTACTCCCTCCGGATCTTCGGGTGTGAGGGCTCGACCAACCTGGTCATCGAGGGGCTCGATCGGGCCATGGACCCGAACCAGGACGGCAACACCAGCGACCACTTCGACATGCTCAACCTGTCGGTGGGCTCGGACGACGGCGTCCAGGACGACCCGGAGAACGCCTTCGTCGCCCAGCTGGCGAAGCACGGTGTGCTGCCCGTCATGTCGATCGGCAACGGCGGCGACAACACCGACATCGGTGGCTCACCGGGCAACTCCACCGCGTCGCTCGCGGCTGCCAGCACGGTGGACTCCTTCCAGATGCGTGACGGCCTCCAGGTCAACACGCCCGTGGACGTCGCCGGCATCGCGGCCGGTCAGTTCTCCGTCGCCTACGACTGGGCGAACAGTGACCCGGTGACCGGTGACGTCGTCACGATCCCGGCCACGGGTGCCTTCGACGACCCCGGCGCGGGCAACAACACCGACGGCTGTGACGCGCTCACGACCGACGAGGCCAGCGCAGTCGCCGGCAAGGTCGTCTGGCTCTACTGGGACGACACCGACGCGACCCGTCGGTGCGGTTCCGCAGCGCGAGGTGCGAACGTCGCCACCGCCGGTGCGGTGGGCGCGATCTTCACGTCGAGCCTGGATGTGTTCAACGCCGGTATCACCGGAAGCGCGGACATCCCGATCATCCAGCTGCCGAAGGCACAGACCGACCGGTTGTCGGCGTCCGTCGACAACGGCCTGAACGTGACCTTCGACGGGAGCCTCCAGGCGACCGTCAAGGACGTCACCCCTGCGATCAGCGACACCCTGTCCTCCTTCTCCTCGCGCGGTCCCCACGGGTCGCTCGGCCAGGTGAAGCCGGACGTGGCGGCTCCGGGCGACACGATCGCCTCGGCCGGCATGGGCACGGGCAACAACGTCCTGGTCATCTCCGGTACGTCGATGGCCTCCCCGCTCGTGGCCGGCGTCGCGGCGCTGGTCAAGTCCAAGCACCCGACCTGGACACCGTTGATGCTCAAGGCTGCGGTGATGAACACGGCGACCCACGACGTGTGGACCGAGCCGAACCACCAGGGCGACCGCTACGGTCCGGCGCGAGTCGGATCCGGACGCGTGGATGCCCGGGCGGCGGTCAGGACGAAGACGATCGCCTACGTCAAGGGCGCCAACCAGCCCGTCTCGGCGAGCTTCGGCGTGGTCCCCGCGATGATCGGTGGTGGGCCTGTGGTCAGGCAGAAGACGCTCGTCGTGCAGAACCTCGGCAACACTGCGACGACGTACGGCCTCGGCTACGACGCGGTGAACCCGTCACCGGGCGTCACTTACCACCTCTCGAAGTCCTCGGTCACGGTTCCGGCCCATGGCTCGAAGACGGTCACCGTCACCTTGAGGGTGCACCCGAACCAGCTCCGACACACGCTGGACCCGACGATGACCGCGACCCAGGCGAGCAACTTCGGCGACCTGCCTCGGACCTACGTCTCCGACAGCTCGGGTCACCTGACGGTCACCCCGCAGGGCAAGACGGAGCTGCGGGTCCCGGCGTACGCCGCGGCGAAGCCGGTCTCCGACGTCACGGCGTCCTCGCCGGACCCGGGTGAGATCCACCTCGACGGTGACCCGGTCGCCCAGGGCGACTCGAACCAGGACGCGTACGTCTCGTGGACGTCGGTCATGGAGCTGGGCGCGACCAGTGCGGAGCAGCCGGAGTGCACCGTGTCGATCCGGTCCGACTGCTGGACCAACCAGTCCGACAGGTCGGGTGACATCCAGTACGTCGGCGCGGGCTCGGGCCAAGCGTTCGGCGATCCGTTCCTGTACTTCGGGATCTCGACGCACCGTGACTGGTCGAACCTCAACACGATGACTCCGTACGTCGACGTCGACACCGACGGCGACGACTTCCCGGACATCGAGATCTACGCCCAGAACGACGCGTCGGCTCAGGGCCGCACGGACGTGATGTTCGCGTGGACGGTCGACTACAAGACCGGTGACCTCCTCGACATCGAGCCGGTCAACCTCGCGCAGTTCGACCTGGACACGGACGTGTACGACACGAACGTGGTCATGCTGCCGATGGATCTGGCGTTCGTCGCGGATGGCGGACCGGACCTGACCGGTGGGGACGTCCCGATCAACTACTGGGGTGGCACCGCCAACGGCTACACCGGGAACGACCAGGACCGGACGTCGGAGGTGAGCTACAACGTCGGGTCTCCCGACCTCGTGGCCGACGCCGACCCGATCTTCATCGACGTCGAGCAGGGGCAGACGGTCCCGGTCGAGGGCAGCGGCGACGCGCTGGTCTTCCACTACCGGAACGCGTCGAACCACCGGGCCGAGGTGGTCCCCGTGGCGGCACCGCCCGCCTGACGTCACCACGTCGGGATCGTCGTACGGATCCCGTCTGACAGCTGACAACGAAGGGCCCTGGCCATGCGGCCGGGGCCCTTCGTCATCGGTGAGGCTCAGTCGCCGGTGATCCGACGATGGTCGAAGTCCGCCCGGAGCATGGTGACGTCGGCCCCGGGCAGGTGCTTCGCGCAGAGGTCGAAGGTGTCGTCGACCAGGCTGCCGAGTCCGGTGACGACCTCGTCCGGTGCCGCGACCACGAGTGCCCGGATCCGCTCGACCAGGTGATCGGGCTTGAGGGGCAGGAGGGTCGCCTCCCAGTCCAGCCACTTGTGGAAGGGGTGGGGACACCAGACACGGTTCACGCCGAACAGGGCGTCCAGAACCCCTTGAACGCCATCCACGAGGTCGCGGTGCAGCAGCACGACGTCGTCGCGGGCGGCCAGCATCTCGAGCCGCTCACGGCTCCGCAGCGACAGACCCTGCTCGACCATGGCGACCGCGAGTGCTTCGGGATACACGTCGATCCGACGCCGCCACTCCTCGATGACGTCCCCACCGGACAAGACGCGGCCATCGCGCAGCGCAGTGGCGCGCACCTGGAGCTCGGGCTCCGTGTCGCCCGCCATGGCGGCGTCGAGGTAGTGGTCGATCGTCGAGGTCGTGAACCCACTGACGTCGACCTTCACCCCCTCCGCCGAGAGGCCGTCGGCCCACTCGTGCTCGTCGACCTCGGCGTACACGCGGCCCCAACCGGCGCCCTCGCCGGCCGCGGTCCGCTCCTCGTCGGTCGGCGGACGCGACCAGTAGACGTCGAGCTCGATGTCGGACAGGCCATCGGCGAGCCCGCGCGCGACCGATCCCGCGACGAGGGTGGCCACGACGCCCTCCTGGGCGGCGAAGCCCGCGGCCACGCGACGGGCGATCCCCAGCCGCGCCGCGACCGGGTCAGAGCCCACCGAGGACCTCGCGCACGGCGACGATGCCGCGCTCGAGCTCGTCGAACGAGGTGGAGAGCGGCGAGAGACCGATCCGCAGGCCTCCGGGGTCGCGGTAGTCGGGGATGACCTCGCGCTCCCACAACGCGCGGACCACGTCCTGCATCTGCGCGTGGTGGACCGTGACATGACCGCCTCGCCGGGCCGGGTCGCGCGGCGAGCGCACCGTCACGCCGTACGACGCAAGATGCTCGTCCGCGAGCTCGACGGCGTACGACGTGAGCTGCTCGGACTTCTTGCGTACGGCGTCGATCCCGGCCTCGTCGATCAACGACACCATGTCCTCGATCGCCAGCATCCCGACGATGGCCGGCGTGCCGGAGAGGAAGCGTCGGATGCCGGCCACGGGCACGTAGTCGGGACCCATGAGGAAGGGGTCGGTGTTGCCCATCCAACCCTGGATCGGCTGGGTGAAGGTCTCGAGATGACGCTCGGCGACGTAGCAGAAGGCCGGTGAACCCGGGCCGCCGTTGAGGTACTTGTAGGTGCAGCCGGCCGCGAGGTCGACGCCCCAGGCGTCGAGCTCTCCCGGCACCGAGCCGACCGAATGACACAGGTCCCAGAGCACCAGTGCTCCGGCGTCATGGGCCGCGCGCGTGATCGCGGGCACGTCGGCGATCCACGACGAGCGGTACGAGACGTGGCTGAGGGCCACCAGGGCGGTCTGCTCCCCCACCGCGGCCCGGACCTGGTCGACGGTCGCGCCGGCCGAGGTGTCGACGTCGAGCCAGCGGATCGTCAGGCCGCACTCCTCGGCGACACCCATCGCGAGATAGCGGTCGGTCGGGAAGTTGTCCCGGTCGATGACGATCTCGGTCCGGCCCGGTCGCGCCGCGATGGCCGTCCGCATCAGCTTGTAGAGGAGCACCGTCGTGGAGTCGCCGACCGCGACCTGGCCAGGGCCGGCTCCCAGACACACTCGGCCCAGCTCGTCGCCGAGGGAGAGCGGCAGGTCGAACCAGCTCTCGTCCCACCCCCGGATCAGTCGCCCTCCCCACACCTCGTCGACGAAGGTCCTCATCCGCTCGGCGGTGACCGTCAGCGGCCGGCCGAGGGAGTTGCCGTCGAGGTAGACCAACGACGACCCGGTGCCGACGAAGCGCTCCCGGAGCGGTGCCAGAGGATCGGCGTCATCCAACGCGTGGGTCATCCCCGCAGTGTCGCATCACGTGGTACGCGTCTCGCGCGCACTACGCTCCTGCCGTGAGAGCGGCCCGGGCATGGCACCTGCTCACGGCGCTCGTTGCCGCCGTCGCGCTGACCCTCCAGCTGATCCTCATCGTTCGCGGGGGCCGCGTGCTGTCCGAGACGTATCCGCCCGAGCCTCGGCGAGCGGCTGCTCCGCTTCGTCGCCTACTTCACCGTGGAGAGCAACGCCCTGGTCCTGGCCACGACGGCCCGGCTCGCCCGCGACCCGGCGTACGACGGACCGCGCTGGCGCGTCGTACGGATCGCGGCGATCAGTGGGATCACCGTGACCGGGCTGGTGCACTGGTTCCTGCTCCGGCCGCTCCTGCACCTGGACGGAGCCGACCTGGTCGCGGACCGACTGCTGCACGTGGTGGTCCCGGTCCTGGCGTTCGTCGGGCTGGCTGCTCTTCGGCCCTCGGCCCCGGATGGACTGGCCGGCCTGTCTCCGCGCGGCCGTGTGGCCGATCGGGTGGTTGGTCGTGATGCTGGTGTCGGGCGCCCTGACCGGGTGGTATCCCTATCCGTTCCTGGACCACCGCGTCCACGGGTGGGACCACGTGGCGATCGTCTGCGCCGGGATCTTCGTGCTGTTCTTCGGGCTCTTCGCGGTGCTTGCGCGAGTACGACCGTCGTCGCTCCCCCGCACCGGTCACTGGAAGCTGACGAAGCTCACGGCGGGCTTGATCCGGCGTACGGCGCGTGCGCTGAACCGATGGATGTCGACCTTGTAGAAGAGCTTGAACCCCTGCCGGAACTGTCGCGGCCGCGCGATCGCGTGGTACGTCGCGAGCTTCTGTCCTTGCGTGCCGAACCCGTCGGTGTGCTGCACCATCGCCAGTCCGGGGCGGTGCACGATCTTCTGGATGTCGGGCAGCATCGAGAGCCGGAACTGGTGGATGACGAAGAGCTTCTGGGGCAGCCCCTCGCGCTTGACCAGGCGCGACAGCCAGAGGGACGTGCGGTTCACCTCGGCGGCCCGCACCGACCCGATCACGCTGGCCGGCACGTCGTGGGGACCCATCCGCCACTCCGGGTCGATCGCCAACCCGACCCACGGCTTCTTCAGGGCCCACGTCCAGCGCTTGGCGATGACCGGAAAGGGCGATCGACCGGTCTGGATGTCGAGCAGCAGCAGCGCTCCGTGGCGGTGGGCGGCCTCGACATAGCTCCGGACCAGGTCGCGCGGGATGTCGTGGCTGTAGTCGTGGTCGGGGCCGGGCGACCGGTCGGCGACGCTGACGATCAGCTCGTAGACCGGCTGGAGCTGCTCGCCGTGCTCGCGGAACGGCCGTGCCGCGTGCATCAGTCTGCGCTGCATGGTGTCGGGGTCGGTCGCGCCCAGGACTCCCATCGCGCTGGTCTGCGCGGTGCCGTAGTAGGCGACGAGGAAGCGGTGATGTCCGAAGACCTTGAAGCCACCGCCGGGCAGCTCGGCGCGGGGCGCGATCGCGGGCCCCGCGGGGACGACGTACGCCGGCGCACCGGGTGTGTCGGCCGGGCTCGTCGTGGAGGACGAGCCCGGGCTCGCCGAGGACTCGGAGGGGCTGAGCGTCGGGTCGGCGGAGGGGATCAGCGAAGGACCGGTGGTGGCCGCGCTGGCCGGGGTGGCGTCGTCGCCCAGGCGACCGAAGATGCCGGCGAGCAGGACCAGGACCACGAGTCCGACCAACGCCAGCGTGAGAGGCGAGCGGAGGCTCGATCGCAGGTCACGGCTCACCACGTCACTGTGACGGCCCAGCAGGTCTCGCGGTTGTCGGCGGGCGGCACTTCCCTCCCTCAGGGGGTGGCCGCGCGGATCGCGGCCGGGTCGACGACCAGTCTCGGATCCATCATGGCACCCAGCAGACGCCCGACCGAGTCGACCTCGGGGCTGTCGACCAGGTCGGCCACCAGGCACGTCACGTTGTCGCGCCCCCCGGCGTCGAGCGCGAGCGCGACCAGCGCCTGTGCCGCATCGTCGGCGTCCGGTGTCGCCAGGGCGCGCACGATCTCCGCCTCGGGGACGAAGTCGGTGAGGCCGTCGCTGCACAACAGCAGCCGGTCACCGAGCCCGAGGTCCAGCTCGAGCAGGGCGGGCGTCACAGGTTCGTCGGCGTTGACCGAGCGCAGGACGACGTTGCGATAGGGGTGCGTGGCCACCTGGTCGGCCGACAGCTCGCCCTTGTCGACCAGCAGCTGGACGAGGGTCTGGTCGGTCGACAGGCGCGCCAGCTCGCCCTCACGCAGCAGGTAGGCACGCGAGTCGCCGACCTGCGCGAGCGTGACGCGGTCACCCCGTGCCAGTACCGCCGTCAGGGTCGTGGCCATGCCGTGGCGCGACTCGTCGTCCTGCGTTCCCTGCCGGAGCTGCCGGTGTGCCGTCACGACGGCCTCGGACAGGAGCGCCGCCCCGTCTGCCTCGGGGTGTCCCATCGCCAGTGCCGTCACGACGTACGACGTCGTCGCCGAGGCGACCTCACCCGCGGCCGCGCCGCCGACCCCGTCGGCCACGAGCAGGAGGTACGGCCCCGCGAAGCCGGCGTCCTCGTTGTGCTCGCGGACGAGCCCCACGTGCGAGTCGGTTCCGTAGGAGAAGCGCAGCACCGGTCGTTCCTTCCTGCTCGCCGGACGCGGCTGGGACGGCATCGGCATGGGATTGGTTGTCGACGCCGGACCTGGCCGACCGGGAGAGTGTCGCCCATGGAAGCCAGATCCGCTGCCCTGGACCGTGCTCGGGAGCACGCCATGACCTGGCTGGGGTCCCTCGACGAGCGGCCGGTGCCACCGAGCGCCGACACCGACGAGATCGTGCGACGCCTGGGCGAGCTCCCGGACGGCGCGACCCCGGCACCCGACGTCGTCGACCTGCTCGCCGAGGCCTGCGAACCGGGACTGGTCGCGATCCCCTCGGGTCGCTTCTTCGGGATGGTGATCGGGGGAGCACTGCCGGCCGCACTCGGTGCGGACTGGCTGACCTCCGCGTGGGACCAGAACGTGGGTCTGCGTGCCCTGACCCCCGCGGCCGCAGCGGTCGAGGAGGTGGCCGGGCGCTGGTTGGTCGACCTCCTCGGACTGCCGGCCGGCTCGGCCGTCGGATTCGTGACCGGCGGGACCATGGCCAACTTCACCTGCCTGGCCACGGCGCGCGACACCGTCCTGCGCCGGGCCGGTCACGACATCTCCGCCGGGCTCGCGGCCGTGCCGAAGGTCCGGGCTCTGGTCGGAGCCGAGCGGCATCCCTCGGTCGACCTGCCCTTGCGCTTCCTCGGCCTCGGCGATCCGGAGGTCGTACCCGCGGACGAGAAGGGGCGGATCCGCGCGGACGCCCTCGCGGAGGTACTGGCCGCCGGGAAGGGCCCGACGATCGTGGCGCTCCAGGCCGGCAACATCCACTCGGGGGACTTCGACCCGTTCGCCGAGTGCGTCGCGGCCGCACACGAGCACGGCGCATGGGTCCACGTCGACGGCGCCTTCGGCCTCTGGGCGGCCGCTTCGCCGCGATGGCGCGAGGACGTCGTCGGGCTCGCCGACGCCGACTCCTGGGCGACTGACGCGCACAAGACCCTCAACGTGCCCTACGACTCCGGCCTGGCCGTGGTCCGGGACGCCGACGCGCTCGCCAGCTCCATGGCCATGCACGGCGAGTACCTGATCCAGGCGACCGGCGATCCGCAGGAGCGGACGCCCGAGCTGTCGCGCCGCGCGCGCGGCTTCGCCACGTGGGCGGCGCTGCGAAGCCTCGGCCGCACCGGCGTGGTCGACCTCGTCGAGCGCCTGGCCCGGCATGCCCGCACCTTCGCCGACGGGGCTCGCGAGATCCCCGGCTGCGAGGTCCTCAACGACGTCGTCTTCACCCAGGTGTGCCTGGCGTTCGGCGACGACGAGCACACACGGGCCGTCGCAGCGGCCCTGCTCGCGGACGGCACGACCTGGATGTCGGGCTCCCGCTGGCACGACCGGGCGATCGTGCGCATCTCGGTCAGCAACTGGAGCACCACAGACGACGACGTACGCCGGTCGATCGAGGCCCTGCGCCGAGCGGCAGCCTCGGTTGGCACCGGCTAATCGAGTGTCGCCCGGGAGTGCGGTCGAGGTTGGATGTCGGGATGTTCCCCTCGCTCGTGCACCCGCCCAAGCTCTCCCCCGGCGACAAGGTCGCCGTCGTGTCGGCGGGCTTCGCGGCACCGGCGGTGGCACCGGCCGTGCACGAGCAGGCGATGCTGCGGATCCGTGAGGTGCTGGGGCTCGAGCCGGTCGAGTACCCCACCACGGGCCGCCTCGACGCCACCGCCGAGGACCGGGCCGCCGACCTGAACGCCGCGTGGAGCGACCCCGAGATCCGGGCGGTCCTGGCCACGATCGGCGGCGACGACCAGATCACGGTCATCGGTCATCTGGACGGCACCCTGGTGCGCGCGGACCCCAAGCCGTTCCTCGGCTACAGCGACAACACGAACCTCCTGTCCTGGCTGTGGACCCAGGGCATCGCCTCGTTCCACGGCGGGTCCACACAGGTCCACATCGGACCGGGACCCGCCCTGGACGACGTCCACCTCCGTTCCCTGCGGGCCGCGCTGTTCGACGGCGGACGCCTCGAGATCACCGAGCCGGGCACCTCGGAGGACTACGGACTCGACTGGGCGGACCCGGCGTCGCTGACGTCGTACGGCGACCGCGAGCCGACCGAGCCCTGGACCTGGGCCGGCCCTGAGCGTTCCGTCACGGGGCCGACCTGGGGTGGCTCGGTGGAGCTCATCCAATGGATCCTGACCGCCGGCCGGTTCCCCGCCGACCCGTCGGTGCTCGAGGGCGGCGTCCTGCTGCTCGAGTCGACGGAGGAGCTCATTCCCGCCTCGGAGTTCGGCTACATCACCCGGTCGCTCGGCGAGCGAGGCCTGCTGGCGGCGGTGGACGCCGTCGTGGTCGGTCGAGCGGCGTCCGGCACCCGCGAAGAGCCCCGGACGGCAGAGACCCGACGCGCTCACCGTGACGCCCAGCGCGACGTCGCCCTGGAGACGATCGGGCGCTACAACCCGGACGCGGTCGTCGTCGTGGGCGTGCCCTTCGGCCACACGCGGCCGCAGTGGGTCCTTCCGCACGGCGGCACCATGACCGTCGACTCTCGGGAACGAAAGGTCTGGGCCGACTATGACTGAACCGGTGACCACGTTCACCAAGCGCCGCGACGCGGCGACGCCGGGGTCGATCCCCGACGTGCTCCAGATGTTCACCCGCGAGGTGCGCTTCTACCGGGAGGTGGCTCCGGACGTCGGGGTGCGGACACCCGCGTGCCACCTCGCCGAGGAGCACGACGGCGCGACGCACCTCGAGCTCGAGGACCTCTCGTCGTGGCGGCTCGGTGCCGAGCCCGCGGTCGCCGCTCGGGTGCTCCGTGACCTCCATGCACGCTGGGAAGGTCGGGCCGTCGAGCGCTGGCCGTGGCTGCCACGACCGGACCTGGGCAACCTCGTGGGCGAGATGTACGACGATGCCTGGGCCTCGGCCCGGGAGCGACCCGAGCTCACCCCCACGGTCCGTGATCTCGGCGACTCGCTGGTCGGACGCGTGGCCGAGGCGGACGCGCGCGCCGAGGCGAGCGGGCCGCCGACCTTCACCCACGGTGACGCGTCGGCCCTCAACATGCGCACGTCAGCCGAGGGCGAGGTCGCCCTGCTCGACTGGGAGGACTACGGCGCCGGCCCCGGCATCGTCGACCTGGCCTGGCACCTGGTGTCCTCGGTGGCGCCACCCGACTGGGACGTCGCGCTCACGGCGTACGGCGACACCTCCGGGCTCGCCGAGGCGCTGCCCTCCGCCGCGGTCCAGGGGCTGCTCTCCTTCGCCTTCGAGGAGGGTCACGACGACTCGGTGGAGTGGGTCGAGAGTCTCGAGGAGGTCACCCGCCGGATCCGCTGACCTGCCTCGTCGGCGGGGCGCTCACCCGCAGACAGCACCGTGGGCGGCCGACTGGACCATCTTGGAGTACTTCGCGAGCACGCCGCGGGTGTACTTCGGCGGGAGCGGCTCCCATCCCTCGCGCCGGGACTCCCAGTCATCGCCCTGCTCGACGTCGAGCACGCGGTTGGCGACGTCGAGCGTGATCTGGTCACCGTCGCGGAGGAAGGCGATGGGCCCGGCGTCGACGGCCTCCGGAGCGATGTGTCCGACGCACAGTCCCGTCGTACCTCCGGAGAACCGGCCGTCGGTGATCAGCAGGACGTCCTTGCCGAGACCCGCGCCCTTGATGGCGCCGGTGATGGCGAGCATCTCCCGCATGCCCGGCCCGCCCTTGGGCCCCTCGTAGCGGATCACGACCACGTCGCCGGCGGTGATCGTGCCGGCCGTCAGCGCGTCGAGCGCCGCGCGCTCCCCGTCGAAGACCCGGGCCGTGCCGGTGAACGTCGAGTCGTCGAAGCCCGCTGTCTTCACCACCGCCCCCTCGGGGGCGAGCGAGCCCTTGAGGATCGTCAGGCCTCCCGTCTGGTGGATCGGCCGGTCGAGCGAACGCAGCACGTCGTCGTCGAGCCCCGGCGGTGACAGCTCCTCGAGGTTCTCGGCCATCGTCCGTCCGGTCACGGTGAGGGCGTCGCCGTGCATGAGCCCCGCGTCGAGCAGCGCCTTCATCACGACCGGGATGCCGCCGACCTTGTCGACGTCGTTCATCACGTAGCGGCCGAACGGCTTGAGGTCGCCGAGATGCGGGACCTTGTCGCCGATCCGGTTGAAGTCGTCGATGGTGAGGTCGACGTCGGCCTCACGGGCCATCGCGAGCAGGTGGAGCACGGCGTTCGTCGAGCCGCCGAGGGCCATCACGACGGTGATGGCGTTCTCGAAGGCCTCGATGGTCATGATCTGGCGCGCGGTGATGCCCTCGCGGAGCAGGTTGACCACGGCTTCGCCCGAGCGGTGGGCGAAACCGTCGCGGCGCCGGTCGACGGCCGGCGGTGCCGCGGAGCCGGGCAGGCTCATCCCGATGGCCTCGGCGACGGCGGCCATCGTGTTCGCGGTGTACATGCCGCCGCACGCGCCCTCCCCCGGGCAGATCGCGCGCTCGATCCGGTCGACCTCCTCACGGCTGATCTTCCCGGCCAGGCAGGCGCCGACGGCCTCGAACGCGTCGATGATCGTGACGTCGCGTCCGTCGACCTGTCCGGGCATGATCGAGCCGGCGTACAGGAAGACACTGGCGAGGTCGAGCCGGGCGGCGGCCATCATCATCCCCGGGAGACTCTTGTCGCAGCCGGCCAGCAGGACAGACCCGTCGAGGCGCTCGGCCATCATCACCGTCTCGACCGAGTCGGCGATGACCTCGCGGGACACCAGCGAGAAGTGCATGCCCTCGTGCCCCATGGCGATGCCGTCGGACACCGAGATGGTGCCGAACTCGAGCGGGTACCCGCCGGCGGCATGGACGCCGTTCTTCACGGCCTGCGCCAGTCGCTGCAGCGAGAGGTTGCAGGGCGTGATCTCGTTCCAGCTCGAGGCGACGCCGATCTGTGGCTTGGCGAAGTCCTCGTCGCCCATCCCCACCGCGCGGAGCATGCCGCGAGCGGCGGTCTTCTCCAGCCCGTCGGTGACGTCGCGCGAGCGGGGCTTGAGATCCGGCGTACTCATGGCGGCAGCCTAGTGACGGCTCGTGGGCCCCTCGCCGCGTCTCCACGCCACGGGCCGTTGTACGTCGCGAAATACACATGTGTCGGGTGTCACGTTCGGGGTACGCAGCCTGGTGCGGGGGATCTCCCGGGAGCGTCCACGGGAGGCCAGCACCCGCGACTCGGGTCGCGGAGAAGGGACCGTCATGACCCTCGATCCCCAGGCCGCCCGCGCGGCCACCGAGGCCGAGACCACCGGCGAGCACCGCCGCCAGGTCCGTCTCGCGGCTCTCGCGAGCACCGTCGGCACCACCATCGAGTGGTACGACTTCTTCCTCTACAACACGGCGGCGGCACTGATCTTCCCCTCGCTGTTCTTCCCCGAGTCGACGGCGTACGCCGGCCGGCTCGAGTCGTTCGCGACGTACGCCGTCGGCTTCGCGGCCCGCCCCGTCGGTGCCGCGCTGTTCGGCCACTGGGGCGACCGGATCGGCCGGAAGGCCACCCTGATCGTCACCCTGCTGCTGATGGGTGTCTCGACGGCGATCGTCGGCATGCTGCCGGGTAGTGACTCCATCGGTGTGATGGCGCCGATCCTGCTGGTCGCCCTCCGACTGCTGCAGGGCCTCGCGGTCGGCGGCGAGTGGAGCGGTTCGGTGCTGCTCTCGATGGAGTGGGGCGACCAGAAACGGCGCGGCCTGATGGCGTCGTTCCCGCAGCTCGGCGTCGCGTTCGGGCTGATCCTCGGGACCGGGTTCCTGTACCTGCTCAGCTGGCGGCTCAGCGACGACCAGTTCGACTCGTGGGGCTGGCGCATCCCGTTCGTGTTCAGCCTGGTGATGGTCGCGATCGGACTGTGGATCCGGATGAGGATCCTCGAGACGCCGATGTTCGCCCGTCGGGTGCAGCAGAAGCAGATCAGCCGGCTCCCCACGTGGGACGTGATCCGCGGCCACTGGAAGCCGATCGTGCTCAGCGCACTCGCGCGGATGTCGGAGCAGGCGCCCTTCTACGTGATCACGGCGTTCACCCTGACCTACCTGACCGAGGACGAGGGGTACTCCAAGACCTTCGCGCTGGCGGCGATCCTGTCCGCGGCCGCCCTCGAAGCCGTGGCTGTGCCGTTCTACGGCCACCTGTCCGACCGGGTCGGCCGGAAGAAGGTCTACATGGTCGGGGCGGCTCTCACCGGCGTGTACGGGTTCGTGCTCTTCGCCTGCATGAACAGCGGGCTCGCCTTCCTCGCGTTCATCGGGGTCTTCTTCGCCCTGATCCCGCACGGCATGCAGTACGGCCCGCAGGCGTCGCTGATCGCCGAGTCGTTCCCGACCTCGCTGCGGTACGCCGGGGCCGGGCTGGGCTACCAGCTCGCGTCCGTGATCGCCGGGGGTCCCGCACCGCTGGTCGCGACGTGGCTGCTCGCGCAGACCGGCTCGGAGTACTCGATCGCCGCCGCGATCCTGGGCTGCGCCGTCATCACGCTGATCGCGGTGTCTTTGATGGACGACCACAGCACGAGCGACATCGACGACGACACGGCGTACGAGCGGAGCACCGCGGCCGTCCCCGCCGCGCCGGTCTCCCAGAACCGGTGAGCGTCCCGCGCGTCAGATGACGGCGGCGCGCACCACGCAGACGTCGGGGAGGTCCTTGTGGATCTCCTGCCAGGTCTCCCCGGCGTCGGGGGACGCCCAGACCGCGCCGTTGCGGCCGCCGAAGTACAGGCCGTGCGTGTCATGGGTGTCGACGCACATCGCGTCGCGCATCACCGCGACGTAGTAGTGGTCCGGCAGCGATCCCTCGCCGAGTGCCTCCCAGCTCCCACCCTTGTCCGCCGAGCGCCAGACGCGGGCGTGACCGTCCACCGGCCAGCGGGCCCCGGCGTCCACGATCGGGAACGCGTAGACACTCTCGGGGTCGTGCGGGTGGACCACGATCGGGAACCCGAACTCCGAGGGGAGCCCCGGCGCGATGTCCTGCCAGCTGTCGCCGCCGTCCTCCGACCGGTACACGCCGCCGTGGTTCTGCAGGTACAGCAGCTCGGGGTCCGACGGGTGCCGGGTCACCTTGTGCACGCACTGCCCGAACTCCGGGAAGGTGCGCTCGCCGGGGAAGAACTCCGCCTTCACCCCGGTGTTGGACGGGTACCACGAGTCGCCACCGTCGTCGGTGCGGTAGACGCCGCCGGTCGAGATGGCGGCCAGCACCTTCGCCGGCTCCTGCGGGTGAGGCAGGATCGTGTGGAACGCCTGGCCGCCGAAGCCGGCGTTCCACTCCTTCCGCTGCGGGTTGTCCCACAGCCCCCGCTCGAGCTCGAAGGTCTCGCCGCGGTCGTTCGACCGGAAGATCGCGCCGGGCTCGGTGCCGGCGTACACGACGTCGTCGTCGACGCCGGGCGTCAGCTGCCAGACCCGCGCGACGGAGGCGTCGGTGTCCTCGGGGAAGCGGATGGCACCGTTGGGCGTCTCCTGCCAGGTCTCGCCGAGGTCGTCGGACCGCCAGACCTGGGGGCCGAGCCAGCTCGAGCTGGCGCCGGCGAGCAGCCGCGGGCGCCCGGACGAGCCGCCGCGGGTGTCGATCATGCAGGAGTAGACCTCCTCCATGGGGAAGTGCGGGCCGGACCACGTCCAGTCCCGACGTCTCTCGTCGGAGCGGCCGATCCACAGGCCCTTGCGGGTCCCGACCATGACCAAGGTGTCGCTCATGCGTCCTCCCGACTCTTCCTAATTGGAAGAGTAGTCTCGACGCGTCATGAGTCAAGACCTCCCCGTCACGGCGTACGCCCTGCTCGGGCTGCTCACGTTCGGCGACGAGCTCACCGGCTACGAGCTCAAGCAGCGCGCCGACAACACCTTGCGCTTCTACTGGGTGGCGCCGGCGATGAGCCAGATCTACACCGAGCTCACCCGGCTGACCGAGCACGCGTACGTCGAGGCGGTCACCACGCACGGGCAAGGTCGTCGGACGACGGCGTACCGGATCACGGAGGTCGGCGCACAGGCCCTCCGGACGTGGATCGACGAGTCCCGGGTGGGCTTCCCCACGCTCAAGCACACCGTGCTCCTCCGGCTGCTGATCGGCCACGCGTCCGATCCCGAGCGGATGCGCGCGATGCTCGACGAGTACGCCGCCGACCTCGCCGACGCGCTGCGCGACCTGCGCCAGGTGCGTGAGTCGCTGCGCGGGGCGGACTCTCCGGGAGAGCCGTTCCACTACCCGTCCGTCGTCGCCGACTGGGGCCTGGACTACTTCGCCGCCGAGACCCGGCACACGAAGCGGGCGCTCGCCCGCCTGGTCACCGAGCCGGCAGAGACAGCGTGACCGCGCGCACCCTCTCCTGATCCCCCGCCGAGTCGGCGTACGCCGAGCGAGTGGACGCTCAGTCGTCACACGACGAGTGCGTGAACGCTCAGTCGTCACACGCCGACTCGGCGTGTTTTGGATGCCACTTTGCGCCGACTCGGCGTATCTGGCGGGTCACGTTGGGCCGACTCGGCGGTCGGTAGGTTGCGTGGGTGCTGTCGAGGGTCCCGCCGGTGTGGCTGGTGGTGTTCGGCATCGTCTCGGTCCAGCTCGGCGCCGCGATCGCCAAGAACGTGTTCGACGACGCCGCGCCGATGACACTGGTCTGGCTCCGGCTGGCCACCAGCGCGGTCGTGCTGACGATCGTGGTCCGGCCCAGCCTGCGCGGGCGTACGCCGGAGGACTGGCGGGTCGCGATCGCCTTCGGCGTGGTGCTGGGGACGATGAACTGGGCGATCTACGAGTCCTTCGCCCGGATCCCGCTGGGCATCGCGGTGACCATCGAGTTCCTCGGGCCGCTCGGTCTCGCGGTGGCCGGGAGCCGGAAGACCCGGGATCTGGTGTGGGTCCTCCTGGCCGCCGTCGGCGTGGGGCTGCTCGGGATCGAGCGGGGGGACCTGAACACCGCCGGCGTGGCGTTCGCCCTGCTCGCCGCGGCCTGCTGGACGGCGTACATCCTCCTGAGCGCGTCCACCGGACGTCGCTGGCAGGGGCTGGACGGGCTGACGGTCGCCAGCGTCGTCGCGACGGTGTTGATGGCGCCGTTGTTGGCGGCCTTCTCCGGGCGTGGGATCGACGACCCACGGGTGATCGTGCTCGGAGCGCTCGTCGGGCTGCTCAGCTCGGTGATCCCCTACTCGTGCGAGCTGACCGCCCTGCGCACGATCCGGCCGTCGGTCTTCGGGATCCTGATGAGCCTGGAGCCCGCGGCGGCGGCGCTCGCCGGGATCGTCGTCGTCCACGAGTTCATCTCGGCCCTCCAGTGGTTGGCCGTCGCATGTGTGATCGCGGCGAGCGTCGGCGCCACGAGGACGGAGTCCCGGCTCGCGACACCGGCGCCCGGCTGAGCGCTAGTTCGACCGGACGAAGTCGATCCGAGTCTCGGTCTGCTCCCACCCGACGTCGGCGAAGGCACGCGCCATCGGCACGTTGTCGTTGTCCGTGTCGGCGATCAATGTCGTCCCCCCGGTCTCGAGGAGGCGCCGGGTCTGCCACGCGAGCAGCTGCCGGCCGTACCCGTGTCCTCGATGGTCGTGGGCGACCCCGACGAAGAGCACCACGCTGCGCTTGTTCGGGTGGACGAAGCCCGACACCATCCCGACGACGTCTCCGCGCGGATCGGCCGCGAGGTGGATGCAGTCGACCGGGTCTTCGGTGACGAGCGAGCTCAGGCTCTGGTCACAGGCGCTCTCGAAGCCGAGCCGATCGATCAGCTGCCGGTCGTGGGTGTCGAGCGTCTCGCGCATGACCTCGCGATGACATGCGGCCAGCCGGGGGTCGGCCGCATCGCTCAGCTGCTCGAAGGCCAGCTCCGTCGTCTCGTCGGCGGCGAACCCCTCGGGCGGCTCGAACTCGTAGTGACGTCGCTCGACCAGGAGCTTCCAGCCGGCGGCGCTCAGCGGACCGACGAGGTGCGCCAGGACGGCGTCGTCGACCCGGGTGCCCGCGGGCGCGAACACACAGACCTCCTGGTCACCCGCAACCGCACGCGCTTCGTCGGAGGCCCATGCGACGAGGACACTCGCCGCTTCGGGGTCGTCCGGCAGACCGAACACGTCGAGCAGGGTGTGCCCGTCGGGCGTGACGAACGCACCGACGACACCGAGCACGTCCGGAGTGCCCTCGTGCCGGACTCCCCAGACCCAGTCGGGTCTGCGACGTCCGGACTCGAAGTTCGCGGCGAGGTAGGCGACGCTGCGGATCCGCCGCTGCGTCCGCGAGTCGACCGGCATCGGGCTCGCCGCCAGCAGGGCGTGTGCCTCCTCCACGGAGGCGGGATGGAAGAGCTGCAGAGAAGACAAGGAGTTCCTCAGATCTGGGAACCGGCCTCGTTCTGGAGGCCGGGCTGCGGAGTGGACATCACGACCTCCTCTCTCTGCTCGGACGGGTCGGACCCGTGCTCGGGCTCGTGGTCGGGCCTGACGCTAGGGGCGTCTCCGCCGCCCGGCAACGCCTTTTCGACGACCCCGGTGACCACGACCCGCCGGGCGGCACGCCGCAAGGTCGCGAGGACGGCCGGGCCGAGGACGACGACGGCCACCGCGTTGGTGATCGCCCGGCCGGTGTCGAACGAGCCCGTCGACGTGATCAGGGTGTAGGTCACGAACCGGTGGAGGTTGTCGCCCATCGGGTCGCCCGGCACGAACGACAGACCCGCGTGCCCGGGCACCTCGATGCCCAGCACGAACGGCCAGGACGACAGGTTCATGAGCAAGCCGAACGCGTACGCCGACACCACGCCGTACGCCGCGAGCATCGCGATCTCGGTGCGCCCGGTGACCCGTCTGGGCAGGAGTCCCGCGCCCATCCCGACCCACGCCGAGACGAGCATCTGGAACGGCAGCCACGGCCCGACGCCACCGGTCAGCAACGCCGAGGCGAACAGCGACGTGCACCCGAGCACGAAGCCGAAGCCGGGCCCGAACACGCGCCCCGCCAGGATCAGGATGAAGAAGACCAGCTCCACGCCGGCCGTGCCCGGTGACAGACCGCGGAGCACGGCGTTGATGGCCGACAGCACCCCGAGGACCGCGAGCACGCGCGGGTCGAGCCCACCCTCGCTGAGCTCGGCCAGCACGACGACGATCACCACCGGCAGCAGGGCCAGGAACACGAACGGCGGAGCGACCTGGCCGCCCGACGACTCGCGGACCAGCAGCGGCCACATCAGCATCATCAGTCCGGCCACCGACGAGACCGCCAGCACCATGGCCGACCGTCGCGAGAGCGGCACCGCCCGGTTCACCGGGCCACCTCGTCGACGCGCAGCCAGCCCGGCCCGAGGATCTTGGTCACCTGCGGGGCGAACGCGGGCGATGCGGCCAGCACCTCACGGGTGTCCCCCTGCGAGACCACCTCCCCCTCGGCGAGCACGACGACCCGGTCGGCGGCCTGCGCCGCGAACTCGACGTCGTGGGTCGCCACCATGACGGCGTGACCGTCGTCCGCGAGCCCCCGGAGCACCGCGGCCAGCTCGGCCTTGGCCGGATAGTCCAGCCCTCGGGTCGGCTCGTCGAGCAGCAGCACCGGCGGCGAGGAGACCAGGACGACCGCCAGTGCGAGCGCGAGCCGCTGTCCCTCCGACAGGTCGCGCGGATGGGCGTCGTCGGGTACGCCGGGCACGAGGCGGTCGAGCAGCTTGCGGCACTCCCCCGATCCCGGGTGGCCCGAGCCGGCGTCCGCCGCCGCACACTCGTCCACGACCGCCTCGAGGTACAGGAGGTCGGCCGCGGTCTGCGGCACCAGTCCGACGAGCTCGCGTCGGCGCCGTGCCGGTTCGTCCGCAGGATCGGTGCCGTCGACGCGCACGGTGCCGGCACGCCGGTCACGCGAGCCCTGCAGCGTCCAGAGCAGGGTGGACTTGCCGGAGCCGTTGCGTCCCATCAACGCCGTCACGCTTCCGGCGTCCAGCCGCACACTCACCTCCCGGACCGCGACGGTCCCGCCCCGGACGACCGTCAGGTCGGAGGCGACCAGGTGCGGCTCGACCTCGGCCCGGGGCGCTGTCGACGGTGCGGGGCCGACGTCGGCCGTCTGCGCCATCCGCCGGGCGTCTCGCACCGTCATCGGCAACGGTGACCACCCGAGCACCCGTCCTAGCTCCACGATCGGGGGTACGACGGGCGAGTCGGCGAGCACCTCGGCCGGCGTCCCGGTCGACACCGATCCGTCGCCGGTGAGCAGCACCATCCGGTCGGCGAACGGCACCACCCGCTCGAGCCGGTGCTCGGCCATCAGCACCGCCACGCCCAGGTCGTGCACGAGCCGGGTCAGCGTCGCCAGTACCTCTTCGGCTGCTGTCGGGTCGAGCGCCGACGTCGGCTCGTCGAGCACGAGCACCCGCGGGTGCATGGTCAGCACGGACCCGATCGCGACGCGTTGCTGCTCACCGCCGGAGAGCGTGCGCAGGTCGCGCGAGCGCAACGTGGCGATGCCGAGCAGGTCCAGGGTCTCCTCGACCCGTCGGCGCATCGTGTCGCTCGGGAGGCCGAGCTGCTCCATCCCGTAGGCGAGCTCCTCCTCGACGCTGTCGGTGACGAAGCCCGCGGCCGGGTCCTGGCCGACGTACCCGACGAGGTGCGCACGCTCGCGCGGCGGCTGTCGCACGATCGAGCGTCCGTCGACCAGCACGTCGCCCGACAAGGTCCCGCCGGAGAAGCGCGGCACGAGCCCGGTCACGACCCCGAGGAGGGTGGACTTGCCGACCCCGGTCCGGCCGGAGACCAGCACCAGCTCGCTCTCCTCGATCGTCAGGTCGACGTCGCGCAGCACCGCACCGGCACTCGTGTCGGAGTAGCCGAAGCCGACGCTCCGCAGCTCGATCACGCCGTCCCCCTCACCCGGGCCGCGACCACCGGTCGGGGCGAGCACAGGGCTCCGGCGAGGCCCGCCGCGGCGACCACGAGGGCCAGCAGGCTCAGCGTCGGCGCGATCGACACCGACGGGTACGCCACCGTCAGCTGGTGCCGCGACATCCACCACCCGGCCACACCCACGGCCACGCCCGATGCGGCCACCACGACCTCCGGCCAGCGCCAGCGGTCGGGACGGTACGTCGTACGCCCGACCCGGCGTCCGGCGAACCGGATCGCCACGAACGAGACCGCGACTCCGGCCACCAGCATCGGTCGGCCCAGCCAGGCCGGCGTGGTGTGGTCCAGTGCGCCGTAGACCCCGACGCAGACGGCGACGAGCCCCAGCAGCATCAGGCCGCCGGTGGTACGCCGCTCGCCTCGCGTCGCCTCCGGACGAGCGGCCGTAGCCGCGTGTGTCCATCCCGGCCGCCAGCGCGAGCGACCGCTCGAGCGCGTCCTCCAGGACGGGAACCAGCACGCGTCGCAGGCTCCGGACCCGACCCGTGTCACCACCGCGCAAGGTCTGGGCCGCGCGCACCCTCCGGACGCTGTCCGCCAGCTGCGGCAGCACGGTGACCGACACGACCAGCGCGCTGCCCACCTCGTACAACGCGGGCGGCACGGACCGGAGCAGCCGCTTCGGGTTGGCCAGGGCGTTGGCCGAGCCGACACAGATGACGATCGCGGCCAGACGCAGTCCGTCGTACAGCCCGGACAACAGCGACTCCTGCGTCACCGGCCCCAACAGGCGCAGCCCCAAGGTCCAGTGCGGCAAGGGGATCTCGGGCAGCTGGATCAGAACCTGGCCGCCGTCGCCACCGCCGAGCAGGATCCGGAAGAGCACCCGGATCACGACGATCGCGACGCCGAGCCACAGGTAGATGCGGAACGAGTCGGCCCAGGGCTGCTCGCTACGGCGTGCCGCGACCGCCAGGCAGGCGACCCCGATCAGCAGCAGCAGGACGTAGGGGTTCGTGGTGAGGGAGGCCGCCGTCGCCAGGCCAAGCGCCCACAGCCACCACGCGACCGGGTGGAGGTCACGTGGCAGCCGCGCACTGCCGAGCCGGGCGAGGCGGTCACGCATCACGGGCTGCGGCTGCCCTTCCGGCGTACCAGCGCGATCGCGCCGGCACCGGCGAAGAGGACCGCGATGACGAGCGGTGCCACCCACCCGGGCAGACCACCGGAGTCCGAGCCAGCGGAGTCGCGACCACTCGTGACGACCTGGTGGTCCGGCCCAGCCGCCTGCGTCTGGTCGGGTCCCTGCGAAGCCTTTCCGGGGCCGCGACCGGCCTTCGACGGGTCGGGGTGCTTCGTGTTCGTCCCGTGCCGCCCGGCCTGCTGCGGGTCCGTCGAGGACGAACCCGACGACGGGCTCGTCGATCCCGTGGTCGACGACGGCGCCTGACCGGGTGCCGTCGAGGAATGGGACGGGAGGGTGGGATGCGTCGTCGGGCTCGAGGTGGGGCTGCCCGACGTGCGCGCCGGTGGCGTCACCCGTGGCTTCGCCTGGCTCGACTGCCCCTGCCACGAGAGAGCGACCGACCCCCCGTCCGGGACCTTGAGCGACGTCACGCCGGTCGAGGAGTACTTCCACGTGCCGGACCTGCCGTCCGACCACCACAGCGACCAGTAGGCGTTGGCAGGTGGCGTACGTGCGCACTGGGTGTCCGGTACCGAGTCCACCTGGCACACGAACGGCTCACCGTTGACGTAGGTGAGCGTGTGCCCGGCGTCCTCGAACTGAGAAGCGGCGTAGTCGCCGGCGCCGCCTGCGTCACAGAAGGTCTGGACCCCTCCCCCGAGCTGGTGGAAGTCGACGACCACCGAGACACCCGTGGTGGAGGTGCATGTCGACGCCTGCGCGGGTGACGGCAGGACCGCCCCGGCCGCCGCAACCGTGACGGCTGCGGCGGCGAGGCTGATGACGTGTCGCAGCACCACTCACTCAGCAATCGTGCAGGAACTGCAGGGCCGGCGCCGCCTGGCTTGTCGCGCGCTCCCATTGGCCTCGCGTGCCGTCGGTGATCCCGTCCTGCTTGCCGTTCCTCATGGCCTTGGCGTCATAGGCGATGGCGCCGCGCTCGCCCGCGAGCATCGAGCCTCCGGACTGGGGACCGACCTGGAGCCCGGTGATCCAGCCCGCTGCCTTCTTGGCAGCGCCGCACTTCCCTGAGGTCGCCAAGGCCCAGCCCGCGAGACCGGTGCTGTTGGTGTTCGGGGTCGCCGTCGTGGTGCCGCCGATGAAGGCACCACTCTTGCGCTGCTGGTCGAGCAGCCAGCCGGCGGCGTGCTTCAGCGCCTTGCGGAACGCCGGGTGGCCCTTGCTGGTCTTCCAGAGCTGGACCACGGCGTACGACGTCGCGTCGGGGTCGGCGGGGCTGCTCTTCCGGCAACCCTGCTTCTCGGCGTTCAGCTTGGCGAAGTTGAGCCGGAAGAATCCCTGACCGCACTGCTGCTCGAGCAGGAACTTCCGGGCCGCCCCGGCCTGACCGCTTCCGGCCTCGGTGAGGCTGCGGACCGCCAGGATCTGCCCCAGGGTGTTGGCGAAGTCGTCGAACGTGGTGACGTCGACGATCCGGCCCTTGGCCGGGCCCGACTTGGTGACGACACCGTTCAGCCGCTTGATCAGGTCGACGCCGCCGAAGTCCCGCGGGTCGGCGCCGGTGGACTGGGCGAGCACGAGTGACTTCGCGGTCGCACCGGCGTAGGTGCTGCCGGGGTCGCCGAACGAGTCGCCCGCGATGTAGTCGCCCACGTTCAGCTCGATGGCGCCGCGGACCTGCTGGACGTCGGCGCCGTGACCGCCGACGGCCTCCAGCGCGAACGCCGTGTCGATGCTGAGGCCGTAGTCGGCGAAGCCGCCGTTCACGATGGCCCCGTTGTCGAGCTGGCCGGCGAGCCAGTCGACGCCGTGGTCGGCCGGAGCCGCCTGGGCGGCGCCACCGGCGATGACGAGCGAGACCGTCACGGCCGATGCGACGAGCGTCGCTCCGGCACGGCCTAGCAGGGTGCTTCTGGACATGGGTTCCTTCCCGCTGCGACAACGGGCAGGAAGCCCCGGGTCGGGGCCGGAAACCCACCCGCTGCGTTCCTCGACAGCGTGTGATCGGGACGCGTCGTGTCGGGTACTCCGGCTTGTCGCGTCCCTCGAGAAGGACGCGTTCCACGGTTGCGGGTCAGCGCCGGATTTCGACCGGCTTCCCCCACCACGAGCGTGTCTGGATGTGCTTGCCCGCAGGCTATCCCCTCGGACCGGTGACCCGACAACCACGGCCACCCGATGGTCGCCCGGACCGGCGCGACTCCGGTGTCCGCGCACCTCCCCTGACACGGCACCATGGCACGCATGTCGTTGCCCACACCGACGCTGCAGACCGCCCGCCTGAGTCTTCGACCCTTCACCGACGAGGATGCCGACGACCTCTTCGCGCTGCAGAGCGACGCCAGGGTCCTGCGCTACTGGGACTCCCCGCCGTGGAGCGAGCCGGAGCGAGCCCAACGCTTCCTCGCGACCTGTCGGCAGATGGCGGACGAGGGCACCGGAGCCCGGCTGGCCATCGACCGCGCTGCCGACGGGGCCTTCGTCGGCTGGATCACTCTGGCCCGGTGGAACCCGGACTTCCGCAGTGCCTCGTTGGGCTACTGCCTCACCGAGGCCGCCTGGGGACAGGGATATGCGACGGAGGCTGCGCGCGCGGTGCTGCGATGGGCGTTCGACACCCTGGACCTGAATCGGGTCCAGGCCGAGGCCGACACTCGCAACGTCGCATCGCGGCGGGTCCTGGAGAAGGTCGGGTTCGTGCACGAAGGGACGATGCGGGAGGACTGCGTCGTGAACGGCGACGTCTCGGACTCGTGGGTGTTCGGGTTGCTCAGGCGCGAGTGGCGTCCGTCAGCAGAGGATGCGGGCTCGCTCGGGGTCGAAGAAGGGCTTGAGGGAGACCTGCGTGGGGACGCGGGTGCCGGCGATGTCGATCTCGAAGGTGCCGGCGGCTAGCGCGGAGGCGGTGACGGGCTCCTCACGCTTGACGTCGGCGATGCCGCAGGAGGCGCCCAGGGAGTGGCCGAAGCCGCCGGCGCGGACGATGCCGACCGGCTGGTCGTCCCAGTAGAGCGGCTCGTCACCGATCAGGTCGAGGTCGGGTGAGCCGAGCAGGACGTTGACGAGGCGGCGGGTCGGCGGACCGGCCTCCTTCTGCTTCAGCAGGGCGTCGCGGCCGACGAAACCGCCGGGCTTGTCCCAGGCGACGGTGAAGCCGAGGCCGGCCTCGATCGGCGTGTCCGTGGAGTCGATGTCGTGGCCCATGTCGCGGTAGGCCTTCTCCAGTCGCATGGTCCCCAGAGCCCCGACCCCGGTCGGACGGAAGCCGAGGTCGGCACCGGCCTCGCGGAGCTGGTCGTACAGGGTCGCGCCGAACTCGGTCGGGACCAGCAGGTCCCAGCCGAGCTCGCCGACGTAGGTGACCCGGAGCGCCCACAGCGGGGTGTAGCCCAGCTCGACCTTCCGGGCCGTCAGGTAGGGGAACGCGTCGTTCGACCAGTCGTCGGGGCTCAGCCGCTGCAGCAGCTCGCGTGACCTCGGCCCCTGCACCGACAGCAGCGCGTTGCCACTCGTGACGTCGGTGACCGTGAGGAACTCGCCGTCGCGCGTCTGCCGGCGGATCCAGGCGGGGATCCGGCGGTGGATGTTGTCGCCGCTGATCACGACGTAGGAGTCCTCGGCCAGACGGGTCACGGTGACGTCGGCGATGATCCCGCCGCGGTCGTCGCACCACTGCGTGTAGACGATCCGGCCGACCGCCGTGTCCACGTCGCCCGCGCACACCCGGTTGAGCACGGCCATCGCGTGCGGTCCCTGTACGAGGTGGTGCGACATCAGGGTCATGTCGAAGATCGCGACGTTCTCCCGGGCCTGGAGGTGCTCTTCGCGCGTCCGCTCGAAGCCCTCGCCGCGCGCGTACCCCCACTCCACGGTCGGGGTCACCCCCGGGCCGGCGAAGTAGTCGGGGAACTCCCAGCCGCTGGTGGTCACGAAGTGCGCGCCGTCGGCGACGTGCCGCGCGTGGTACGGCGACCGGCGTACGTCGCGCCCGTGCTGGTACCCGGCGTTCGGCCACGACAGGTTGTTGAGCAGGAAGCCGAGCCGCTCGACCGTGCGCTCCTCACGGAAGCGCCGCGTCGCCTGGAACTCGTGCGCCCGGTCGACGCCGACGGCGGTGAGGTCGATCGGCGGGTGCTCCTCGATCAGCCACTGCGCCATCACGTGGCCGAGTCCGCCACCGGACAGGATGCCGACGGAGTTCAGGCCGCAGGCCAGGTAGAGGTTGTCGACCTCGGGCGACTCACCGAGCATCGGCGAGATGTCGTCGGTGAAGCTCTCCGGCCCGCAGAACAGCGTGCGGATCCCGGCGTCCTCGAGCGCCGGGAAGCGACGCATCGCGACCTCGAGGAACGGCGCCATCCGGTCCCAGTCGGGTGGGAGCACGGCGAACGCGCTCTCGCGCGGCGTACCGTCCAGGGCCCAGGCCTTGCCGACCGGCTCGAACATCCCGACCAGCAGGCCGCTGCCCTCCTCGCGGTAGTAGCCGTAGGACTCGGGCTCCTCGATCACCGGCACCGACTCCGGCGTGACACCGTCGATCGGCTCGGTGAGGAGGTAGTAGTGCTCCGCGGCCTGGAGGGGCACGGTGACGCCGGCCTTGGCGGCGAGCTCGCGCCCCCACAGCCCCGCGGCGAGCACGACCTTCTCGCACTCGACGTCGCCGCGCTCGGTGCGGACGCCGGTGACCCGGCCGTGGTCGAGCACGAAGTCGGTGACCTCGGTGTCCTCGAAGATGCGTACGCCGCGCTGCCGCGCGCCCTTGGCCATCGACATCGTGACGTCGACCGGGTTGGCGCGGCCTTCGTCGGGCGTCCAGAAGCCGTGGATGATGTCGTCGGTCCGCATCAGCGGCACCATGTCGGCCACCTCGCCCGGCGACAGCACCTCCTTGGTCATCCCGACCGATCGCATGTACGCCGTCTCGCGGCGGTAGGCCTCGTCCCGTCGCTCGGTCGTCGCCAGCTGGAGGTAGCCGCACTTCCGGAAGCCGGTCGACAGACCCGTCTCCTCCTCGAGCCTGCCGTACAGCTCGGCGGAGTAGCGCGCCATCCAGAGCGCGTCCTCCGTCGTACCCCCGGAGACGACCTCGCCGGCCGCGTGCCACGTCGTACCCGACGTCAGCTGCTTGCGCTCCAGCAGGACGACGTCCGAGGCGCCGAGCATCGCGAGGTGGTAGGCGATCGACGTCCCGATGACACCGCCGCCGACGACGACGTACTGCGCCCGGCTCGGCAGGTCACCCGACTGACGAGAGGCGACGTCCTCGGCCCGAGCCGCTGCGGGGTTGATGGCGGTGAAGTCCAGCGACATGGTGGCACCCTGCCACTGTCTGACTAACTGTTCAATCAGACTGCATGCCGTCACGGCTGACCGGACCCGGTCAGGTGAGCCGCTCGAGGATCAGCTCGCGCACGCGGTTGGCGTCGGCCTGGCCGCGCATCTCCTTCATCACCGCACCGATCAACGCCCCCGCGGCGGCGACCTTGCCGTCGCGGATCTTGTCGGCGACGTCCGGGTTCGCGGCGATGGCATGGTCGACGGCGGCGCTCAGGGCTCCGTCGTCGGACACGATCGCGAGCCCTCGGGCGGCCACGATCTCGTCCGGTGTCCCCTCCCCCGCGAGCAGGCCGTCGAGGACCTCACGCGCGAGCTTGTCGTTGAGGGTCTTCTCCTCGACCAGGGACTGCACCCGGGCCACATCGGCGGGCTTCACTCCGAGCTCGGTCAGCTCGGTCTCGGACTCGTTCGCCCGACGTGCGAGCTCGCCCAGCCACCACTTGCGCGCGGCCTGCGGCGCTGCTCCCTCCGCGATCGTCTGCTCGACCAGCACGAGGGCTCCCGCACCGACGGTGTCGCGCATCTCGAGGTCGGAGAAACCCCAGTCCGCCTGCAGCCGGGCACGCTTCTCGTGCGGCGGCTCCGGCAGCTCCTTGCGCAGCTGCTCCACCCACTCGCGGCTCGGTGCGACCGGCACCAGGTCGGGCTCGGGGAAGTAGCGGTAGTCGTCCGCATCGGACTTCTCGCGGCCGCTGGTCGTGACGCCCGTGTCCTCGTGCCAGTGCCGGGTCTCCTGGAGGATCTTCCCGCCGTCCGCCAGGATCGCGGCGTGCCGCTGCATCTCGTAGCGCGTCGCCCGCTCCACCGAGCGCAGCGAGTTGACGTTCTTGGTCTCGGTCCGGGTGCCGAGGGTCCCGGAGTCCTTCGGCGACAGGGAGAGGTTCACGTCGCAGCGCAACGACCCCTGCTCCATGCGTACGTCGCTCACGCCGAGGCCCAGCAGCAGGTCACGCAGCTGTCCGACGTAGGCCCGGGCGACGTCGGGCGCGTTCGCACCGGTGCCGAGGAGCGGCTTGGTGACGATCTCGATGAGCGGGATGCCGGCGCGGTTGTAGTCGACGAGCGAGTAGTCGGCCCCGTGGATGCGGCCACTGGTGCCGATGTGGGTCGACTTCCCGGTGTCCTCCTCCATGTGGGCGCGCTCGATGGCGACCCGGAAGGTCTCGACGTCGCCACCCTCGATCGGCACAGCGACCTCCATGAAGCCGTCGAACGCGATCGGCTCGTCGTACTGCGACGTCTGGAAGTTCTTCGGCATGTCGGGGTAGAAGTAGTTCTTCCGCGCGAACCGGCACCACTCGGCGATCTCGCAGTTCAGGGCGAGACCGATCCGCATCGCCGACTCCACGGCGGTCCGGTTGACCACCGGCATCGACCCCGGCAGCCCGAGGCACGTCGGACACGTCTGGGTGTTGGGCTCGGCACCGAACCCGGCCGGGCAGCCGCAGAACATCTTGGTCGCGGTGTTCAGCTCGACGTGCACCTCGAGACCGAGGGCGGGATCGAACCGGGCGAGCACGTCGTCGTACGACAGCAGCGTCTGGGTCATGCGCCTGCTCCTTGGTTTCCAGACCGGCGCGCGGCGCCGTCCTCGACCAGCGGAGGAGCTTGGTCGAGGAGCCGGCCGCCCCACTCCTGGACGAGCAGCGACTCGAGTGCGGCGCCCACGCGGTAGACCCGGTCGTCGGCCATCGCCGGCGCGAGGATCTGCACACCGGTCGGCAGCCCGTCCTCGTCGGCGAGCCCGCTCGGCACCGAGATGCCGGGTACGCCGGACAGGTTGGCGGGGATGGTGGCCAGGTCGTTGAGGTACATCGCCAAGGGGTCGTCGACCTTCTCGCCGATCGTGAACGCCGTCGTCGGGGCGGTCGGACTCACGAGCACGTCGGCCCGCGCGAACGCCGCCTCGAAGTCGCGCGTGACCAACGTGCGCACCTTCTGCGCCTGGCCGTAGTAAGCGTCGTAGTAGCCGCTCGACAGGGCGTAGGTGCCGAGGATGATCCGGCGCTTCACCTCGTCGCCGAACCCGGCCTCCCGGGTCGCCCGCATCACGTCCTCCGCGCTGGGGTCGCCCTCGGGCGTCACACGCAGCCCGTATCGCATGGCGTCGAAGCGCGCCAGGTTGGACGACGCCTCCGCCGGCAGGATCAGGTAGTACGTCGCCAGCGCGTGCACGAAGTGCGGGCACGACACCTCGACGACCTCGGCCCCGGCCTTGGTCATCAGCTCGACCGACTCCTCGAACCTCGCGAGCACGCCGGACTGGTAGCCCTCGCCGCCGAGCTCCTTGACCACGCCGATGCGCACTCCGGTGAGGTCGCCGTCGGCGCCACGTCGCGCGGCGTCGAGCACGGCCGGCACGGGCTCGTCGATCGAGGTCGAGTCGAGCGGATCGTGGCCGGCGATCACCTCGTGGAGCATGGCCGCGTCGAGCACGGTGCGGGTCACCGGGCCGGGCTGGTCGAGGGAGTTGGCCAGGGCGACGAGGCCGTAGCGCGAGACCCCGCCGTACGTCGGCTTGCCGCCGACCGTCCCGGTGACCGCGGCGGGCTGGCGGATGGAGCCGCCGGTGTCGGTGCCGACCGCCAGCGGCGCTTCGTACGCCGCGACCGACGCGGCACTGCCGCCACCCGACCCACCCGGGATGCGCGTGAGGTCCCACGGGTTGTGAGTGGGGCCGAAGGCGCTGTGCTCGGTGGAGGACCCCATGGCGAACTCGTCCATGTTGGTCTTGCCCAGGATGGGGAGACCTGCGCCGCGGAGCCGGGCGACGACCGTGGCGTCGTACGGCGGGACCCAGCCCTCGAGGATCCGCGATCCGCACGTCGTCGGCAGGCCCCGCGTGGCCATCACGTCCTTGACCGCGATCGGGATCCCGTCGAGCGGACCCCAGGTCTCCCCCGACGCGCGGCGAGCGTCCGACTCCGCCGCCGAGCGCAGCGCGCCGTCCGTGTCGACGTGCAGGAACGCATGGACCTCGCCGTCGACAGCCGCGATCCGGTCGAGCGCCGCCTGGGTGATCGCGACGCTGGTGGTCTCGCCCCTTTCCAGTGCGGCGGACAGGTCCGCCGCAGTGGCTCGCACAGACGGAGCCGGCCGCTTCGCGCCCTCCCCCGTCACTGCTCGTCACCCAGGATCCGCGGCACCTTGAACCGCTGCTGCTCCACCTCCGGGGCCCCACTGAGCGCCTCCTCCGGCGTGAGGCACGCAGCGACCACGTCGTCCCGGAAGACGTTGACCAGCGGCAGCGGGTGCGACGTCGGCGGAACGTCGTCGCCCGCTACGCCCTGGATCGAGGCGATCGAGTCGAGGATCACGCTCAGCTGCGGAGCGAGATGGTCCAGCTCGGCTTCGCTCAGCTCGATCCGCGCGAGGTCGGCGAGGTGGGACACCTCGGCGCGTGAGATCGTCGGATGCTCGGGCGCACCGGAGCTCGGGGAGTTCTCGGGCATGCCCTCATCCTAGGGACGCACGACGCGACCCAACCATTCGGTTCTCCCGGGGCATCTGACGGTGTGACGATTCATCCACACCCTCGGGAGACCCCATGGCGCATCGCTCGGACGAACAGTTCACCGAGTTCGTCCACGCGTCGTGGCCCTCGCTCTACCGCACGGCGTACCTGCTGCTCGGTGACCGCGGACTCGCGGAGGACCTCGTGCAGACCGCGCTCGCCAAGACGTATGCCTCGTGGAGCCGGGTGCGCGATCACGAGGCGGCACGCGGCTACGCGCGGACGACGATGCTGAACACCGCGACCAGCTGGTTCCGACGGAAGGGCTGGCGCAACGAGCAGCCGACCGAGCACCTTCACGACCGCGGCTACGACGACGACCCGAGTGTCCGGCCGACCGTGATGCAGGCCCTCGCCCAACTGCCGCCGCGGCAGCGGGCCGTGATCGTCCTGCGCTTCTACGACGACCTGCCGGTCGCCGACACCGCCCGCGCCCTCGGCTGCGCCGAGGGCACCGTGAAGAGCCAGACGTCCGACGCTCTCGCCGCCTTGCGCACGCTGCTCGGCGAGTCGATCGTCCCCATCGAGTCAGGAGCCACCCATGACTGACCAGCTCACGACCCTCCTCCGCCGCGAAGCCGACGAGCTCCTCATCCCTGTGGCTCCGGTGGACGACGTGATGTCCGCCGGGCGCACGGCCCGCCGCAGGCGCCGGACGTCCCACGTCCTCACCGCAGCCGCCGCGGTCGCCCTCGTCGGAGCCGGCATCACCACGATCCAGCACCGCGGTTCGGCGTCGACGTTCGAGCCCGTCTCTCCCGCAGCCATCCGGTTGTCCCGGCCCCGGCACCGCGTCCGACCGCAGTATCAGGTTCGCGAAACCGCCTACACGATCGCGTCCTCGCGGTTACCGTGTTGAGCCCGAATACACACACGCTAGCCACCCCCCAGGCTGACTCATATGAACACCGCTCTCCACACGGTCCGCGAGACCGAGGTCGACGGCGTCCTGTGCTTCTACGTGGACATGGGACATCCGGCGTCCGCCGCCCACCTGCTCTTCCGTCAGGGAATGGCCGACGAGCCCTTCCACGAGACGGGCTGGCTGCACCTGCTCGAGCACCTGGCACTTCTCGATCGACAGACCCTGGTCCGCCCGATCGAGGGCCGACTCTCGCTGCTCCTGACCCACTTCGCCGCCTTCGGGCCGCCGGAGGACATCACGAGCCGACTCGGCGCGCTCGCCCGCTGGTTGAGCGAGCCCGACCTCGGTCTGCTCGCTCGTGAGCGCGGCCTGCTGCAGGCGCGTGCCCACGGTCCGCGCGACGGGCTGATCAGCTCGCTGACCTGGCGGTACGGCGCCTCCGGACCAGGCGTGGCGAGCTACTCCGAGGTCGGTGCGATCCGCGCCACCGAGGAGTCCCTCATCGAGCGGTCGCGGCAGGTCTTCAACGCCTCCAACGCCGTGCTGGTGCTGGACGGGCCGCCGCCGGCCGGGCTGTCGGTCCCGCTGCCGCACGGTGAGTACCGCCCGGCGCTTCCGGCCGTGGCCCTTTCGCGCCCGACGCCCTCGGCGTACCGGGACGAGTCAGGTCTCACCCTCAGTGGCGAGGTCTCTCGCACCCACGAGGCGGGCTTCTTGCCGATCATCCTCGAACGGGCTCTGCACGACGGTCTCCGACACCACACCGGCGCCGCCTACGGCCTGTGGTCCGACATCACCGACGTGGACAACCACCACTCGGTCGTCGGCGCGGGAGCCGAGGTCACCCGCGAGATGCTCCCGAGCGTGGCGCGCGCCGCACTCGACGTGACTCAGCGGCTCCACGACGACGGAGTCCCGCGGGAGTGGGTGAGCGAGGCCGTCGAAGGACGCCGACGGATCCTGGAGTCCCCCGCCGCGATGGTCGAGACAGCGCTCGAGGCGGCGTACGCCGCCCTGCGCGACGGGGTGCCGGTCAGCTACGAGGAGCTCCTCCAGCAGCTGTACGACACCGACCCGGAACGCGTCGACCAGGCCGCGCGCGAGCTGCACAACTCCCTCCTGGTCGGGCTGCCCGAGGCCGCCCCCCTGGGTCGGTCGATCTCGCTCGTGACGTTCTCCGAGCTCCGCTCCGTCGGCACGGGCCACAAGCACAGTCACGCGAACTGGCCGGCCGACCCCACGACCTTCTCGGTCGACGAGAAGGTCGCCGAGCGGTCCACCGGGCCGTCGAGTCGCAGCGTGCGGCTCTCCGAGGTGGTCGCGCTGCTGGCCTGGCGCGACGGAACTCGTCACCTGATCGCCCGAGACGGCAACGTGCTCGAGATGGAGCCACGCGAGTGGATGCGGGGCCAGGACCTCACCAAGGCTCTCGACGCCGGAGTCCCCGACGAGCTCCACGTCCCGATGTCCGACCGAGCCGTGACCTTCCGCGCGATGAGCATCACCGAGCGGGCGGCCGTCACGCTCGGGCGGTATGTGAACAACCGGGTCGGGCTGCTCGCCATGCTCGGCGTCGTCACCCTGCTGGCGGTGTGGTCGATGGTCGGCGGACATCGCCTGGTCGGGTTCGTCCTGCTGGTCCTCGCCGCGGCTCTGGGCGCACACCTGTGGCGCACCGAGACCGAGCAGCGGCCGAGCCTGCCCTCCTCACCGTCCGCCGCGTAGCGCGTCTGCCTAGAGACCGCTCGGCCCGCTCTCGAGCAGCACCTTGAACCCACCCTCGTCGAGGATCGCCACGCCGAGCTGCTCGGCCTTGTCCGCCTTGGAGCCGGCGTTGTCGCCGACCACGACGTAGTCGGTGTTCTTGGACACGGACCCGGCGGCCTTGCCACCCCGGGCGAGGATCGCCTCCTTGGCCGAGTCGCGGGAGAAGTCGTCCAGGGAGCCGGTGACGACGACCGTCAGACCCTCCAGCGTCCGCGCGGTCGACTCGTCGCGCTCGTCGGCCATGCTGACCCCCGCGGCCTCCCACTTGTCGACGATCGCGCGGTGCCAGTCGACGGTGAACCACTCGATCACCGACTCGGCGATGGTGGGCCCGACACCCTCGGCTGCCGCGAGCTCTGCCTCCGACGCCCCCCGGATCGCTGCCATCGAGCCGAACTCGGTGGCGAGGGCGCGCGCGGCCGTCGGTCCGACGTGACGGATCGACAGCGCGACGAGCACACGCCACAGCGGGACCGTCTTGCGCTCCGCGAGGTTGGCCAGCAGCCCACCGCCGTTGGCGCTGAGCTGCGGTCCGTCCTCGCCCTTCTTCGGCGCTCGGGTGAACAGCTCGGTCTTCAGCAGCTTGTCGCGGTCGAGGTCGAACACGTCGCCCTCGTCGGTGATCACGTGGGCCTCCAGCAGGGCATGGGCCGCCTCCGAGCCGAGCCCCTCGATGTCGAAGGCTCCGCGACTCGCCACGTGGTAGACCCGCTCGAGGAGCTGGGCCGGACACTGCTGGGTGTTGGGGCAGCGGAGGTCCTTGTCGCCCTCCTTCTGCTGGACCAGGTCGGTGCCGCACGACGGACACGAGGTGGGCATGACCCACGCCTTCAGCCGCTTCGGGCGCAGCGCGAGGACGGGCCCGACGATCTCCGGGATCACGTCGCCGGCCTTGCGCAGCACGACCGTGTCGCCGGGCCGGACGTCCTTGCGCTTCACCTCGTGGGCGTTGTGCAGGGTGGCTCGCTCGACCGTCGAGCCGGCGACCTTGGTCGGCTCCATCACCCCGAACGGCGTCACCCGGCCGGTGCGCCCGGTGTTCACCTCGATGGACAGCAGCTTGGCGTTGACCTCCTCCGGGGGGTACTTGAACGCGATCGCCCACCGAGGTGCCCGCGACGTCGACCCCAGCCGCCGCTGCAAGCCGACGTCGTCGACCTTGATCACCACACCGTCGATCTCGTAGGGGACGAGCGTGTGGCGGTTTTCGCCGGCGTTCTCGACGTACGTCTCGACGTCCTTCAAGGTCGGCACGACGCGGACCTGGTCGGACGTCGGCAGGCCCCACGCCTTCAGGGCCTCGTAGGAGTGGGACTGCGCCTGGGGCTCGAAGCCGTCGCGGGCGCCGAGCCCGTGGCACACCATGCCGAGCGCGCGGCTGGCCGTGACCTTCGGGTCCTTCTGCCGCAGTGACCCGGCCGCGGAGTTGCGCGGGTTGGCGAACGGCTGCTTGCCCGCCTCGAGCAGCGAGTCGTTCAGCCGCTCGAACGCCTTGACCGGCAAGAACACCTCGCCCCGCACCTCGACCAGAGCGGGGACCGGGAACCTCTCGGAGGCCACGAGCCGATGCGGGATGACCTCGATGGTCTTCACGTTGGGCGTCACGTCCTCGCCCGTGCGGCCGTCACCGCGCGTCAACGCCCGGACCAGGCGGCCACCCTCGTAGAGGAGGTTGATGGCGAGGCCGTCGACCTTGAGCTCGCACAGGAGAGCCGGCTTCTCGACCCCGTCGCGCTCGAGCCGGGCGTACCACGACGCGAGCTCGTCGTAGGTGAACGCGTTGTCGAGGCTCTCCATGCGCTGGAGATGGTCGACGGCGGTGAACTCGGTCGAGACCGCGCCACCGACCTTCTGCGTCGGGGAGTCGGGCGTGCGCAGCTCGGGGAACTCCTCCTCGATGCCCTCGAGCTCGCGAAGCCGGCGGTCGAAGTCGGCATCGTCGAGCGTCGGGTCGTCGAGCACGTAGTAGCGCCAGCGGGCGTCGTCGATCTCCTCGCTCAGCTGACGGTGGCGCTCCTTGGCCTCGGGAGTCGCCGATCGCGGTTCGGGCATGGCCCCTATCCTGCCAACGACCCCCGACAGGAGACGACCGTGACCGACCCCTCCCCGGCCACGCCGGTCGTGACCGTCCTCGACGGAGTCGCGGCTCCGCGAGCCGCGGTGCTCGTGCTGCACGGCGGGAAGGACCGGTCGCCGGCGGCCGTCACCGGTCGCAGCCTCTCGTGGCAACGCGCCGCCGCTCTCGGCCGAACGCTCGGGCGACGCCTCCACGACGACCACGTCACCGTCCGACTGCTCCGCTTCCGGACGGTCGGCTGGAACGGCGACGGCGCCGACAAGATCGCCGATGCGCACTGGGCGCTCGACGGCGTCCACGAGGAGATCGGCGACGCGCCGGTCGTCCTCGTCGGACACTCGATGGGCGGTCGCGCGGCCTGCCACGCGGCTGACCATCCCTCGGTCCGTGGAGTCGTCGCGCTCGCTCCCTGGCTGCCCCCGGAAGAGTCCGTCCGCGCGCTGACCGACCGTGAGCTCCACGCAGCGCACGGGCGACGCGACCGGATCACGCGCGCCGCCGACACCCGCGCGTACGTCGAGCGCGCGGCCGAGGTGGCCAGCGCGACGTCGTTCACCGACATGGGCGACCGCGGGCACTACCTGCTGACCGGCATCCACGCCTGGAACGCCTTCGCGACGGACCGGGTACGCCGCATCCTCGGTGCCGTCGCCTGAGGTTCGTCCGGACCCCGGATGAAACCGAGTTGTTTCATCCGATCTGGCACGCTACGGTCGCTCATGGAACGAAACCGTTTCGTTTCATCCCGATGAACACCAGGTGACGACTCATGACCCCCGAGGCCGCAGCAGCCGCCGCCGCACGACCCCGCGTGGAGGGCGATCGCGAGCAGGAGATCTTGGACGCAGCACTCGAGGTGCTCGCCGACGTCGGCTACGACCGGCTGACCATGGATGCCGTCGCCCATCGGGCCAAGGCGTCCAAGGCCACCCTCTACCGGCGGTGGAACTCCAAGGCGAAGCTCGTGGTGGAGGCACTGGCCCGCACCAAGAGCGTGCCGGTGGTCCCCGACACCGGTGCACTCCGGAGCGACCTGCTCACGGCCTTCTGCGGAATGGGCGGGCTCACCGAGCACGAGACCACCGCCACGCTCGGGGCCGTGATGACCGCGGTGAGCACCGACGGTGAGTTCGCGCGCGAGTTCCGCGCCCAGGTAGTCGAGCCGAAGGCCAGCGTGTCACGCCAGATCTTCGAGCGGGCTCGCGACCGCGGGGAGCTGCGCGACGACATCGACCTCGACATCGTCGTCCCGGCCCTGGCCGGAATCGTCCTGCACCAGGTCTTCATCTTCGGCGAGCAACCCGATGCCCGGCTCATCGAGCGGGCCGTCGACCAGATCATCCTGCCGGCTGTCAGGCCGCAGGGCTGAGACCCGTCAAGTAGTCAAGAAGTCACGACGTAAGGAAAGACATGTCCGACCTGACCGAAACCGTCGGCGCTCCCGAGCCGGAGGTCGACACCTCCGACCGGAGGCAGCACCTCGGCTGGGCACTGGTGCTGATCTGCATCGCCCAGCTGATGGTCGTGCTCGACGCCACCATCGCCAACATCGCCCTGCCGTACATCGGCAAGGACCTCAACATGTCCGGCACGAACCTCACCTGGATCGTGACCGGCTACGCGCTCTCGTTCGGAGGGCTGCTGCTGCTGGGTGGTCGCCTCGGTGACCTGTACGGCCGCCGCAAGGTCTTCATGACCGGCCTCACCGTGTTCGCCGTCGCGTCGCTGCTCGGCGGCTTCGCGCAGAACGAAGCGCTTCTGCTCGGCGCCCGAGGCCTCCAGGGTCTCGGGGCGGCACTGGCCTCGCCCGCCGCCCTCGCCCTGATCACCACGACCTTCCCGGCCGGACCGGCTCGCAACCGCGCCTTCGCGGTGTACGCCGCGATGTCCGGTGCCGGTGCGGCCGTAGGCCTGATCCTCGGTGGCTGGCTGACCGGGCTCGACGTCCACATGTTCAACCCCCAGGACGGCTGGCGCCTGACGTTCCTGATCAACGTCCCGATCGGCCTCGTGGCCGCGCTGCTCGCGCCGCGCTTCCTCAACGAGTCCGAGTCGCACCCCGGCCAGCTCGACGTGCCGGGTGCCCTCGCCGGGACGGGCGGCCTGCTCGCCCTGGTCTACGGGCTCACCCGCGCCGGCAACGCGGCGTACGGCTGGAGCGACGGCCTGACGATCGCGTCCCTCGCCGCGGGTGTGGTGCTGCTGGTGCTGTTCTTCATGGTCGAGTTCCGCGTGGAGCACCCGCTGCTGCCCTTCCGGATCTTCATGAACCGGACCCGGGCCGCGAGCTTCATCGCCATGATGCTGCTGCCCGCGGCGATGTTCTCGATGTTCTTCTTCCTGAGCCTGTTCATCCAGAACGTCATGGGCTACAGCCCGCTCAAGGCCGGCTTCGCGTTCCTGCCGTTCAGCATCGGCATCATCATCAGTGCCACCATCGTGTCCAGCCTGGTGAACCGGATCGACCCGCGCTACATCGCCGGTGTCGGCACGCTGATGGCGTCGGCCGCGCTCTACGGGTTCTCCCGGCTGAGCGTTCCCGACAGCGGCACCGACGTGCTCCAGTCGGTCGGCCAGGGTCACTACCTCGGCGCCGACATCAGCTACTGGACCCAGATCCTGCCGTACGTGTTCCTGATGGCGGTCGGCATGGGCGCGGTCTTCGTGCCCCTGACCCTCACCGCCGTGCACCACGTGCGGGCCGAGGACTCGGGGGTCGGCTCGGGTGTGCTGAACACCATGCAGCAGGTCGGCGGTGCTCTCGGTCTCGCGATCCTGTCGACGGTGGGAAGCCACTTCACCAACAACCACATCGACAAGGTCGCGCCGACGATCGGCCGAGGGATCTCGACCCTCGACCCGAATATCAGCTCGGCGCTGATGGAGAAGTTCGGGGTGAGCACGCCGGACGCGCTGGTCGGACGGCTGGCCTACCTCGGCGGCTTCTCGACCGGGGCCACCCACGCGTTCATCGTCGGGGTGTTCCTGATGCTGGCCGGCTCGGCGATCGTCTGGCTGTTCCTCGACGTCAAGCACGAGGAGCTCGCCACCGACGCGCCCGAGCAGGGTGTGCACGTCGGCTGAGCAGTGTGCACGTCGGCTGAGCAGTGTGCACGTCGGCTGACCGTCGTCACGGCGTACGACGCACGGCGCCCCCGGAGCCTGGCTCCGGGGGCGTCGTCGTGTGCCGCCTACTCAGCCGTCGGGCGCGGTCCACACGAGATGCGGGCGCCCACCGCGCGGGGTCTGCCACCGGCGGCCGTCCACCACGCGTGACCACGCGCTCGGTGGCTCGAGCTGTGGGCCGGCCTCGGTCAACCGGGCCAGGTCCCCGGTGAGGACGACGTAGCCCAGATAGGTCGCGACGAAGGGCAGCGGGCCCCAGGCCTTCATCCGGGCGGCCACCAGGGCCGCCGACCACGTCGTCATCGGCCGCTGGTCGGCACAGATCGTGAGGACGTCCCGGGCGACGTCGCTCCACGAGCCCCGCAGGTCCAGTGCTGCCGATCGCGGCAGTCGGGCGATCCAGACGCCGTGGGGACACGAGCGAGCCAGCTCCCGCTCGTCGACGATGGGGCGCAGGCGGAGGGCGTCGACGGCCGCCTGCTCGTACACCGGCCCGTGCGGAGTCCGGATCGGCTCACCGGCGATCCCGGTGCGGAGCAGGAGCCGGGCCTGTTCGTCGGAGGAGAGCACGTCGCGCAACAACCGCGCCGCTTGACGCCCCGTCAACATCACGACGACACGCTAGGGAGTGGCGGGCGGCAGCCGCTGAGGTCGCCGGCCCTCCTGTGGAGGATCTCCGCCGAGGATCAGGCGGAGCAGCCGAGCACTACGTCTATGGGGGCAGTGCCTCCCTTGACGTAGTGGTGTCAGCGCTTGCGCGCCAGGCTCACCCCGTCGCGCACCGGCAGCAGCACGACATCGAGCCGGTCGTCGGCCACCAGGGCTGCGTTCAGGTCGGCGACGGCCCGGGCGTCGTCGTCCTGCGGGTCGAGGACCCTCCCACTCCACAGCATGTTGTCGAGCACCATCAGGCCACCGGGTCGCAGTCGCGGCACGATCTCTGCGACGTACGACGCGTAGCCGGTCTTGTCCGCGTCGATGAACGCGAAGTCGAGGGTCGGCTCGGACGGCAGCGCCTGGAGCGTCTCGACGGCCGGGGCGATCCGCAGCTCGATCCGGTCGTTCACCCCCGCACGGTCCCAGTAACGGCGAGCCACCGAGGTGTACTCCTCGCTCACGTCGCAGCACAGCAGGTGACCGTCGGCCGGCAGACCGCGGGCGATGCAGATCGAGGAGTAGCCGGTGAACGTCCCGACCTCCACCGCCTGACGCGCGCCGGTCAGCCGGACCAGCATCGTCAGCAGCTCACCCTCGTCGTGCGAGATCTGCATCCCGGACTGGCGCGCGAGCTCGCGGTGCGTCTCCTCGGCGAGGTCACGCAGCACGTCGTCGGCAGGCTCGGAGTGGGCGACCAGGTAGTCGTTGATGGCGGGGTCCACGATGTCCATGCGCTTCAGTCTGGCGTACGCCTACTCGGTGAACTCCCCCACGTGCCCGCCGTCTCCGTCGTACCAGAGCACGTAGCGCCCTGCCGAGGTCGCCTCGTTGTTCAGACCGTCGATGGCGCCGCGGCCCAGGGCGACCAATCGTCCGGTCACCAGGTCGTCGGCGTACCACACCGTCGAGCCGGTGACCGAGGCAAAGGTCAGAGTGCGTTCGCCGAGCGTTGCCGAGTAGAGACCACCCTTCGGCCCTGCGTCGACATCGGTCACGAGCCGACCCCGCAGGTCCGTGACGACGATCCTGGTCGCTTCACCGCAGTACTCGGTCAGGGCGACCAGGTCACCGTTGGTGCTGAGCAGCTTCAGGACCCCGTTGAAGTACGACTGGCGGGGAGGGATGCGACACCCCTCGTCGATCGGCATCGGCACCACATGCTGCGCACCGGTCTCCAGATCCTCGGCATGGATCGTGGTGGCCGTCGGGTCGATCCAGACCGCCGTGCCGTGCGACACGTCGATCGCCAGGGCGGCCGAGGGCTCAGCGGCCCGGGGCTGGGCTGACCCTGCGCCCAGCTGGTAGAGCGAGACCGTCTCGGTCGGGTTCTTCAACGACTTGCTCTGTGCGGTGACGAGGCTCAGGTACGCACGGCCATCGTCGATCCACACATCCCGCACGGTGGGAAATCCCACGACCGTGTCGGCGCGGACGCTCGACAGCGTGCTCGTGAACGCCTGAACACCGCTGCCGTCGTCGTTGGTGACACGATCGTTCTCGAGCTCGTTGTCGACCGTCTGTGAGCCGCGCCAGAGGATCCGCCCGTCCTCCGTGAACGTGGTGGTCCACGGCCCTCCCTGGATCTCCTTGCCGGCACCCGGGACGGGAGGAGCGACCACCGGTCGGGACGCCTGCCCAGGGCCATCGAGCACGGAGTACGCGAGCGTGGACCTGAAGCTCTCGCGGGGCCCCTCGAGGGCGACGTGGATGAGGTGGCCCTGGTCATCGATGTCGGCGTACTCACCGAATGCGTTGAAGTGGCCCTTCGCCGGGAGCACGGATGGTGCGTCGTACGGGAGTACGCGGAAGCCGCTCGCCTCTGCGGATGACACGGCGTCGGCCAGCTTCTGGTGCATGCCGTAGCGGTACGGCGCCGCGGGCTCCGGGTCCGACGCGTGACCCCGGGTCACTCCGTACCCGGCAGCCGCGGCGATGAGCACCGCCGCGGCGACACCGCCGGCGATGCCGGTCGTACGCCGTCGGTGCCGCCGCGCCGCCGAGCGGGTGATGTCACCGGCGTCGTGGGTCTCCGGAGGCGCGAACGACGTCGCGCGCTCCATCAGGTCGGTCAGGTCGCGGGGCATCGTCACTCCCTCCCGCTCACGAGCAGCTCGTCATCGGTCTCCTGGGCGAAGGCGGCCTGCAACGTCTCCAAGCCACGTGCGGTCTGCGACTTCACCGTGCCTTCCGAGATCCCCAGCGCGCTCGCCACCTCGGCCACCGACAGGTCGTCGTAGTAGCGCAGCACCAGGCAGGCCCGCTGCCGAGGCGGCACCTGCGCCAGGCATCGGGTCAGCAGCTCCCGGTCCGCCGATCGCTCCGCGTCGTCCGGGCCACCGCTGTCAACCACCCGGTCGACGGGAACCTCCGTGCTCGACCGACGCCGCTTCGCGTCGATCACCACGCTGACCACCGCCTTGCGGGCGTACGAGCGCGCCTGGGCCTCACCCCGTAACCGCGGCCAGTGCCGGTACACGCGCATCAGCGCCTCCTGCACGTGGTCGCTGGCCAGCTGCCAGTCCCCGCACATCAGGTACGCCGTTCGCCGCAGCGCGGGTTGACTGCCCAGCACGAAGGAGGTGAACTCCTCAGCGTCCCGTCGCGCCATCGCCGTCCTCGTCGTCTGCGGCCTCCCCGATCGGCCGGTCACTCGTCCAAACGAGTCGGCGACGCCCCGAGGTTGCACGGACGGTACGCCGACCCCGCACTGCCGGCGTGTTGTTCTTCGTATACAGTCCCTAGGCAGACGGGACGACCCCGACTGCTCGGGAGGTGACGGGGTGAGCCGACCGCTGGAACCACGGGTGTCCATCGGCGAGATCGCAGGTGGCTCCATCGGAGATCGCCATCTGAGCCTGCGCGACCAAGTGCTGGCCGAGCTCCGCTCGCGGATCATCGACGCGCAGTACCGACCGGGTGAGCGGCTCACCGAGGATCGGCTGGCCGCCGACTTCGGGGTGTCGCGCAACCCCGTACGTGAGGCGCTCCGCGTCGTGGAGGCCGAGGGCTTCATCCAGCTCCAACCACGCCGCGGTGCGATCGTGGCCTCCCCCGACGAGCGGACGATGCGCGACATGTTCGCCGCTCGCGCCGTGCTGGAGCCGCTCGCCGCCCGGATCGCCGCGGAGCGGGCGACCGCCCACGAGCTCGCCGGGCTCCGCCGGTTGCTCGACGACGCCCGCGACGCCACCAACGACGGCGACTTCGCCCGTGTCGCCGAGCTCAACAGCGCGCTGCACCACGCCGTCATGCAGATGTCCGGCAACCGGTGGCTCGTGCAGTTCTCGACCGCGATGTACCGACATGTCCACTGGGTGTTCCGCCTGGGGGCCTCGCACCGCGCCGTTCACTCCTGGGAGGAGCACGTCCGGCTGGTCGAGGCGCTGGAGGCGCACGATCCGGCTTCCGCGGAGGAGGCTGCCCGCGACCACGTGCACGCCGCGGAGAGCGCTGCCATCGATCATTCGGGGATGACGGACCAGCCGGAGTCCGACTAGCGCCCGCAGGCGTAGCCCTGGTTGCTCCGAGGGTTCGCACCGGCCCCGAGCAGACCCGTCTCCGGGTCACGCGAGACACCGCAGAGTCGCCCCAGCATCCAGTCGCCGGCGCGCACGACCTGGTGACCGCGCGCGGCCAACGAGTCGATCACCCCGTCGCCCATCCGGTCCTCGACCACCAGCGACGCCGGGCTCATCTCGCGCGGGTAGAACGAGCTCGGCAGCGAGTCGGTGTGGAACATCGGCGCGTCGATGGCCTCCTGCAGCTCCTGCCCGCCGGCGAGGAGCCGGAGCAGGAACACCAGCTGCCACTGGTCCTGCTGGTCGCCTCCTGGTGTGCCCACGGCGTACACCGGTCGGCCGTCCCGGAGCACCAGGGTGGGCGAGAGCGTCGTCCGCGGCCGGCGGCCGGGCGCGAGGGACGACGGCAGCCCCTCGTCGAGCCAGAACATCTGCATCCGGCTGCCGAGGCAGAAGCCGAGCTCGGGAACGGTCGGCGAGCTCTGCAGCCAGCCGCCGCTCGGCGTCGCCGAGATGATGTTGCCCCAGCGGTCGACCACGTCGAGGTGGCAGGTGTCGCCCTTCGTCTCGCCGGTCAGCGACACGGTCGGTTCGCCGAGGCCGGCGGCCTCCGGCGCCGACGAGCCGTGCAGCACGTGCTGGGAGAGACGCGGCTCCCGCCCGGCCGGCGAGCCGGGTCGGAGCTCGGCCGAGGCGGTGTCGCCGACGAGCGCGAGTCGCTGCTCGACGTACGCCGGGTCGAGCAGCTCGGCGACGGACACGTCGGTGCCGTCGCCGTACCACGCCTCGCGGTCGGCGAAGGCGAGCTTGAGCACCTCGGTCGTCACATGGGCGCCGTCGACGGTCGAGGGGTCGAGCGCGTCGTCCGGCAGCCGATCCAGCATCGCGAGCGACTGCAGCAGGACCGGGCCCTGGCCCCACAGGTTCGTCTTGGCCACCTCGAAGCCCCGGAAGGACTGCGTGACCGCCGGCTCGTACGCCGGCTGCCAGGACGCCAGGTCCGCTCCGGTCAGCACGCCCGCATGGGCCTCGCCACTCGAGTCCTGGAACGGCCGGCGCTGGAAGGCGTCGACCGCCTCCGCGACGAAGCCCTCGCGCCAGGCACGACGCGCGGCGTCGTACTGGGCGTCGCGATCCGAGCCGGCAGCCTCGCCGGCCGCGACGAGTCGGTCGAGGACGTCGGCGTACGCCGTGTTCACGACGAGCTCCCACGGGCGGGGCAGCCGACCGTGCGGCAGCCACTGGGCGCCCGACGTCGGCCAGTGCTCGGTGAACATCTGCTCCATGGTCGCCACGGTCGAGGCGGCGCGCGGCAGCAGCGGGTGGCCGTGACGGGCGTATCCGCTCGCGTAGGAGAGCACGTCGCGGACGGACCGCGTGCCGTGGTCGCGACCCAGCATCAGCCAGGCGTCGACCGCGCCGGGGATCGCAGCAGCCAGCGGACCCGACCCGGGCACGAGGTCGAGTCCCAGCCCTCGGTAGTGCTCGATCGTCGCGCCCGCGGGTGCCGTGCCTTGACCGCACAGCACGACCGGTGTCGGGTCGGACGCTGTCGCGAACACGGCCGGGACCTCGCCGCCCGGGCCGTTCAGGTGCGGCTCGACGACGTGGAGCACGAACGCGCCCGCGACAGCGGCGTCGAAGGCGTTGCCACCGGCCTCGAGCTCCGCCATGGCCGACTGCGACGCCAGCCAGTGGGTGGACGAGGTCATGCCGAAGGTGCCGCGCAGCGTCGGGCGCGTGGTCATCGTGTTCAACGGGTGGTGCTCTCCGTTCGGTACCGATCAGCGGGGCCTGGGTCGGCGGTGTCGCGGACGTCGGGTCCCGTCCCGCTGTCGTCCACCAGGTGGCAGGCGACGGCGCCTCCACCGGGCATCTCGCGCAGAGCCGGGACCTCGGTCCGACACCGATCCTCCGCCAAGGGGCACCGCGTGTGGAAGCGGCATCCGGATGGTGGGTCGAGCTGGCTCGGCAGCTCACCGGAGAGCACCACGCGGGTACGACGTCTCTGGGCGTCCGGATCGGGCACCGGGGCGGCGGACAGGAGTGCCTGCGTGTAGGGGTGCCGGGGCCCGGTGAAGATCCGCTCGCGGCTGCCGACCTCGGCGATCATGCCGAGGTACATCACGACCACGCGATCGGCGAGATACTCCACGGCGGCCAGGTCGTGAGTGATGAAGAGGCACGCGAAGCCGAGGTCTCGCTGCAGGTCCGCGAGCAGGTTGAGGACGCTCGCCTGGACCGACACGTCGAGGGCGCTGGTCGGCTCGTCGGCGACCAGCAGGCGAGGCTTCGAGACCAACGCGCGCGCGATGCTCACCCGCTGACGCTGACCACCGGACAGCTCGTGCGGGTAGCGCTCCGCCACGCCGGGGCGCATCCCGACCTGCTCGAGCACCCGGCGTACCTCGGCCGAGCGCTCCGAGCGCGGGACGCCGTGCAGCCGCAGCGGCTCGCCCACGATGTCGCGCACCGACATCCTCGGGTCGAGCGAGCTGGCGGGGTCCTGGAACACGATGGACACGGCATGCCGGTGTGGCCGCAGGGCTCGTCGCGAGAGCGAGCTGACGTCGACCCCGTCGAGACGGACCGTGCCGGACGTCGGCTCGAGCAGGCGTACGACGAGCCGGCCGACCGTGGACTTGCCCGAGCCGCTCTCTCCGACCAGCGCCACCACCTCGCCCTGCCCGACCGCGAACGACATCCCGTCGACGGCGTGCACCGGACCGAAGTGCTTCACCAGGTCGACGATCTCGCACACCTCGGTCATGACGACTCCTCCACGCCCGCGGGGTGCCAGCACGCGGCCTCGTGACTGCTCTCGGGCGCGACGGCCAACGGCGGCTGCTCCGTGTGACAGAGCTCGTCGGCAGCGGGGCAGCGGTCGGCGAACGTGCACCGCGGCTCGGGCTCCTCCAGCTGCGGGACCAGGCCGGGGATCTCACGCAGGCGCTGCTCGGCGCCGTCGATGCGCGCCGTGGGCACGGCACCCAGGAGACCCACCGTGTAGTGGTGGCGCGGCCGCGCGAAGAGCTCGTGGATCTCGCCGCGCTCGACGACGCGTCCGGCGTACATCACCAGGACGCGGTCGGCGACGTCGGCGACGACCCCGAGATCGTGGGTGATGAGCACCACGGCCGCGCCGATCCGGTCACGCAGGTCGCGCAGCACGTCGAGGATGCCTGCCTGCACCGTGACGTCGAGAGCGGTGGTCGGCTCGTCGGCCACGAGGACCTCCGGATCGGCGGCGACGGCCATCGCGATCATCACCCGCTGCCGGAGACCGCCGGACAGCTGGTGGGGGTACTGCTTGAGTCGCTCGCGGGGGTTGGCGATGCCGACGAGGTCGAGGAGCTCGGCGGCGCGGTCCATCGCCCGGCGCCGGTCCATGCCGAGGTGGACGCGCAGCACCTCCGCGACCTGCCGGCCCACGGTGAACACCGGGTTCAGCGACGTCATCGGCTCCTGGAAGATGTAGGCGATCCGCGAGCCGCGGACTCGTCGGAGATCGGCTCCCGAGGCGCCCACGAGCTGCTGCCCGGCGAGCTCGACGCTCCCGGTCACCGTCGCGTTGGGCGGCAGCAGGCCCGACAGCGCCATCGCCATCACGCTCTTGCCGCAGCCCGACTCACCGACGACGGCGAGCAGCTCGCCGGCCCGGGCCTCGAACGAGACCTTGTCGACCGCCTGCACGCGACCGTCCTCGGTGCGGAACGACACACCGAGGTCACGCACGGACAGCAGCGCCGGCCCGTCGCCGCCCGGCTGCCAGGGGTCGACGTCGCTCGTCGTGATGGTCATCGACGGCTCCCCCGGGGGTCGAGGGCGTCGCGCAGGCCGTCACCGAACAGGTTGAACGCCAAGGTGAGCACCATGATCGCGAGGCCGGGGATGACCGCCGTCCACGGCGCTCGCGAGATGGACTGCTGGGCCTCGGAGAGCATGGTGCCGAGGCTCGGTGACGGGGGCTGGATGCCGAGCCCGAGGAAGGACAGGACGGCTTCGCCGAGGATCGCCGCCGGGATGGCGACGGTCGCCTGCACGATCAGCACGCTGGTCGCGTTCGGGAGGATGTGGCGCACGATCACCCAGAGGTCCGTCGCCCCCTCGGCGACGGCAGCGGCGACGTAGTCCAGCGACTTCAGCCGCAGGGTCTCGGACCGGGTGACGCGGATGATGCCGGGGATCTGGGAGATCCCGATCGCCAGCGCGGCGTTCGACAGCGAGGCTCCGCGGATGGCGGCCAGGCCGACCGCGAGGATCAGGAACGGGAACGCCAGCACCAGGTCGGTCAGCCGTGAGACGACCGCGTCGAGCGCGGAGAAGTAGCCGGCGATCAGCCCCAGCGGGACCCCGATCGCGAGCGCGAGCACCACCGACAGCACGCCGACGAGCAGCGACGCCCGAGCGCCGTACAGGATCCGGGAGAGGATGTCGCGACCCAGCGAGTCGGTGCCGAGCAGGTGGCCGGGAGATCCCGGCGGCTGGAAGACCGCCTCGAAGTCGGCGTGATCGGGACTGTACGGCGCGAGGAGCGGTGCCAGCAGAGCGGCCAGCACGGCCAGGCAGAGCACGCTGAACCCGATCAACGCCAAGGGGCTGCGCCGCAGCCGCCGGAAGAGCCGTCCGCGGCGAGGGCGGTCACCGGGGTCGCCGACTCCCTCGACCGCGACGGTCTCGGAGACGCTCATGCCGGCTCCCCCGCGACTCGGATGCGTGGGTCGATCAAGGAGTAGAGGAGATCCACGAGCAGGTTGATCAGGATGTACGCCGTCGCCGTCACCAGCACCACCGCCTGGATCACCGGATAGTCGCGCTGGAACACCGCATCCACGGTGAGCTTCCCGAAGCCGGGCAGTGCGAAGATCCGCTCGGTCACCACGGCCCCGGAGATCAGGGCTCCCAGCTGCAGGCCGACGATCGTGACCACGACGATCAGGCTGTTGCGCAGACCGTGCACCCAGACGACCGTCCGCTCGCGGAGCCCCTTGGCGCGCGCCGTACGGATGTAGTCGGTCTCGAGTGCGTCCAGCATCGACGAACGGGTCTGCCGCATGATCACCGCGGCCAGCTGGGTGCCGAGCACGAGCCCGGGCAGGATCATGTGCTGGAGGTTCTGCCCCGGGTTCTCCCGGAAGGGGACGTACCCGGACGCGGGCAGCATCTCCAGCGACACCGCGAGCCACAGGATCGTCATCAGGCCGAGCCAGAAGTTGGGGACCGACAGACCCAGGAGCGCGAACCCGTTGGCGACCCACTCCGCGACCGTGCCCCGGCGGGTGGCGGCGATCACGCCGGCCAGCACGCCGATCACGGCCGCCACCAGCATCGCCAGCAGCGACAGCTCCGCGGTGACCGGCAGCGCGCTCTTGAGCATGTCGCTGACCGGGATGCCGGTGCGGACCGACGTCCCGAGGTCACCGCGCAGGCTGTGCGACAGGTAGTGCCAGTACTGCACCCAGACCGGGTCGTCCAGTCCGTACTCCGCCCGGATCGCCGCGATCTGGGCCGGGTCGTTCTGCTCGCCGGCCAGGGCGCGGGCCGGGTCGCCCGGGAGCGCTCGTACGCCGGCGAAGACGACCATCGTCGACAGCACGAGCGTCACCACGGACTGCCCCAGCCGGCGCAGCAGGTAGCGGCGCATCCAGTGGTCCCGACAGCTACTTGGTGTAGCCGGCGAAGGCCACGCGGATGATGCCGTCCGCGTAGACCTGGACGCCGGACACGTCTCTGCTGACGCCGGTCAGGTTGCGCTGCCGATAGAGGTAGATCAGCGGGTCGTCCTTCTCGGTCTGGGTCTGCACCTGGCCGTACAGCTTGGCCCGGGCGGCGACGTCCTGGGTCTGACGTGCCTGGGCGAGCAGCTGGTCGACCTTGGGGTTGCTGTAGCCGGCCACGTTGAGCGAGCCCTGGGTGCCGATGAAGTTGGTGATGTTGGCGTCGGGGTCGACGCGGCCCGACCAGCCGAGCTGGAGCACCTGGAACTTCCCCTCGTCCTGCTGCTCGAGCAGGGTCGTGAACTCCAGTGGCTGCAGCTTGAGCTCGAAGCCGCCCTCCTTCACCATCGCCTGCAGCGCCTGCGCGAGCTGCAGGGTTGCCGGCGTGTTGGTGACGAGCATGTCCAGCTTGTAGGGGATCGAGACGCCCGCTTCCTGCAGCAGCTGCTTGGCCTTCTCCGGGTCGTAGGAGCGGCACTGCTGCACGGCCGGCGTGGAGTACTCGGTCTCCGGCGAGACAGGTCCGCACGCGGTGTCGAACTGGTCGTCGAAGACCGTCTTCACCAGCGCGTCACGGTCGATCGCGTACTCGAACGCCTGCCGGATCCGTGGGTCCTGGGCGTAGGGCGCGTCCACCTGGACCGGCGGCTTGCCCACGCCGTCGGTGTTCCCGATGTTGAACGTGATGCCCTGGTAGCCCAGCGACGACGACTCCAGCATCTGGAGGCTGCTGTCGGACTTGATCGACGAGACGTCGTCGGTGCCGACCGTGTCGGCCACCTGCACGTCGCCGGACTTGAGGTTGGCCGCGCGGATCGCGGAGTCGGTGATGATCCGGTAGACGATCTTGTCGAGGTGGACCTTGTCGGCGTCGTAGTAGTTCGGGTCCTTGACCAGGGTGATCGAGTTCTGCGGCACCCGGTCGGAGAACTTGAAGGGCCCGACGCACGAGGGGTCGTTCCCGAACTTCTGGCCCATCTTCTCCAGCTGGGTCGGGCTCATCACCATGCCGGCGCGGTCGGCCAGGGCCGCCGTCAGCGGGGCGAACGGCGTCTTGAGGTGGATGACGACCGTGCTCGCGTCCGGGGTGTCGATCGACGTGATCGGCCCGAGCTCGGTGACCCGTGCGCTCTGCGGGTCGTTCAGGTCGCGCTCGATCGACGTCTTGACCGCGGCGGAGTCCATCGTGGTGCCGTCGGAGAACTTGATGCCGGTGCGGAGCTCGATGGTGACCGTCTTGCCGCCGTCGGACGTGGTCGGCATCGACGCCGCGAGCTGCGGCACGATCCGGACCTCGGAGTTCAGGTCGTAGAGCTTCTCGCACATCGCGTTGAACACGTAGCGGCTGTAGAACGACCCCGCCAGCGTCGGGTCCAGGAAGTCGGGCTCGGCCGAGAGGGCCATGGTGAGGGTGCCGCCGTCCTTGACGTCACCGGCGGCGCTGCCGACGTCCTCGGATCTGTCGGACGAGGGTGAGCTCGATCCGACCGACGAGCAGGCCGCGAGCGTGGTGACAGCGAGGAGAAGAGCGGCAGCACCGAGCGCCGCGCGGGGTTTCGACATGGGGGATGCCTCCGAGATCCGAGAAAGACCTCTGCCAACGTATGTTGTATACGACCGACTTGGGAAGGGGGTCCGCCGAAATCGCGGGACGGGTTACGTCGCGGGACCGCCGAGCTCCCGTGCGGCCGCCCGGCACAGATCCGTCGCCCGGCGAGCCCATGTCGGCGTAGCTCCGGCGAGGCCACAGGTCGGCGTCAGCACCAGCAGGTCGGAGACCCCGTCGGGGTCCAGGCCGAGCATGTCGAGGACGCGGAGGACGCGCTCGGTGACGGCCTTCTCCGTCGGCGGATCGGTCGCCGGCTCGATCGACGGTACGACGCCCAGCGCCACCCGCTCCCCCGCGTCGAGCGCCTCGGCGAAGGCGTCCAGGTCGTCGGCGGAGAGCACCGACAGGTCACCGCTCAGACCCCGGGCGCCTGCACCCCGGAGCAGGGCCCACGGCGTACCGGCCGCGCAGGAGTGGACCCAGGGTTCGGTCCCGGCGCTCTCGAACACCCACGTGAGCGCCTCGGACGCTTCGGGCGGATGCACCGCGCGATGCTTGCCGAAGCCGGAGGCGGTCGGGATCGATCCGGCCAGCACGGCACCGAGCGCAGGTTCGTCCACCTGGACGACCACGCGCTCGGCATCCACTCGCCGCCGCACGTCCGCCAGGTGACCGGTCAGGCCCTCGGCGAGCGCCTGCGCGAGCTCACGCCGGGCGCCGTGGTCGGCGAGCACCTTGTCGCCGCGCGGCTTCTCGACGGTTGCGGCGAGGGACCAGGGTCCGGTGACCTGGATCTTGAGCACACCGTGGAAGTCCTGCGTCTGCTCCTCCAGCTGGTCGAGGTCCTGCGCCAGGAGCGACCGAGCCCGCCGGTGGTCGACGCCGGGGGCGTCGGTCAACCGCCAACCGGCCGGCTGCAGGTCGAAGCCCAGGTCGGCGATGACGCCGAGCGTGCGACCGATCATGCCGGCGTGCGCGCCGCGACCGGGGAGCTCCGGGAGATACGGCAGGTCGGGCACCTCACCGATCACGAGGCGCACCGCTTCGGCGTACTCCTCAGCGGTGCTGCCGGGCCACGACCCGACGCCGGTGGCGATCGTCACGCCGGCGCGCCCACCCGCGCGGTGGAGACGATGGTGGCCGATCCGACGACCCGCGAGCCGTCGTAGATCACGGCCGCCTGTCCCGGTGCGATCCCCTGGGCGGGATCCACGAGGTCGATCTCGACGGTGTCGCCGACCACCTGCACCCGGGCCCGGTGCTCGTCGCCGTGCGCGCGGAGCTGAACGGTGCCGTCGAGCTCCGACTCGGGCGCGGGGCCGCACCACCGCGACCGGTCGGCGGTGATCCGGTCGACCGTCAACGCGTCGCGCGGGCCGACGGTGACCGTGCCCGACACCGGCTCGATGTCGAGGACGTAGCGCGGCTTCCCGTCGGATGCCGGACGCCCGAGCCGGAGCCCCTTGCGCTGGCCGATGGTGAACCCGAACGTGCCGTCGTGACGTCCGAGCTCCTCGCCGCTCGACGCGTCGACGATCGCACCGTCGTGGTTGGGCGCCCGCTCCCCCAGCTTCTCGCGCAGCCAGCCGGCGTTGTCCCCGTCGGAGACGAAGCAGATGTCGTGGGAGTCGGGCTTGTCGGCGACGAGCAGGCCGCGCGCCGCGGCTTCCGCGCGGACCTGCGGCTTCGCCGTGTCGCCGAGCGGGAACAGCGAGTGCGCCAGCTGCTCCTGGGTGAGCACGCCGAGCACGTAGGACTGGTCCTTCCCGGCGTCGACCGCGCGGTGCAGCTCCGCGGTTCCGTCCACGGCCGTGCGCACCTGGGCGTAGTGGCCGGTCGCGACGGCGTCGAACCCGAGCGCGAGGGCACGGTCGAGCACGGCGGCGAACTTGATCTTCTCGTTGCAGCGCAGGCACGGGTTGGGAGTGCGGCCCGCGGCGTACTCGTCCATGAAGTCCTCGACCACGTCCTCGTGGAAGCGCTCGGAGAGGTCCCAGACGTAGAACGGGATGCCGATCACGTCGGCGGCGCGGCGCGCGTCGTTGGCGTCCTCGATCGTGCAGCAGCCGCGGGCTCCGGAGCGGTACGACGCGGGGTTGCGCGACAGCGCCAGATGGATCCCGGTGACGTCGTGCCCGGCCTCGTGCGCGCGCGCGGCGGCCACCGCCGAGTCGACGCCGCCGGACATCGCGGCGACCACTCTCATCAGGCGCGGGCTCCTCGAGCGCGCTCGACGGCCGGCCCGATCGCCTCGACCAGGGCGTCGACATCGGCTTCGGTCGACGTGCGGCCGAGGGTGAACCGCAGCGAGTGGCGTGCGCCCTCCTCGGTGCAGCCCATCGCCAGCAGCACATGGGAGGGCTGCGGCACGCCGGCCGAGCAGGCGGAGCCGGTGGAGCACTCGATGCCGCGGGCGTCGAGCAGCATCAGCAGCGAGTCGCCCTCACAGCCGGGGAAGCCGAGGTGGGCGTTGCCCGGCAGCCGGGCGTCGAGGTCGCCGTGCACGTGGGCGTCGGGCACGACCTCGATGACCCGGCGGATCAGCGAGTCACGCAGCCCGAGCATCCGCTCGGCGTACTCGGGCTGGGCCTTGACCGCGTGCTCGACGGCCGCGGCGAAGCCGGCGATGGCCGGCATGTCGAGGGTGCCGCTGCGGATGTCGCGCTCCTGCCCGCCGCCGTGCAGCAGCGGGGTGAGGGTGAGCTCGCGGCGGAGCAGCAGTGCACCGACGCCGTACGGCCCACCGAGCTTGTGCCCGGTCAGGGTCAGCGCGTCGACACCGCTCGCGGCGAAGTCCACCGGGACGGCCCCGACCGCCTGGACGGCGTCGGTGTGGACCGGGATGCCGTGCGTCGCACACAGCGCCACGACGTCCTCGATGGGCTCGATGGTGCCGACCTCGTTGTTGGCCCACATCACCGAGACCAGGGCGACCGAAGCGGGGTCGCGCTCGACGGTGGCACGGAGGGCCTCCAGGTCGAGGCGACCGCGGCTGTCGACCGGGACCAGCTCGACCTCGGCGTGCTCCTCGTCGGCCAGCCAGTCGAGGGCGTCGAGCACGGCATGGTGCTCGATCGCCGAGCTGAGGATGCGCACCCGGGTCGGATCGGCGTCGTGGCGGGACCAGTACAGGCCCTTCAACGCCAGGTTGTCGGCCTCGGTGCCACCGGACGTGAAGACGACCTCGCCCGGCCGGCAGTTCAGCGCCTGGGCGATCGTCTCGCGTGACTCCTCCACCACCCGACGTGCGGCACGGCCGCTCGCGTGCAGCGACGAAGGGTTGCCGACGTCGCCCAGATGTGTGGTCATCGCCTCGACGGCGGCCGCGAGCATCGGGGTGGTCGCGGCGTGATCGAGGTAGACGGTCTTGTCGAGCGCGTCGTCCATGTCAGGCCCAGCGTACGGCGCGGAGGAGGGCTCCGCTAACCGAGGCTGGTCACGGTTCGGTCGCGGCGTCAGGCCTGGTCGAGGGCCGCGCGGGCCTCGAACAGCAGCACGGCCGCCGACGCCGCCACGTTCAGCGAGTCGGCCCGGCCGAGCATCGGGATCGCCACCCGGGGCAGTCCCTCCCGCCACTCGTCGCTGACTCCGGTGCCCTCCGACCCGACCACGACCGCCGTGCGGCCGTTGCCGAGCCCCGCCGACCGGTACGGCGTGGCGCCGCCCGGGTCCGCGACGTACGTCGTGAACCCGGCGTCGGCGAGACCGGAACGGGCGGACCGGATCGACGGAAAGGTGAGCACGGGCGTCGTGAGCACCGTCCCGCGGCTGGCCGCGAACGCCTTCGGGTGGGTGACGCGTGCCGTAGCCCGGGTGAGGACGAGCGCGTCCGCGGCGCAGGCGTCCGCGGTGCGGACGAGCGTGCCCAGGTTGCCGGCGTACTCGATGCCGTCGGCCACGAGCACGAGACGTGCGTCGCCGGTCAGCACGGCACGGGGCTCCCACCTCGGGAGCCGCACGACCGAGAGCAGCGCGGGCGCCTGTGCGTCGGGCTGGATCCGGACGAGGGTGCGCTCGGAGATCCGGAAGGCCCGGTCTGCGCGCGCTGCGCTCGCGGCTCCCGCCGCCTCGAGCTCGGGGTACGCCCGATCTCCGGGACACCAGAGCACGACCTCGATCACCGCGTGGCTGCGCAGCACCGCCTCGTGGGCCCAGGCGCCCGAGACGGCGGTCACGTGGTCGAGCCGCGGCAGCACGTTGCGCCGCGCTCGCGAGTAGCGGCGTACGTCGTCGTGCGACGCCGCGACGGGCTGGAGGCGCCGGAGGGCGGCGAGGTCGGGCAGAACGGATGGGTGGTGGGACATGGCGGCGCTCCGACGAGCAGGAGTGACTCCTGACCGCTCACCCCGCCGGTGTCAGGGGCTGTTGGGGCGCGGTCGTCAGGCCGCCGGTCGGCGCCTGGCTGAGGTCACTCCTGGTTACCCATGCCGAGAACGGTAGGCAGAGCGTGCGGTCGGCGCATCCGATTAATCAGTCGGTGCATCGCTCCACGTAGTTCGCCAGCCATCCCTGGTCGGCGTGGAACATCTCGACAGCTGCTCGGATGACGTTGTCGTCGCCCACCAGCAGCCAGCGACGGCGCTGGTGGTCGTGGTGGGGCTCGATCACCACGTGGTCACCCTCGGTCCGGTACTGCGCCAAGACAGCAGTCCGGGACCGCTCGCCCACGGCATCCTCGGCGTAGTCCATGTTCTGACCCACGAAGTCCCGGCAGCCGCCCCAGGTCGGCTTGCCGGCGAGATCCGGTTCGAGGCCCGGACGGGACGTGTCACCGCAGGCGACCAGGCTCACCGTCATCGCGAGGGCGCCGAGCGCCTGCGAGGACGACCTTCATGCCCCTTCGGACGGATCGGACTCCTCGTCGGTTCCCAGCCGGTCGAGCCAGGCATGGCCGGGGAACAGCTTCTCGATCGACTCCCGGAGCCAGGCACGCTGCCCGTCGTTCAGCAGCGGCAGCGCCCGATCGGCGTCACGGCGGTCCTTGCGTCCGGTCGAGGCGCGCCTTGAACATCAGCACGATCTCCGGGTTCAGGGCCCGCACGCCGTCCGCGCCGACCCAGGTGGCGTCCTCGAGGTCGAGCACCTGCTCGGGCAGCTTCTTGTTCTGCCAGCGGCCGTCGACGTCTGGCGTGATCGGCATGTCGATCAGCCAGGGCGAGGCTGCGTCGCGGCGTACCCAGACCTGGCAGTCCGGTTCGGGCAGGTCGGGCCAGCGGTCGTTCAGCGGTCGCAGGGCACCGTTGGTGATCGTCCACAGATGCCAGCGGTCTCCGATGAACTCCCGGAAACGCGGAACGTCGCAGGCGAGCATCGACACGTCGAGGTCCTCGTGCTCCCGAGGAGCCCCGGTGAAGGCCTCGAGCGCCCAGCCTCCGACCAGCCACCACGGTCGGTCGAAGCCCTCGAGGAACGCGCGACCGGCAGCGAGGTCGAACGGGTCCCACGCACCGTAGAGGTGCTCCCAGTACGCGTCCTCGGCGCGTTCCTCGTCGCTCTGCGGCAGGGGTTCGCGCACAGCGCGACCCTACCCGCCGTCGGGTCAGCGGGCGCCGTACATCTTCTTCATGCCGAGCCAGTCACCGAGGCCGAGGGTGCGGGCGTACGGCGAGCACGGGCGGAGCAGGTGCTGCATCGTCAGGTTGCCGTGACCGTCACCGGTGTGCCCGAGGCCGTAGGCGTGACCCCACTCGTGGGTGACCGTGCCCTCGAAGTCCCACAGGTTCGTGCAGGAGTCCGGCAGCTTGGTGCTCAGGCTCGGACCGTTGTCGAGGAGCATGTCGGTGCCGACCATGTGATGACCGATGTACCAGTAGCAGGTCCAGCCGAGGAGGTTGCCCGGCAGATCGCCGAACGCGACGACGTTCAGACCGTTGCCCTTACCGCAGGTCGGACCACCCGCGGTGATGTTCGGCTTCTTCGCCGTGCGCCCGAGGTAGTGGGATGCGGGGGCCTTGATCCTCGGCTTGCCGCAGGAGTTGTGCCCCTTGCGCATGTTGCCGTTGGCGGCGCGGATCTGGTGGGTGACCGTCTTCTTGTGGAACCGCTTGGGCGCCTTGGCGAGGTTGACGTGGAAACGCAGAGCCTTGTTCCACGTGTGGTGCTCGAGGCTGTAGGTGCGGTCCTGGCACGCCGGCGGGTCGCCCGTCCCTCCGAGCAGCATGACTCCCGTCGAGCTCGTCGTGCTGGTCGTGCTGGTCGTGCTGGTCGTGCTCGTCGTGCTCGTCGTCGTGGTGAGGGGGGCGAGGTACCAGTTGCCCCCGCCGCCGGCGCCGCGACCCTCCGGAACCACGCGGAGCCCGCTCCCCGTGTTCGTGACCCGGAGACCGCGCACCTCACCGTGCCGGGATGCCCCGTCGCCCACGACGCTCATGCCCACCGGTGGCACCGTCACCGAGACGCGCCCGTGGGTCACCACTCGCCCGGCCAGCGAGCAGCCGGAGCGGGCGAGGGCGGTCGCCGCGGATGCCCGGACCGGCTCGGTCCGCAGGCATCGATCACCGCGATCGACGGCAGGACGAGCGGATGCCGGCGAAGCCGTGAGGGACGTGGCCACGAGGGCGGAGACGGGGATCGAGGCGGCCAGGGCGAGAAGTCGTCGGGTCGTCATGCCCCGATCCTGCCCGGGAGGACCCTCAGCAAACCAGCCGGGTCCTCGGGAACGGTCAGATCCCGGGCGTGAGCAACGCCAGGTCGTCGCGGTGCACGACCTCGCGTTCGTACGCGGCGCCGAGCTCGCGACGCAGGACGGCGGACGTCTTCCCGACCAGCGCCGGGATCTCGTCGGCGTCGAAGTTGACCAGCCCTCGGGCCACCGCGACCCCGTCGGGGCCGGCCAGGTCGACCGGGTCGCCGGCCACGAAGCTGCCGGTCGAGCCGGTGAGACCCGCCGCCAGGAGCGACGCCCGCCGCTCGGTGACGGCACGGACCGCCCCGTCGTCGAGCAGGAGCACCCCCTTGGGCTCGGTGGCATGCGCGAGCCACAGCTGACGGGTCGGGCGCCGACGTGAGGCGGCGTGGAACCACGTGCCGACGAGGGCGCCGGCCAGCGCCTCGTCGGCACGGTCCGCGGAGGTGAGCAGGACGGGGATGCCGGCCCCGGTCGCGATCCGGGCCGCGTCCAGCTTGGTCCGCATCCCGCCGGTACCGAGCCCGGTGCCCGATCGGCCGACCCGAATGCCGGTGAGGCGGTCACTCAGCGCGACCTCCGGCACGAGCCGGCTCTCGTCGGCGGCCGGGTGCGCGTCGTACAGACCGTCGACGTCGCTGAGCAGCACGAGCAGGTCCGCGTGGACGAGGTGGGCGACCAGCGCGGCCAGCCGGTCGTTGTCGCCGAACCGGATCTCGCTGGTCGCCACGGTGTCGTTCTCGTTCACGATCGGGAGCACTCCGAGCTCGAGGAGCTTGGCGAACGTCTGATGGGCGTTGCGGTAGTGGCTGCGCCGGGTCACGTCGTCCGCGGTGAGGAGGACCTGGCCGGCGACGACGCCGTGGGTCGCGAGCTCGTCGGTGTAGCGGTGGATGAGGAGCCCCTGCCCCACGGCCGCGGCCGCCTGCTGCGCCGGAAGCGCCCGCGGCCGGCGCTTGAGGGCGAGGGGCGCAAGACCTGCGGCGATCGCGCCCGATGAGACCAGGACGACCTCGACCCCGCGCGACCGAGCATCCGCCAGGACACCGACCAGCCGGCGTACGCGCATCGGGTCGATGCCACCCTCGGCGGTGGTCAGCGACGAGGACCCGACCTTGACCACGACCCGCCGTGCGGCCGCGACCCGCTCGGAGCGGTCCGCCTGGCCGCTCATCGGCTCACGCGTCGCTCTCGGGACGGTCGGGGTCGTCCGCGGACCCGATCTCGTAGCTGGTCGGCCCCGCAGGCCGCCGGACCTCGTCGATACGGCGGGCAACATCGGCCCGTGCTTCGCCCTCGGCACGGTCGTCCATGGCGGCGTCGATGTCTCGGCGGCGTCGCGCAGCCGGTCGCTTCACGTCGAAGCGCTGGTCCTCGCCGCGACGACCGAGCATCTCGACGCCGGCGTCGACGCCGGGCTGGAAGTCGAACACCACGGAGTCCTCGGGACTGCCGATCAGGACGGCGTCGCCCTCGTGCGCCCCGAGCTCGACCAGGCGCGTCTCGACCCCGAGACGGTTGAGCCGGTCGGCCAGGAAGCCGACCGCCTCGTCGTTGCCGAAGTCGGTCTGGCGCACCCACCGCTCCGGCTTGGCGCCGCGCACCCGCCACGAGCGATGTCCTGAGCCTGTCGAAGCGTCGCCGGTCTCGGACACGGTGAACGCGTCACCGCCGTCGGCCGACGGCGGCCGGATCACGATCCGCTCCTGCGGCCTGGCCAGGCGTGCCGCGCGGGACGACGCCACGATCTCCGCCATCGCGAAGGTCAGCTCACGCAGCCCCTCTTCCGAGGCCGCACTGACAGCGAAGACCTGGTGCCCCAGGTCCTCCAGGTCGGACCGCACGAGATCGGCCATGTCGCGACCGTCGGGTACGTCGATCTTGTTGAGCGCGATCAGCCGTGGACGGTCCTCGAGCCCGCCGTACGACGCGAGCTCGTTCTCGATCACCTCGAGGTCGTCGACCGGGTTTCGACCGGGCTCGATCGTGGCGGTGTCGACCACGTGCACGATCGCGGCGCACCGCTCGACGTGCCGCAGGAACTCGTGCCCGAGTCCGCGTCCCTCGCTCGCGCCCTCGATCAGGCCCGGCACGTCGGCGACGGTGTACGTCGTGTCACCGGCGGTCACGACGCCCAGGTTGGGCACCAGTGTGGTGAACGGGTAGTCCGCGATCTTCGGCCGGGCCCGCGAGATCGCCGCGATCAGGCTCGACTTGCCGGCGCTCGGGAAGCCCACGAGCCCGACGTCGGCCACGACCTTCAGCTCGAGTGTGATCTCGACGTCGACACCGGGCTCGCCGAGCAGTGCGAAGCCCGGCGCCTTGCGCTTGGAGCTCGCCAGAGCGGCGTTGCCGAGACCACCTCGGCCACCCTCGGCCACGACCAGCTCGGTGCCGGGGCCGATCAGGTCGGCCATGACCTCACCGTCGGACCGGCTCACCAGCGTGCCGTCGGGGACGAGCAGGACCAGGTCTGCTCCGTACGCACCGTTGCGATGGCCGCCGGCACCCTGCCCGCCGTTCTCGGCCTTCCGGCGCGGGCTGTGGTGGTAGTCGACCAGCGTGGTGACCGCCGGGTCCACCCGCAGGATCACCGATCCCCCGGGGCCGCCGTTGCCGCCGTCGGGGCCGCCCAGCGGCTTGAACTTCTCCCGGTGGACCGAGGCGACGCCGTTGCCGCCACGGCCGGCGGCGACGTACAACGTCACCCGGTCGACGAACGACGGGACGGCCATCACGCAGCAGCAGACAGCGAGGAACGAGCGGGCTGCGTGGGCTGCGGGAGGTCGAGCAATCCCCGCGACCGAGCTTGAGAGGTCGCGACGGGCGAGTCGAGACCCACTGACTTGGTCGGACTCAGTTGGCGTCGACCGCAGCCGGGACGATGTTGATCACGCGCCGACCGCGCTTGGTGCCGAACTCGACGTTGCCGTGGACCAGGGCGAACAGCGTGTCGTCGCCACCGCGGCCGACGCCGGTGCCCGGGTGGAAGTGCGTGCCGCGCTGACGGACGATGATCTCGCCGGCGTTGACGAGCTGGCCGCCGTAGCGCTTCACACCGAGGCGCTGGGAGTTGGAGTCCCGACCGTTCTTGGTCGAGGCCGCACCCTTCTTGTGAGCCATGGCTGCTGTCCTTGTCTGTGCGTGAGGCTGCGCTGGGAATGGAGGCCGGTCAGGCCTTGATGTCGGTGACCTTGACCTGGGTGTACCTCTGGCGGTGCCCCTGGCGCTTCTTGTAGCCGGTCTTGTTCTTGAACTTCTGGATCACGATCTTGGGACCCGCGGTGGCGCCGAGCACCTCGACGGTGACGCCCGCCTTGTCGAGACCGGTCGCCTTGACCTTGTCACCGTCGACGGTCATCACGACGGGAAGGGTCAGCGTCTCGCCGACGGGCACGTCGGTCCTGTCGATCTCGATGACGTCGCCCACGGCAACCTTCTGCTGTCGGCTGCCAGCGCGCACGATCGCGTACACCGCGGTCTCCTTCGTTGGTCACAGATCTTGCTCTGGTCCGCCCGCCCGATGGGGCTCGGACCAGTAGTGAGGACAGTGGGCGCGCCACCCAGAAACGGGAGGGCACCAAGGGTCCATGCTACGGGCGGGCCCCGGGCCCCGCCAAATCAGAAAGTCAGCGCTTGCGGGCGCCCTTCTTCTTCACCGGCACGTGCAGCGCGGGCACCTCGTCCGCGTGCTTGTCCGCCGGGGCCTCGGTCGCGTCGCCGGCCCCCGAGCCGGAGGTGCCGTCCGCCGACGCCGGCGGCCCCGCCGGACGACTGGCCGAACGACGTCGGGTGCGGGTGACCACGCGGGGCTTCTCCGGCTCCGCGGCGGGTGTCGGCTCGGGCTCAGCCTCGAGTTCCGGCTGGGCGGCCACGGTCTCCTCGGGCTCGGGCTCCGGCGCGGTCTCCTCGGTCGTGGCAGCGGGCGCGTCGCCCGGATCCTCGGCCAGCGCCTCCGACTCGAGGGTGGTCTCGTCGACCTCCGGCGCGTCCTGCTGCTCGTCGTTCTGCTCGTCGTTCTGCTCGTCGTCTGTCGTTGACTCGTCGTGGTGGCGAGCCATCGCGGCGACGTCCTTGGGCGAGGGTGGCTTCGGCGGCTCGGCGGGCGCGGACTCCTGCTTGCCGCGGCTGCGGCTCCGCTTCGCGCGGCGCGGCTCGTCCTCGACCTTCTTCGGCTCGACCGGAGCGTCCTCGACGACCACCCCGCGACCGTGGCAGTGGGGGCAGTCATGGGAGAACGACTCCAGCAGGCCGGTGCCGATCCGCTTCCGCGTCATCTGCACCAGGCCGAGCGAGGTGACCTCGGCGACCTGGTGTCGGGTGCGGTCGCGGCCCAGGCACTCGACCAGGCGCCGGAGCACGAGATCGCGGTTGGACTCCAGCACCATGTCGATGAAGTCGACGACGATGATCCCGCCGATGTCGCGCAGTCGGAGCTGGCGAACGATCTCCTCCGCGGCCTCGAGGTTGTTCTTGGTGACTGTCTCCTCGAGGTTGCCGCCGGACCCGGTGAACTTCCCGGTGTTGACGTCGACGACCGTCATCGCCTCGGTGCGGTCGATGATCAACGAGCCGCCGGAGGGCAGCCAGACCTTGCGGTCGAGGCCCTTCTTGATCTGCTCGTCGATGCGGTACGCCGCGAAGACGTCCTGGTCCTTCTTGCGCTCGTAGCGTTCGAGTCGGCTCTCGAGGTCGGGCGCGACGTTCGCGACGTACTCCTGGACCGTCTCCCAGGCATCGTCACCCTCGATCACGAGCTTGGCGAAGTCCTCGGTGAACAGGTCGCGGACGACCTTCAGCGTCAGGTCGGGCTCGCCGTAGAGCAGGGACGCGTTCGCTCCCTTGGCGGCCTTCTTCTCGATGTCGTCCCAGCGCGCCGTGAGTCGCTCGACGTCGCGGGTCAGCTCGTCCTCGGAGGCGCCCTCGGCCGCGGTGCGGACGATGACGCCGGCCTGCTCGGGGACGATCTCCTTGAGAAGGGTCTTGAGCCGGTTGCGCTCCGTGTCGGGCAGCTTGCGGGAGATGCCGCTCGTCGTGCCGTCGGGCACGTAGACCAGGAAGCGGCCGGCCAGGCTGATCTGGCTGGTCAGGCGGGCGCCCTTGTGCCCGATCGGGTCCTTGGTGACCTGCACGAGCACGGTCTGCCCGGACGACAGCACCGACTCGATCTTGCGCGGCTGGCCGTCCTTGTGGCCGAGCGCGGACCAGTTCACCTCGCCGGCGTACAGGACGGCGTTGCGGCCCTTGCCGATGTCGATGAACGCCGCCTCCATGGAAGGCAGGACGTTCTGGACGCGACCGAGGTAGACGTTGCCGATCAGCGAGGTCTGCGACTCGCGAGCGACGTAGTGCTCGACCAGGACGCTGTCCTCGAGCACGCCGATCTGGATGACGTCGTCGCGCTGCCGGATCACCATCACCCGGTTGACGGACTCTCGTCGGGCCAGGAACTCGGCCTCACTCACGATCGGCGCGCGGCGGCGGCCCGCCTCACGACCCTCGCGACGACGCTGCTTCTTGGCCTCGAGCCGCGTGGAGCCGGTCACGGCGGTGATCTCGTCGGCGGCATTGCGGCCGGAGCGCACCTTGGTGACGGTGTTTGCCGGATCGTCGGAGCCGTTGCCGTCGTCCTCACCCGCTCGGCGCCTGCGACGCCGGCGACGAGACGAGCTGGACTCGGACGACGACGACTCCTCGGAGGAGGACTCGTCGTCCGCCGCGTCGTCCGTGCCGTTCTGGTCGTCCCTGCCGTCGCCGCCTTCGCCACCCGGCTTGCGTCGCCGACGGCCACCTCGGCGCCGCTTGCGACGGGCCGGAGTCTCGCCATCGCCGCCTTCGGCCTCGCCTGCGTCCGCGGCCGTCTCCGCCGGCGCGGCGTCGGTCGGGGTCGCTGCTGCCTTCTTGGGACGCCGTGCAGGAGCGGCGGTCTTCTCGGGAGCCTGGAAGAGGGGCGCGGTTGCCGACTCGCCCTTCGGCTCCGCCTTCTTCTTGCTCGGCTTCTTCGCCGGCTTCTCGGCCGCACCGGCGTCGGCGGAGGTCTCGCTCGCCGCGGTCTTCTTGCTGGTGGCCTTCTTGGCCGGCGCCGTCTTGGCGGTGGCCTTCTTGGCCGTCGTCTTCTTGGCGGTCGTCTTCTTCGCCGCGGCCTTCTTCGGCTTCTCGGTCTCGCCGCCGGGCGTGTCGCCGGGGGCCGGAGGTCCGGCAGACGCCGGCGCGGCCTTCTTGGTGGTGCGCTTGCGAGTCGCCTTCTTGGCCGCGGGCGCGGAGGCACTCTCAGCCGAAGCGGATTCGGGGCCCGCGGAACCGTCCGCGTGATCGTCGAGCATGTCGCTCCTCGGCCCGGACGCTGCGTGCAGCCCCGGACGTGTCCGGCGCCGGCGGACCGAGTGGACAGGGCCGACGACGCAAAGCCTTCGTGTGTTCGGCGACACCCTCCGCAGGTGCGACACAGTCACCCAGTCCGTTCATCGACCGCGGTCGCCGGGCCTGTGCGGCCTCCTCGCTGTCACCGGAGAGGCCGGCCGCGTCGCGGTCGGGTGAGGATCTGGACTCTGCATGCCGAGCCACCTCTGGAGGAGGGGGTCCGACAAGAACGTCGTCGGCTCGGTCGGAGCGGCACGCCGCAGGACCGAACAGCCCCGAGTATCGCACATCCGGACGAGCAACCTTGCTTTGTCAACCGGATAACGGATCGCCGATGGCTCCCGTCGTCTCGTCGAGCGGACCCTGTGTCAGGCGGGTGATGAGCGGCGGTCCTCCGTCGGCCAGGCCACCCACCTCACGCAGTCCGGACAGGACGTCGTCGGGCCGGACGGCGGGGACCGTGTGCCGCAGCACGACGTCCAAGCGGGACCCCCCGTCGTACGCCGTCACCTCGAGCGCGAGCACCGCCGCGCGGCTGTCGAAGGAGCGCAAACCCTTCTTCGTCATCCGCTCGACGCTCACCGTGGAGCGATCCAGGAACTCCCGTGCAGCCGCCTCGACGGTGTCCAGGGGCAGGGGCAGGTCGACCTGCCATCGGCTCGCCTCGAGCCGGTCGGCGAGCCCGCCGGGAGTCGCTTCGACGACCTCGAGCACGTCCAGGCCGTCGGGCAGCGATCGGTCGAGGTCCTCGGCGAGTCGCGCGGGGTCGACCTGCTCGGCGAGGCCGATCTCGAGGTACTCCGCCTCGCTGGCGGCTCCCGTCGGGGAGGCCCCGGCATAGGAGATGCGCGGGTGCGGGTTGAAGCCCGAGGAGTAGGCCATCGGGATGCGCGCCCGCACCAACGCCCGCTCGAAGGCCCGACTGAAGTCGCGATGGCTGGTGAAGCGCAACCGGCCTCGCTTCGCGTAGCGCACGCGGAGCCGCTGCACCGGGGGTGCTTGCTGCTCGGGCTGCTCGCGCACCGGCTCAGGCTAGTGGCCCGCGAGATGCCGCCGCGCCAGCGGTGAGAGGTAGATCGAGCGGACCACGTCGCCGTCGAGCCAGGCCGTGAGCTCGTCGGCCTTCTCCTCGAGTGCGCGGAGTCCCGCACGCGGGACATCCTCCGCCAGCACCACCTCGACCCGACCGTCTGGCTGTTGGCACCAGACGCCGACGATGCGGCCGTTCCACCACGCGGTCGGTCCGCCGTTGCCGTTGCGGTCGAAGACCTTGTCGCGGTGGTCGCCGAGGTGGAAGGCGCGACCCTTCCACCCCATCGTCGACGGGTCGAGCGAGGGCAGCAGGGCCGCCCACGGTCCGGGGGCGGTCACCGGGTCGAGGTCGTCCGGGAGGAGCCATCCGGGGTCGCCGGCGTCCAGGGACACGGGGACGGCTCCGACATCAGCGAGGGCACGCCGGACGGCGGCCTTGGTCGAGCCGAGCCACCAGACGAGGTCGGCCTCGGTGCCCGGACCGAAGGACCGGAGCCAGGCCGCCACCAGCGCGGCGTATCCCTCGGACTCGGGCAGCGGCTCGGGCACGTCGCCCAACCACGCGCGGGCCGAGGTCCAGCGCGGGCGCGAGATCTTCCAACCGCCTTCGTTCTCTCCTCGGACCACGGCCCCGGACGCGGCGAGGGTCACGATCACCGATGCGGCCACGGCGACGTCTGCTTGGTACTGCCCCTTGCCTCGGGTGACCCGCGCGTCGAGGGCCGGCAGGGCCGCACGCACCTCGGACGTGGTGAGGGGACCGTCGTCCTCGATCATCCGGCGGACCAGTGCGACGTGCTCGGCGGCCCAGGCTTCGCCGTCCGGAGCGATGCCGGCCGCCTGCATCTCCTTGGCCATCCGCTTCAGCTGCTGGTCGGCGACGCGGGCGCTGGCACTCCCCCACACCGCCGGCAGGAGCTCGCGTGGGAACGCGAAGACGGTGCGACGCATCGCGAGCTGCTTGACGATCGAGCGGTCGGCGTAGAGAGCCTCGTCGACCTCCGCGCGGCTCGCGCCGGATCTCGCCCATGCCGCCAGGTGGACCGAGGCCGGCTCGGTCGCGTGCAGGCAGGTCACCGCTCGGGTGGCGGCCAGGGTGTCGGCGACCGGGGCCGCCAGCGCGTGGCGCACGCCGAGCCGCGCACAGCGTTCGGCGTCATCGACGTGCCGCACCGGCTCGCCCGTCCGATCGCTCACCCGGCCATCCTGCACGAGGCGTCCGACATCGATCCGAGACCTCCCTCCCGATGCTGACGCGATCCTGCGCGGGTGCGAGGATCCGCGGAGTGTCCGCCACCCGTCGTACCGCGCTCGTGCTGGCCGGGCTCATCCTCCTCTCCTTCAACCTGCGGCCGGCCGCCGTCAGCGTCGGCCCGGTGCTCAAGGAGGTCCGCAACGCCCTGGGGATGTCCGGGCCCGAGGCGGGGCTCCTCACGTCGCTGCCGGTGCTCGCGTTCGCCGTGTTCGGTGCCCTGGCTCCGAGGCTCGCCCGCACCGTCGGCGTCCACCGCGCCGCGGCCGCCTCGCTGGTCGCCGTCGTCATCGGTCTGGGAGGCCGCGCGGCGGCGGACCGCGACATCACGTTCCTGCTGCTGTCGGCGGTCGCGCTGGCCGGCATGGCCACCGCGAACGTGCTGCTCCCCTCGCTGGTCAAGCTGCACTTTCCCGACCGGATCGGACAGGCGACCTCCGTCTACACCACCGCCCTCGCGACCGGGCTCACCTGCGCCTTCCTCCTGACGGTGCCGATCTCGGACGCCTACGACAGCTGGCGTGGCGGGTTGGGCGTCTGGGCCGTGACCGCTCTCGTGGCTCTCGTCCCGTGGGTCGCCCTGGCCACGCACGACCGTCACCTCGAGCGGGTGACCCGCAGCATCTCGTTCGCCGACGTGGCGCGGACCCGGATCGGCTGGGCCATGGTCCTGGTCTTCGGGCTCCAGTCGATGCAGGCGTACTCGATCTTCGGGTGGTTCTCCCAGCTCTGGCGTGACAACGGGTACGACGCCGGGCAGGCCGGCGCGTTCGTCGGCATCGTCGCGGCCGTCAGCATCCCGGTCTCGCTGTGGCTGCCCGGGGCGGTGGCCCGGCGCGACAACCAGGTCACGCTGATCCTGTCGGTGCTCGCGCTGCTACCTCGTCGGCTACGCGATGCTCCTGGTCGACGCCCACACGTTCGCCGTCCCCGCGGCGCTGCTGATCGGCGTCGGCTGCTGCATCTTCCCGCTCGTGCTCACCCTGATCGGGCTGCGCGCGCACACGCCCGACGGCACCGCTGCGCTGTCCGGATTCACCCAGTCCCTCGGGTACCTGATGGCGGCGCTCGGTCCCTTCCTGGTGGGGACGATCTACGACGCCACCGGGACGTGGACCGCGTCGCTGTGGCTGTTGCTCGCCCTGGTGATCCCCCTCATGGCCGCCGGCGCCTACGTCGGCCGCCCGGCGTACCTCGAGGACCAGCTGCGCCGACCCCGCTCGTGACCGCCCGTCGGGCACAGTGGTCACGTGCCGGACGACCCCGGACCCTGGTCTTCACGCCGTGCCCGCTGGGTCGCGGCGATCTCTGCCCTGGGTCTCGTCGGCGTGCTGGTGGTCGCGGTCTGGCACTCCGGTCACTCCGGCGACGACCCCGCCCCGCACGGCCTGAAGCCCGTGCTCGAGCCGGCCGTCCGTGACGCGACCTGCTCGCCCGACGACGGGCAGATCCTGCGGGTGCTGCAGTTCAACATCCACTTCGGGCTCAACGCCCACCGCCACCTCGACCTGCAGACGCTCGCGGCCGAGATCGAGGCGGAGCACCCCGACCTGGTGAGCCTCAACGAGGTCGACCAGGGGACGCAGCGCAGTGGTGGCGCCGACGAGGCCGAGGAGCTGGCGGCGGCGACCGGTCTCCGGGCTATCTACGGGCCCAACCTGACCTGGCAGGGAGGCCTGTTCGGCAACGCGATCCTGACCCGGTTCCCCGTGCTGCACAGCACCAACCACCGGCTGCCGGTGAGCGGCCGGCTCGAGCCGCGCGGGCTGCTGACCGCGACGCTCCGGGTCGGCTGGGCGAACCATCGCGTTCTCGTCGACGCACCTGACCGACGGCGACGACGGCGGGCCCAGCCGGACCCGCCAGGCAGAAGCGGTCGCGGACGCGCTGAGGCACGCGAGCGCAGCCCACGATCGTGGCCGGCGATCTCAACTCGTTGCCCGACGACGTACCGATGCGGATCCTGCGGCAGTTCCTGCTGGATGCCCAGGAGGAGGGAGGCACCGGGGACGGCGACACGGTCCCCGAGTCCGCCCCGCAGAACCGGTTCGACTACGTGCTCTACGACGACGCCTTCGTCGTCGTGCCCGGCAGCACGCGGGCACGTCCGTCGGCGTCCAGCGACCACCGGTCGGTGTTCACCGAGCTCGCGCTCCTCCCGCGCCGGTGCACGCGCTGATACGAGCCATCGGCTGGGACAGGCGCCGGTGAGTCGGCGGCATCGGGCACGATGACCTCGTGCCTCGACGCGCAGCCCTGTTGTTCCTCGCCCTCGGCGTGGCCTGGGGCATCCCCTACCTGCTGATCAAGGTCGCCGTCGACGAGATCTCTCCCGCCGAGCTCGTGCTCGCCCGCACCGGCCTCGCGGCTCTGATCCTGCTGCCGATCGCCATCGCCAAGAACGCCGTACGACCGCTCCTGCCGTACTGGCACTGGATGCTGTTCTTCGCGGGCATCGAGATCGCCGGACCGTGGGTCCTGCTCGGGAGTGCCGAGACACGGCTCCCGAGCTCGACGACGGGGCTGCTCATCGCCGCGGTGCCGCTGGCCGGCCTCGCGATCGCCTTCGCGACGGGGCGCGCCGAGCGCCTGGCGCCGGTCGCCTGGCTCGGCCTGTCGCTCGGGATCATCGGTGTCGGCGCCCTCGTCGGTCTGGACGTCGCGGGGTCCGACCTCGGCGCCGTGGGTGAGGTGGGGCTCGTGGTGATCGGGTACGCCGCCGGCCCAGCCATCCTGAGCCGTCCCCTCAAGGGTCTGCCCGGCATCGGCATCATGGCCGGCGCCCTGACGATCACGGCGCTCGCCTACGTCCCGATCGTGCTGGTCGCCGACGGCCCGCCCGGACCCCTTCCGTCCGGCAAGGTCGTCTGGTCGGTGGTCACGCTCGCGGTCATCTGCACCGCAGCGGCGTTCATGCTGCTCTTCGCCCTGGTCAACGAGGTCGGCCCGGTCCGCGCCACGACCATCACCTACCTCAACCCGGCCGTGGCCGTGGTCGCCGGCGCTCTCGTCCTCGACGAGCCCGTCACCGTCTGGACGGTCGTCGGCTTCGTCCTCGTCGTCACCGGCTCCTTCCTCGTCAACCGCGGTGGCCGCCCGCAGCAACCGGTCGAGGCCGAGATCGTCGAGGAGACGGCGAGCAGCTGTGCCTGAGTCCTCCGCGGCGTCGGTCGAGCGTTCGGACCAGGCGCTTCTTGATCGCACCGGCGAGCAACAGCTCCGTGTGACATGCGCGTGCTCAGAGCACGCTGAGCGGCAGCAGGCTCCGTCCGGTGGGACCGATCTGGATCTCCGTGTCCATCTCGGGGCAGACACCGCAGTCGTAGCACGGCGTCCAACGGCAGTCCTCGACATCGGGCAGGGCGTCGGGGTTCTCGGCGACGGCGAGCGCGTCCTCCCAGTCGGACCAGAGCCAGTCCTTGTCGAGGCCGGAGTCGAGGTGGTCCCAGGGCAGGACCTCGTCGTACCCGCGCTCGCGGACGGTGTACCAGTCGAGGTCGACGCCGGTGCCCTCGAGCGCGCGCTCGGAGGCCGCCAGCCAGCGGTCATAGGAGAAGTGCTCGCTCCAGCCGTCGAACCGGCCGCCGTCGCGCCAGACCTCCTCGATGATCCGCCCGACGCGACGGTCGCCGCGGGACAGCAGTCCTTCGACGATCCCGGGCTTGCCGTCGTGGTAGCGGAAACCGATGGCGCGGCCGTATCTCTTGTCGGCGCGTACGACGTCGCGCAGCTTCTTGAGCCGTTCGTCGGTGGTCTCGTGGTCGAGCTGCGAGGCCCACTGGAAGGGCGTGTGCGGCTTGGGCACGAACCCCCCGATCGAGACCGTGCACCGGATGTCGTTGTGGCCCGTGACCTCACGACCCTTGGCGATCACCTTGGTCGCGAGGTCGGCGATCTCGAGCACGTCGTCGTCGGTCTCCGTCGGGAGCCCGCACATGAAGTAGAGCTTCACCTGGCGCCAGCCGTTGGAGTACGCCGCCCCCACGGTACGGATCAGGTCGTCCTCGTCGACGGCCTTGTTGATCACCTTCCGCATCCGCGTGCTGCCACCCTCAGGGGCGAACGTCAGACCGGAGCGCCGCCCGTTGCGCGAGAACTCGTTGGCCAGCGTGATGTTGAAGGCGTCGACGCGGGTCGACGGGAGTGACAGGGAGACGTTCGACCCTTCGTAGCGATCGGCGAGGCCCTTCGCGACCTCGGCGATCTCGGTGTGGTCGGCGCTCGACAACGAGAGCAGACCGACCTCCTCGAAGCCCGAGCGCCGGAGGCCGGTCTCGACCATCGAGCCGATGGTCTCGATCGAGCGCTCGCGCACCGGGCGGGTGATCATCCCGGCCTGGCAGAAGCGGCAGCCGCGGGTGCAGCCGCGGAAGATCTCGACGCTGAACCGCTCGTGCACGGTCTCGGCCAGCGGCACCAGCGGCTTGGACGGATAGGGCCACTGGTCGAGGTCCATCAAGGTGTGCTTGCGGACGCGGAACGGGATGCCGGGACGGTTCGGCACGACCGCCTCGATGGTGCCGTCGGCGGCGTACGTGACGTCGTAGAACTTCGGGACGTAGACGTTCTCGGAGACCGCGAGACGCCGCAGCAGCTCGTCGCGACCGCCCGGGCTGCCCTCGCCCTTCCACTCGCGCACGACCTCGGAGATCGCCAGCACGACCTCCTCGCCGTCGCCGAGCACGGCCGCGTCGAGGTAGTCGGCGATCGGCTCGGGATTGAACGCCGCGTGGCCACCCGCGAGGACGACCGGGTCGTCGTCGCCACGGTCGACCGCGCGCAGCGGGATGCCGGCGAGGTCGAGGGCGTTGAGGAGGTTCGTGTAGCCGAGCTCGGTGGAGAAGCTGATCCCGAACACGTCGAAGTCACGCACCGGTCGATGGGCGTCGACCGTGAACTGCGGGATGCCGTCCTCGCGCATCACCTGCTCCATGTCCGGCCACACGGCGTACGACCGCTCGGCGAGGATCCAGTCACGCTCGTTGAGCACCTCGTAGAGGATCTGGACACCCTGGTTGGGCAGCCCGACCTCGTAGGCGTCGGGATACATCAACGCCCAGCGAACCTCGACCGACTCCCACTCCTTGACCGTGGAGTTCAGCTCGCCACCGACGTACTGGATCGGCTTGGACACCGACGGCAACCGAGGCTCGAGCCGGGGGAAGACGCTCGCGGACATCCGGCCAGCCTACGGCCACCCGGCCCGCGCCCCGGCATCCAGAAGGCCGCTCGTCGACCCCCTAGGGTCAGGCGTGTGAGCCGGTGGACGACCTATCTCCCGCCACTCGCGCTGGTGGTCCTCGTCATCGGCTGGCTGACCCATCCCGAGGGGCCGGTCGGCGTCGCGATCGTCGCGGTGTTCCTGGTCGCCGCGGTCCTCGCCGCCGTCCACCACGCCGAGGTCGTCGCCCACCGCGTCGGCGACCCGCTCGGGTCCCTGGTGCTGGCGGTCGCGGTGACCGTGATCGAGGTCGCGCTGATCGTGACCCTGATGGTCGGCGGCGAGAAGGACACCTCCACCCTGGCCCGGGACACCGTGTTCGCCGCGGTCATGCTGAGCCTCAACGGCATCGTCGGACTCTCGCTGCTGGTCGCTGCCCTCAAGCACCACCTTGCGGTGTTCAACCCGGAAGGCACCGGGTCGGCCCTCGCCACGGTGATCACGCTCGCCGGGCTGACGCTGGTCCTGCCGGCGTTCACGGTCAGCCACCCGGGTCCGGAGTTCACATCGGGCCAGCTCACGTTCGCGGCGTTGGCGTCGCTCGCGGTCTACCTGGTCTTCGTCTTCACCCAGACCGTCCGTCATCGCGACTTCTTCCTGCCACCCGACACCGGCGAACCGGGACCGGCGGACGACGCCGAGCACGCCGACCCGCCCACCCGGGGTGAGGCCCGGACGAGCACGGTCCTGCTCGCCGTCGCACTCGTGGCCGTCGTCGGACTGGCGAAGGTCGAGTCGCACCCCCTCGAGAAGGCCGTCGACAACGCCGGGCTGCCACACGCGTTCGTGGGCGTCGTGATCGCCACGCTCGTCCTGCTTCCCGAGGGCATTGCCGCCGTCCGCGCAGCCGCTCGTGACCGCGTGCAGGTGTCGCTCAACCTCGCCTACGGGTCGGCCATCGCCTCGATCGGGCTGACGGTGCCGGTGATCGCGGTCGCCAAGATCTGGCTGGACGGCCCGCTCACGCTCGGCCTCGAGTCGACCCAGCTCGTGTTGTTGTTCCTCAGTGCACTCGTGGGCGTGCTGACGGTCGTTCCCGGTCGGTCGAAGCCCCTCCAGGGGGCCCTGCACCTGGTCCTGCTGGCGACGTTCGTCGTGGTGTCGATCCAGCCCTGATGCGCAAGACCTGCGCGCTAGTCGACCGACTGGGCGAGCTCGTCGAGGGCGGCCCGCGCCTCGGCGAGTCGCTGCTCGGCGTACCCGATCATCTGCTCGAGGCCCTCGGCGCCGAACCTGTTCGTCACGCCGTCGACGGCCTCCGCGATCGCAGGATCGAGATCCGAGGAGTGCTCCGGCTGGTCGGGAACGGGGTCGGGTGCGTCGATCGAGTCCGAGCTACTCATGGCGAACATCCAAACACAGCCGACGGCGCTCGACCGGCGACGTGTCAGCCCTTGACGTAGGAGAGCTTCTCGCAGACCTTGCCGTCGCGGAACCGGAGCACGTCGGCCCCCCGCACGTGCCCCGGCCCGTCGTCACCGGCCCAGTCGAAGCGCCAACGCAGCACGCCGCGGTCACCACAGACGAACGACTCCTCCTCGGAGAACGCCGCCTCTGGCGTGTTGCCGAACACGTCGTCCCACACCGCACGCACGGCGTCCGCACCCTCCTGGCGTACGCCGTCCGGAGCCGGCCCGGTGGCCTCGAAGACGCAGTCGTCGGTCATCAGCGCCATGATCGCGTCGACGTCTCCGCTGCCGAAGGCAGCGGAGAACCTCGCCAGCCCGGCGTGCACGGACCCCCACTCGGAGTCACGTCCGAACGCCGCGAGCAGGTCGCCCTGCGCCCCGCCGTGCGAGACGCCGCGCGGTCCGATCGCCCCGCCGGAGCGATACATCTGCTCGCGCTCGGAGAACCAGGCGTGCACCTCGCTGACCAGGTGCGGGTCGAGGCGTGTGTCACCGCCCGTCGCCACCGCGAGGTCCCAGGCGTGGACGAGGTGGTCGGCGGCGAGCTGGTGGACGTACTCGGGCAGCTGCTCCTCGCCGTACGACAGCTGGACCGTCCCTCCCGCCGGGTAGCTTCTCGGCCGTCACGGTGGTCGCCGCCATGGCGGCATCGAGCGCGGCGCGCACCGGGTCGTCACCGAGCAGGTCTCCGTCCAGCGTGCTGCCGACGTCCGCGATCGTCTTCCCCTCGACGAGCGGCACGGTCCAGGCGTCCTCGCCGACGACGTGGTTGACCAGGTCGCGCACCGTCCAGTCGCGGCAGGGCGTCGGGTCGTCCCACTGGCCGGGGTCGACGGCGTTCACCCGGTCGGCCCACGCCTCGACCGTGCGGTGGTACAGGGTGTTCAGGTCCATGAGCGCCTCCGATGTCGGTGGCCCCGGACCCGAGACGCTGGTAGGGCCAGGCGTCCATGGTGGCACCCGCGTGCTCGGCCGCACAGAGGCGGAGGTGACGGATTGCGGACGGTCAGACCTGGTCCGTCACCGGCGCCGTCGGTGCCGCCTCCGACCTCACGGCGGCACTGGCCGAGGTCTCGCGGAGCTCGACCTTCGGCATCAGCAGCAGCGTGAGGAAGGCCAGGACGCCGACGAGGCCGGCGAACAGGAAGACGGTGTCCATCGCCTCGGAGAAGCCGACCTTGAACGGGTGGGCGAGGACCGGTGAGAGCTTCTGGATGAACGACGAGTCGTCGGTGGCCTGGGTGAGGAACGTGCCGTGCCCGTTCTGGAAGGACTCGGCGAACTGCTGGTCGAGCGGGGTGGCCGGGTGCTGCACCGCCTGTTGGAACGCCGGCGCACGTGACTCGGACTCGAGGGCGTTGCCGATGTGACCGCCGACCTGGCCGAAGAGGATGGACAGGAAGATCGCGACACCGATGGTGCCGCCGATCTGCCGGAAGAAGGTGGCCGACGCGGTCGCGACCCCGATGTCGCGAGGCGGCACGGCCGACTGCAGGATCAGCAGGAGCGGCTGCATGCAGTTACCGAGGCCGTAGCCGAGCAGCAGCATCACGACCATCACCAGCAGCAGCGGCGTGTCGGCGCCGATGCGTGACAATGCCAGGAGCCCGGCCGCGGCGAGGGCGGAGCCGAAGATCGGGAACCCGCGGATGCGGCCCGTGCGCGAGATCACCTGACCGGAGACGATCGAGGCACTCATCATGCCGACCACCATCGGCAGCATCAGGAAGCCGGACTTCATCGGCGAGGCCCCGTGCACGATCTGCATGTAGAGCGGCAGGACGAAGATCCCGCCGAAGAGCGCCATCCCGGTGATCACGTTGGCGGCGATGCCGACAGCGACCGGGCGCAGCCGGAACATGCGGAGCGGGATCATCGCGTTGTCGGCCATCCGCCTCTCGACGGCGTAGAAGGCGCCCAGCCCGACCACACCGATCACGTAGCAGGCCAGGGCCCGGCCGGAGTCCCAGCCCCACTCACGGCCCTGCTCCGCAACGGTCAGCAGCGGCACCAGCGTGACGACCAGCGTGACGGCGCCCCACCAGTCGATGCGGGCCTCGCGTCGCTGGTGATGGACGTGAAGCGTGCGATAGACGACGAAGAGCGCCGCGATGCCGATCGGTACGTTGACCAGGAACACCCAGCGCCATCCGGTCAGGCCGAGGATCACGCCGTGCGAGGCGAAGAACCCGCCGATCACCGGGCCGAGGACGCTCGACGTACCGAACGTCGCCATGAAGTAGCCGGTGTAGCGGGCACGCTCGCGCGGCGACACGATGTCGCCGATGATCGCCAGCACGAGGGTGAACAGACCGCCTGCGCCGAGGCCCTGGACGGCGCGGAACGCGGCCAGCATGTACATCGACGTGGCGAACGAGCACAGTGCCGAACCGGCGATGAACAGCGAGATCGCGAACATGAACAGCTTCTTGCGACCGTAGATGTCGCCGAGCCGGCCGTAGATGGGCGTCGTGATCGTCGAGGTGATGAGGTACGCCGTCGTGACCCAGGCCTGCACCGAGAGACCGTTGAGGTCGTCGGAGATCGTGCGGATCGCGGTGGAGACGATCGTCTGGTCGAGGGCACCGAGGAACATGCCCATCATCAGGCCGGTGATGATGGTGAGGATCTGGCGGTGGGAGTACTCGCCCGACTCGGCGGGGGGGACGCTGGCTCCTGAGACTGACGACATCGCGCCCCACTCTATCGGTTGTCCCTGACAACCGATAAATCCCCCAGCCCGGCGAGGGGCGGTTTGACCCCCGGCCGACGTGGGGAGCCTGAAGACCATCGCGGTCGCACGGGGCGACGCGGATGACTCGGACATCTCGGAGGACGAGCCATGAGCGACCTTCAGGTCGAGATCCCGCAGCTGCGGGCGTTCGGCACCCAGTTCCACACCTTCGGCGTCGGCAACGTCGGCGCAACCGGAGAGGCGACGCGCGTCGGGGCCGGACAGACGGCCGACATGGACGGACTGCTCGACATCATCGCTCCGGCTATCCACGAGACCGCGGTCGTGTTCGGTCGCCACTACGACGGCCTCGCGAAGGTCGTCGCCGGCACGGGCACGGCCCTGGTGACGACCGCCGACGACTACGCGAAGGTCGACCATGCGGTCGCTCGGGCGATGGACAAGGACGCGGTGGCCGTCGGCGGCCAGACGGATGCGCCGATCGGGTCCGGCGGTGCGTGGTCCGAGCACCACCTCTACGCCGCCTGCCACGGCATCGACCCCGACCCGGCGAAGAGGATCCGTGACGGCATGGACGCCGACGTGCGTGCGATCGACTGGGTCTTCCACAAGTTCACCGGCCACCACATCACCGAGCCGATCGACGCGATCGTCGGCAACTGGACGACCCTCACCTCGCGCGGCGAGTCGTGGGCCGACGTGTCGCGGATGTTGAAGGCGCACGGCGACGACGTGCTCGCGAACACGGCCAACGTGGACGGCGTCTGGGACGGCGTCGCTGCGACCAGCTTCCACGAGTACGGCGTACGGCTCGGAAACGGGCTCCACGCCGAGTCGGAGATCCCGCTTGCGATCCAGTACGCGCTCGGTCAGCTCGCCGACCGGTGGGAGTCGCTGTACCGGCAGTGCGTCAACCTGCTCGAGAGCGTGATCCACGACGTCGAGGTCGGTGCGGCGGCACTGGCCGCTGGCTGGTGGTGTGGCGTCGGTGAGGCGGTGGCCGCGAAGAAGTGCGAAGAAGCGCTGGTCGCGTTCTACCGCGCGTACAAGATCGTGATGCTGGTCAAGCACGTCATCCAGGCTGCCGACCTCGCCGTGAAGGGCTTCCAGAAGCTCGCCGACCTCTACCACCTCACGACACACATCCCCGAGGCCGTCGAGGGCGAGATCGCCAAGCTCGAGGACCTGATCGGCGCGCTGGGCTCGATCCCGGAGCACGTGGACAACCTGACCCATCTCGGGGACACCCCGACCGGTCCCTACGGAGGGCCCCGTGCACCCGGCATCGCTTGACCCTCGCGCAGCCGTCGACGCCGCCCTCGAGCCCCTGCGCGTCGAGACCGACCGGGTCGACCGGGCGCTGGCGGACAACCAGGCCTTCCTCGACGAACGCCGCGCACGCGGACTGGACCGCGAGACCCGCGACCTGCTGTCGCAAGCCGCACAGAGCCCGGCCGCGCCCGAGTCCGTACGCCGCGTGGCGCAGCAGGTCGCCGCCGGCCGGATCACCTGGGACGACGTGTTCGCGCACCGCGCAGGACCGGACGGCGAGATGTTCCTGCAGGACGCGTTCCGGACGGCGCGCGAGCACATCAGCGACGATGCCGCCCCGGTCGAGGTGCCCGAGGCAGCGCTCGCGCTCGACGTCGATCCCGATGAGGTGGCCCTCGACATCGCCCGGACGAGAGCCGACGCCCAGGCGGGCCACGACGCGATCTTCCGCCCGTGAACGGACACGACGTCCTCCGCGCGCGCGAGGAGGTCCGCCCCCGGGTCGCGCCGTTCCTCACCGAGGGCGAAAGCCTCGACGTGGCGATCCCGGCGTCGTCTCGCCCGGGCCGCGCGGTGCGAGCCGTGGCCGCCGGTGTCTGGCCGTTCTTCCACGAGCGCGACCGCTACCTCCTGGTGGCGACGGACCGGCGCTGGCTGGTCCTGGAGTCGGCGCGCGAGCAGCTCCGCGGTGACCTACGCGAGCGCGCCACGCTCCCTCGCCACATCGAGGTCGACACCTCGTGGTTCACCCGCTTCGACGGGTTCGACCAGCCCTACGCGATCGACCCGGCGTACCAGCTCTGGGCAGTGGCAGCGAACGACGCCCTCGTGACCCGGGCCTCCGGGCGCGCGTGGGATCTGGAGTCGGCGGCTGACGGCATCACCGCCGCGGATGACGACCCCGCCGCCGAGGCGCTCGGTGACCTGGTGACGAAGGCGGGTCGTTTCATCCCCAGACGCAGACGCTGACTCGTCCTCGGGCTCCGATCCGAGCAGGCGGTGCCGAGGCCGTGGCCCTTCCGAGCTACTGACCCAAGTCGTCGGGAACGCACGCGACTGAGCGTGAGCTCGGACCTGTCGACCCGACTTGACTCAGTACTTCGGCGGCGGGCGGAGCAACGGGCGCGCACGATCTCGGTTTTGCAGATCTCCGGGCGTGGTGCGACGTACCCTCCGACCATGCTGACTCGGCTGGGTGCGCTCGCCCTCGGCGTGGCTCTGGTAGGCGGTGGCCTGACAGCGGCTCACGCCGCAGATGCACCGGTGGGCACCGCCTTGGCGCCCCCCGTGACGTGGGACGGTCTCCCCGTCGGGGCGCCGACCACGTTGCCGTGGTGGCAGCACCGGCGCCTGCACCTGGGTGACCGGGTCATCCGCACACGACGCAGCGACATCGTCTCCCGGAGCGGCACGACTGTCGTCGCCACCGACGCAGATCGGCGGATGGGCAGGCCGGCGACCTGGTACCTGGTCCACGGGAAGAAGCTGCTGCGGCTGCCGATGCAGACCCGCACCGCCAAGCCACGGGTCGCGGCCAACGGGCGCTGGCTTGCCTGGCTGGAGGTCCGCGCGAAGTCGACGCACGCGTACCGCCGCATCGAGCGGTACCGCGTCGTGATCTACAACGTCGAACGGCAGCGGATCGCGGCCAGCTTCCGTGACCGCCGACGGGTCGCCTGGGAGGACGGGATCAACGGCATCTGGCTGCGCACACTCAGCAACCAGGGGCGGCTCGTCCTGACCCAGGGCTCGGACGGCATGAAGGCTCTGTCACCTGGCGGTCGGTTGGCGAGCTTCCACGGCGCCCGGGTCGGGAGCGGCATCGACCTCGACGGCTGGCCGCGCGGTACGACGATCCACCGGGCGAAGACCGACGCGAACCTGTACGGCGTGGTCGGGCGGGACGGCGCCTTCGACCGGGTCGGCCGCTTCACCGCCCCGTACGCCGGCGTGTGGTCCGCCCACGGGAACCGCTACGCCTACTCGGACGACGGCCCCACCGGCACGTCCACGTTCTGGGTCCGGTCGCTCGACGGCGAACGCGTGCAGCTCCAGACACCGGAGGACGTCCCCTTCCTCGGCATCGTGGGCTGGGAGTCGGCGGACGCCGTGATCCTGTGGCACTTCGACGACTATTCGAACGAGCCGGTGTCGAACCTGGTGCGCTGTTCCGCGACCACCGGCGCGTGCGAGAAGGTGCCGCACGGCCCGAAGGCGGGGGCGCACGCCACGATGCCGTCCCGCTTCTGACGCACCCCCGCGAGCGGGCGTCAGCGCGAGGCCAACTGACCCTGGTGGACCGGCCGGGCGAAGCGCGTCGGCTGGGAGGCAGTCGCCCGCAGGTGGAGGTTCTGCAGGAGTCCGACCGCGAGCATCCCGGCGAACATCGAGGACCCGCCGTACGACACGAAGGGCAGGGGTACGCCGGTGACCGGCATGATCCCGAGGCACATCCCGACGTTCTGGAAGGCCTGGAAGCCGAGCCAGCACGCGATCCCCGCCGCGGCGACCCGGCCGAAGACGTCGGTGGAGAGCGCTGAGATCGCCAGCGCCCGCCAGATCACCAGGCCGAGCAAGGCGATCAGGACGCCGGCTCCGACGAGCCCCAGCTCTTCACCCGCGACCGTGAAGATGAAGTCGGTGTGCTGCTCGGGCACGAACCCGGAGCGCGTCTGCGAGCCGTGGAACAGGCCCTGCCCGAACAGTCCGCCGTTGCCGACCGCGATCCGGGCCTGCTCGGTGTTGTAGCCGGCACCACGCGGGTCGAGGTCGGGGTTGGTGAACGCCAGGAAGCGGTCGACCTGGTACTGCTTGAGCAGGTGCCCCGCGAACGCCGCCACCGCCGCGACCGCGCCGCCCGCCGCCAGGAACCCCAGCCACCGCCGGGGCGCCCCGGCCACCGCCAGCACGCCGAAGACCGTGGCCGAGAGCACCAGCAGCGTGCCGAGGTCGGGTTGCATGAGGATCAGTCCGGCCGGGATCCCCGCGATCACCAACATGCCGACGACCTCGATCGCGCCGACCTGCGTACGCCGTCCCTCGTTGCGCTCCGCGACGAGCAGCGCCATCCCGATCACCACCGCGAGCTTGGCGAACTCCGACGGCTGGATGGACATCCCGGCCAGGTCGATCCACGACCGAGACCCGTTGATCGTGGTGCCCGCCGTCAGCACCAGCACGAGTCCACCGATCGACGCGAGGTAGACGAAGGGCGCGACGATGCGCAGCCACCGATGATCGGTAGCCATCACGACCACCATCAGCACGAGGCCGATGCAGACGTTGACCAGCTGCTTGCGGAGGTACGCCGTGGGGTCGCCGCCCGTCAGGTCGTCACGGTGGGACGTCGCCGACCAGACGAGCAGGCTGCCGAGCACGAGCAGCCCGAGCACGGCCAGCATCAGCACCCGGTCGATGCCCGGTGCGCGCAGGGAACGCGGGACGCGGGACGGCGTCGTCGTCATGGCTGGCTCCTTCCGAAGCGAGGCTTCGGCGGCAGGATCGAGCCGTCCGGCTGGAAGGACGGAAGCGCGTCGGGCGCGACGACGCCCGGGATCAGTGCCTTCTTCCGGTCCACGGTCGACCCGTCGACGCCGTACAACGACTCCCAGATCTTGCGGACGTAGGGACCGGAGGTGCCGGAACCGGTGCCGCCCTGGGTGACCATCATCAGCACGACGTAGTTGTCGTCGTAGGAGGCGACCCACGACGTCGACTGCTTGCCGTAGACCTCGGCGGACCCGGTCTTGGAGCGGATGTGGATGCGGTCGAGCGGGAAGCCGGTCATCTTCCAGGCCATGGTGCCGGTCACCGCGGTGCCGAGAAGGGCGTTGGTGACGTAGGAGATCCCGTGCGCCGGGTCCTTCACGTGCGCCTGCACCTTCGGCCTGATCTGCCGGACCACGTGTCCGCTCGGGCTGACGATCGCCTTGGCGATGCGCGGCTCGTAGAGGGTGCCGCCGTTCGCGAGGGCGGCGTACGCCCGGGCGAGCTGGAGCGGGGTGACCAGGGTGTCGCCCTGCCCGATCGCGAAGTTGACCGCGTCTCCCGCGCGGTAGTAGCTGCCCTCGAGGCAGAACTCGTGGGCGAACAGCCGGAGGTAGGCGCTCGTGCCCGCCGGTGGGTGCTGGTCGATCCGGCAGTAGTGCGCCTTCATCGACTTCCAGTAGGCGAGCTTCCAGTGCCGGTCCGCGATCCGACCCGACGCCTCGCCGGGCACATCCACCCCGGTGGGGCGCCCGAAGCCGAACGCCTTGGCCTCGGCCACCAGCGGGTCGCGGGCGTTGACGTCGGTGGGGTCCTGGCCGAAGCGCTGCCAGAACGAGTTGCCCACCCGGTAGAAGAAGGTGTCGCAGGAGATCTGCAGCGCCTTGGCGAAGTCGATCATCCCGTACGACGCGGACTCGTAGTTGTGGAAGACGCGGTTCCCCACCGTGAAGGCAGAGGAGCAGTCGAGGCGCGTCTCCGGACCCATGCCGTTGTTGAACGCACCCACGGTCATGATCGGCTTCCAGGTCGAGCCGGGCGCGAACTGACCCTGGTAGGCACGGGCGAGCAGTGGGTCGCCGGCCTTGGCCGAGTAGAGCCGCGCGAGCTGTCGGCTGCTGATGCCGCCGACCCACTGCGCGGGGTCGTAGGTCGGCTGGCTCGCCATCGCGACGACGCGGCCGGTCTGGGCCTGGAGCACGATCGCGGCACCGGAGTCGGCGAGGTAGTTCTTGTGCGTCACCGGGTCGTACGTCGCGCGAGCCGTCATGATCGCGCGGTGCAGCGCCCGCTCGGTCGCGGACTGCACACGGGCGTCGATCGAGGTGACCAAGGTGTCGCCCGGGTGGCCGCGGACCTCGCCCTCCTGACCCAGCACCCTGCCCATCGAGTCGACGGCCACCTTCTGGTAGCCCGGGCGGCCGCGCAGGAACCGGTCGTAGGCCTCCTCGATGCCGGCTCGCCCGACCGTGCTGGCGCCGTTGACCGAGTCGTCGTCGTCCTGGCGCGCCCGATCGAGCTCGCCCGCCGTGATCGGGCTGAGGTAGCCCACGATGTCGGCGAGGTTCGCGCCGTACGGACGCGGATAGGCGCGCACGCTCTGCTGCTGAGTGACCACGGCCGGATAGTCCTCCGGTTGCTCGAGGATGCGCAGCGCGACGGACTGCGGGACGTCCGTGGCGACGGGCACCGGCTGGTACGGCGAGCCGTTCCAGCAACGTCCGCGCTTGCTCCCGGGATCACCGCAGGTGACCAGTGCCTCGTGGACGCTCCTGAGCGGCGTCCGCGCGGCGTCGGCGAGCCGGTGGAGCACCACGGAGCGGTCGTGCGACGAGAGTCTGGCGAGCACGGTGCGGTCGACCGAGACGACCCACGCCGTGCGGTTGGTGACGAGGGGCCGCCCCTGGTCGTCGACGATCAGGCCCCGCTGCGGCTGCATGACCACCTCGCGCAGCGACTGGGACGCGGCAGCCTGCTGGTAGGAGTCGCCGGAGACGACCTGGAGGTAGTAGAGCCGCGCGAACAGGGTGGCGAACAGGGAGAAGACGAGGACCCGCACCACGACGAGACGCAGGCGGGACCGCTCGCTGCTCGGGTCCCGGGTCACGGGCGTCCTCATCGGGCGCCCGCGGGCTCGAGTCGGGCGAGCAGCCGCATCACCACCGGGAGGACCAGCGGGGTGAGCAGCACGTCCCAGAGCAGGGCGACGACGATCACCCGGGCCAGGTCACCGGAGCCGGCGACGCCGTCCCCGAGGACGACCCCGGTGAGGGCGTACACCGAGGTGCCCACGAACGACGACACCGCGACGGTCGCGACCACGGTCGAGGCCGACGGGCGGGTGTCCTGACGCATGAGCCCGGCGACGAGCCCGACCGTGACCAGCGCGAGGGCCCAGCGCCCGGCGACATGGTCGGCCGGGGGGGCGAGGTCGAGCAGGAGGCCGGCGAAGAACCCGAGAGTGGCGGCGAACGACGGGCCGCGCACGAGCGCGGACGCCACGACGACGAGCAGGCAGAGGTTGGGGACGATCCCCTCCCACGCGAACTGCGGGAAGACCGCGACCTGCAGGATCAGGGCCACCACGACCAGCGCGATGGCGACGGCGACGCGCACGGATCTCACTGGAGGCTCCCGTCCGCCTCGATCACTCCGCGGTCGCTCTGTGTGCCGGAGGGCACGACGACACCGACGAGATCGAGGGCGCCGAAGTCGACGTACGGCGAGATCACGGCGCGCTGCGAGGACTCGCGCAGGCTGGCGAACACCGCGGTGACGTGGCCGATCGGGACGCCGGCGACGTACGGCGCACCGTCGCGACTGCCCCAGGTGACGATGCTGTCGCCCTCGGTCGGCGCCTCCGCCTCGTCGACCAGCTGCAGGTCGAGCGTGCCCTGGTTGCCGAGGCCGCCCCGCCCGCGGAGGAAGCCGACCTTCATGGACGCGCCAACCCGGCCACCGACGACCGACTCGGTGTCGACGATCAGGAGGACGGTCGCGGTCGTGCTGGTCACGCGGAGCACCCGGCCCACGAGGCCGTCGTCGTTCAGCACCGTCTGGTCGGGCCGCACCCCGGCCTCGGACCCCGCGTCGATGGTGACCGTGCGCGAGAACGACTGGGCCGCGCCGTACGCCACGACGTGGGCGGGGACCAGTGCCTGACCGAGGGTGCCGGCCGCGGAGGTGAGCCCGCGGAACTCGGCGAGCTGGTTGCGCTCGTACTCCGAGGTCGCCTGTTGTGCCGCGAGCCGGGAGTTCTGCGACCGGAGCGCGGCGATGTCGTTCTGCATCTGCTTGCGGCTGCGGAACCAGTCGCCCATCGCGGTGACCGGCCGGACGACGGCCGACGTGGTCGACTCGACCGGACCGAACACCGAGCCCATGGCCGTGCGCGCCGGCTCGAGCGGGGACCCGTCCCCGGGATGGTGGTCGAGGGTCATCAGGGTCAGGCAGGCGAGGACAAGAGCGATCATCCGCGAGCGGAGCTTCGCGCGATCCGCGCGCTCGTCGAAGCTGTCACGGCCGGGGCTCAAGGGGCGGTAGCCCCGCAGCAGCCGGGGCACGCGGACGGAGCGCAGGTTCAGCGGCTGGGACGGACGCCTGAGCCTCATCAGTACCGCCGGCGCTCGGAGACCAGGACCTGCTGCAGCCCTTCGAACTCCTCGACACACTTCCCCGCGCCCATGGCCACGCTGGACAGCGGGTCCTCCGCGACGTGCACGGGCATCCCGGTCTCGTGTCGGAGGCGCTCGTCGAGGCCACGGAGCAGGGCACCGCCGCCGGTGAGCACGATGCCGCGGTCCATGATGTCGCCGGCGAGCTCGGGCGGGGTCTGGTCGAGGGTGCTGCGGACGGCGTCGATGATCGCGTGCAGCGGTTCCTCGAGCGCCTTGCGGCACTCGGCGCTGGACACGACCACCGATCGCGGCAGGCCGCTGATCATGTCGCGGCCGCGGATCTCGGCCTCGGGCTCGTCGTGGGTCGGGAACGCCGACCCCAGCGTCATCTTCATCTCCTCGGCGGTGCGCTCGCCGAGCATGAGGCTGTACTCCTTCTTCATCCACGCGACGATCGACGCGTCGAGGTCGTCGCCGGCGGTGCGGATGGAGAGGCTGGTGACCACTCCGCCGAGCGAGATGACGGCCACCTCGGTCGTGCCGCCGCCGACATCGACGACCATGTTCCCTGCGGCCTGGTGGACCGGGAGCCCGGCGCCGATCGCCGCGGCCATCGGCTCCTCGATGATGTAGACCTTGCGCGCGCCGGCCTGGTAGCCGGCCTCCTTGACCGCTCGCTGCTCCACGGCGGTGATGCCACTCGGGACGCAGATGACCATCCGGGGCTTCGCGAGGTAGCGGCGGCGGTGGACCTGCTGGATGAAGTAGCGCAGCATCTGCTCGGTCGCCTCGAAGTCGGCGATCACGCCGTCCTTCATCGGGCGGAGCGCGGTGATGTTGTCGGGCGTTCGGCCGATCATCCGCTTGGCCTCGTGGCCGACCGCGAGCACCTCACCGGTCGTGTCGTTGAGCGCGACGACGCTGGGTTCGTCGAGCATGATGCCCCGACCCCGGACATACACCAGCGTGTTGGCGGTCCCGAGGTCGACCGCCATGTCGCGGCCGATGATGCTGTTCGCCATGCGCAGTGCCTCGCAGGTTCGCGTCGTTCCGGGGAAGGAAGGGGGCACACGCCTGCGCCCCCGTGGACCGGCATGCCCGTCCACGCGACACGACGACCCGTCAGCAGGTTAAGAGCGGGTCAGGCTGGGACCTCGATGCCACGCCGGGGGCCGACGGCTAAATCAGTCGTGGCTCGGGTCAACTCGGCGTCACGGCGTGCTGGTCTCACACAAGGACGACGGCGGAGCCGGGGCCGGCCTCGCAGATCCGGTCGTTGCCGCCCGCGCCATCGATGCGGTCGTCACCACCCATGCCCACGATGACGTCGGCGTGCGGGGTTCCGTGCAGTCGATCGTCGCCGCTGGTACCGACGATCGTCGCGTCCCTGCCCAGGCAGCGCTCCGGCGGGGCGGCGTGCGAGGCTCCGCCGGTTGGCAGGGTCAGGACGACAACTGTTCCCAGCGTCGCGATCAGGGCCGGCGTGCGGAGGAGTCCGAGGGAGCTCATGACACGTCCGATGCCGGTTCGAGGCGTTCGGTTCGGTCCGAGGCCACCGGGAGCCGAGTCTCAGGTCACCGAGTTCACTCGGACGGCCGCCCTGCGGCGGCCATCAGCCGCTGCGTGTCGGTGGCGTCGGCGGGCGGCTGGACCGGCGGCTTCACCAGGCCGATCTCGACCGTGTGCTCGGTGCAGGTCAGCTCCACCACTCCGGTCATCCTCGGGATCCAGTCGCGAGGGAACTCGAACGCCCGGCCGACGCTGGCCGAGAGGTCCCACGCATGTGCCGTCGCGTCGATGAGCGCGAAGTTGATGACCACCGAGCCGGGCACCTCACCGAAAGGCGTCACATGCTGCGCCGTCAGCACCCCGTCGGCACCCCACAGCTCGTTCACCTGCGCGACGACCTCGGCAGCGATCGGCGCCAGGTCGCCGTCGTAGGGCACCGCCGCCATCGCCTCGTCCTGCGACATGAGCTCCCGGCCCGAGACGAGCCCCGCCCAGAAGAGCTGGTTCTTGAGCACATGACTGGCGAGGCGTCGGACGGTCCACGGCGGGCAGTTCGTGACGACGTCCATCTCGGCGTCGTCGAGCCCCGCGATCACCCGCTCCAGCTCGGTGCCCGCCCGGGCCAGCAGCGTCAGGTCGTCCATCTCGTCCCCCTGTGAACCGGGGCCAGACTACTCACGTCACGCCGAAGCTGGTCTTTGCCACACTGCAGACGTGAGTGGGGAGGCGCGGCCCGGCAACCTGCCGAGCCAGGTCACGTCCCTCGTCGGACGTGACGGTGCGTTCACCCCGATCGCCGAGCTCACGCGGACGAGCGCGCTGGTGACCTTGAGCGGTGTCGGCGGAGTCGGCAAGACCCGGCTGGCCCTGGCCGTTGCGGCCCAGCTGGTCGACGAGTTCCCCGACGGTGTCTGGCTGGTCGAGCTCGCTCCGGTCCGCGCGTCCGACGCCGTGCCCGATGCGATCGCGCAGGCCCTCGGTATCACCCCCCACGGCGACGTCCCCGTCATCGAGGCAGTCGCGGAGGCCGTGGTCGGACGCCGCCTGCTGATCGTCCTGGACAACTGCGAGCACCTGCTCCCGGCAGTCGCGGCAGCGATCCGCCAGCTCGTCCTCCACTCCGCCAGCGTGCGGATCCTGGCAACGTCCCGGGAAGGCATCCAGATCGCCGGGGAACAGGTCGTGCCGGTCACTCCGCTCACGGTCGACGGGGGTGTGACCTCCGACGCGGTGACCTTGTTCGTGCAGCGGGCGGCCGCCGCACGGCCGGGGTTCGGCATCTTCGACGAGGCCACGGCCGCCGCCGTGATCGACATCTGCACCACCCTCGACGGGATTCCGCTGGGGATCGAGCTGGCGGCCGCGCGGATGGCGGCGATGAGCGCGATCGAGGTGCGCGACCGGCTCGGTGACCGCTTCCGGCTGCTGACCGGTCCCGAGTACGGGCCGGACCGTCAACTCACCCTCCGGCACGCGGTGGCGTGGTCCTACGACCTCCTCGACGACGCCGAGCGACGGGTCCTGGACACGGCGTCCGTGTTCGCCGGCGGCTTCGAGCTCTCCGCCCTGCGCGTCGTCGCCGAGGCGAACGACGACATCGAGATCCTGCGCGTGCTCGACTCCCTGGTCCGCAAGTCCCTGGTCGTCGCCCATCACCGCGACGCAACGACCCGCTACAGCCTGTACGAGACCATCCGGGCCTTCGCGGAGGACCAGCTCGCGCAGACCGAGCGGGAGACGCTGCAGGATCGGCACGCCGGACACTTCGCGATCGAGGCCGGCTCGCGCTTCGAGCGCTGGAACGGACCCGGCTGGCGCGATCAGGTGGACTGGGTCAGGGATGAGCTCGCCAACCTGCGGTCGGCGTTCCGATGGAGCAGGGAGCGCGGGGACGTCGACGTGGCGACCGACGTCGCGGCCCATGCCGCGCTGATGGGCTTCTCCGTGGAGCTGTTCGAGACGATCGGATGGGCGGAGGCCCTCCTCGACGAGGCGACCCGGGCCGACGTACCACGGCTCCCTCGCCTGTACGCCGCGGCGGGCTACGCGTGCTTCGTCGGCCGTGCCGAGGTCGCGGCCGCGCACGCCCATCGCGCCACGGTGCTCGAGCGACATCCCACCTACCAGTCGTGCGACCCCGGCTATGCGGCGTTCATCGAGGCTCTCGGCGAGGTCTACTGCGGGAACCTCGACCGCTACGTCGAGCTGACCGGTGAGGTGGCGGCGCTCCCCGGCCGGACCCGTGCGTTCGCGGTGGCCGCCTACGTCGACGGTCTGCAGTCGTCGGGCCGGATCGAGGAAGCACTCGAGCTGACGGACGCGGCGGTGACCGCGGCGCAGGAGCTCGGCAATCCGTACTGGATCGCCTACACCACGTGGATCGTGGGGTTGGCCCTGTCGAAGGCGGACCCCCCACGCGCGCTGGCGACGTGGGACGAGGGTGTGGCCTACCTCGCTGAACACGGAGTCGGCTTCTTCGAGGGGTTCATGGCTCGCGACGCCGCCCTGCTGCACACCTCGGACGGTCAGCTGGAGACGGCGCTGACCCTGTTCGAGCAGGCGATCGATGCCTTCCTGCGTACCGGCGCCATCGCGCAGCTGACGATCACGCTGGCGAGCCTGCCGGCCCTGTTCGAGCGTCTCGACAGGCCGTCCGTGGCGGGCACCCTGCTGGGCGCCGTGAACCGCGAACCGGGGAGCCTCCACCACGTCCCGTCGCTCCCGGAGCTCGGCGAGCGGCTGCGGGACACCCAGCCCCAGGAGTCCGTCGAGCGGTGGACCGCCACCGGAGCCGCGATGGACCTCCCGGAGGCGGCGGCGTACGCGACGCACCAGATCGAGGTCGCGCGACGTGCTCTCGCCACCGCCGCCGAGCGCGGCGGTGCGGCGGGCTTGACCGCCCGGGAGACACAGGTGCTGCGGCTCATCGCCGAAGGGGCGAGCACGCGCGAGATATCGCAGACCCTGTTCATCTCGGCGAAGACCGCCGACAACCACATCCAGCACATCTACATCAAGCTCGCGGTGACCAACCGCGCGGCCGCGACTCGGTGGGCACTGGACCACGGGGTGGTCGAGCTGGCGGAATGAGGAGATCTCCTCATGTGCGGAGACCCTCCGACGGCGCAGCATTCCTTCGTGCCAGCCACCGGGCTGGCAGGGCCCGGGATCCACGCGGATCCCGGAGAACGAAGGAGAGACCGATGATCCTGGCAACGACGAAGGTCAAGGACCTGGACCACTTCCTGGAGGTGTACGGCGCGGCCGGCGCCGACAAGCGCGGGTCACACGGTTCGAAGGGCTCGAGCGTCTACCGCGACCCGATCGAGGAGGACCGGGTCTGGGCCGTCTTCGACTGGGACGAGGAGGGCTGGACGGCCTTCGCCACCGACCCGGAGACCCCCGGGATCATGCAGGAGGCCGGCCACCTGGGGAGGCCGTCGCTCGGACAGTTCCTCGGGACGTTCAGCGCCTAGGGAACACGCCCCAGCCCTGCCGGGTGCTCGGCGCGAGCCCCGCTCGCGCCGAGCTACCGGAACCAGATCGCGATCTCGCGCTCGGCGGACTCGACGGCGTCGGAGCCGTGGACGAGGTTCTGCTGGACGGGGAGGCCCCAGTCGCGACCGAGGTCACCGCGGATGGTGCCGGGCAGGGCCACCGTCGGGTCGGTGGCACCGGCGAGGGCGCGGAAGCCCTCCACGACGCGCTCCCCCTCCACGACCATCGCCACGACCGGGCCGGAGAGCATGAACTCGACCAGCGGCTCGTAGAAGGGCTTGCCCTCGTGCTCGGCATAGTGCTCGGCGAGGAGCTCGCGGGTCGCCTCGCGGAGCTCGAGCCGGGCGAGGCGGTAGCCCTTGGCCTCGATCCGCCGGACCACCTCGCCGGTGAGGCCACGGCGTACGCCGTCGGGCTTGACCAGGACCAGGGTGCGCTCCATGGGCGGCACCCTATCCAGGGGTCACCAGTCGGCCAGACGCCGCCGTACGTCGTCGGGTATCGGGCCGTCCACGTCGGCCTGGACCGCTCCGGCCGAGACCGTCAGGGGGACCAGACCGGCCCAGGTCCCGGTGGCGACGTCCTCGGGCTCGTCCTTCGGGCCGCCCGTGCGCGCCTTCACCGAGGCCTCGGTGAGCGGGATCGCGATGACCGTGGTCGCGGCGAGCTCCTTGCGGGTGTTCGCGCGCAGGGTGGCCGAGCGCCCGGGGACGACGTGGTCGACGAGCAGCCGGAGCGCGTGGTCGCGCTCGTCGACGTCGTCGACGCGGCGCGCGGCGCCGTACACCACGGCGGAGCGGTAGTTCATCGAGTGGCTGAACGCCGCACGCGCGAGCACCAGGGCGTCGACCAGGGTGAACGTCGCGCACACCACCTGACCCGGCGCCTGGAGGAGCCAGGGTGCGGCCACGGAACCGTGGAGGTAGAGCGTGCCGCCCTCGTCGGGACCGTCAGGGTCCACCGCGTGGATCGCCGGCAGGACCACCGGGTCGCCGTCGCGGACGATGCCGACGTGGCAGACCAGCACCTCGCGGATGATCGCGAACAGGTCCTCGCGCTCAGCACTCCCCCGCTCACGGTGGCGGGTCAGCTGCGTGCGTGGAGTCGGGGACAGGGTCTGGCTCATGCTCCTATCCTGGAGCCGAAGTGGCCTGCTGACACGGGCCACTTGAGAGTCAATGAGACAGGACACTTCGATGGCACGCAGCAGCACCGTCCCGGTCACCCTCGACCGCGGCTCGGGCGTCCCGCTCGCGCGCCAGCTCGCGTCACGGGTCCGTGACCAGGTCGTCGCCGGCGGCCTGCCCGTCGGGCGGCGGCTCCCCAGCACCCGCGCGCTCGCCACCGACCTCGGGGTCTCGCGCAGCGTCACCGAGCAGGCCTACGACCAGCTCACCGCCGAGGGGTGGCTCGAGAGCCGCCGCGGCTCGGGCACCTACGTCGCGGCCGGTGCCGCACCGCGCCCGGCGCACCGACCGGCGCGCACGCGCTCCCAGGACACCGGGCTGCTCCGCCTGGACACGGGCACGCCCTGGATCGACGAACGCCATCGAGCCGCCTGGCGGCGGGCCTGGCGCGACGTCTCGGTCACCACGCCACCGCGGGGGTACGACGACCCCGCGGGCACGCCAGAGCTCCGCGACGAGCTTGCCGGGCATCTCGCGCGCACCCGCGGCCTCACCTGCGACCCCGACGAGATCCTGGTGACCACGGGCACCATCGGTGGGCTGGGTCAGACGTTGGCCGCTCTTCGCCCGGGGCCCGTGGCACACGAGGACCCCGGATACCGCGCGGCGGCCGAAGCCATCCGCGCGAGCGGCCGGGAGATCCACGACATCCCGGCCACCGAGCCGGTGACCGATCTCGACGGCTGCGCCGCGGCGTACGTCACGCCCGCGCACCAGCATCCCCTGGGGCCGGTCATGTCCGGCGCCGACCGTCTCACCCTCCTGGGGGCGGCGCGTCGCGCGGGCGCCCTGGTGATCGAGGACGACTACGACTCGGAGTTCCGCTACGACGTGGCACCGGTGCCGGCGCTCGCCGCGCTCGACCGCGAGGTCGTCGCCTACCTCGGCACCTCCAGCAAGGCCGTCGCCCCGAGCATGCGACTGGGCTGGCTCGTCGCACCGCCCTCGGTCCATCGCACGATCCTCGAGCGTCGCGAGATCACCCACGACCAGCCCGCGTGGCCGGTGCAACGCGCCTTCGTCTCCCTGCTCCGCGACGGGTACGTCGACCAGGTCGTGAGGTCGGCCCGCCGCGTCTACGCATCCCGCGCCGAACGTGTGGTCTCGGCCCTCCGTGGCCGGGCCGAGCCGATCCAGCCGGTCGCCGGCATGTACGTCACGGTGCCGCTCCCGCAGGCCACGGCGAAGCGCGTCGCCCGGCACGCGGAGGCCGCCGGGTTCGAGGTACCGATGCTCCGCGACTACTGCCGGAGCGCGCGACGAGCCGGCGTGATCATCGGATTCGGCGGCTGCACCGACGACGAGCTCGACCGCGCCCTCGCCGCGATCGTCCGAGGCCTCTCCTAGGAGTCGGCCCGCTCCGCCCCGTACGCCGCGTACGCCGCGGCGCGCTCGCGCTCGATCTTGCGACCGAGGAAGTACGCCGTGCCCCACAGCAGCGCGAAGATCGTCCCGAGCACGAACATGATCGTGACCACGAACCCGAGGCCGATCGCCACCACCTGGATCAGCCAGCCCACGGCGTACGCCGCCTCCCAGCGCAGCAGACCCGCCAGCAGCAGGCAGGCCACGCAGAGTCCGAGTCCCACCGCGAGCGCCGTCCGCCACGGCACGTCGGCCAGGTTGATCATCACCGGCGTCGTCAGACCGAGCGCGATCGCCTCCAAGGACAGGATCGCGGCGCACATCCCGCGCTTCGGCGAGCGCTCCTCAGCCACCAGCGGTCCTGTCGCGGCGGCGCAACATCGCGCGCGCCTCGCCGACCGTCACCACCGACCCGGTGATGAGCACGGCGCCGGAGCCGATCGAGGAGCCGACCGCCGCGCCGGCCTCGGCCAACGCGGTCGCCTCGTCGATCGCGTCCTCGAGCCGCCGCGCCACCGTCACCCGGTCGGCGCCGAACACCTCGCGCGCGACGACGGCCAGCTCCTCCGCGGGAAGGGCACGACGCGTGGAGTTCTGGGTGACGACCAGGTGCTCGACGTGTGGCTCGAACGCCGCGAGCACGCCTTCGTACTCCTTGTCCGACATCACCCCGATGACCCCGATGAGCGGGGAGAAGGCGAACGAGTCGTCCAGGGCTGCGGCCGTGGCGTCGGCCCCGTGGGGGTTGTGCGCCGCGTCGAGCAGGATCATCGGGCTGCGCCGGATGATCTCGAGCCGGCCGGGTGACGTCGCGCGGCCGAACGCCTCGCGGATCAGGTCGGCGTCGAGCTGGTGGTCGCCGAGGAACGCCTCGACCGCCACCAGCGCGGTCACGGCGTTCTGCGCCTGATGGGACCCGTAGAGCGGCAGGAAGACGTCGTCGTACTGCCCGTGGAGTCCCTGCAGGGTGAGCAACTGTCCCCCGACCGCCGGCACCCGCGACGCCACCCCGAACTCGAGGCCCTCGCGCACGGGCGTCGCGTCCACCTCCGCACAGCGACGCAGCAGCACCTCGGCGGGGCCGAGCAGCTGCTCGGCGATCACGACGGTGGCATCGGGCTTGATGATGCCGGCCTTCTCGAGCGCGATCTCCTCGACAGACGTCCCGAGGTACGCCGCGTGGTCCACGCCGATCGGCGTCACCACGGCCACCACCCCGTCCGCGACGTTCGTGGCGTCCCACGCGCCGCCCATGCCGACCTCGACGACCGCCACGTCGACCGGCGCGTCGGCGAACGCGGCGTACGCCATCCCGACGATGGTCTCGAAGAAGCTCAACGGCTCGGGCTGAGCGGCGTCGACCAGGTGGGTGTAGGGCGCGATGTCGTTGAACGCGCGGACGAACTCCTCGTCGGTGAGCGGCTCCCCGTCGACGGTGATCCGCTCGTTGATGCGCTCGAGGTGGGGGCTCGTGAACCGACCCGTGCGGAGGTCGTGGGCCCGGAGCAACGTGTCGATCATCCGGCTGGTCGACGTCTTGCCGTTGGTCCCGGTCAGGTGGATGACCGGGTAGGCGCGTTGCGGGTCACCCAGGAGCTGGGTGAAGGCGCGGATGCGGTCGAGCGACGGCTCGATCCGGGTCTCCGGCCAGCGCGACTGCAGCGCGTCGTCGACCTCGGTGATGGTCTGCGCGAGACGCGCTTCGGGTAGCTCGGCCATGGCGCGACCGAGTCTAGGGAGCGGCGGGACGTATCCCGAAGGCGGCCGCGGCGATCCGCAGCAGATACTCGCCCTCCGTACCGTCACGGTTTCCCGTGGGGGTGAGCCCGACCGCCAGCACCCGTGCCGCGTCCCGAGGGGCCACCACGAGCGTCGCGTAGCCGGCGGTTCCCCCGCTCTTGCCCCACAGGACGAGACCGCCGGGCAGCCGGGTGCGCTGCAACCCCATGCTGAAGCAGGCCTTGCCGGCGTCCGGCCCGGCCGCGCATCCGCCGGTCGTGCCCGCGTAGGGGACGTCCGGGACCTGCATCATGCGCGCCAGCTCGGGCCTCGCCAGCACCCGGCCGCGCAAGAGGGCGCTGAGGAACCGGGACAGGTCCTGAGTGGTGGAGACCATGCCGCCTTCCGCCCAGGAGTAGGCACTCTGCTCCGTCACGTCGGCCAGTCGGTGACCCACCCGCACGTAGCCGTGGACGTGCCGCCCGACGATCCGGACGCGCGCGGGCCGGGGCAGGCTCGTGTGGTGAAGGCCGAGTGGGTGCAGGATCCGGATGCGCAGCTGGTGGATGAAGGTGTCGTGGGTGATCCTCTCGACCACCAGCCCGGCCAGGAAGTAGTTGACGCCGTTGTACTGCTGGTGCGTGCCCGGCTCGAACTGCATCCGGTGCTCGACCGCCGACCGGACGACCTGCCGAGGCGAGAAGTAGTCGAGGCGATGACGCACGACCCAAGCCGGGTCATCGTGACCGGCATCCTCGGTCGAGGCCGGTAGCCCGCTGGTGTGGTCGAGCAGCTCACCCACCGTGATGGGAGGGAAGCGGCCGGGCAGGAGCCCGGGCAGGACCGCCTGCACCCGGGTCCCCAGGGAGAGCCGGTGCTCGCTGACCAGCTGGAGCACGATCGCGGCGGTGAACATCTTCGTGGCACTGCCGATGCGGAAGCGCGCACCCGGCCTGACGTCTCGCGCGTGCTTCACGTCGGAGACACCGGAGGCACCTCGCCATCGCCCATCCGGGCCGCTGACCTGCACCTGGGCGCTCGTCACGTCCCGGTTCGGCAGCCCGGCGATGGAGGCGTCCAGCGCAGCCGGGTCGAGCGGCGGCAAGCGGTGGACCTGGCCTGGTGTGGCGCGGGCGGATGGGGCCGCCGTCGTCCCGGCAGCGAGACCCGCGAGTGCGAACACGAACGCGAGAAGCGCGGCGACCTTGCTGAAGGCAGTAGTTGTCGTCATGTGACGAGCGTGTGTCGCCATCCGGACCGGCGACATCCGGCGTCACCCTGGGCCATCCCTCATTCGACCCGCAGGTTCGCCATGTCCACGAGTCGCTCGTAGCCGAGTGCCTCGTAGATCTTGTTCGACGTCGGGTTCGCCTGGTCGGTGAACAGGCAGGCACGGACACCACGCTCGACGAGCAGCCTCGACACCTCGTAGACCGCACGACTCGCGAAGCCGTGACCGCGATGCTCCCCCGGGGTGTAGACCGGCCCGACGCGAGAGACACCGAACGCCGGCTGCGTGGCGGCGGTGACGTGGAGCGGGACACCGTCGACCTCCCAGACGAAGATCTGCCCGGTCTCGATCCGGCGCCGCATCTCGTCCGGTGTCGGGGACTCGTGGGGTGAGGTTCCGGCCGCGCGTCCGGCCTGCTCGTCGGCGTCCGTCATGAACGCGTCGTACCAGCTGATGACGAGGTCCTGCTCGTCCAGCCGGGCCGGTCGCAGCCGACCGGGGGTCTCGCGCGGCTCCTTCAGCTGCCCGAGCTCGAACAGCCGGGTGTGCTGGCCGACCGTGGCGTGCTTCCCGGTGGCGTGGGCCATCTCCTCACAGAACACCTGGACGGCCGGCAGGGCACCGTTGGCGCCGAGGACGGGCTCGTCGCGGTCGAGCAGGGTCCGAGCGAGCAGGACGGCCGCGTCGTCGGACATCGGCATCAGGTACGCCGGGTACTCGCCGAACGGTGCCGTCCGCATGGCCGTGGCGACCACGGTCGCCCGCTCCACGAAGGCGGCGAACCAGCACGGCACCCCGTCCGGCCACGGCACCCCCGATGCGGCCTGGTCCCGGATGCGGGACGCAACGCCGGCCATGACCGTGCTGAGCACCGGCTGCTCCGCGAGGTGTGCGCCGGCCACGTCGAGGAAATCGGCCGGGTCGTCGTAGAAGCGCAGCTCCATGCACTGACGCTAGGCGCTCACCCCACGTCCCCGCATGCGGTTTCCCGCCCCTCGGGTGACGGTCGTGGGCGCGGTCTGCCTCGGCGGGTGTGCGGCCTACGCCATGGAGCGGGAGCCGCGGAATTCCTACCTTCGAGGAGTGGGTCTCGGGCCCCCGCCCACCACCACTTCCAGCCAGTCGCAAAGGAATCACGATGTCCCGCTTCACGCACCAGTCACCCAGCCCCACTCCACCGTCGAAAGGTTTTGCCATGTCTCACCTCCTCTACAAGATCGGGAACTTCTCCGGCCGTCACCCGTGGCGGGTCATCTCCGCCTGGCTCGTGGTCGCCGGAGCGGTCTTCCTCCTGAACGGTTCGATCGGCGGAGCTCCCGACGAGAGCTTCAGCCTCCCCGGTGCCGAGTCGCAACGCGCGGTGGACGCCATCCAGGACCGCTTCCCGCAGGAGACGCTCTACTCGTCCAACGTCGTCTTCCACTCCGAGGACGGACTGACGTCGCCTGAGACCGAGCACGCCATCGAGCAGGCCGTCACAGAGCTCGAGGCCGGTCCTCACGTGATCGCCGTCAGCAGTCCCTACGACCCACGCGGCCCGACCGTCAGCAAGGACGGTCAGACCGCATTCGCCACCGTCGGCTTCGACACCGAGAAGGTCGAGAAGGCCGACTTCGAGGCCGCTGAGAAGGCCGTCCAAGACCTTCGCGACGCCGGGATCCAGGTCGAGTACGACGGCGGCCTCGGCTACGCGAACGCCCCCGCCGGCGGCAACAGCGAGCTGATCGGCATCCTGATGGCCGTCCTGATCCTCGCGATCGCGTTCGGTTCCCTGGTTGCGATGAGCCTGCCGATCGTGTCTGCCTTGTTGGCGCTCGTGATCGGGAGCAGTGCGATCGGGATCATGTCCGGTCTCGTGCCGGTCCCCTCGATCACCGGTGTCGTGGCGATGATGCTCGGCCTCGGTGTCGGCATCGACTACGCCCTGTTCATCCTGGCCCGGCACCGTCAGAACCTGGCATCCGGTCAGACCGTCCCCGTGGCCATCGGTCGCGCCAACGCAACAGCGGGTCTGTCGGTGCTCTTCGCCGGCGTCACGGTGATCGTGGCGATCCTCGGCCTGAAGGTGTCGGGCATCCCGATGATGTCGATGATGGGTTACGGCTCGGCGATCATGGTGGCCGTCACCATGCTGGCCTCGATCACGCTGCTTCCCGCCATGCTCGGCGTCGTCAAGCACAAGGTGAACAGCGCCCGCATCCCGTTCGTCAGGTCGAAGCCGGCCTACGACCCCGACGCCAAGTCCGCCCGTTGGGCCCAGCGCGTGGTCAACAAGCCGGTCCGGTACGGCAGTGCAGCTGCCGTGGTGCTCGGGATCCTGGCCATCCCCGTGTTCTCGATGCACCTCGGGTTCGCTGACGCCGGCAACGACGCCCCGGACTCGACCACCCGCCACGCGTACGACCTGATGGCGGATGGATACGGCCCCGGGACCAACGGTCCGCTCGAGGTCGTGCTCGAGGCCGACGGTGGCACCGTCCCGCAGGACGCCATCAGCAAGGTCGGGACGGCACTGGCTGCGGAGCCGGGCGTCGCCTCGGTCGGACGGCCCACGACGAACAAGGCCGCGGACATCGCGATCCTGACCGTCACGCCGACCACGTCCCCGCAGGACACGAAGACCGGGGAGCTGCTCGCGGACATCCGCGCGGATGTTCTCCCGCAGGCACTGCAGGGAACCGACGTCGAGGCATCCGTCACCGGTGCGACCGCACTGACCGACGACGTCTCGTCACGGTTGCAGCAGCGCATGCCGCTGTTCCTCGGAGCGGTGATCGGTCTGTCGTTCCTCGTGCTGATGGTCGTGTTCCGCTCGGTGCTCGTCCCGTTGAAGGCGGCACTGCTCAACGTGCTGGGTGTCGGGGCGGCGTACGGCGTCATCGTGGCGGTCTTCCAGTGGGGCTGGGGCGCAAGCCTGATCGGCGTCCACGAGTCCGTGCCGATCATGCCCTTGGCACCGATGCTGATGTTCGCGATCCTGTTCGGCCTGTCGATGGACTACGAGGTCTTCTTGATGAGCCGGGTGCGTGAGCAGTACCTGAAGCACCGCAACCCTGGTCGCGCTGTGGTCGAGGGCGTCGGCTCGACGGCCAAGATCATCACCAGCGCCGCGATCATCATGATCAGCGTGTTCGGGTCGTTCATCCTCGACGTGGACGTGACGACCAAGATGTTCGGCATCGGCCTCTCGGTCGCGGTCCTGCTCGACGTCACGCTGGTCCGGATGGTGCTGGTGCCGGCGGCGATGAGCCTGCTCGGCCACCGTGCCTGGTGGCTGCCGGAGTGGCTCGACCGCCGGTTGCCGAGGATCGACCTCGAAGGCGGCGCGCACGACGGAGAGGAGCAGGCCGAGCCGCAGTCGCAGCCGGACCGGACCCCCGTCCTGGTGTGAATCGGTCCTCGTCCTGAGCCGGTGCGGTCGCTCCCCTGGGAGCGGCCGCACCGGCATCGGCGTTCCGGGTGTCCGCGATCCCCTACGCTCCGTCCATGGGGGCTCTTCGCGTCGTGCTGGCCGACGACAACTTCCTGGTGCGCGAAGGAGTGGCCAAGCTCCTGGCCGAGGTCGACGACCTCGAGCTGGTCGACAGCGTGGGGGACGCGCAGGCCCTGCTCGCGGCCGTCGCGGAGCACCGGCCGGACGCCGTGCTCACCGACATCCGGATGCCGCCGACCCACACCACCGAGGGGATCGACGCGGCCAAGCAGATCCGGGTCGAGTACCCCGACGTCGGCGTCGTCGTCCTCTCGCAGTACGTCGAGGAGGACTACGCGTTCGACCTTCTCGCCGACGGCGTCGCCGGACTCGGCTACCTCCTGAAGGAACGCATCTCCGACATCGACGAGCTCGTCCGCGCCCTCCAGGACGTCTCCCGCGGCGGTTCCGCCCTCGACCCGAAGGTGGTCGAGGGGCTGATGGCTCGCCGTACCGCCGAGGCAGGATCGCCGCTGCGCGGCCTGACCGACAAGGAGCGTCAGGTGCTGGAGCAGATGGCGACGGGCCGGACGAACGCCACGATCGCGCGGACGCTCTTCATGAGCGAGCGGTCCGTCGAGAAGCACATCAGCTCGGTGTTCCTGAAGCTGGGTCTGCTCGACGAGGGCGAGACGAACCGCCGCGTCTCGGCCGTGCTCGCCTACGTCGAGGCCACGCGGTGATCCGGCTCGGCTGAGCGCATCGTGCGGTTTTCCGCACTCCCGGTGAGCGGCTGCTCCCCTGCCGTCGGCGACAGGATGTCCACCACACTGCTGCTGTGAGGCTGCCATGAGTGTGCCGCGAGGGGCCGACGACCGGCGTACGTCGGTCGTGGTCACGCTCGGCACGCTCCTCGCCGTTGCCGTCGTGTACGTCGTGGTGGTGCTCGGCGGTGGCTTGGTCATCGGCCGCACCGACTCTCCGAACGTCGCGCTCTCGGTCGTCGCCACCGCCCTGGTGGCGCTCGGCCTCGAACCCCTCCGCGCCACCCTGCGATCCGTCGTGACCGAGCGGCTGGGTGGCGGGCGACGCGCGCCGTACGACGTGCTGAGCGGCTTCACGGACTCGCTGGTCGACGCAGGCGGCGACCCGGAGTCGGGTGCCTTCGATCTCCCCACCCGGCTGGCCCGACACCTCGCGACCGGGACCGGGGCGGCCTGGGCCCAGGTCTGGGTGATGGTGGGCGGCGCGCTCGAGCTCGCGGCCACGTGGCCGCCCGATGCCGCCCCGGACCCGCACGAGCAGGGTCTCCACGCACGCGACGTCCAGCTGGACGGCGAGCACCTCGGCACGCTGCGCGTGCGCGAGCAGGAGGACACGCCCTTCGGCCCCATCGAGGAGCGTCTGCTCGCCGACCTCGCCGCCCAGGCCGGGATGGTCCTCCATCGCAGCCGCCTCCGTGCCGAGCTCGCGCGGCGCGCCGCCGACCTCGCCGTACGGGCAGAGGAGCTGCAGGAGTCCCGACGTCGTCTCGTCGACGCCCACGACGCGGAACGGCGGCGGCTCGAGCGAGACATCCACGACGGCGCCCAGCAACACCTGGTGGCGCTGGTGGTCAACCTCCGGCTGGCGCAGACGCTGGCCGAGAGGGCACCCGATCGCTCCCGAGCGGTGCTCGCCGAGCAGGTGGCCGCGGTCGACGCGGCGATCGGCACGCTGGTCGACCTGGCTCGTGGGCTCTACCCGCGCACCCTCGTCGAGCACGGCGTCGGCCCGGCCCTGCGAGAGGTGTCCGGTGGGACCGGAGCCCCGATCTCGGTCACCGACCAGGACGTCGGCCGGCTCCCGAGCGACATCGAGGCGGCTCTCTACTTCTTCGCCGTCGAGGCCATCCAGAACGCCGTGAAGCACGCTAGGGCTTCAGTGATCGCGGTCGACCTCACCTCGGACGGCCGGCGGGTGAGCCTGCAGGTGCGCGACGACGGCCGCGGGTTCGAGACGACAGCGGGGTCCACGGGCCACGGACTCGGCAACATGCGCGATCGGATCGACGCGATGCAGGGCACCTTCACGTTGGAGTCCGTCCCCGGCCGCGGAGCCACGGTCAACGCGACAGTGCCGGTGCCGGTCGGCGCGGGGGCGACGTCGTGACCCCGCCGGCACGGGTCGCGTGGACGCTGGCGGTGGCCGGACTCGTCTTCATCACCCTCGACACCGCCATCGTGTCCGGGTCGATCGGTCTCTTCTCGTCCCAGTCGGTGGGCATCCACGGCTGGCCCCTCGTCGACATGGCCGCCGCTGGCTGCGGCGTCCTCGGTGCGGTGATCGTGAGCAGCGATCGCCGTCAACCGATCGGCTGGCTGCTCAACGTCATCGGCGTCACCACCTCCTGGTCGCTGGTCGGCGAGTCGTACACCCACTGGGTCCTGTTCGAGGGTGGCCCCGGCCCGGTGCGCCTCGCCGAGCTGGTCGGCGCGCTGTCGTCGCTGAGCGGTGGGTCCCTCGCCCTGGCCGGGCTCGCGGTGACCTTCCTGCTCGTCCCCGACGGTCGTCTCCTGGCGCGAGGCTGGCGCTGGGTCATCGTGACGGCGGTCGCCGGATACGGGCTGTTCGCGAGCGGCGTCGTCATCGTCGGGCCGCACGTGATCAGCACGAAGGAAACGGACGCCGCGGGAGGTCACGTGCTCGCGCAGGTGTTCTTCGCGGCCGGCATCCTCCTCATCCTGGCTGCTCTCCTGGCGTCGGTGACCTGTCTCGCCATCCGTCTGCGCCGGTCGCACGGCCAGGTGCGCCAACAGGTGCGCATCGTGGCCGTCGGCGCCGCCTCGGTCGGCCTCGGGCTGTTGGTCCTCCTCGCGAACGAGGCCATCCATGGCGGATCCCAGCAGGTCTGGTCGAGCCTGGTGCTGTACGGCTCGTACGCCTTCCTCGTCGTGTGCATCGCGGTGGCCGTGCTCCGCTACCGCCTGTACGACGTCGAGCTCATCCTCAGCCGCGGGCTGGTCGTCGCGGTCGCCGCCGGGTTCGGCGCAGCCGGGTACGTCGGTCTGGTGGTCGCCCTCGGCCGAGCGGCCGGACACCGGACCGGCGGCTTCTGGGCCTCGCTGGTCGCGATGTCCGTGGTGGCTCTCGCCTTCCAACCGCTGCGCAACGCTGTCGTGCGCCTTGCCGACCGACTGGCCTACGGCTCCCGCGCCGCGCCGTACGACGCCCTCGCCTCGTTCAGCCGTCGGATCGGCCGGAGCCCTGCACCGGGAGCCGTTCTCCCGGCGATCGCGGCGGCGGCCGGCCAGGCGGTGGCCGCGGATCGGGCCGTCGTCCGGCTCGAGGTGGACGGGGGCCCCGACCGGTTCGAGGTGTGGCCCTCCGGCGCCGCAGGGGCGCCCGAGCCCTCCGGACGCATCGTCCCGATCGCCGACGAGCAAGGCCCGTTGGGGTCGATCGGGCTCGACATCCCGGCGGGACGTGACGTGCGCCCCTTCGAGGCCCGCATGCTCGCGAACATCGCCGACCAGGCCGCGGTCGCCTTCCGCAACGTCCGGCTCCAGGTCGAGCTCGCCGCCCAGGTCGAGCGGCTCGACGAGCGGACCGGCGCCCTGGACGCATCGCGCCGTCGGCTCATCGACGCGGCCGACACGGAGCGTCGGCGGCTCGAGTCGGCCCTGGCCCGCGAGGTCCTGCCGGCCATGGACTCCCTCCGCGCCGATCTCGCCGACGGACCGGCACGCGTCGACGAGGTCACGGCCGCGTCGTACGTCGAGCGTGCGACGTCCGCCCTCGAGGCACTCCGCGAGCTGACGCGGGGGATCTATCCCACGCTCCTCACCCGATCCGGGCCGCTCGCCGCCCTCACGTCGTACGCCGACCGGAACGGCCGCAGCGCGGTCCTGTCGCTCGACCCCGGCCTCGCGGGGATGAGGTACGCCGAGCGCGTGGAGGCGGCCGTCTACTTCTGCTGCATCGAGATGCTCGGGTCCCCGGGTGACCCCGGAGACGTCGCCGTGGACCTGGTCGACGCCGAGATCGTCGTGACGCTCAGCGGGCCACGACGCGACGACCTGGACCTGCTCGCGATGGCCGATCGCGTGGAGGCGGCCGGCGGTTCGTACACCGACGCCCCGGGCCGGCTCACGATCCGGCTGCCGGCCGTCCCGGAGCAGGCCGCGACTCCTGCCACACCTGCTGCAGGCGCTCGGGGCTGAACGCCGCCTTCGAGACGTACGCCGCCGCGCCGCATCCGGCGCTGTCGAACTCGTCCTCGTCGTACGTCGACAGCAGCACGACCACCGCCGTGTCGGTGAGCCGCGAGGCGGCCTCGATGCCGTCCATGCCCGGGAGGTTCACGTCCATGAGCACGAGGTCCGGCCCGAGCTCTCCTGCCGCGACCAGCGACTCCTCCCCGCTCGACGCGGAGCCGACGACGACGAAGCCGGACGTCTCCTCCACCACGGCCGTCATGGCACGGCGGTAGGCGTCCTGGTCGTCCACCACGAGCACGCGCACATCGGTCACACCACCATTCTCGCCGCCGCGGTTCCGGCGCCCCAGGGGGGTGACCGCACGTTCGGACGGGTGCTGCCCGCGACAGGATGGGGTCATGAGCAGCGACGACGTCCTCATCTGGCGGCCTGCCACTGCCGACGAGGTACCGCTCCTGGCCGAGATGAACGCCGAGCTCTCGCGCGACGAGGGCGCGGCGCCGGTGGGCTCTCTCGCCGACTACGAGGAGCGCATGCGCACGTGGCTCGAGACGGGCCGCTACCGAGCCGCCCTCGCCCGACGCGGCGACCAGACGATCGCGTATGTCGTCTGGCGCGATGACCCTGACTACGCCGATGTGTTCGTACGCCAGTTCCTCGTCGTACGCGAGCACCGCGGTCAGGGCCTCGGGCGGCGACTCTTCGCGCAGGCGGTCGACGAGTTCTGGCCCGGCCGGCTGCTCCGCCTCGACGTCTACGACAGCAACCCCCACGGCGGCGCGTTCTGGGAGAGCCTCGGGTTCGTCCCGTTCAGCCGGTTGATGCGGCGCGAGCCCGCGTCCGTGGACGACGATCACGACGGCTAGTCCGGGCCACCGAGCAGCGTGGTGTCGAAGAAGCCGACGACTCGCTTCTCGTACTCCTCGGGATGGGTGGCGAGCCCGCGCACGTGCGGGGCGTCGCTGAGCTCCCAGATCGAGGCGCTCGGGCCGACGAGTCGGCGGTACGTCGGGTTCATCCGCTCGACCGCGCTCAGCGTCGAAGCCCAGATGAAGAACACCGGCCGCGGTGCGATCTGCGGTACGAGGTCGGTGAGCTTGGGAGGTGGCGTGGCGTTGGCGAAGATCGCGACAGCGCCGGTCTTGACGGTGATCAACGGCAGGGCAAGGGCGAGCTCCATCCCGTCGTACTCCTCCAGCTCCTCGGCGAGGCTCCGGGTGCCGGCGCCGTCCGAGACCACGGCGGCCAACCGGTCGTCCTCGGCTGCTGCCTGGAGCATGAGCTCGCCGCCGACGGAGAGTCCGATGCCACCGATCCGGCCGGGGTCGACGTCGGGTCGCTCCCCCAGGTAGTCCAGCGCGGCGAAGATGTCGCGCTCACCGCCCCAGCCGAACAGGTTCCCGTCGCCGTCGCTCTCTCCCTCACCACGACGGTCGAAGAGGAGGACGCCGTAGCCGTGCTCGACCAGCAGCCGGGCCTGGCCCTGGGTCCCCGAGCGCCCCGGGAAGACGATCACCGCGGCGCCGTTGCGCGACGGCACGTACCAACCTGCGAGCCCCAGCCCGTCGCTCGTGCGCAGCGTGACGTCCGTGGTCGCGGCACCGAGGTGTGGAGCGCTGACAGCAGCAGGGAGCGAGTGCGTCGCCATGTAGGCCACGCCGATCGGGAGCGCGACCTCGTAGAGCGCCAAGGCGCCGGCGACGCCCACCAGCAGCCGGCGCAGGTAACGCCACCACCGGTGGGGGGTACGCCGACGCGAGGTCCACAGCCCGGCCACCCCGACACCGACCAGCACGAGACCGGCCGGGATCGCCAGCAGCCCGGTGAAGTCGTCGCCCGACGGGCCGACCTCCAGGGTCTGGAAGCCGGCCTCGAGCGCCCCGACGATGAGGCCGAACACGCCCACGGCGATCGCGATGGCCGCCCTCGCGCCGGGGCGAGCTCTCGGGTAGCACCAGGCGGCGACGCCCAAGAAGGCCAGCGGCACCAGGCCGCTGGCGAGGTGGTCGACCGCGCTCGTTGCGCCTCCCGGTTGGAGGTAGTTGTCGTCCACCACGTGCACCCCCACGACGGTTGTCGACGCGAGGAACCACGACTGCTGGAGCGGGAGTCTCGAGTTCATCCCCCGACGCTAGGAAGGAAGGCCGGGCGTCGGCAGGCTGCTGGCCGCTGAGCGGCAGGGGCCAGCCTCACGCCTCGGTGCGGGTCTCCCCTAGAACGACAGGTGCTCGACCTCGGACATCGCGAAGAACTCTCGCGTGGCCTCGATCGCCACCTCCTCGTCGAAGGCCTTGCAGGTGAACGCGACGGTCGAGAGGAACCGGGGGCCGGTCCACACGTACAGCGAGATCCCCGAGTCGATCAGCGGCACGAACGCGTCGAAGCCCGCGTTGTCGTCCTTGCCCTCGCCCCCGGGGCGAAGATGACCGGGACGTCGTACGTGCGCAGGTCGAGGCGACCGGTGATGTGGGCGAAGAAGTCACGGATGACGTCCTCGTCGACGTCGACGGTGTAGTGACCCTCGATCAGGATCCGCTGCCGGACGCTGTCCGGTGCCAGGTCTCGCATGGTCGACCTCCGGGGTGGGTCGTCCGAGACGATGCGGTCGGGTGGCCGCCGGTGCTGATCATGCCGGTCTCGGGTCGACAGCATCACTCCCACGCCGATGCCGGCTGTGGCCCAGGCCTCCCGATCGACGGGCGAGGGCTGAGTCCCCCACCAGGTCGTGACCTGCCGCGCCAGCTCGGCCGGAGCAGCCGAGCCGGACCTGATCCGGAACGCGTGCTCGGAGTACGGGAACGCCGCGACACGCTGGCGCACGAGGCGCTCGTCGAGGTCGGTGGACTGGTCGCGCCTCCGGAAGCGCTCGACGGCCTCGCCGGGCGTGACTTCGAGCTCCACCACCCACAACGGCGCTTCCGGGATGTCCGCGATGGCCGCGAGCAGACTCGCGCGCTGCTCGAGCCGGGCGTAGGTGCATTCGAGGATCGGAGTCCGCCCGCGCTCCCGGACCGCACGTGCTGCCGCATGCGCCGCGTCGTACGCAAGCATCCGGTCATCCCGGTTCCGGTCCGACCCAGGGAGCAGGGCCGAGAACAGCGAGTCGACCTCGACCAGCACGGTGTCGCCTCTCGACGAGTCCGCGGCGAGAAGTCGCGCGACCGAGGACTTGCCCGCGCACGGCGGTCCCGTCACGACCAGGATCCCGCGGACCGTCACCGAACGCATGCCGTCATCCTGTCGCGATCGCCGCGGGCTCAGCCGGACTGCGGTCCGAGACTGCCGACCTCCGCGGCAGGAGCCTGCGCGTCCTCCTTCAGCTCCACGAACAAGACCCTGGTGGGAGTCTCCCCGATGTTCTCGCCGTGGTGCTCCTGGGCCGGCAGCCAACCGACCGAGCCCGCCGCAAGCTCGACGTCTCGCTGCATGTCGCCAGACACGAGGCGCCTTCGGAACGCACTCAAGGTGTACATGATGCTGTCGGGATGCTGATGGGGGGTTGTCCGGTCGCCCGGTTCGTCGTGGTACTCGAGAACTCTGACGCGATCGTTCTCGAACACGACCTGGTAGTGCTCCGGATTGCTCGCAACGGGATCGAGGCTCATGGAGGGACCCTGTCAGAAGCGGTGCGGTCATCCGACGACAAACCGATTGTGGGTGGCCGCGTGGCGCTCCATAGACTTCCGCCATGACCGAGACCACGCCGCACGTGTCCACGACGACGCCGCAGCAGCCGGCCGTCGTCGTACCGGACAAGCCTGCGCTCGAGGGTCTCGAGGACAAGTGGTCGAAGCAGTGGGAGGCCGACCAGACCTACGCCTTCGACCGTACGAAGACCCGCGAGGAGATCTACGCGATCGACACCCCGCCGCCGACGGCGTCGGGCACGCTGCACTTCGGCAGTGTCTGCTCCTACACCCAGTGCGACCTGATCGCCCGCTACCAGCGGATGCGGGGCAAAGAGGTCTTCTACCCCATGGGCTGGGACGACAACGGCCTGCCCACCGAGCGCCGGGTCCAGAACTACTTCGGCGTCCGCTGTGACCCGTCGATCGCCGTATGACCCCGACTTCACCCCACCCGAGAAGCCCGACGCCAAGCGTCAGGTCCCGATCAGCCGGGCCAACTTCGTCGAGCTCTGCGAGCGGCTCACCGCCGAGGACGAGGTCTCGTACGAAGCGCTGTGGCGCCAGGTCGGGCTGTCGGTGGACTGGAACTACCTGTACCGCACCATCAGCGAGGACTGCCGGGCCACCTCGCAGCGGGCGTTCCTGCGCAACCTCACCCGCGGCGAGGCCTACCTGCAGGAGTCGCCGACCCTGTGGGACATCACGTTCCAGTCCGCCGTCGCCCAGGCCGAGCTCGAGGCCCGGGAGTACCCCGGGCACTACTACCGCGTCGCCTTCCACGGCGCGGAGAACGTGTGGATCGAGACCACCCGTCCCGAGCTGATCCCGGCCGTGGTCGCACTGATCGCCCACCCGGACGACGAGCGCTACCAGCCGTTGTTCGGGACCACCGTGACGAGCCCGGTCTTCGGAGTGGAGATCCCGGTGCTCGCCCACCACCTGGCCGAGCCCGACAAGGGAGCCGGCATCGCGATGTGCTGCACCTTCGGCGACCTGACCGACGTCCAGTGGTGGCGCGAGCTCCAGCTCCCGGTGCGGACCGTGATCGGCCGCGACGGACGTCTGCTCCGAGAGACCCCCGAGTGGCTGTCGTCCGCGCCCGCTGCGACGGCGTACGCCGAGGTGGCCGGCAAGACCGCCTTCTCCGCCCGCGAGGGCATCGTCGCGATGCTCCGGGACTCCGGTGACCTCGAGGGCGAGCCGAAGCCCACCCAGCGGATGACGAACTTCTACGAGAACGGCGACAAGCCCCTCGAGATCGTCTCCACCCGGCAGTGGTACATCCGCAACGGTGGCCGCGACGCGGATCTGCGCGAGACGTTCATCTCGACCGGGGGCCGGATCGACTGGACGCCTCCCTACATGCAGCACCGCTACACCAACTGGGTCGAAGGCCTGAACGGCGACTGGCTGATCAGCCGACAGCGGTACTTCGGTGTGCCGTTCCCGGTCTGGTACCCCCTCGACGAGTCCGGCGAGCCGCTGTACGACGACGTGATCGTCGCCGACGAGGCCGACCTCCCCATCGACCCCGTCACCGCGACGGCACCCGGGTTCGACGAGTCACAGCGCGACCAGCCAGGTGGCTTCATCGGCGACCCCGACGTGATGGACACCTGGGCGACGTCGTCGCTGACGCCGCAGATCGCCGGCGGCTGGGAGCGCGACCAGGACCTCTGGCAGCGGGTCTACCCGATGGACCTGTGCAGCCAGGCCCACGAGATCATCCGCACCTGGCTCTTCTCGCGCGTGGTCCGCGCCCACTACGAGGACCGCACCGTCCCGTGGTCGCACGCGATGATCTCCGGCTTCGTGCTGGACCCCGACCGGAAGAAGATGAGCAAGTCGAAGGGCAACGCGATCACGCCCATCGCGCTGCTGGAGCAGTACGGCACCGACGCGATCCGGTGGCGCGCCGCCTCGTTGCGCCCCGGCCTCGACTCGGCGTTCGACGAGAAGCCGCTCAAGGACGGGCGCCGGCTCGCGATGAAGATCCTCAACGCCTCCAGGTTCGTGCTCGGCTCGGTCGGCGCGGTCATCCCCGATCCGGCCCTGGCGTCCGAGCCCGTGGACCAGGCACTGCTGGCGAAGCTGCACGACGTCGTCGGCAGGGCCACGTCGGCCTTCGACGAGTACGACTACACCACTGCCCTCGAGGTGACGCAGAGGTTCTTCTGGGAGTTCTGCGACGACTACCTCGAGCTGGTGAAGGAGCGGGCGTACGACGAAGCCGGAGGCTCCGCCGCCCAGTCCGCCCAGGCGACGCTCGCCCTCGCACTGCACGTCCAGCTCCGGCTGCTCGCTCCGTTCGTGCCCTTCGTGACCGAGGAGGTCTGGTCGTGGTGGCAGAGCGGCTCGGTCCACCGCGCGCCCTGGCCGCAGGGCGCGGAGCTGGGCGACGTCGCCGGGGACGCCACGACGCTGGACGCGGTCGCCGCGGCCCTGATCGGCATCCGCGGAGCGAAGTCGCAGGCCAAGGTGTCCATGCGGCACGAGCTCTCGGCCGTCGAGTTCACCGGCCCCCAGGTCGCGCTCGACGCGGTCCGGGTCGCCGAGCAGGACCTGCTCCGGGCCGGACGGATCACCGCTGCGCCGACGTACGTCGTCTCCGACGACGCCGAGCTGTCGGTGGCCGCGACCGTGGCCCCCTAGGCGTCGGTGTCGACCGTTCCCGCGGCGTTCCCCGGATCGACCGGATCGACCGGATCGACCGGGTCGACCGGGTCGACCGGATCGGCCGGGTCGACCGGATCGACCGGATCGACCGGGTCGACCGGGTCGCACGGGTAGGTCGGCTCGGCAGGCTCGGCAGGCTCGGTCGGCTCCGACGGGAACACCGGGACGGGCGGTTCCGCCGCGTCACCCGAGTCCGTCGGGCTCTCGGTCGGCTCCTGGTCCTGGGGCTCGTACCAGCCGTGGTGACCACCGTGTCCCGGCCCGATCGGAGGCAGTCCCGCTCCGGGGTCCGGGGTCGTGGGGCCCGAGGGCACCGTGGGCTCGTCACCTGATTCGTGACGGGGCTCGTCGGCGACCCCGTGGTCGGCGAGCTGGTGGTGGCGGTGGGACGTCGTGTGCCCGCTCCGCGTTCGGCGGGTCCGATGGGTGGTCGTCACCGGTCTCGTGGCGCGATGTGACCACGCTGCTCGAGGCATCCACCGCCACCGTCTGCGTCTGGTCATCCGACGGGGGCGTGAGCCGCCTTGCGCACCAGCACGGTGCCGTCCCGCACGACCTCGTGGACGCCACCGGTGACCGACCCCCAGAGGTGCGGCTCGCTGGCCGGCCCGGCGACGATCCGGGCGGAGAACCACGGCGACGCCTGGCTGCGGACGGAGGTCACCAGCAGGATGGCAGCGATCAGCGCCACGATGACGAAAGCCGCCAACGGCCCCCTGCGATCCGCGCCCACGAACGTGCCCCCCTCAGGACCAATGACGGTGCCGGCACAGTCTCGCGGTCGGGCCTGCGGTGACGGGAGGGGCTAGTCCCCGAAATGACCCGGAAATAGCCTGAAAGGACTAGACCAGGCAACCGATCAGACCAAACCGCGCAGGGGCCCAGACGGAGTCAGGCGGACTTCTTCTTCTTGGCCTCGGACTCGCGGAGCACCAGGGTCGGCGCGACGTCGGCGGTCACGACCTCCTCGGTGACGATCACCTTGCTCACGTCGTCACGGGAGGGCACGTCGTACATGACGTGGAGGAGCACCTCCTCGAGGATGGCTCGCGCGCCACGGGCGCCGGTGCCACGCTCCAGAGCCCGGTCCGCGACCGCCCGGATGGCCTCGTCGGTGAACTCGAGCGAGACGTCGTCGAGCTCGAAGAGCTTCTGGTACTGCTTCACGAACGCGTTGCGCGGGACCGTGAGGATCTCCATGAGGGCGTCGACGTCGAGCTTCTTGACGGTGGCGATCATGGGCAGCCGACCGATGAACTCGGGGATCAGGCCGAACTTGGTGAGGTCCTCCGGCCGGACCTGGGCCAGCAGGTCGTCGGAGTCGCGCTCCTCGGCACCCTTGACCTCGGCGGTGAAGCCGAGGGTCTTCTTGCCGACCCGCTGCTCGATGATGTGGTCGAGCCCGGCGAAGGCCCCACCCACGACGAACAGGATGTTCGTGGTGTCGATCTGGATGAACTCCTGGTGGGGGTGCTTACGACCCCCCTGGGGCGGGACGGACGCCGTCGTGCCCTCGATGATCTTCAGCAGTGCCTGCTGGACGCCCTCGCCGGAGACGTCGCGGGTGATCGAGGGGTTCTCCGCCTTGCGGGCCACCTTGTCGATCTCGTCGATGTAGATGATCCCGGACTCGGCCTTCTTCACGTCGTAGTCGGCGGCCTGGATCAGCTTCAGCAGGATGTTCTCGACGTCCTCACCGACGTAGCCGGCCTCCGTGAGTGCCGTCGCGTCGGCGATCGCGAACGGGACGTTGAGCATCCGCGCCAGGGTCTGGGCGAGGTAGGTCTTGCCGCAACCGGTCGGCCCGATCACCAAGATGTTGGACTTGGCGACCTCGACGGACTCCTCCTTGGAGTGCTTGGCGGTGTTGGGCTGGAAGCCCGCCTGGACGCGCTTGTAGTGGTTGTAGACCGCGACCGCCAGCGTCTTCTTGGCACGCTCCTGGCCGATCACGTAGGAGTTGAGGAACTCGAAGATCTCGCGAGGCTTGGGCAGCTCGTCGAGGCTGACCTCGCTGCCCTCGGCGAGCTCCTCCTCGATGATCTCGTTGCACAGGTCGATGCACTCGTCGCAGATGTAGACGCCAGGGCCGGCGATGAGCTTCTTGACCTGCTTCTGACTCTTCCCGCAGAACGAGCACTTCAGCAGGTCGCCTCCGTCACCGATACGTGCCACGGGCGGTCATCCTCCGGTTCGGCCGGCCAGTTGCCGGTGATCTGCTGTGCTCTGCCGAGTCGATCAGGTCTTGACTGGTGTGAGGCGGTCCTTCGACGGTACCTCCTCGGCGCCTCGTTGACAGGACCCCACACCCGAACTTTGCCTGGCACGTGGCCCGCGAAGGTGCCGACGCGCCGAGGCCGGTCAGGCGAGCGCGGGCACCCCGACCCGGGACGTCAGGACCGCGTCGATGAGGCCGTACTCGACCGCCTGTTCGGCGGTCAGGATCTTGTCGCGCTCGATGTCGCGGCTGACTTCGTCCTGGTCCTTGCCCGAGGCCTCGGCGATCATCCGCTCGAGCAGCCCGCGCATGCGGATGATCTCGTTGGCCTGGATCTCGAGGTCGGAGATCTGGCCGCCCGTGCCCTCGGTGTAGGGCTGGTGGATCAGGATCCGGCTGTTGGGAAGGGCCAGTCGCTTGCCCGGTGTGCCGGCCGCGAGCAGGACGGCGGCCGCCGAGGCCGCCTGGCCCAGACACACTGTCTGCACCTCGGGCTTGATGAAGCTCATCGTGTCGTAGATGGCCGTCAGCGCGGTGAACGAGCCACCGGGGCTGTTGATGTAGATCTGGACGTCCTGGTCGGGGTTCATCGACTCCAGGCACAGCAGCTGCGCCATCACGGCGTTGGCCACGTCGTCGGAGATCGGGGTGCCGAGGAAGATGATGCGATCCTCGAAGAGCTTGCCGTAGGGGTCGATCCGGCGGAAGCCGTACGACGTCCGCTCCTCCCACTGGGGGATGTAGTAGTTCATCGTCTGTCCTCTCAGCGGGCCGGTCGGCCCTCGTCGCTGGCCTCGGCGGCGCTCGTGATCACCTTGTCGATGAAGCCGTACTCCAGCGCCTGCTGCGGGGTGAACCACCGATCACGGTCGGAGTCGAGATCGACCTGCTCGATCGTCTGCCCGGTGTGCTGGGCCTGGAGCTCGGTCAGCTGCTTCTTGAGCAGGAGACTCTGCTCCGCCTGGATCTTGATGTCGGAGGCCGAGCCGCCGATACCGCCGCTGGGCTGGTGCATCATGATCCGCGCGTGGGGCAGTGCGTAGCGCTTGCCCTTGGTCCCCGCGCAGAGCAGGAACTGACCCATCGAAGCGGCCAGACCCATGCCGACCGTCGCGACGTCGTTGGGGATGTAGTGCATCGTGTCGTAGATGGCCATGCCCGCGTCGACCGATCCACCCGGACTGTTGATGTGCAAGAAGATGTCGGCGTCGCGGTCCTCGGCCGAGAGCAGGAGCAGCTGGGCACAGATCGCGTTCGCGTTCTGGTCGCGGACCTCGGAGCCCAAGAAGATGATCCGCTCCTTGAGCAACCGTTGGTAGATGTGGTCGTCGAGGCCGTAGCCCGTTCCGCCGTTCTGCGCCGTCGGCTGTGGGGGTTGGGACGGGGACGAGATGTCGTTCACGTCTGCGACCCTAGCCGGATCGACCGACGCATCCACCCGTGATGGGGCGGTGTTCGCCGACAGCGGAAGCTCAGGCGTCCCGGTCCTCGGTCGTCTCGTCGGTCGTCTCGTCGGCCGTCTCGTCGGACTCCTCGGCCGATGCCTCAGGTGACTCCTGGGCCGGGTCGCCGAGCGTGCCGTCGGGACGGAGGTTCGCCAGGTCGACGACGTTGCCGGAGCCATCGGTCACGGTCGCGCTCTCCACGATCTGCGCGAGCGCCTTGCCGCGTCGGATCTCCGCAACCAGCTCGGGGATGTGGTTGTGCTCGAACATGTGGTTGGCGAACTCCTGCGGGTCCTGGCCCGACTGCTGGGCGCGCCGCACCATGTGCTCGGTCAGCTCCGACTGGTCGACGCCGAGCTCGAGGTCGTTCGCGACCTTGTCGAGCACGAACTGGGCGGCGACGGACTCGCGGACCCGGCGGTCGAGGTCGGCCTCGAACTCTTCCTGGGTCTGGCCCTCGTCCTCGAGGTACTTCTCCATCGTCATGCCGGCGAACGCGAGCTGCTGCTCGATCGTGCGGCGGCGCTCGGTGAGCTCGTCGGCCACGACCGTCTCGGGCAGGGGGACCTCGATCTGGTCGAGCAGCTTCTCGAGGACGGCGTCGCGTGCGGCAGCGGCCTGCTCCAGGCGCTTGCCGTTGCCCAGGCGGGTGCGGACGTCCACCGTCAGCTCGTCCGCGGTGTCGAACTCGGACGCCATCTGAGCGAACTCGTCGTCGATCTCGGGCAGCTCCTGCTCCTGGACCTGGGAGACCTTGACCTGCACCTCGACGTTCTGGCCGACCAGGTCACCGCCCACGAGCTCGGAGCTGAACACCTGGTCGTCGCCGGCGCTCATCCCGACGAGCGTCTCGTCGAGGCCCTCGAGCATGCCGCCGCGGCCGACGCGGTACGACATGCCGCTGACCTCGGCGCCCTCCACCGGCTGGCCGTCCTGCGTGGCCACCAGGTCGATCGTGACGAAGTCGCCGTCGGCCGCCGCACGATCGACGTCCTTGAGCGTCCCGAACCGCTCGCGCAGCGCCTCGACCTGCTCGTCGACGTCGTCGTCGGAGACGTCCATGTCGTCGACCTCGGCACTCAGGCCGTGCCAGTCCGGCACCGTGATCTCGGGACGTACGTCGACCTCGGCGGTGAACTCGATCCCCTCGTTGTCGTCGATCCGGGTGACCTCGACCTCCGGCTGGGCCAGGGGCTGGAGGTCGTGGGACTGCAGCGCCTCGACGTACTTCTGCGGGACGACCTCGTTGATCGCCTGCTCCAGTACGGCACCGCGTCCGACCTGGCGGTCGATCACCATCGGCGGGACCTTGCCGCGCCGGAAACCGGGGACGTTGATCTGCTGGGCGATGGTCTTGTACGCCTTGTCGAGGCTCGGCTTGAGCTCCTCGAAGGGCACCTCGACGGTCAGCTTGGCCCGGGTGGGTCCCAAGGTCTCGACGGCGCTCTTCACTGCATGTCTCCTTGCTGGGGGAAGCCGCTCGCACGGCCTCCTCAGCCTAGGGGCAGCACCCTGGAGGCGCCTAACCGAGCGAGGCCGCCAGACCCGTGCCGTCGGGCCCGACTCGGCGGAGCAGGTCGTCCATCGCGACGGGCTCGCTGATCAGGTGCCCCTGGACGAGGGTCACCCCCGCCCGCCGCGCCGCGCGGAGCTGGTCCGGTGTCTCGATGCCCTCTGCCACGGTCGACAGCTGGAGGTCCCGCAGCGTGCGCACGACGTTGGTGAACAGCAGACGGGCCTGGCCGTCGTGCGCCGAGATGAGGGACTTGTCGATCTTGACCACGTCCCAGGCCCACTTGTTGAGCAGGCTGAACGTCGCGTAGCCGGCCCCGAAGTCGTCGATGGCGAGACCGATCCCCCGCTCCTTGAGCCGGGCGGCCAGCAGGTCGTGCTGGCCGGTCCACCGACCGTAGCTGCGTTCCGACAGCTCCAGCACCAGCTGGATGCCGCGTGCCTCCACGGCACGGCTGAACCGTTCGAAGACCGGGTTGTCGACGCGGAACTGCTCGAACTCCAGGTTCACCGTCAGGTGCAGCGGTCCGGCGACGCGCCCCCCGAGCGCGTCCATCGCGTCCAGGGCTTCCGCTCCGATCTTGGAGGTGAGCTCGTCGAGCGCCTGCTGGCGGGCCGCCGAGCTGACCAAGGTGAGCGGAGAGACCGCCCCCAGCTCCGGGTCGGTCGCACGCACCAGCGCCTCGCAACCCCACAGCGAGCCGTCGCGGGCATCGAGGATCGGCTGGAAGAACACCGCCGTCGCGCCCTCACCGAGCGCCGTCGTGACGAGATCCTTCTCGTCCCGGGACGCCGTCGCCGCGCGGCCGACGCGCTTGGCGCCGCGCATGTTCTCCTCGGCGACCCGCATCACGTCCTCGACGCTGTCGTCGACCGCGTCGCTGACACCGACGCCGACACTGACATGCACCGTGAGGAGCCGGCCGGCGACCGTGATCGGAGCAGTCACGGCGTCGACCAGGGCCTGGACGTCGCTCGCCAGCGTGTCCCGCTCGACGGCCCGCAGGAGCAGGGCGAACTCGTCCCCGGCAAATCTCGCGACCGCGGCGGTGGCCGGTGCCGCGTCCTGCAACCGTGAGGCGATCTCGCAGAGGACCTGGTCGGCATCGAAGTGGCCGAGCTCCTCGTTGAGCTGCTTGAACCGGTCCAGGTCGAGGAACAGCAACGCCACGACCTCGCCGTCACCACGCTCGCGGATCGCCTGCTCGGCCAGGTCGACGAACATCGGGTAGTTCCACAGCCCCGTCATGGCGTCGGTGATGCTCCGCAAGCGCAGCCCCGCCTCGCGCAGGTGGACGGTCCGGGAGACGCTCGCCATCGCCGCGACCGCTTCGAGCAGGCGCCGGTCCGCCCGCGAGTAGGCGTGGTCGCCCGGATGGCGCCGGAGCACGACGTAGCGGACGGCGTCGACCGGGGCGCTCAGCGAGCCCGACGGACCCGGCTCCGACTGGATCTCGGCCGAGGCGGATCGGACCGCCTGCTGCGCGAACCGCATGACCAGCCGGTCGTTCTCGTCCGCCGGCCAGGGCAGTCCGGTCGACGCCTCGGACAGCACGGCGACCCCCCGGAGCAGCTGCTGGCTGACGCTGTAGCCGACGAGCCCCGCCACCAGCAGCGCGAGGCCCAGGATGGCGAGCTCGGCGTTCGTGGCGCTGCTCGGGTGGGTGTACTCGCGGCGCAGAACGGCGATGAACACCGAGGCGAAGTACATCCCGAGCAGCGCGAGTGAGGTGGAACGCAGGTCGAGTGCCTGTTGCGGCGCGTGCTGGCCGCGGAGTCGACGGCGTACCCAGAACACGGCGGCGACGACCGCGAGGAAGGTGAGGAGCGCGACCAAGGTGCGGTCGAAGGGCCGGAGGCCGAGGTTGACGTACGGCGCGACCGTGACCAGGGCCCACCCGGCCACGACGTCATCGGTGGCCCGCGGCAGGCCGTGCCTGACCCCGCCCTTGAAGGCGATCGAGCTGGCGACCACCAGCACCGCCCACAACGGAAAGATGTGCGTGGCTTCGTCGAAGTCGCTGCTGAACAGCACGGCGGCGGTCAGCCCCAGGACGTTCGCGTCGGCGTCGCGGGACACGGTGATGCTGTAGCGGGTGAGCACCGGGATGCTCAGCAGGCCGAGGACCGACACGGGCTGCCAGTCGGGCGGGCCGTCCGCGACCCAGGTCGCGAACCCGTAGACGATCGCGGCCAGCGCGAGGACCGCCAACGCCGAGTCGAAGACGCGCAGTCGCCACGGCATCGATCACTCCGCTCTCGTGGTCGGGGCGACAGGACTCGAACCTGCGATCTCCTGCTCCCAAAGCAGGCGCGCTAGCCACTACGCTACGCCCCGGTTGAACCAATGCGAGCGGACGACGGGAATCGAACCCGCGTCATCAGTTTGGAAGACTGAGGCTCTACCATTGAGCTACGTCCGCGCAGCGTTCACGAGGCGAGTTTCCGCTCCCGTGACGCGCGAGGTCATGGTGCCACACGGGTCGCACCGCCTCGGAATCGAGCAGTCGCGAAACGCCCGTCAGTCGCGCCAGACGACGAGCAGCGCCCGGTCGTCGGAGCGGTTGCCGGCCGAGTCGACCAGGGTCTTCGCACCTCCGGCGAAGTCGCTGCGCAGCTTGCGGTCGGCCTGCCCGATCAACCGGTCGATGCCGATGCCGATGTCGGTCGTGCGGGTCTCGACCATGCCGTCGGTGTAGAGCATCAGGGCGTCGCCCGCTCGCAGGATGCCGCCGGCCTCGTGGAAGTCCGCGTCGGGGATCAGGCCGAGCATCGGCCCCTCCGAGTCCAGCGGTGACCAGCGGCCGGCACCGGCACTCCAGTGCAGAGCCGGAGGGTGGCCCGCGGTCCAGACCCGGAACTCACCGGAGGAGAGCTCGACGCTCAGGTGGACGGCCGTGGCGAAGCCGTCCTGCCAGGGATGGTTGAGCAGGTAGGCGTTGGTGGCCGGCAGGAACCCGCCGGGCTCGAGGGCGGTGACCAGCCCTCCCATGGCCCCGGCCAGCAGGAGTGCTCGGGTGCCGGCGCGGTCACCCTTACCGGAGACGTCGACCACCGAGACGTCCAGGCGACCGGACGCAGTGTCGCCGACGACGAAGAAGTCTCCGGAGAAGCGGGTGCCACCTGCCGAGCGGATGACCGACTCCGCGTGCCACGGGATCGGCAGGTCGGGCAGCACGCCCTGGCCCTGGATGCGGTCGCTCAGGTCGGCCAGCATCGACTCGCCCATGCTGCCGGCGATGCCGAGCCGAGACCGCCGGAACGACGCCATCATCACGATGAACGCGAGGAGGAACATCACGGCGGTGGTGAAGATCGCCCGGCTCGTGAAGTCGGGCACCTTGGGCAGGGCGAGCGTCAGCAGCACGAGGTTGTAGATCACGAACCACGGCAGGGCACGCGGCCCCAGGAACAACGCGCCGACGACGAGCGGGAGCGAGATCGTCGTGAACGACACCCAGTCCGGGAACGCCTGCATGAGGACGCCGATGACGGTGGCGAAGAAGAAGAGCGAGATCAGGGCGAGGCGTTCGGGATGGGACCCGGCGAGGAACGCCGACCAGCGCCGTCGGGCTCGATCGGAGGCGGGACGTTGCCCGGCGGCATGTGTCATCGGTCGGTCCCGTCCTGCGGTGATGGCGCCTTCACTGTAGAGCCCGGGAACGGAACTTACGCTGGCACTGCGGGCACCAGAAGATGTTGCGCCCGACCAGCACGTCGGTGCGGATGGTGGTGCCGCAGACCAGGCACGGCTGGCCGGTGCGGCGGTAGACGTAGACCTCTCCCCCGTGGTCGTCCACGCGCGGCGCCCGCCCCATCGCCTCGGGTGTGTGCTCGGGGCGCACGGTGTCGATCCGACCGGTGCGCACCCCCTCGGCCATCAGCCCGACGAGGTCGGCCCAGACGGCGCGCCACTGGCTCACCCGCAGGGTGCGCCCGGGACGTAGTGGGTGGATGCGGTGTCGGTAGAGCACCTCGGCCCGGTAGACGTTGCCGACCCCGGCCAGGACCTCCTGGTCGAGCAGGAGGTCGCCGATGGTGCGCGGGCTCCGCGAGATGCGGGCCCACGCACGGTCCGGATCGGCATCCGCACGGAGCGGGTCGGGTCCGAGCTTGCCGACGATCTCCTCGCGACGGGTCGACGTCACGAGGGCGCACTGCGTGGCTCCGCGGAGGTCGGCGTACGCCGGGTGGCCGCCGCCTCCGACCAGCCGGAGCCGGACCTGGCCGACCGGGGCCGGGACGTCCGTCACGTCGCGATGGACGTCGAAGCCGCCGATCAGCCCGAGATGGACGTGCACGACCCGGTCGGCGTCGAAGTCGAGGAAGAGGTGCTTGCCCGCTGACTCCGCGACGAGGAGCGTCGAACCGTCCAGCTCCGCGGCCTCGCGGTCGAAACGCCCTTGGGGGCTGCTCACCCGGACCGGGTGGCCGGCGAAGACGTCGGTGATCTCGGTGGCGAGGCGGTGCAGGGTGTGGCCCTCAGGCACGGCCTTCCCCTGCGGCACTCTCCGGCAGCGGCGGGAGGTCGCCGGTCTGCTCGTAGCCGGCCAGCATCGCGATCCGTCGCGCGTGGCGCTCCTCGCCGGTGAAGTCCGTCGCCAGGAACAGGTCGACGAAATGCGTCATCTGGTCGACCGAGTGCATGCGCCCACCCACGGAGATCACGTTGGCGTCGTTGTGCTGCCGGGCGAGGACGGCGGTGTCCTCGTTCCACACGAGGGCGGCCCGCACGCCCTTCACCTTGTTGGCGGCGATCTGCTCGCCGTTGCCCGAGCCGCCGATGACCACACCGAGGCTCCCAGGATCGGCGACCACGGCCTCCGCGGCTCGGAGGCAGAACACGGGGTAGTCGTCGAGGGCGTCGTACACGAACGCCCCGTGGTCCACGGGCTCGTGACCCTGGCTCCGGAGATGGTCGATCAGGTGTTGCTTGAGTTCGAGACCGGCGTGGTCGGTGCCGAGGTGGACGCGCATGGCGGACAGTGTTCCAGCCGGAACCCCCGGCGGGACATCGCGCCGGACCAGGGCCCGTTCAAAGTCGTTGGACAGCCCTTGCGTGCGCCGGTTTGCTTGAGGGATGGCCGACCAGGAGCGCCCGGAGATCCGCGTCGAGCGCGCGACCGACAAGGAGCGCTACCGCGCGTCCGACGACCTGGTCTGGTTCCATGGCCAGCGCCAACACCCGGTCGACATCGCTCTCCAGGGCGTACCCGAGGACCAACGTTTCGTCGCGGAAGTGGTCGGGGCCGAGGTCGACCCAGCGACGTATGCCGGCATCTACGGTGTTCGGCCGATGCAGCTGTCGGTGCCGGACGGAGCGGGACACGGGCGCGCCGTGCCGGTCGCCGGGCTGACCTGGGTCGGCGTCCATCCCGACCACCGCCGCCGTGGCCTGCTCAAAGCGATGCTGAGCCACCACTTCGAGCAGACCCGCCGCGAGGGTGGGCACCTCTCAGCTCTTCACGCCAGCGAGGCGGACATCTACGGACGTCACGGCTACGGCCTCGCGTCACTCGAGCTCGAGGTGCAGCTCGGTCGCGGTGCCACGCTGACGGCCCCGCACCTCGAGGACGAGGTCGCGAGCATCACCACGCGCCTGCGTACTGTCGACGACGCCGGCATGGCCGAGCGCCGGCGCCAGATCGACCTCGAGCTGATCGGGACGAACGTCGGCACGGTCGTCGGGGCGTCGGCGTTCTACGACGAGCTCAGCTTGGTGGACCCGGAAGAGGTCCGTGACAGCGAGCCTCCTCGGCTCCTGTTCGCGATGCGCGAAGGCCGCGACGTGGGCTACGTGCTCTTCAAGCGCCGGCACAAGTGGCCGAACTCGCGGCCCGCGGCCGAGGTCAGCGTGTCCTCGTTGTGCGGCGGACCGGCCGCACGACTGGCGCTGTTGCGGCGGGTGACCGACCTCGATCTCTCCGGCACCGTCACCGTCAACGGCATCGCGGGCAGCGACCCGTTGCTGTCCTGGGTGCAGGGGCCGCGCGGGCTCAGCGACGTCAAGCCGTTCGACAGCCTCTGGCTGCGTCTCGTCGACCTGCCCGCGGCGGTGGCAGCGCGCGGCTACGAGGGCGACTGCGACATCGTCGCCGACGTCGCAGACGACCAAGCACCGTGGAACGCCGGCCGGTGGCGCATCCGGGTCAAGGAGGGTCTCGGTGAGGCGACGCCGACCGACGACGCCGCCCAGGTCGCCCTGCCCGTGGCCGCGCTGGGCGCGGCGTACCTCGGCGGCACGAACTTCGCCGAGCTCCACCGGGCCGGCGTGATCGTCGAACACGATCCGGGCGCCGTCCGGGAGCTGTCGAGGGCCTTCCGGACCGACGTCGGGCCCTACGCGGCGAGAGGCTTCTAGCGAACGCCGCACCCGGGGCGTTAGCGTGACGGCCTCATCCGCCGACCCCGGCGGCCCCAACCGTCCCGGAGGTCGTGGCGTGCGCATTCTCTTCGCGGACAAGCTGTCCGACCAGACGGTGCACGATCTCGAGGCGCACGGGCACGAGTGCGAGGTGGAGCCGGGTCTGAGTGCCGACGACCTGGCCGGCCGGATCCCCGGGCACGACGTGCTCGTCGTGCGGAGCACGAAGGTCCCCCGGGAGGTCTTCGCGGCCGCGGACCGACTGGTCCTGGTGATCCGGGCCGGCGCCGGCACCAACACCATCGACACCGACGCGGCGGCGGAGCGCGGGGTGTTCGTCTGCAACGTGCCGGGACGGAACGCCGCGGCGGTGGCCGAGCTGACCATGGGCCTGCTGCTGGCGGTGGACCGGCGCATCGCGGACAACGTCGCCGACCTCCGTGACGGCAGGTGGGACAAGAAGACCTACGGCAAGGCCGAGGGCCTGCTCGGGTCCACGATGGGCATCCTCGGACTCGGGTCCATCGGGTTCCTGGTCGCGGAGCGTGCAGCGGCGTTCGGCATCCGCGTCCAGGCGGTCGCCCGGAAGGGTCGCTCGGCGGCGGCCCTCACCAAGGCCGAGGAGCTCGGCATCACGATGTGCGACTCGCAGGAGGAGCTCGTGAGCTCCTCCGACATCGTGTCGCTGCACCTGCCGGCGAGCCCTCGGACCAAGCATCTGGTCGACGACGACTTTCTCGGAAGGATGCGACCCGGCGCGATCCTGCTCAACACCTCCCGCGGCGACATCGTCGACGAGGCCGCGCTTCTCCGCGCGCTCGACGAGGGCCGGGTCCGGGCGGGGCTCGACGTGTTCGACGCCGAGCCCGGGTCCGGGCAGGCCGAGTGGGACTCGCCGCTGGCCAAGCATCCCGGCGTCGTGGCGACGCACCACATCGGTGCCTCCACCGCGCAGGCGCAGCGAGCGATCGCCCAGGGCGTGACCGAGATCGTCGACGCGTTCACGTCCGGCGAGGCACGACACTGCGTCAACCTCGACCCCGACCGGCTCGGCTCGATCGCCCTGAACGTCCGTCACCTCGACCGGGTAGGGGTGCTCGCCCAGGTGCTCGACCAGCTCAGTACGGCGCACCTCAACGTCCAGCACATGGTCAACCGCGTCTTCCGCGGGGGCGAGGCGGCCGTCGCGTTCATCGACGTCGAGGGTGAGGCCTCGGACGAGCTGCTGGACGCCCTCCTCTCGATCCCGCACGTGCTCGGCGTCTCCGTGGTCACGCTCGCTCCGGACGCCGAGGCCACGCCGTGACCCACGTTCGCCTCTTCCCCGCCCGCCTGATCCGCCAGGAGCGGGCGGTGCGCACGGTGCGGGCCATGACCGACTCGCAGGACGACTCGGGCGTGGATCTCTACGGCGTGAAGATCGACCCCGCGGCGTACGCCGACGCCTCGGAGGCGCTCTACGTCTACCGCCAGACCCGGGGCGACACGTCGTACACCGGGGTGGTCTGCGACGTCACCGTGCAGGCCGTCGCCGACGGGCACGTGAAGGTCCACGAGGCGGTCCATCAGCTGCGCGTCGACGCCCTGGTGTGGCACCACACCACGACCGACACCCCGCCCGCGCTCGTCCTGCTCCTGCACCGTGCCGGGCCGGAGTTCGCGCGGGCGGTCACGGACGCTCCCCGGACCGAGCCGGTCCTCGACTTCGCGGGGCCCGAGGGCTTCCAGCAGACGGTGTGGCGGCTCCCCGACGGACCCGAGACCCAGGCTCTCGCCCAGGAGCTGGCGGCCACCGACCTCTACATCGCCGACGGTCACCACCGAGCCGCCGCCGCGCTCGAGGAGTGGCGACTCGCCGACAAGCCACCCGAGGCAGGGCTGCTCTGCGTCGTGCACGCGATGGACGGGTTGACCCTGTCCTCGTTCCACCGCCGAGTCTCCGGGCCGATCGAGCCCGACCGGCTGCTCGCGCTGCTCCACGGCGAGTTCGAGGTCCGTGAGATGACCGAGCCGCCCGAGCCGGCGGTCGGCTCGATGGGCCTCTACCTCGCGTCCCGCTGGTACGACGTACGCCTCCCCGGCTCGCGGGCCCCGGGGGTCGCCGGTCTCGACGCGACGATCCTCCAGACCCAGGTGCTCGACCACCTCGACCCCGCGCCGCCCGGTCGCGTCCGCACGATCGACCTCATCCCCGCGGCCGGACCTCTCGACGAGCTCGTCGCCCACTGCGACGTCGACCGGGGCGCGTTGTTCACCTTGGCGCCACCACCGCCCGACGCCCTGATCGAGGTGGCCGACGCCGGCGAGGTCATGCCGCCGAAGACGACGTACTTCGAGCCGAAGCCGGCCGCCGGCATCTTCCTCCGCAGCTAGCCCTCGAGACGGGCCAGCTCCTCCTCGACCACCGAGGGGTCGAGCTTGGTGAAGACCGGCGTCGGCTTGTCGACCTTCGTGCCCACCGGCACCGGACGGCTCTCCCACCGAGGGGTGCCGGAGTAGTCGCCGGTGATGATCGGGTACACGTGCAGGCCTGCGCCGTTGTCCGGGTCGAGGTCCTCGACGTGGTCGATGTGCGGCATCGGCATGAACTCGCCCTCGCCGCCGAACGTCGTCCAGACGGCGTTGGCCGAGAACGGCAGGAACGGCGCCAGGATCGTGTTGCAGTCGAGCACGCACTGGGCGGCCACGTGCAGCACGGTCGCGAGGCGCTCGCGCTGGGAGTCGTCCTTCATCTTGTAGGGCTCGGTCACGGTGAGGTACTTGTTCACCTCGCCCACGACTCGCATCGCCTCCGCGATGCCGTTGCGCAGCCGCTGCCGGCCGATCTGGGCGCCCACCGTGTCGAACCCGGCTCGTACGACGTCGAGGACCGCCTCGTCGACCGGCTCGAGCGGTCCGGCCGCGGGGATCTCGCCGAAGCTCTTGGCGATCATCGTCGCGGTGCGGTTGACCAGGTTGCCCCAGCCGGCGACCAGCTCGGAGTTCGTGCGCAGCACGAAGTCGGCCCAGGTGAAGTCCGAGTCGGACGTCTCCGGTCCGGCGGCACAGATGTAGTAGCGCAGAGCGTCCGGCTGGTAGCGGGACAGCATGTCGCCGACCAGGATCACGTGTCCGCGGCTGGTCGAGAACTGCTTGCTCTCCATCGTCATGAACTCGCTGGAGACGATCTCGGTCGGGAGCTGGAGGTCGCCGTACCGCCCCGGCTCCCCGCCGATCGCGCCCAAGCCGTCGTAGGCGAGGAGCTCGGCCGGCCAGATCAGCGAGTGGAAGACGATGTTGTCCTTGCCCATGAAGTAGTAGGACAACGCCTCGGGGTCGTTCCACCAGTCGCGCCAGCGCTCCGGCTCCCCCAACCGGCGGGCCCATTCGATCGACGCCGAGAGGTAGCCGATCACCGCGTCGAACCAGACGTACATCCGCTTCGTCGGGTTGTCGCGCCAACCGTCGAGCGGGATCGGGATGCCCCAGTCGAGGTCGCGGGTCATCGCCCGGGGTCGCAGGTCCTCGATCAGGTTCATCGAGAAGTTGATGACGTTGGGGCGCCAGGTGCCGCCGGCCTCGCGACCCTTGAGGTACGTCGTGAGCGCGTCCGCGAGGGCCGGCAGGTCGAGGAAGAAGTGCTGCGTCTCGACGAAGTCCGGCGTCTCGCCGTTGATCTTGCTGCGGGGATCGATCAGGTCCGTCGGGTCGAGCTGGTTGCCGCAGTTGTCGCACTGGTCGCCCCGCGCCTCGCCGTACCCGCAGATCGGGCAGGTGCCCTCGATGTAGCGGTCGGGCAGGGTGCGTCCGGTCGACGGGCTGACGGCGCCCTTCGTGGTCTGCTCGACCATGTAGCCGTTGCGGTGGACGGTGGTGAACAGCTCCTGCACGACGTTGTAGTGGTTGCCGGTGGTTGTGCGGGTGAACAGGTCGTAGGACAGGCCGAGGTCGACGAGGTCCTGGACGATCACCGCGTTGTTCTTGTCCGCGAGGTCCTTCGCGCTGACCCCTGCGGCGTCGGCCGCCACCAGGATCGGCGTCCCGTGCTCGTCGGTGCCCGAGACCATCAGCACCTCGTGGCCCGCCATCCGCATGTACCTGCTGAAGACGTCGGAGGGCACGCCGAAACCGGCCACGTGGCCGATGTGGCGCGGGCCGTTGGCATACGGCCAGGCGACGGCGGACAGGACATGACTCATGTCGTGAAGCCTAGTGAGCGTGGGCCAGCCATTTTTCGGTGGTTGAGGAGGTCGCTCTGCGCACCGTGCCGAAATACTGAGTGAAGTCATCGCCGCGCTCCCTGCTGAGCGGGAGGAGTTGCCCGCCACCGGACTTTGCTCAGTACTTCGGCGCATACGTCCCCACGAAGCGCCGTTCCTGGCGTCGGGATCCGCGCATCGCCCACAGGCACTCCCACGCCGACGCGAGGTTGGGACAGCAACTACTTCTGGTGGGCAGCACAGCGTCGGTCGAGGCCGTGGGCGGCATCGGCCGGCCCGGTCAGGTGAAATCGAGCTCGCCGGTCCGGGTGCGCTTGATCTCGAAGAAGTAGTCGAAGTCCGCGACCGCGATCGTTCCGTCCCAGAGCCGGCCGGCGTCCTCGCCGCGGGGGATCCGGGTCAGCACCGGGCCGAAGAACGCCGATCCGTTGAAGGCGATGGTCGGCGTGCCCACCTCGTCGCCCACCCGGTCGATGGCCTCCTGGTGCGAGGCGAGCAGGGCGTCGTCGTACGACGGGTCGTCCATCGCGTCGACGAGCTCCGCGGGCACTCCGGCATCCGCCAGCGCGGCCGCCACGAGCTCCCGGCCGATCTCCTGCTTCTCGTGGTGGATCCGCGTGCCGAACGCCGTGTAGAGCGGAAGCAGCACCTCCGGCCCGACCTTCTGCTCGGCGGCGATGAGCACCCGGCCGATCGGCAGGCCCCGCGAGACGCGCTTCTGGTACGCCGGATCGAGGTCACGGTCCTTGTTCAGGAAGTACAGGCTCATCACCCGCCAGCGCACCCGCACGTCCCGCACCTGCTCGACCTCGAGCATCCAGCGGGAGGTGATCCAGGCGAACGGACAGAGCGGGTCGAACCAGAAGTCCGCGGTGTCACGGGAGACGGGGGTGACGGGGGTGGTGTCCGTGGTGACGGTCATATCAGCGCCAACCGGTCGTCCTCGACAACTATTCCGACCGCATTGTCATACAAATGTGTCCCATTCCGGTTGCGGGCCGATTCGTGACCGATGACAAGATCACCCCATGCCTGGTACCAACCTCACCCGGGAAGAGGCCGCTACCCGCGCCGCTCTTCTCGACGTCACGTCGTACTCCATCGACCTGGACCTGACGACCAGCGACAAGACGTTCGCCTCCACGACCGTCCTCCGCTTCTCCTGCGCCGAGCCCGGCGCCGACACGTTCGCCGACCTGGTCGGCGCGACGATTCACGAGCTCACGCTGAACGGGCGCTCGCTCGACCCTGCGGAGGTGTACGCCGACAGCCGCATCACGCTCACCGATCTCGCGGCGGACAACGAGCTGGTCGTGCGGGCCGACTGCACCTACTCCCGCAGCGGTGAGGGCCTGCACCGCTTCGTCGACCCCGTCGACGACCGGGTCTACCTCTACACGCAGTTCGAGGTGCCGGACGCGCGCCGCGTCTTCACGACGTTCGAGCAGCCCGACCTCAAGTCGGTCTACACCTGGACCGTCGTCGCACCGGAGAGCTGGAAGGTCGTCTCCAACGCACCCACGCCGGCGCCGGAGCCGACCGGCGACGGGAAGGCCCGCTGGAGCTTCCCGGAGTCGAAACGGATGTCGACCTACGTCACCGCTCTCGTCGCCGGCGAGTACCACGAGCACCTCGACTCCTACGAGGGCAAGAACGGCCCGATCTCGCTCGGCCACTACTGCCGCCAGGCGCTCGTCGAGCACCTCGACACCGACGAGCTCCTGCTGCTGACCAAGCAGGGCTTCGAGTTCTTCGAGGACGTGTTCGACTTCCCCTACCCGTTCGAGAAGTACGACCAGCTCTACGTGCCGGAGTACAACTCCGGGGCGATGGAGAACGCCGGCGCCATCACGCTCCGCGACGAGTACCTGCCGCGCAGCCGGCAGGACGCCGCCTTCTACGAGTTCCGATGCTCGGTGATCCTGCACGAGATGGCGCACATGTGGTTCGGCGACCTCGTCACCATGAAGTGGTGGGACGACCTGTGGCTCAACGAGTCGTTCGCCGAGTGGGCGTGCTACCACGCGGCCGTCGAGAACACGTCCTACACCGAGTCCTGGACCGGGTTCACCAACGCCCGCAAGAACTGGGCGCTGCGACAGGACCAGCTGCCCTCGACCCATCCGATCGCCGCCGACAACTACGACCTCCAGGCGGTCGAGGTGAACTTCGACGGCATCACCTACGCCAAGGGCGCCTCGGTGCTCAAGCAGCTGGTCGCGTGGGTGGGTCTCGAGGAGTTCCTCGACGGACTCCGGCAGTACTTCAAGGACCACGCCTACGACAACGCCGAGTTCGTCGACCTGATGACGGCGCTGGAGAAGTCCTCGGGCCGTGAGCTCGACGCCTGGGCCAAGGAGTGGCTCCAGACCAGCGGCGTCAACACGCTCTCCCCCGCGTTCGAGCTCACCGCCGAGGGCGACTACGCGTCGTTCGGGGTGCGGCAGACCGCGGCCGGCGACAACCAGACACTGCGCCGGCACCGCCTCGGCATCGGCCTGTACGACGAGCAGGACGGCCATCTCGTCCGTCGCCGCAACATCGAGGTGGACGTCGAGGGAGAGCTGACCTCGATTGATGCGCTGGTGGGCGAGCGTCAGCCCGATCTGCTGCTGCTCAACGACGGCGACCTCACCTACGCCAAGATCCGGCTCGACGAGCGGTCGCTCGACACGGTCGTGCATGGCCTGCGCACCCTCGACGACTCCCTCGCCCGTGCCCTCTGCTGGGGTGCCGCGTGGGACATGACGCGCGACGCCGAGATGGCCACCTCCGACTACGTCACGCTCGTCCTGCAGAACGTCGGTAGCGAGACCGACGCGTTCGGCATCCGGGCGATCCCGGGGTACGCCGGGCTCGCGGTCAACCTCTACTCCGACCCGGCCAAGCGACCCGCGCTGCGGGCCGCGTGGGAGGTGGGTCTCCGTGACCTGCTCCACGCCGCCGAGCCGGGCAGCAACTCCCAGCTGATCTTCGCCCGCCTCTACGCCGGCGCGTTGGTCAGCGACGAGGGCAAGGCCGAGGTGGCGGGGCTGCTCGACGGCAGCGTCTCGATCGAGGGTCTCGACATCGACACCGACCTGCGCTGGATGCTGCTCGTGGGCCTCACCAAGTGTGGGGCGGCCGGCGACGCGGAGATCGAGGCGGAGCTGGCGCGCGACCGCACCATCTCCGGCCAGGAGAACGCCGCGGCGGCCCGCGCCTCACGCCCCGACGCCGACGCCAAGGCCGCAGCCTGGGCCGAGCTCGTCGCCAACCCCGACGTGCCGAACGAGACCCACCGGTCGATCTCGAGCACGTTCATGCGCTTCGGCCAGGAGGAGCTGCTCGAGCCCTACGTCGAGAAGTACCTCGCCGCGGCGGACACCGCCTGGGAGGAGCTCGGCACCCACATGGCGTCGAACCTGCTCGAGGACGTGTTCCCGCTGCCCCTGGGCAGCCAGGGGCTGGTCGACCGCGTGGACCGCTGGCTGGACGAGTCTCCGGCCAACCCGGCGGCGAAGCGGTTCGTGCGAGAGGGTCGCGCCGACGTGGTGCGAGCCCTCGCCGCCCAGGCGCGCGACGCCGACTAGCTGGGTTCTGCGTGCAGGGTCCGCGGGGCGCGGGCGGCCATCGCCAGCATGGTGATGCCGCGGCGGAGCCCCCGGACCAGCTGACCGCTGGCGAACTCGCTCTGCATCTCGATCACCGCGAGGGCGACCTCGCGGTCGCCGAGGAACCGGCGTACCTCTGAGCCGGTGACGACCTCGAGCGCGCGCACCGTGGGGTCGACCATCACCAACACGCTGCGCTGAGGCGTCGACAGGGCCGCGTGCAGACGTTCGGCGAACGGCCGCGCCTCGCCCTCGGCCGCGCCGACGAACACCGAGAACTCGAAGCGGCAGACCTGCTCGGCCGCTCGGATCGTCTGGTCGAGGGAGACCCGTTGGGAGGCGGTGAACTCACGTGCCATGGCGGTCAGCCCGTCACCACGTGCCGCTGGCGCCACCGGTGTCGCGCTCGCCCGCCGAGTCACCGGCCTCGATCTGCGCCGTGTCGCGTCGTCCGCCGAGCCACTGGTCACTGGCGCGAGCCCCCGCCGGTGCGACCGTCTCGCCCCGGGCGACACCCGGCAGATAGATCGCCAGCAGGATGCCGACCGTGATCAGCGCGGGGATGCCGATGAACAGCAGCAGGAAGTGGAGCACCGGCACCGGCTTCGGGTCGCTCCACCCGTCGGGGATGTCCGCAGCGGCGGGGCCGGCGTACGCGAGCACGAGGATCGTGGCGGATCCCACAAGGAGCGCCGCCCTGCGCAGGGCCTGGGAGGTCGGAGTCACGGCTTGAGGATACTGGTCGGCATGTCCGCAGCACTCGCCATCATCGACCACGGGCAGTGGACGAGCCTCGGGAACCTGCTGGCACGCAAGGCGGGGGCCTTGGTCACGTTGGTCGTCATCGGCCTGGTCGTGCAGTTCATCCTGCACCGCCTGATCGACAAGCTGGTCAGCAAGGCCGAGGACGGCGTCCTGCCGGACCGGATCACCCAGGCTGCGTTCGGGCGCTCGCCCGAGAACCCGCCACCCGGCTCGACCAGACGCGTCCAACGGGCCAAGACGCTCGGGACGCTCCTGAAGAGCATCACCTCCGGCCTCATCGTCGCCATCGTCGTGACGATGATGCTGAGCGAGATCGGGCTCAACATCGGCCCCATCATCGCCAGCGCCGGCATCGCCGGCGTCGCGCTCGGCTTCGGCTCCCAGACGCTGGTCAAGGACTTCCTGTCCGGGATCTTCCTGCTCTTCGAGGACCAGTACGGCGTGGGAGACGTCGTCGACATGGGTGAGGGCCTCTCCGGCACCATCGAGGCCGTCAGCCTGCGGGTCACCCGGTTGCGCGACACCAACGGCACGGTGTGGTACGTCCGCAACGGCGAGCTGTACCGGGTCGGCAACATGAGTCAGAACTGGGCCCGGGCCGTGCTCGACGTCCAGGTCAGCGCGCGCGAGGACATCACCCGCGTACGCCAGGTCCTGGGCGACGTGATCCACGACCTCTGGGACGACGAGGACTACGACGGCGTGATCATCGAGGAGCCGGAGATCTGGGGCATCGAGGCCATCACGCCGGATGCGATCACGTTGCGCGTCGCGCTGAAGACCGCGCCGATGGAGCAGTGGCGCGTCGCGCGGGTGTTGCGTGCGCGGATCAAGTCCCGCTTCGACCACGAGGGCATCCAGGCGCCCTACCCCACGTCGTACGTGATGAACCGGACGCCCGGTGACCCGGAGGCTGCGGTCGCAGCGGACACGGACGACCAGTGACCACGTTCTACGACGAGATCGGCGGCGAGGAGTCGATCACCCGGATCGTGGCCGCGTTCTACCGAGGCGTCGCCGAGGACCCGTACCTGCGAGCGATCTACCCCGAGGACGATCTCGCCCCGGCCGAGGAGCGTTTCCGGCTGTTCCTCATGCAGTACTGGGGCGGGCCCACGACCTACTCCGAGCGGCGCGGGCATCCCCGCCTGCGGATGCGCCACGCGCCGTACGCCGTGACCCCGAAGGCGAAGGAGCACTGGCTCCGGCACTTCCGAGCCGCGCTCGACGAGGTGGCACTGCCGCCCGAGCAGGACGCGCAGTTCTGGGACTACGTCACCCATGCCGCGCAGTTCATGGTCAACTCTTTCGACGAGACCTAGGTCGTGTCTCCCTAGCCACGCATCCGCTGGTCGAGGAGCTCGCGGTGGGCCGGGTGCCACGGCAGCGGTTTGTCGTCCTGGTCGACGTTGACCTCGACGATCCGGCTCCTGGCCATCACCCGGTCGGCGTGGTGGGGGTCGCGGATCTCCTGCTCGAAGGACACCGAGCGATCGCCGACGGCCACGACTCGGCTCCGGACGGCGTACGGCTCGGCGCGCAGGTTCATCTGCCCGACGTAGTCGATCTCGCTGCGGGCGATGACGGTGGTGACCGTGCCGTTCACGTGGGCCTCCACGAAGACACCGGTCAGGAGGTCGATCTGGGCCATCTGGGCGTAGTCGAGGTAGCGCAGGTTGTTGACGTGCCCGAGCAGGTCGACGTCCGAGAAGCGCACGTGGACCGGGCGCTCGACGACCACACCGTCTGCCCACGACTCCCCGCCGCGCGGAGCCGCCCGATCCGAGACGGGTGACTCACCGAGGTGTTGCGAGAGCCGCTCGCGCTCCTCGGCGGTCATCCGCCGGGGACGTTCACTCGCGAACACGTACGGCGCGAGCAGGGTCGTCGCCCGGGCGTGCACCACGCGATCGTCGGCGCCGTCGTCGGCCGACCCCGTGAACAGCTCGTATCCCAGGCTGAACGACGCGGCGCGGACCTGGGTGGACCAGACCGCGACGTACAGCGGGGCCTGGCCCAGCCGGAGCGGTGCCAGGTAGTCGACGACGGTGTTGACCACCACCAGCCCCTCACCGGGGTTCGGCGTGGGCGAGGTGTTGTGGTGGCGGAGCAGGTCGAGCCGCGCCTCTTGGAGGTAGTCGACGAACGCCACGTTGCTCACGGTGTCGCCGTGCAGGTCGGCGCGGCGCATCTGGCACTCGTACACGTGGCGCACGACCCGATCCTGCCAGTCGCGGACACCACGCCCGGACTAGGGTGACGGGGTGCCAGAAGCCGTCCTCGTCTCCGCCGCCCGCTCCCCCATCGGCCGTGCCGTGAAGGGCTCCCTGAAGGACCTCCGGCCCGACGACCTGGTCGCCGCCATGATCCGCACGGCACTGGACAAGATCCCCCAGCTCGACCGCCACGAGGTCGACGATCTCCACCTCGGCTGCGGTCTGCCCGGCGGCGAGGCCGGCTTCAACATGGCGCGGATCGTCAACGTCATGAACGGCATGGACGACGTCCCCGGCACCACGATCACCCGCTACTGCGCCTCGTCGGTGCAGACCACCCGGATGGCCTTCCACGCGATCAAGGCGGGCGAGGGCGACGTGTTCGTCTCCGCGGGCGTCGAGACGGTGTCGCGATACGAGCGCGGCAGCTCCGACTCGTGGCCGGACACCCGCAACCCGGCGTACGCCGACGCCATGGCCCGCACCGCCGACCGGGCCGAGCACGGTTCGAGCGGCGAGGCATGGCACGACCCACGCGAGGACGCCGTCCTGCCCGACGCGTACATCGCCATGGGCCAGACCGCCGAGAACGTCGCCACCCTGCGCGGGCTCACCCGGCTCGAGCTCGACGAGTTCGGCGTCCGCTCCCAGAACCTCGCGGAGAAGGCCCTGGCCGACGGGTTCTGGCAGCGCGAGATCACCCCCGTCACCACCCCGGACGGGACCGTCGTGTCCGCCGACGACGGCCCGCGAGCGGGCGTCACGGTCGAGGGCGTGGCCGGGCTGAAGCCGGTGTTCCGACCGGACGGCGTCGTCACGGCCGGCAACTGCTGCCCGCTCAACGACGGCGCCGCGGCCGTCGTGGTCATGTCCGACACGAGGGCCGCCGAGCTCGGGATCACTCCGCTGGCTCGGATCGTGGCCACCGGCGTCAGTGCGCTCTCACCCGAGATCATGGGACTCGGACCGGTGGAGGCGAGCCGGCGGGCGCTCGCCCACGCAGGCATGACGATCGACGACATCGACCTGGTCGAGATCAACGAGGCGTTCGCCGCGCAGGTGGTGCCGTCGTACCAGGATCTCGGCATCGACCTCGACCGCCTCAACGTCAACGGAGGGGCGATCGCGGTCGGGCACCCGTTCGGCATGACCGGAGCGCGTCTCCAGGCCACCATGCTCAACTCGCTGGACTGGCACGACAAGTCGCTCGGGCTGATCACGATGTGTGTCGGCGGCGGTCAGGGGATGGCGTTGATCCTGGAGCGACTCGCCTGAGCTGACCTGCGCGATCCACGGATCGCGGAGCGATCTCGATACCCTGACCCCATGTCTGAGGCAGGGGCGGCGCCGCGCTGGCTGGATGCCGACCAGCAGACGTCGTGGCGTGCCTTCGCAGTGGGGGTGACGCTCCTCCTCGACCGGCTCGACGCCGACTTGCAGCGCGCGTTCGACCTGTCGCTCACCGAGTACGAGATCCTGGTCCGGCTCTCCGAGCGCCCGGGCCGGTCCATGCGCATGGCGCAGCTCGCCGACGCTCTCGCCCACAGCCGCAGCCGGGTGACGCACACCGTGTCCCGCATGGAGAATGCCGGGCTCGTCGATCGCTCCGCCTCACCGGAGGACGGTCGCGGGATCGTCTGCACTCTCACCGACCGCGGCCACGACCTGCTCGTCGAGGCTGCGCCGGTGCACGTGAACGGCGTGCGCGACTACCTCGTCGACCTCTCGAGCCGCAGCGACTTCGCCGCGCTCGGGCGAGTCATGAACGCCGTGGCCGACCGCCTCATCGAGTGCCACCCCGAGGCGGACATCCGCCGCTAGGCAGGGCCGGTCAGGGGCGCGTCAGCCGCCGGTGGGTGACCCGGTGGGGGCGGGCCGCCTCGATGCCGAGCCGCTCGACCTTGTTGTCCTCGTACGCCGCGAAGTTGCCCTCGAACCAGAACCACTTCGCGTCGTCCTCGTCGTCGCCCTCCCACGCCAGGATGTGGGTGGCGATGCGGTCGAGGAACCATCGGTCGTGGGACGTGACCACGGCGCAGCCGGGGAACTCCAGCAGGGCGTCCTCCAAGGACTGCAGGGTCTCGACGTCGAGGTCGTTGGTCGGCTCGTCGAGCATCAGGAGGTTGCCGCCCATCTTCAGGGTCAGCGCGAGGTTCAGCCGGTTGCGCTCACCGCCGGACAGCACGCCTGCGCGCTTCTGCTGGTCGGGGCCCTTGAACCCGAACGACGCGACATAGGCCCGCGACGGCATCTCGAAGTTGGCGACCTTGATGAAGTCGAGCCCGTCGGACACGACCTCCCAGACGTTCTTCTGCGGGTCGAGACCGCCACGGCTCTGGTCGACGTAGGAGATCTTGACGGTCTTCCCGACGACCAGCTCGCCGTCATCGGGCTTCTCCTCGCCGATGATCATCTTGAACAGCGTCGTCTTGCCGACGCCGTTGGGACCGATCACGCCCACGATGCCGGCGCGCGGCAGGGTGAACGAGAGGTCGTGCATCAGCGTGCGGCCGTCGAAACCCTTGGCGAGGTTCTTCGCCTCGAGGACGATGTCGCCGAGCCGCGGACCGGCCGGGATGTTGATCTCGGCCGTGTCGATCTTGCGGTTGCGGTCGGCCTCGGCGGCCATCTCCTCGTAGCGGGACAGACGCGACTTGCTCTTGGCCTGCCGGGCCTTCGGGTTGGACCGCACCCACTCCAGCTCGCGCTCGAGCATCTTGGCGCGCTTGGCGTCCTTCTGGCCCTCGATCTTGAGCCGTTCCTGCTTGGTCTCGAGGTAGGTCGAGTAGTTGCCCTCGTAGGGATGTGCCTTTCCCCGGTCGAGCTCGAGGATCCACTGGGCGACGTTGTCGAGGAAGTAACGGTCGTGGGTGACGGCCAGCACGCAGCCGGGGTAGGACGCGAGGTGGCCCTCCAGCCACTGCACCGACTCGGCATCCAGGTGGTTGGTCGGCTCGTCGAGCAACAACAGGTCGGGCTGCTGGAGCAGGAGCTTGCACAGGGCCACCCGGCGTCGCTCGCCACCGGACAGCGTGTCGACCAGCGCCTCGGGAGGCGGGCAGCGCAGCGCATCCATCGCCTGGTCGAGCCGGCTGTCGAGATCCCACGCCGAGGCGTGGTCGAGGTCGGTCTGCAGCTCGCCCATCTCGGCCAGGAGCGTGTCGTAGTCGGCCTCCGGGTCGGCGAGCGCTTCGGAGATCTGGTTGAAGCGGTCGAGCTTGCCCTTGATCTCGTGCACGGCCTCCTCGACGTTGTCCAGGACGGTCGTGCCCTCGGTCAGCGGTGGCTCCTGCTGGAGCATGCCCACCGTCGCGTCGGGGTCGATGATCGCGTCGCCGTTGTTGGCGTGCTCGAGCCCGGCCATGATCTTGAGCAGGGTCGACTTGCCCGTGCCGTTGGGGCCGACGACACCGATCTTGGCGCCGTGCAGGAACGACAGGGTGACGTTGTCGAGGACCACCTTGTCGCCGTGCGTCTTGCGCACGTTGCGGAGGGTGAAGACGTAGTCAGCCATGACCCGCAACCCTACGGGCCGACACGGCAGATCGCCGGATCGGGGCGCGCCTCAGGCGGCGTCCACGGCACTCTCCTCCGGCGGCTCCGGGGCGGCGGCCAGCTTGCGCCGCTGGAACGCGCTCGTGCCGCGGTTGAGGTCGTGGCCGACGAACGAGGCCTCGACCTCGAACGTGGTGACCTCCAACCCGGCCTTGTTGGTCCACACGTGGGCGCTCAGCTTGCCGTGCACCACCACCGGGTCGCCGCGTCGCAACGAGCTGTCGCAGTTCTCCGCGAGGGCGCGCCAGGCGTTCACGGAGTACCACTGGGTGTCGCCGTCCTCCCAGGTGTCGGTCTTGCGGACGTAGCGGCGGGGCGTGCTCGCCACCCGGAAGTGCGCCACGGCAACACCGCCCGCGTCGCGCACGCTCACGTCGCCACCCAGCCAGCCGGACAGCGTCACGTAGGTCTCGTTCATGGGTCATCTCCTGATGCGTGAAGGGTTGTGGAACGTGCCTTCGAGCCTCAGGAGAGGCACCGACAGCCTCGGACGCCGGAGTCGCCGGCTGTGGAGGGGATGTGCGGAGGTGCCGGTTGTGGACGGAGACCGGGCTACCGAAGGGCGCGGGCCAGGCTCTCGCGGACCTCGTCGTACGCCGCCAGCTCGGTACGCACGGGTGTCACGACGAGCTCGTCGGCCACCGACGAGATCGACGACCGCAGTCTCCGGTCGGCCGCGCGGGCTCGCGACCGCGCCGTGGCCGAGACCAGGTAGCGACACAGCAGGGCGAGCACGAGTCCGAGCACGACTCCCCCGAGGAGCAGCACCACCGGCACCGGGAAGCCCTGGATGTCGGGCGTGTCGGGACGCTTCACGCCGAACTTGGGGTCCAGGAGGACGACGCCCGACCAGACCAGCCCCGCGACGGACGCCAGGAGCAGCAGCCACTGGAGCACCCGCACCAGCCCGGCCCAGACCGGCATCCGCTCGGTGTTGAGCTTCGTCTCGGTGAGCGCGGCGTCGAGGCGGTCACCCAGCTCCGGGAGTCTGGACAGCGACCCTCGGCGTACGGCCTCCGCCCAGGGCCGCGAGAGCGAGCCGGTCACCTGGTCGGCGATCATGCGCACCTCGGCGTCGATCTTCGAACGCTGGACCTGCGTCGGCGCCGGCAGCGACGTACGACGCCGCCCGGTGAGCCGGGACCCGTCCGAGCCCAGGTCGAGGTGAAGCCGCTTGAGCGGGTCGGGCCGCAACCGCGACACCCACGACGTCACGGGCCAGCCCGTGGCGCGCCGCCCGCGGACGCGGGTGGCGGCCTCGACCGCCTCGACCAGCGTCGGGACCCCCGCGGCGTCGGCGAAGGCGTCCTCGAGCGCGCCGATGCGCGCCTTGGAGAGCTCCGGGTAGCGCCCCGAGCCGGTGACGTCGGAGAGCTGCTGCGCCGCGGACTTCAGGTCGGCCTCGAGTCGGGAGCGGGTGACCTGCTTGGCGCGGACACGGTCGCCGATCGCGTAGCGCAGCGCGTCGATGCCTTCGCCCGTGCGGGCGCTGGTCGCCAGCAGCGGCACCCGCTCGAGACCGTCGGCGTCGAGCAGTCGGCGGATGTCGTCGAGCATCGACTGGCGCCGGTCGTCGGGCACCTCGTCGACGTGGTTGAGCACCACCATCATCACCGCCCAGTGCGTGGACATCGGGGCGAGATAGCGGTCGTGCACCGCGGCATCGGCGTACTTCTGCGGATCGAGGACCCAGACCATGAGGTCGGTGAGCTCGATCAGGCGGTCGACCTCCAGATGGTGGGTCACCTCGGTCGAGTCGTGGTCGGGCAGGTCGAGCAGGACGACGCCCTGCAGCGCCTGGTCCTCGGCGCCGATGTCGAGCAGGGAGTCGCGCATGACCTGGTGACGTGGCGCGATGCCGAGGTAGTCGAGGAGCTCGCTGGCGCCGTCCTTCCCCCACACGCAGGCGGTGGCCCACGACGTCGTGGGACGGCGGATGCCGACCGGGGACAGCTCGACGCCCGCGAGGGCGTTGAAGGTCGACGACTTGCCCGACCCGGTGGCGCCCGCGATCGCGACGACCGTGTGGTCGGCCGTCAGCCCGAGCCGCCGTGAGATGCGCTCGACCGTGGCGTCGACGCGGTCGACGACCTCGTCGTCGAGTCGCCCTCGTGCGGCCTCGCTCGCTTGCCCGAGGGCCTCGATCCGGTCACCCAGATCGGTGCCTCGAGACATGAGCCTCTTAGCGCCTTCCAACAAAGAGGTCACTCTGCTCCCTCGCGACACTCACGTCATCTGTCGTCACTGAGCGTAGTAGGCAGCGGTCAGTAGGAGTGCATGCTGTGTCGCTCGGTGTGGGCGTAGCGCAGGTCGTCGACCCCGCGCGCCGCGTCCCGCAGCCGGTCTGCCGCCTCCTGCTCGATGCCGAGACTGGCGAGGAGGTCGAGGTAGCGGTGGCGCTCCTCGTCGAGCAGGCCGCGTACGCGCACCTCGAGCTTGCGGCGGGCACGCTCGGCGAGGGTTCGCAGTGCCTGGTCGCCGAAGACGGCCTCCAGGAGCTTCTGCCCGAGCAACGCGCTACCGCCGGCGATGCCCACCTCGGCGCCCGTGATGCCGGCCGTGCTGGCGAAGACGACGACCATCAGTGACACGGCGAGGCCGTTCACGCCGTACGCCAGGAAGCGGGCGGTGGTGCGCTTGTCCTGCCCCTCGGTGCGGACCATCTCGAGCACTTCCTGCTGCCACTCGCGGACGGCCCGCTCAGCCTGCCGTCGCAGCGCTCGCGACGCCCGTCCGAGGTCCTCGCCGACGTCCGACAGCAGCTCCTGCCCGGGCGCCAGGCTGCGCCACGCGGCCTCGGCCTTCTCGGCAGCAGCCTCGGCGTGCTCGATGATCAGCGTCTCCAGGCTCGACTCGACCGCGACCGTGACGCGCTCGGCCTGCTGGGGCTTGCCCTTGACCGCGTTGACCACGCGGTCGCGCAGTCGGCCGACCTTGGCCTCCAGGGTCTTGAGCAGCTCGCCGGTGCCGACGAACTCCTGCCACCGGACGAGCACCTCGCCGCGCAGCAGCGTGCCGTCGGCCGTGGCCGCGAGCACCTTCTCGATCTCCTCGTCGTACGCCGAATCGGCACTCACCCGCAGACGCTCGGCGGCCTCCCCTTGCTCGACGCAGGCGTCGGCGACCGAGTGGACACGACGCGTGAGCGCGCGCACGGCGCCTTCGAGCGTCTGCCTGACCATGGCCGCTCGGGCCTCCGCATCGCCCCCGAGGTCGGACAGCCAGCCACGGATCTCCGCGACGTAGCGGGGAGCGAGCAGGCCGTCCTCGTTGAGTGCCGCTTCGTGGACGACGAACAACGGGGAGTCCTTCAGGCCGCGGGCGGCCAGCATCCGCGCGAGATGGGTGGACACGGTGTCGACGGCGTCGGGCGGCGTGCGGTCGAGCACGATCGCCACGGCGGCCGACCGCTCCGCGGCCTCGCGCAGGAAGTCCCACGGCACCTGGTCGGCGTACCGGGCGGCGGAGGTGACGAACAGCCACAGGTCGGCCGCGGCGAGGAGCTGGGCGGCGAGGCGCCGGTTGCTCTCCTCGACCGAGTCGATGTCGGGGGCGTCGAGGATGGCCAGACCCTGCGGTACGACGTCGAGCGCCACGAGCTGGAGCGCGTGGGGGTCGTGGGTCGCGTGGTGGATGCGCTCGAGGTCGGGCAGCAGGCGGTCGGCGCCGAACCAGTCCGCGTCGACGGGGTTGTGCACCAGCACCGGCGAGCGCGTGGTCGGCCTCAGCACGCCCGACTCCGTGACCACCGAGCCGACGAGCGAGTTCACCAGGGTCGACTTCCCGGCACCGGTCGAACCGCCGACGACCGCGAGCAACGGCGCCTCGAGGGTGACGATGCGCGGGATGATGTAGTCCTCGAGCTGGTTGACCATCTCCTCGCGCGCCGTCCGGTGCTCGCGCACGTCGGGCAGGTCGAGCGGGAGCGCGACGCCCTGCAGCGCCGCGCGCAGTCGCACGAGCGCCGAGAGCATCTGCGGACCCGCAGGAGTGACGGTCATCTGATGGGCACCACCTGTCCGGGGAAGGCGATCGAGGGGCGGAGGAGCGCTGATCCGGGCAACGTAGTCGTGTCCGCGTGCCGCGAAGTCAGGCGGTGGTACGCCGCGCAGGTAGCGGCTGTGCAGGAAGCCGAGCTCGATCACGGCCTGCTGGTAGTCCCGCATCGCCCGCTCGGCGTCGACTCCGCCCGTGTCCTTGGCGTACGCCCGGCTGCGACGCCGGGCAGCGAGGTCGACCACCCAGCCGATGTCGGTCTCGGGGAGCAGGCCGCGCCGCGCGGCATCGGCCAGCGCACCGGTCAGCATGCGCCCCTCGGAGCGGCGTACCCAGGTCGCGAGGGCGACGGCGGAGATGAAGAGGGGTGCCATCAGGATCAGGTAGACGGTCACGAAGTTCCCCGGGCCGAACACGGTCGAGGTGTTCCACACGGCATGGGTGACCACGGCACACAGGTACCCGACTGCGGGAGCCAGGATGCGGGTCGAGCGTCGACGCGAGCCGACGGCGATCCCGACCCCGATGCCGGTGCACGCCGTGAAGAGCGGGTGGGCGAACGGGCTCACCAGGCACCGGAGCACGAACGTGCCGGTCAGCGCGTCGACGCCGCCCGGCCCGAAGCCGTTCGTGCCGTCGTAGGCGCTGGCGAGGTACAGGATGTTCTCGGTGAAGGCGAAGCCGACGCCGACCATGCCGGCGTACACGATCCCGTCGAGGACGCCGTCGAGCTCGGCTCGACGCCACCACAGGAGGAGCAGCAGGAAGAGACCCTTGCTTGCCTCCTCGGCGACCGGGGCCCCGACCTCGAGCATCCGGGTGTCGGAGATGCCGCCCACGAAGCCGCCGACCCCCTCGAGCGCGAGGGCGATCGCGGTGGCGACGAACACCCCCCACATCAGTCCCCCGGCCAGCAGGCGCCGGGGCTCGGGCTCGTAGCGGTCGAGCCAGAGGATGCACGCGATCAGCGGCCCGACCGGGATGGCGGCCAGCAGTACGGCCAGGACCGTGACCCGCGGCGCACTCGACACGCCGACGATGAGCGCCATCGGCACGGCGCACAACAAGACCAGCGCCGTCACCACGACCGTGAAGACGGCGTTGCCGCGGGGGGCTCCGGCCATGGGCGAGAGCCTAGATGAGTAATTCCCAGGGGGCGCGCAAGCGAGCGGCGCTCAGCGCCGCGGAGCGGGCGAGCCCCGGGAACTGGTCAGCTCGTGCGGGCGTACCCTGAAGGGCGTGACCGACGAGACCACGACGTCCGAGCAGGAGCTCCACACCGAGGCGCACGATCCCGCCGTACCCGAGGCGTACTCGCAGTTCATGCGCCAAGGCTGGGGCGACCGCGAGCTCGACCTGCCGCCGCACCCGATCGCGCCGTACGCCGCCGCTCGCCGCCAGCGGCTGACCGAGGCGTTCCCCGGCGAGCGCCTGGTTCTCCCCGCCGGCGGCTTCAAGGTGCGTTCGTACGACACGGACTATCGCTTCCGCAGCGACACCGCGCACACCTACTTCTGCGGCAACCAGACCAGCGACGCCGTGCTCGTGATCGACGACGGCGAGGCCGTGCTCTACGCACGGCCGCGGTCCGAGCGGAACACCGACGAGTTCTTCCGTGACCGTCAGTACGGCGAGCTCTGGGTCGGCCGCCGTCCTTCCCTGAAGGAGATCTCCGACTCCCTGGGGCTCGAGGTGCGCCACATCGACGAGCTCGAGGGCGTGCTGGCGCAGTCCGGCAAGACGCGTGTCCACCGGGGTGTCTCCGAGACCGTCGACAAGGTCGTCGCCGCGGACGAGAGCCGTGACCAGGACTTCGCACGCGTCGCCTCGGAGATGCGGCTGGTCAAGGACGACTGGGAGGTCGCCGAGCTCCAGTACGCCTGCGACGTCACCACGCTCGGCTTCACCGACGCCGCGGGTGAGATGGACCGCGCCGTCGAGTTCGGCGAGCGCTGGATCGAGGGCACGTTCTTCCGCCGCGCCCGCGCCATGGGCAACGACATCGGCTACGACTCGATCGTCGGCGGCGGCGGCCATGCCACGACGTTGCACTGGATCGACAACAGCGGTCCGATCACGCCGGGGCAGATGGTGCTGCTCGACATGGGCGTCGAGGGCCACAACCTCTACACCGCCGACGTCACCCGCACCCTGCCGATCACCGGCACGTACTCGCCGCTCCAGCGTGAGCTCTACGACCTCGTGTACGCCGCGCAGGAGGCCGGCATCAACGCCGTCAAGCCGGGCGCACCGTTCCTCGCCGCCCACAACGCCGCGATGGACGTGCTCGCCCACGGCCTCGAGTCGCTGAAGCTGCTCCCGTGCACGGCCGAGGAGGCCCTCGACCCCGAGTCCAAGGTCTACGCCCGGTGGACGCTGCACGGCGTCAGCCACATGCTCGGCATGGACGTCCACGACTGCGGGCAGACGTCGCAGGACATCTACCCGAAGGGCGACCTCGCCGAGGGCATGGTGCTCACGGTGGAGCCCGGTCTGTACTTCCAGGCCGACGACCTGCTGGTCCCCGAGGAGATGCGCGGCATCGGCATCCGGATCGAGGACGACATCCTGGTCACGGCCGACGGGGCCCGGAACCTCTCGGCCTCGCTGCCGCGCACGTCGACCGACGTCGAGGAGTGGATGGCGGCGGCCAAGCGCTGATGCCGGGCTAGCGGCGGAGCGCCGGCAGCAGCTCCTTCTCGGCCATCTCGAGGAACTCGCGCTGTGACTCGTCCCCGATCTGCACCAGGGCGACGTCGGTGAACCCGGCGTCCTCGAACGCGCGGACTGCCTTCACGATTCCCTCGAGGTCGGGACCGCACGGGATCGCGTCGGCCACGTCGTCCTTCGTGACGAACTGCGAGGCGCCGGCGAAGCCTGCGGTGCCGGGGATCTCGGCGTTCACCTTCCACCCGCCGCCGAACCACCGGAACAGCTCGTGGGCGCGATCGACGCAGGCGTCACGGTCGGTGCCCCAGCACACCGGGAGCTGACCGATCTTCCGTGCGTGCGGCTTGTCGCTGGCGGCGTTCCAGGCGTTGATCAGCTCGGCGTCGGGCTCGACCGCGATCAGGTGGTCGGCCAGGTTCGCGAACGCGGTCACCGACTGCTCGCCGGAGACCGCGACGCCGATCGGGATGGGGTTGGTCGAGAGGTCCCAGAGCTTCGCCGAGTCGACCCGGAAGTGGTCGCCCTTGTAGTCGACGTACCCACCGGAGAAGAGCCGGGTGATGATCTCGAGCGCTTCGTGCAGCATCTCGTGCCGGACGTTGACCGGCGGCCAGCCCCGGCCGATCACGTGCTCGTTGAGGTTCTCCCCCGCCCCGAGGCCGAGCGTGAAGCGGGCGTCGCTCAGCAGGTCGATCGTCGCCGCCTTCTGGGCGACCACGGCGGGGTGGTAGCGCATCGTCGGACACGTCACGTACGTCATCAGCTCGACGCGCTCGGTCACCTGACACACGGCGCCGAGAACACTCCAGGCGTACGGCGCGTGCCCCATCGAGTCGAGCCACGGGAAGTAGTGGTCGCTCATCACCTCGAAGTCGAAGCCCGCCTGCTCCGCCGCGGCCGCGTGGCCGACGAGCTCACGCGGTCCCGACTGCTCTGTCATCAACGTGTAGCCGAAGGAAGTCACCCTCGGCACGTACCCAGGCGCACCCGCGCCATGAACCCGGCATGGCCCACAATGGTCCCGGCCCCTGTAGCTCAGCTGGACAGAGCAAGAGCCTTCTAATCTCTAGGTCGCAGGTTCGAGTCCTGCCGGGGGCGCGAGCGGCGTTGTCCCGCCCCGAGCCGCTCAGACGGCGCGGCGGTGGCGGCCGTACTCCATGACGTGGAGGCTGGTGTTCAGCGGGCGCCAGGTGCCGTCGTAGTCGTGGTGGTCGGCGTGCGGCAGCGCCAGGATGCGGAGAGTCATGCAGGGCCAGCCGTCGTCGCGGCAGCCGTGGATCGGGTCCTGGTGGAGGTGGATCAGCTGACGCTGGGCCCAGCACTCGGCCAGGCCACGATCCCGGTGGGCCCCGGCGTACAGGGCGGCTGACTCGTTCTCGGTGATGCGGGCGAGAAGGAAGTCCGTGAGGCTGACGCGGCCCGGCTTCCCCAGCGGACGGCGTTCGAGAGTTGCGGCGGTCATGGCGGCTCCGTGTGCTCCGCCCCCCTGCGGCATTCGCCGCACGAGGCGAGGGTACGGCCGTGAGCCCGCCAGCGGCAGATGACGAACGGCAAAGGTTCGGGGCATCGAGAACCCTAGACTCGGCCAGGATGCCGACCCTCGAGATCACCGCCGCCGCGGCGCTCTTCGACATGGACGGCACCCTCGTCGACTCCACCGCGGTGGTCGAGGCGATCTGGCGGGACTTCGCCCGCGAGCACGGCCTCGACGAAGCGGTGGTCGTGCCGTGGTCGCACGGGCGGCGTACGTCGGACACGGTGCGGCACTTCCTGCCCGACGTGGCCGACGACGAGGCGGCCGCCATCGCCGAGGACTTCGAGAGCCGCGAGCAGGGCACGATGACCGGCATCGTCGAGATCCCGGGAGCACGCGACCTGCTGGCGACCATCGAGGTCCCGTGGGCCGTGGTGACATCGGCGCCACGTGAGCTCGCCGTACGTCGCCTCGTGGCCGCGGGCCTCCCTGTGCCGGAGGTGCTGGTGCCGGCGGACGAGGTCGCGCACGGCAAGCCACACCCGGAGGGCTACCTCCGCGCAGCGGAGCGGCTCGGTGTCAATCCGACCGACTGTGTGGTGTTCGAGGACGCCGAGCCTGGGGTGCGCGCGGCCGTCGAGTCCGGCGCACGCGTCGTGGTCGTCGGCGCCCTCGCATCGGGATTCGCTCACGGGCTCGAACGCGTGGCCGACCTGCGGAACCTCGTGCTCCTCCCCCCACACCCGGAGGGATAAAACGCTCCACCCGTTCGGAACCCCTGGCCCGAACGGTGCATCGACACCAGGGTCGGCTAGTGCCTACGGTCACGAGGTCCCCGGGGTTCCCGTCCGGGGGCGTGCGCCCCGTGGTCCTCTCGACGTGCCCGGACTGCGGGGCGCACGTACGATCTCTCTGCATGGAGGGGTCGTCTCGCGTGATGCCACGGCAGGACGTGCGGTTCTGCCGATCCGCCGACGGCGTCACCATCGCGTACGCCGTGCACGGCTCCGGCCCCCCGCTGGTCATCGATGCCTGCTGGCTGAGCCATCTCCAGTACGACTGGGAGAGCCCGGTGTGGCGGCACTACCTCACCGAGCTCGGCAAGGTCGCGACGGTGATCCGCTTCGACGAGCGGGGTCACGGACTCTCCGACCGCGACGTCACCGACCACTCCCTCGAGCTGCGACTGGCCGACCTCGAGGCGGTCGTCGAGCACGCGGGGGTCGAGCGGTTCTCGTTGCTCGCGATGGCCCAGGGCGGTCCGGTCGCGATCGAGTACGCCGCTCGTCACCGTGACCGCGTCGACCGGCTGATCTTCTACGGGAGCTACGCCGGCGTCGACTCGGTGGAGACCTCGAAGCAGGACCGTCTGCTCGACCAGACCTTCGACAACCTGATCCGCGTGGGCTGGGAGCAGCCGACGCCGGAGTTCCGCCGTGTGTTCACCTACCTGATGATCCCCGGTGCGACCGAGGAGCAGATGGGCTGGCTCGACGAGCTCCAGCGCCGGGCCACCAGCGCCGAGGTCGCCGTGGTGGCCCGCCAGCAGCGACGCCAGGCGAACGCCGCCCACCGGCTGCCCGAGCTCGACGTACCGACCCTGGTGCTGCACTCGCGCGGCGACCGGATGAATCCCTTCGCGTACGCCCGGTTCCTCGCCGCCGAGCTGCCCGACGCACGGCTCGTGGCCCTCGAGAGCGACAACCACATCGTCCTCGAGCACGAGCCGGCGTGGCCGGTCTTCGTGCGCGAGATGACCGAGTTCCTGGGCGTTGGCTCGCCGGCCGCTCCGGCGGTCACGCCGGGCGCGGACCCGCGCGGGCTGCTGTCGGCGCGCGAGCTCGAGGTCCTCACGCTGGCCGCTCGCGGCTACGACAACGCCGCGATCGCCGCCGACCTGACGCTCAGCGTCCGCACGGTCGAGCGCCACCTGCAGAACATCTACGACAAGCTCGATCTACGCGGGAAGTCCGCCCGCGCAGGCGCCGTCAGCCGACTCATCGCCACCGGCTGACCGGGGAGCGGGCGCGTAGCAGCACGCCTACGCGTACGACCTACCCAGGCTCGTAGATGGGTGGTGTCACCGATGTGGGCACCCAGGTCCTCCTCCTAGCGTCTCGGTCGACGCAACCGAACACGAGGGAGACACCACCCATGACCACCGAGACCACCAGCAGCGTCGGCACGGATGCCGACACCGCCCTCAAAGCGCGCCATCGCGCGATGTGGGCGCTCGGCGACTACCACGCCGTCGCGACCGAGATCATCCCCGACCTCGGACCCGTCCTCGTCGAGGCCGCCCGCCTCGGCCCCGGCGACCACGTCCTCGACGTCGCCGCCGGCTCCGGCAACGTGGCCATCCCGGCCGCCGCCGCCGGCGCGCACGTCATCGCGAGCGACCTGACCCCTGAGCTGCTCGACCGGGGCAAGGCGGACGCCGAGGCTGCCGGCGTGAACCTGGAGTGGCAGGTCGGCGATGCCGAGAACCTGCCCTACGACGACAACTCGTTCGACGCCGTCACCTCGTGCGTCGGCGTGATGTTCGCGCCGCACCACCAGGTGGCTGCCGACGAGCTCGTCCGGGTCTGCCGCCCGGGCGGCCGCATCGGCCTCATCTCGTGGACACCGACCGGGTTCATCGGTCAGCTGTTCGCCACCATGAAGCCGTACGTCGCACCCCCGCCGCCGGGAGCACAGTCGCCGCCTCTGTGGGGCGACATCGAGCACGTCCGCTCACTGCTCGGCGACCGGGTCACCGACGTCCAGGTCAGCCAGCAGCTGCTGAGCGCCGGCGACCTCTCCGACCCGGTGGCGTTCCGCGAGTACTTCAAGTCCAACTACGGCCCGACGATCGCGGCGTACCGCGGCCTCGCCGAGGACGCCGAGCGCACCGCCGAGCTGGACCAGGCCCTGCTCGACCTGGTCGAGCGCTTCCGCACGCCCGACGGCTCCGTGGAGTGGGAGTACCTCCTGGTGGTCGCCACCAAGGGCTGAGCGACCGATCGGGCGAGACCCCGACACGCCGCAGCAGGTCCGACGATCTCGACGCGCCGCACGATCCAATGGATTCGGCCCGGCGACGTATGAGATCGCCGGGCCTGTGCCTTTTCCGGGCAGGTCGACCGTCAGCCGAACGTGCTCGACGTGACGGCGAACGTCCCGCCCTTCGGGGCCAGCCGGAGGTAGAGCACGACTCGACGGGCAGGGAAGTGATGAGGAGGCTTGGCCGACGAGGTCCTGATCGTGGCCGGTGCCGACGTTGCATGGACCGCCGCGATCCCGCCGCCCTGTGACGAGGTGAAGTCGATCGAGCGGACCCGGTAGGCGCCCCCACGGATGAACCCTCCCGCGGCGTAGTAGGAGTGCACGAAGTGCGCGAGGGTGCGGCACTCCTGACACTTCCGGTTCGCGGCGATGTACGGCGCGGTCCGGCCGGTGATCTGCATGCGCTGCTGGGCGGCCAGCCAATGCCGGACGAAGGGCTCCGGGTCGGCGGTCTTGGTGACCGAGGGCAGCGAGGTGGATGCCCGGGACGGCGTGCTCCCACCGCCGCCGCAGGCGGTCAGCACGAGACCGATCACGAGGGTCGGCACCGCCCATCCGACGTTTCGACGTGGTCCCCGCACATTCCCTAGACGCGCACCCGGCCGGCCCGGTTGACACCGGCACCGCGGCCGGTGGGGTCAGGCGAGGGCGTACTCGTCGATCTCGGCCAGCATCGCGACCTTGAGGTCGTCGGGGGCGAACGACGCGCGGACTCCCGCCCGCGCGAGGTCGGCGACTCCCCCGGTGTCCAGGTCGAGCAGCCGGGCGGCGATCTCGTACTCCTGGTTGAGGCTGGTGCCGAACATCGAGGGATCATCGGAGTTCACCGTGATGGTCACCCCCGCCTCGCGGAACGCCGTGATCGGGTGCTCCTCGAGGCTCGCGACCGCGCGGGTGGCGACGTTCGAGGACGGGCAGACCTCGAGCGGGATGCCGTTCTTCGCGAGGAACTCGAGCAGCTCCGGGTCCTGCGCCGATGAGGTCCCGTGACCGATCCGCTCGGCGCCGAGCAGTCGCAGTGCGTCCCAGACGGTCTCCGGTCCGGTGGTCTCGCCGGCGTGCGGCACGCTGTGCAGGCCGACCCGCCGGGCCGCGTCGAAGTGCGGCTTGAACTGCGGCCGGGCCACCCCGATCTCGGGTCCGCCGAGCCCGAAGCCGACGAGGGCGTCGACCCGGTTGTTGGTGGCGAACGACAGGGTCGCGTCGGCCGCCGGCATCCCGCTCTCACCCGGGATGTCGTAGATCCAGCGCAGCACGATCCCGAAGTCTCGCTCGGCGGCGATCCGGGCGTCCTCGATCGCCTCGGTGTAGGCCTCGATCGGGATGCCGTGGTCGGGGTCGTCCGGGAGCACCGACGTGTACGGCGTGCAGGTCAGCTCGGCGTACCGCACCTGTTGGGTGACGGCGAGCTCACGCGCGACCTCGTAGGTCAGGTAGCGGATGTCGTCGTCGGTACGGATCAGGGCGACGACGGCGAGGTAGACCTCGACGAAGTGCGCGAAGTCGCGGAACTCGAAGAACCGGCGCAGCTCCTCGGTGTCGACCGGCACCATGCCCGGATGCCGCATCGCCAGCTCCGAGACGATCGCGGGTGAGGCCGAGCCGACGTGGTGGACGTGCAGCTCGGCCTTCGGCAGTCCGGCGATGAACGACGACAGGTCCGGGCGCTGGTCCACGGCCCGGACACTACTTCGTGGCGTCGATGACCGCCTGGACACCCGTCTGGAGATCGGCCTGCTTCTTGCCGTTGATGAAGATGGTCGGCGTCCCGGTCACGTCGTCCTTCGACATCTGGTCGGTCGCGTTGACCACCCACTGGTGGTACTGGTCGTCGTTGATCAGCGGGGTCACGGCTGACTTGTCCGCACCCGCCTGGACCGCCCAGTCGACCAGCGTCGAGTCGGGGACGCCGGCGCTGCCCTCGGCCGGTTGGTTCTGGTAGGCGATCGTGTGGAACTTCAAGAACGCGTCGGGTCCTGCGGTGCTCAGCACGGCCATGGCGGCGTTGAGCGCGCGTGAGGAGTACTTCGTCGTCGACTCGTGGTCGAGGAACGCCACCATGTGGTAGTCGACCTTGACCTTCCCGTCGGCGATGCCCTGCTGCACCTGCGTCCCGGCCACCTGCTCGAAGGACTTGCAGATCGGACACTGCAGGTCTTCGTAGACCTTGATGGTCGTCGGCGCGGAGCTCTTCCCGATCGTCACGCTGTAGTCGCCGGTGAGGTTCTGCGGCGTACCTCCGGCATCGACGGCCTGGCCGGTCGTGTCGCTCTTGTTCGACACCCAGAACATCACGCCCGCGATGATGGCGATCGCGACCACCACGGCCCCGACGACCATGAGGTTCCGGGTGCGCTCCTTGCGCTGCTGCTCCCGCATCAGCGACTGGGCGCGCTCAGTCTTCGACTGTTGACGTGACTTGTTCGCCATCGGGAAGCCTTTCGTGGTGCGGGAACAACAGATTGTCCAGGGCCAGGCGGGTGCGCGGCCAGATGGTCAGCCACCCGCAGCAGAGCAGGAGCCCGATGTCTCGGGCGATGTCGATCGCGTACTGCCGGTGTGGGTTCTCCGGTACGCCGCTACTGCCGAAGCAGCCGCAGTTGATCTCGAGTCCGCGCGCCCACGCGGCGGCGATGCCGATGATGAACGCGATGAAGAACAAGGCGCCGATGACGGCGAACGCGCGGGTGAGCAGGCCCAGGATCAGCGCACTTCCCACGACGATCTCGATGGTGGGGAGGGCGTGACCCACCGTCGGCACGACCGCCTCGGGGAGGATGTCGAACGCCCGGACCTGCCGCACGTTCGCCGCCGGGTCGGGGAACTTCACGATCCCCGCGACGAGGTCGACGACGCCGACGATCAGGCGCGCCAGCACCCCGATCCATTGCCTCACGATGCGTCAGCCTACGAAATGCTCCTGAGCACAGGCTGAGCGGCGTACCCCGGAAGCGCAGGTCGAGACCGCGGCTTCTCGGTAGGGTCTTCCTTTGTGAACGACCGCCTCGTCTGGATCGACTGTGAGATGACGGGGCTGGACTATGTCTCCGACGCGCTGATCGAGATCGCGTGCGTGGTCACCGACTTCGACCTGAACCCGCTCGGCGAGGGCGTCGACCTGGTGATCAAGCCTCCCGCCGAGGCCGTGCAGCAGATGGACGACTTCGTGAGGTCGATGCACGAGCGGTCGGGGCTGCTGACCCAGCTCGACAGCGGGATCTCGCTCGCCGACGCGGAGGAGCAGGTGCTCGCCTACGTGCGCGAGCACTGCAGCGCGGGCTCGCGGCCGCCGCTCGCCGGCAACACCGTCGCCACGGACCGCGCGTTCATCTCGCGGGACATGCCGGACCTCGACGCGTTCCTGCACTACCGGATCGTCGACGTGTCCTCGATCAAGGAGCTGTCGCGTCGGTGGTACCCCCGCGCCTACTTCGCCGCTCCGGACAAGCGCGGCAACCATCGCGCCCTCGCTGACATCCTCGAGAGCATCGAGGAGCTGCGCTACTACCGGGCCGCGGTCTTCGTACCCTCGCCGGGTCCCGAAAGTGCCGTGGCGAAGGCGCTGGCCGACGAGCACGGCGGGTCGCTCACGGGGCTCTCCGAAGACCATTCCGACGACCCCGCCGATGCCGATCCCGAGACCCCGTTGCCCTAGACTCTCTGACCGGCCCCGGCTCTGCCCGGGGCCGCATGGTGGGTGTAGCTCAGCTGGTAGAGCGCCGCGTTGTGGTCGCGGATGTCGCGGGTTCAAGTCCCGTCACTCACCCCGAGTGAGGACGTTCCGTCCCGGCGAAGCCGTTCCGTCCCGAGCGAAGCCGGGACGGAACGGCCGGAGCGAGCGGCGCAGCGAGCTTGCTCGCAAGCCCTCCTCCACGGTCGGGACGGAACGTCCGAGCGAGCGGCGCAGCGAGCTTGCTCGCAAGCCTCCTCCATGCCTGGCAGCGAGCTTGCTCGCAAGCCTCATGAGGCTCAGCCGGGGATGTGGCCGAAGCTGCCCTTCTGGAAGTCCTCGTAGGCCTGGAGCACCTCGGCCTTGCTGTTCATGACGAACGGGCCCGCCCAGGCGATCGTCTGGCCGATGGGCTTGCCGCCGACCACGATCACGTCGAGCTTCGGTGACCGGCTCTCCTGGCCGCCGTCCGCGGCGATCGTGAGGAAGTCGCCTGCGCCCAGCACCGCCGACTGGCCGGTGTGGATCGGGCGCGCGTCGGTGCCGAGGGTGCCGTGACCGTTGAGCACGTAGACCAGGGCGTTGAACTCCTGCCTCCACGGCAGGTCGAGCCGCGCTCCCGGCTCGATCGTCGCGTGGACGAGTGACATGGGGGTGTGCGTCGAGCCCGGACCGGCCTGGGAACCCACCTGCCCGGCGATGACGCGGACGAGTGCCCCCGCGTCGTACGACGTGAGGAGGGCGACCTCGTGCGACCGGATGTCCTGGTACTTCGGGGCGACCATCTTCTCGTCGCGCGGCAGGTTCACCCAGAGCTGGATGCCGTGGAACAGCCCGCCGGACTGCACCAGCCACTCGGGCGGCGTCTCGATGTGGAGGATCCCGGAGCCGGCGGTCATCCACTGGGTGTCGCCGTTGGTGATCGTGCCGCCGCCGCCGTGGGAGTCCTGGTGCTCGAAGACGCCGTCGATCATGTAGGTGACGGTCTCGAAGCCACGGTGCGGGTGCCACGGCGTGCCCTTGGCCTCCCCCGGCGAGTACTCCACCTCGCCCATCTGGTCCATCATGATGAACGGGTCGAGCAGAGCGAGGTCGATGCCGGCGAAGGCGCGACGTACCGGGAAGCCCTCGCCCTCGTAGCCCTGGGGAGCGGTGGTCACCTGCCACACCGGGCGCGGCTGGTCGCCCAGCCCCGGCTCGGGCAGACGGGCGAGGGTGGTCAGGTCGTCGACGGTCACTGCGGGCATCCGGCCCACCTCCTGCTGACAGCTGTGGGGTGCTACGTCGCCTCTCTGGCGTCGTGCCCACGACAACGGTAGTTGAATCTTGAATATTCCGCATCGCTCGCTGGTCGAGCTCGCCGAGACCTTCGGCCGATTGGGTCGGTACGACGCTCCGCTGGTAATCTTGACGGCGCTTCACCACACGCGCCATTAGCTCAATTGGCAGAGCAGCTGACTCTTAATCAGCGGGTTCGGGGTTCGAGTCCCTGATGGCGTACCACCTGTGAACGCGAGACGGAATCTCGCGTGACCTCTCTCCCTCGCCTGGCTGTGTCGACAGCTGGTCGTGACCGAGCCGGCCGTCCTCGCCGTGATCGATGAGCGGACGTTCCTGTTCCTCGTGCACGAGACCGGCAGGGCGCTTTGCTCATCCGCGATGGCCGCGGTGCTCCTGTCATGAACGCGGCCTTCGTCTCGTCAACCTCCTAGAAGACACACACGCGGATCTGGGAGGAAACACACCATGAGCACAGCGCCAGAAGCGCTTCGCCGCGACTTCGGCGGCGACATCATCGAGCGGGGCGACGACGGGTACGACGCGGCGAGCCGCACCGTCCTGGTGGGCGGCAGTCCGGCGTACGTCCTGCGACCTTCGAGCGTTGCGGACGTCCGAGCCGGCGTCGCATTCGCGCGAGAGGAAGGACTCCGGCTGTCGGTGCGCGGCGGGGGGCACGGCTTCGCCGGCTTCGGCACCAACGCCGACGGCGTCGTCCTGGACCTCGGCGCCCTCGACACCGTGGACGTCATCGACGACGAGCGCTCCATCGTCCGCATCGGCGGTGGCGCGACGTGGGGCCAGGTCGTCGACGCACTCGCACCCCATGGCCTGGCGATCTCGTCGGGTGACACCAGGACCGTCGGCGTCGGGGGCCTGACCCTGAGCGGCGGTATCGGCTGGAAGGTCCGCAAGTACGGCTTGGCACTGGACAACCTCGTCGCCGCGGAGATCGTCACCGCGAGCGGAGAGATCCTGCGCGCGAGCGGCGAGGCGAACCCCGAGCTGTTCTGGGCGATCCGTGGAGGCGGCGGCAATCTCGGCGTCGTCACGGCGTTCGAGTTCCTGGCCCACCGGACGACCGACGTGTTCTTCGGGACCATCTCGTTCCCGGCAGCGGAGGCTGCGACGGTGCTGGCCGGATGGGCGGAGTACTTCCGCGACGCCCCGGAGGAGCTCACGTCCAACGTCGTGCTCGCCAACCCGTTCATGGGCGGCCCCCAGGCGCCGGTCCTGGTCGCCGTCGCCTACGACGGCGACGACGCGGAGCTCGCAGGTCGGGCCATCGATCCGATCCGCCGGCTCGGCACGGTGCTTCAGGACGACGTCACGCTCAAGCCGTACGGCGACATCCTCGAGGAGGGCATGGTCCCGCCGCCGGGGATCGAGTTCCTGACTCGGAGCGGCTTCGCCGACGAGGACTCGGTGCCGAAGGTGATCCAGACGCTCGCCGAGGTGGCGGCCGTGGAGGGATCCCCCATCATCGGGCTCCGGAGCGTCGGAGCTGCGGTGTCGCGGGTCCCCGACGACGCCACGGCGTACGCCCATCGCGCCGCGCAGCTGATGTTCGTGACGACGGCCGTCGGGCCCCGGCCGGCCATCGAAGCCGCCCGGCCGCGGATGGACGAGCTGTGGGAGAGCCTGGCGCCGCACGTGTCGGGCGCGTACGCGAACTTCCTCTCCGGTGCCACCGACGAGGACGTCGCGGCGGTCTACCCCACCGAGACCTACCAGCGGCTCGCGGCTGTCAAGGACAGGTACGACCCCCACAACCTGTTCGCCGGCAACCACAACGTACGGCCGCGGTAGTCCACGGACGAGCGGGGCTCAGCGGGGACGCCGCCGAGCCTCGCTCGCCTCGTGCAGCACGGCGTAGGCGTCGGCGACGGGGCCGACGTGCGCGAGCTTGTCGGGGTTGAGCACGGTACGGATGGCCTGGATCCGGCCGTCGAGGACGTCGACGGTCCACGTGTTGAGCACGAGACCCTCGCGGTCTCGGAAGATCGCGCCCGGCTGGCCGTTCAGCTCGTGCCGCTCGATGCTCACCTCGATGTCGTCGAGCCAGGGGAGGAACGCCCCGAGCAAGCGGGCCACGTTCTCGGCGCCGAAGGCACCCTTGCCCCACTGCGGCGCCTTGCCGCCGCTGTCGGACACGAGCTGGACGTCCGCGGCGAGGAGCTCTCGGAGCCCCTCGACATCGCCCTGCCGGATCGCGTCGAAGAAGCGGCTGGCCAGCTCCTCGCGCTCACGACGGTCCGCGTCGAAGCGCGGCCGGCCCGCCTCCATGTGCCGTCGCGCGCGTACGGCGAGCTGCCGGCAGGCGTCCTCGGACCTGCCGACAGCCGACGCGATGTCGCGGAAGTCGAACGCGAACACGTCGCGCAGCACGAAGACCGCTCGCTCGAGCGGACTGAGCCGCTCGAGCAGGAGCAACGACGCCATGGACACCGAGTCCGCCAGCTCGGCGGAGCGCTCGGGGTCGTCGTACGGGTCGTCGACCAGCGGTTCGGGGAACCAGTTGCCGACGTACGTCTCGCGCTTGACCCGCGCCGACCTGAGCACGTCGATGGAGAGCCGCGTGACCACGGCCGCCAGGAAGGACTTGGTCGATCGCGGCTCGGTCGTCGAGGTCTGGAAGCGCACCCACGTCTCCTGGACGGCGTCCTCGGCCTCGGTGACGCTGCCCAGGATCCGGTACGCGATCGCGAACAGCATCGGCCGCAGCTCGGTGAACTCCTCCTCGCGGCTCACGCGAGACCCTCCTTGAAGCCCTCCCGCCACGACGGGTAGCGCAGCTCCCAGCCGAGCTCACGCTTGGCCTTGGCGTTGGAGAACCCACGCCCCTGGGTCATCATCGTCACCGCCAGGTCGCCGGCGAACAGCCGCGCCAGCCAGGCCGGCACTCGCCGCGGCGGCTTCGCGCCGGCGGACTCCGCGAGGTACGGCAGCCACTCGCTCGCCGGGGCGGGCTCGTCGTCGACGATGTTGAACGCGCCGGTCACCTTCTGCTCGATCGCCAGCACCGTGGCGCTCGCGGCGTCGTCCAGGTGCACCCAGGACGCATAACCACTGCCACCGGCCACGAGTGGGAACTGCCGCTTCTTGATCAGCTCCACCTGGTCGTCGGTGGCGCCGGGCCCGTACAGCCCGCCGTACCGCAGGACCGCACCGCCGTACCCGAGGACGGCGCTCTCCAGGTGGACGAGCGCTCGCATGGCCGACTCGGCCGGGGTCCCCTCGAGCAGGTCGAGCGGGTCGTCCTCCGACTTCACCCAGCCGCCCTCGCGGAGGCCGTTCCAGTCGGCGTAGCTCTGCGACACGAACTGCGGTACGCCGGTCGCCTCCGCCGCGGCGATGAGATGGTCGGTGCCCTCGGTGCGCAGCCGCACGGTCGGGGCGAACCATCGGTCGAAGTGCTTGATGTCCGGCTTCCCCGCGTGGGCCATCGAGATCGCGGTCATCTCGTTCACGATCACGTCCGGGGCGGCGGTGGCGACCGCCTCACCCACGGAGACGGCGTCCAGGCCGTCCATGACCACGCCCTTCGCGCCCAGCCCGCTCAGCAGATCGAGCTTGCCTTCACGGGTCGTGGTCGCGGTCACCTCGTGACCTCGCTCCACCAGCTGCGGCACCAGCCGACGTCCCATGACCCCGGTACCTCCTGCCACGAACACACGCATGACTCATCACTCCTCGCTCTCGGAATTTCTCTTCCGAGCCCGAGACGAGCGAACGGTGGGCCCAGTGACATGCAGTGCGTTACATGGCCTCCCTATGTTGCGAACTGCGGTGTGTGACTGGACATCGAATCCAGTACCGGGATCCCCGCACAGCGGGTCCCCCCATTGAACCCGGGGAGGTTCTCATGCGCACCTCGATCATCACTGCCGCTCTCGCGGTCTGTACGGCCACGCTGGCCGGCCCCTTCACCACCACCCACGCCGCCGCTCTGACGTCGGCCGACGACATCCCGACCGAGACCCCGATCAAGCATCTCGTCGTGGTCTTCCAGGAGAACGCGTCCTTCGACCACTACTTCGGCACGTACCCGATCGCAGTCAATCCACCCGGCGACCCACCCTTCGTCGCCCGGGACAGGACGCCGGACGGTCAACAACCTCTTGCCGTCGTCGCTCAACGGCGACCGCGACCTCATCGGGAGCAACCCGAACCAGGCCAAGCCCTTCCGTCTAGAGCGATCGCAGTTCGTGACCTGCAGCCAGGACCACGGGTACAAGCCGGAGCAGAGAGCAGCCAACGGTGGGCTCATGAACCGCTTCGTCCAAGCGACCAACAAAGAACCCAAGGTGACGTGTCTCGACCTACTGCCGCGACCTGTCCCCTCACCCCAGGTCATGGGCTACTTCGACGGCAACACCGTCACCGCTCTCTGGAACTACGCCCAGCACTTCGCCCTGAACGACAACTCGTTCGCGACGAACTACGGCCCCTCGACGCCCGGCGCGCTCAATCTCGTCGCCGGGACGCACGTCGGGAGCCTCGCCGGGAATGACGCCGGCACCGTGACCGAGGGTGCCGTGTTCGGCGATCGCCGACCCGATCGTACGACGTCTGCAACGGGCCCCAAGGACGAGCCGAGCTCGACCGGCCCCAACGTCGGAGATCTGCTCGACCCAGGCCGGCATCCCTTGGGGCTGGTTCCAGGGCGGCTTCGCGCCTCGATCCGGCCGAGACCACGGCTGAGGCGTGCGAAGCCACGCATGCCAATCTCGCGGGCATCCACGAGGTGAGCTACGAGTCGCACCACAACCCGTTCCAGTACTTCGCCTCGACCGCCAACCCGGCTCACGTGCGGCCCTCGTCGCTGCTGGCGATCGGGCACGACGACGAGGCGAACCACCTCTACGACCTTCAGGACTTCTGGGATGCCGTCGCGCGCGGGCAACCTCCCGGCCGTCAGCTTCCTCAAGGCGCCCGGCTATCAGGACGGTCATCCGGGACCCCAGAACTCCAACCCGCTGGACGAGCAGGACTTCCTGGTCGACACCGCTGAACCGGCTCCAGGAGCTGCCGGAGTGGTCCTCGACGGCCGTGGTCCTCGCCTGGGACGACTCCGACGGGTGGTACGACCACGAGCCCCCGCCCAACGTCCATCACTCGGGCAGTCTCGTCAACGATGGCCTGTACGGGACGACGGCGAGCACGCTGTGCCTGGCTGCTGCAGGGCAGCAACCTCCAGCCCCGAGCACGATCTTCGAGATGCGCTGCGGGTACGGCGAGCGGTTGCCGCTCCTGGTCGTGTCGCCGTACGCCCAGGAGAACCACGTCGACCACACGTTGACCGATCAGACGTCGGTGCTGCGGTTCATCGAGGACAACTGGGGACTCGGCCGACTCGGCCACGAGTCGTTCGACGCGGAAGCCGGTTCGTTGCTGAACATGTTCGACTTCGTCAACCAGCGCGACGACACCCTGATCCTGAACCACTTCACCGGAAACCCGGACGAGGCTCCCGTGCTCGACGACCCGAAGGTCACACCTGCGAATCCGGCCACGGGCGATGCTGTGACGGCGACGGCGACGGCGACCGACCCGGACCACGACCCGACGAACGCGGGTCGGCAGGACACCGTCATGCTGTCCTACGAATGGTTCAACGGCACCACGCGCCTCCCCGAGAGCGAATCAACACTTGATCTCTCGGTGCCCGGGAACGGCGACCGGGGAGACATCGTGACCGTCCGGGTGACTGCCACCGATGACCTCGGCACCACGACGTCGAGGGCTACGTCCGTGGAGGTCCGAGACAGTGCGCCGACCGTCAGCCTCAGCTCAGTCGCGGCATCGGTGAGCTACAGCGACCCGCTCGCGCCGATCGACGTCACGACGTTCGATCCGGACACTGATGACGTCACGGTCGATGCCGTCGGTCTTCCCGACGGACTCCACGTGTCGCGGACCGACAGCAGTGGCTGGCAGATCTCGGGCCGCGACCAGGGTCCGGCCGGGGTGTACGACGCGGCCGTGCGCGCCTCGGACGGGAACGAGCACAGCGAAACGCCCTCTCCGAATCGTGGTGCAGCGCGAGACGCGCCCACGTCGGTTACACAGGCGACCTGATGTTCCCGACCGGGTCGGCCACGACCGCGCCGGTCGTCCTCCGGGCTCACGTCGCCCAGGACCAGGACGGCGCGCCTGGCGACGTGGCCCATGCCGACGTCCTGTTCGACATGTACGCGCCCGGGAACACCTCGGGTGTCCCGAACGCGACGTACCCGGCGTCACCTGATCAGCAGGGCGACGCCATGGCAGACGTCGGGCAGTTGGCGACGGGCACGTGGACGGTGGCCGTGCGAACGGACCCCTCGGCCGGGTTCTTCGAGGCTCCGGACTCGGATCCGGTGCCGATCACCGTCTACGCACCGACGGCGCGTGGCTCTGCGGCCGGAGTGGGTTGGGTCCACGACCCCGGCTACCTCGACCGGCCGGTCCCGATCTCGACTCACGACCACGGCTACTTCGCGTTTGACGTCAGGCTCCGGAATGACGGTACGCCGATCGGTGTCCTGGCCTACTCGTTCGCCGGGGCGAACGGCAACCGGTACGTCGTCTCGTCCACAGGGTGGCAACGAGGTGGGGTCGCGATCGCCCGCGACCACGCGACGATGGCAGGAACCTGCGACGTCACGGTGCTGGACCGAGCGGGTCACGTCGTGTCGAGGTTGCGGCAGCACGCATTCCGTCTCGACGTGACCGACAGTCCGTCACGCCAACACCTTCGCCATGACGGTGTACACGCCCGGCGGCACGCTCTACCACCGTGTCGGTACGCCGGACGCGCCGCTCGCTCTGGGCGGAGGCGGGGTGGTGGTGCGTCCGTGAGCTGACCATCGGGTGGAGTTCAGCGCCTCCGGCACCTCGCCGATGCCGGGGGCGCTTCCACCGCAGATCAGGTGACCGTGCGGATCAGCTTCTTGTTGACGAACTCCTCGATGCCGAAGCGACCGAGCTCGCGGCCGAAGCCGGAGCGCTTGACGCCGCCGAACGGCAGCTCGACACCCTCGGCCCCGACGCCGTTGACGAAGACCATGCCGGCGTCGATCTGGTCGGCGACCCGGGCCGCCTGGTCGGGGTCGTTGGTGTAGACGTAGGAGCCCAGGCCGTACGGCGTGTCGTTGGCGATGCGGACGGCGTCGGCCTCGTCCTTGGCGCGGAACACCATGGCGACCGGCCCGAACAGCTCCTGGTGGAACGCCTCGCTGTTCTCGGCGACACCGGTGAGGACGCCGCTCGGGTAGAACGCGCCGTGGGGCTCGCCGTTGGTCGCGAGGTTGGCCCCCGCCGCCACGGCACTGTCGACCTGCGCAGTGAGCCGGTCGGCGGCCAGCTGTGAGGAGAGCGGCCCGGTCTCCTGGCCCAGCATCTTCTCGGTGAACTTCGCGACGAAGTCGTCGTGCAGCTCGTCGGCCACGATGAAACGCTTGCCGGCGTTGCAGGCCTGCCCGGTGTTCTCCATGCGGGCGGAGATGGCGGCGTCCACCGTGGCGTCGAGGTCGTCGGACCCGAGCACGATGAACGGATCGGACCCGCCGAGCTCCAGGACGACCTTCTTCAGGTGCCGCCCCGCGGTCGCGGCCACGGCCGAGCCGGCCCGCTCGGAGCCGGTCAGCGAAACGCCCTGGATGCGGGGGTCGCCGATGATCTGCTCGATCTGCTCGTTCGACGCGTAGATGTTGACGTAGGCGCCCTTCGGGAAGCCCGCGCCGTCGAAGATCTCCTGCAGGATCCGCGCCGAGTCGGGGCACTGCGGAGCGTGCTTGAGCAGCACCGTGTTGCCGGCGGCGAGGTTGGGGCCTGCGAACCGAGCGACCTGGTAGGCCGGGTAGTTCCACGGCATGATCCCGAGGATCACGCCGAGCGGACGCTTCCGCACCACCGCGGAGCCCTCGCCCTCCAAGAGGTCGATGGGCTCGTCGGCCAGGAACTCCTCGGCGTGGTCGGCGTAGTAGCCGTGGATCGCGGCGCTGAAGTCGACCTCGCCGAGCGAGTCGTCCATCGACTTGCCCATCTCGCGATTCATCGCGCTCGCGAGCTCCTCACGGCGCTCGGTGTGCAGCTCAGCCACACGTCGGACGAGCTTCGCGCGGTCCGCGGCCGAGCTCGTGCGGCCCCAGGTGGTGAAGGCATCCTGGGCCGCCGCCACCGCCGCGAGCACCTGCTCGTCGCTGTCGGTGGGAACGTCACTGATCCGCTCCCCGGTGCTGGGATCGGTCACGGCGTACTCGGTCATCTCGGTCCTTTCGTCCTGCAAGAAACGTCTGTCGGGGCCCCGCTGGGACGGGCGGGTCGACTCCAACCTAGCCCGCGGGAGGTCTGGTGCCGAGAGGTGTCCGAGCGCAGAATGCCTTCCGACGAAGGGGGGCTCATGACCGAGCACTTGACCATGAACACCGTCATCCACGCGGCGTTCAGACGCGACCTGGCGCGATTCGACTCCGCGCTCGCATCGTTCCCGGACGGATCCCAGGAACGGGCAGACCAGCTGGTCGCGGCATGGGACAACTACTCTCACCAGCTGCACCACCACCACGAGGACGAGGAGACGATCTTCTGGCCCGCGTTCCGGGAGCTGGGTGCCGACGAGTCGCTCACCAGCGACCTGGGCGGTGAGCACGCGCAGATGCTGTCCGCACTCGACCACGCCGACGACGTCGTACGCCGACTCCACGGTGACCCGTCCGCCTCGAAGGCGGCCGACGCCCGCGCCGCCGTGGCGCAGCTCGGCGAGGTGCTCCACGACCACCTGGCCCACGAGGAGTCCGAGCTCGAGCCGTGGGCCGCCACGATCATGGACACGCCCCAGATGAAGGCGGCGCGTGGCGCCGTGCGCAAGGCGCATCAGGGTGAGAGCGGCACGTTCGTTGCCTGGCTCCTCGACGGCGCGGCTCCGGAAGACGTCGCGGGACTGAAGAGGGAGATCCCGCCACCGGTCGTCGCCGTCCTCAACACGATCCCGGGTCGGCACTACCGGAAGAACATCGCGAGCGTCTGGTCGGCGTAGCAATCCGTTCACCCGATCGCCACG
>CAVWZR010000003.1:0-31461 GCA_963759515.1 uncultured Actinomycetota bacterium | reverse complement strand
GGTAGAAGACCTTCTTTGCCCTGCGCATCCGCTGGTAGCGGGCGATCAGGTCGCACTGGGTGTAGGAGCAGACACTGCCGAAGTGCAGCGTCCCCGACGCCGTCGGCGGCGGCGTGTCGATCGCGTAGATCTCCTCGCGGGTCTTCGAGTAGGTAGAAGGCGTAGGTCTGGTCGGCCTCCCACTGCTCCGACCACTTGTCCTCGAGACCCTCGAGCGCAGGCTTGTCCGGTACGACGACGGCCGGCTGCTGCGGCGTCGTCGGTGGTCACGTGTCCGGCGTGGTCTCGGTCATGGCGGAAGTCTATGGAGCGCCACGCGGCCACCGCCAATCGGTTTGTGGCTGACGGATGCAGGCCCCGCACCGCTTCTGACAGGGTCCCTCCATGAGCCTCGATCCCGTTGCGAGCAATCCGGAGCACTACCAGGTCGTGTTCGAGAACGATCGCGTCAGAGTTCTCGTTCCACGACGAACCGGGCGACCGAACAACCCCCCATCAGCATCCCGACAGCGTCATGTACACCTTGAGTGCGTTCCGAAGGCGCCTCGTGTCTGGCGACATGCAGCGAGACGTCGAGCTTACGGCGGGCTCGGTCAGTTGGCTGCCGGCCCAGGAGCATCACGGCGAGAACATCGGGGAGACTCCCACGAAGGTCCTGTTCGTGGAGCTGAAGGAGGAGGCGGGGGCTCCTGCCGCGGAGGTCGGCAGTCTCGGACAGCAGTCCGGCTCAGCCAGCGGCGACGAGCGACAGGGCGACGGCATGCGTTCGGTGACGGTCCGCGGGATCCTGGTCGTGACGGGCGCCGTGCGCGGGCAAGTCCTCGGTCACGCGGCTGCTCGCCCCGGACTCGTCGAGAGGCGACACCCTGCTGGTCGAGGTCGACTCGCTCTTCTCGGCCCTGCTCCCTGGGTGTGACCGGAACCGGAGTAGCCGGATGCTCGCGTACGACGCGGCGCATGCGGCAGGACGTGCGGTCCCGGAGCGCGGCGGATTGCGGTCCTTGAATCCACTGCGCCCGGCTGAGCAGCGCGCGAGTCTGCTCGCGGCCATCGCGGACATCCCGGAAGCGCCGTTGTGGGTGGTGGAGCTCGTCGTCACGCCCGGCGAGGCCGTCGAGCGCTTCCGGAGGCGCGGCCAGGCGGCCGACCTCGACGAGCGCCTCGTGCGCCAGCGTGTCGCGGCGTTCCCGTACTCCGAGCAGGCGTTTTGGATCAGGTCCGGCACGGCTGCTCGGCCGAGCTGGCGCGGCAGGTCACGACCTGGTGGGGGACTCAGCCCTCGCCCGTCGATCGGGAGGCCTGGGCCACAGCCGGCATCGGGTGGGACTGATGCCGTCGACCAGAGACCGGCGAGGTCACCACCGGCGCCACCCGAGCGCATCATCTCGGATGACCCACCCCGGGGGTGGACCATGCGAGACCTGGCACTCGACATCGTCCGGCGGCGACCTGATCGAGGTCACTACACCGTCGACGTCGGCGAGGACGTCATCCGTGACTTCTTCGCCCACATCACCCGGCGCCTCGACCTGGCCAGGAGCGGTACCTCGTCTGCAGTGGCAGGCCGCCAGGTCAGGACGTAGTCACTGCTCATGCCCCCATCCTGTCGCGGGTAGCGCCCGTCCGAACGTGCGGTCACCCCCTGGGGCGCCGGAACCGCGGCGGCGAGAATGGTGGTGTGACCGATGTGCGCGTGCTCGTGAGGAGACCAGGACGCCTACCGCCGCGCCATGACGGCCGTGGTGGAGGAGACGTCCGGCTTCGTCGTGGTCGGCTCCGCGTCGAGCGGGGAGGTGCCGCTGGTCGGGCAGGAGAGCTCGGACCGGACCTCGTGCTCATGGACGTCAACCTCCCGGGCATGGACGGCATCGAGGCCGCCTCGCGGCTCACCGACACGGCGGTGGTCGTGCTGCTGTCGACGTACGACGAGGACGAGTTCGACAGCGCCGGATGCGGCGCGGCGGCGTACGTCTCGAAGGCGGCGTTCAGCCCCGAGCGCCTGCAGCAGGTGTGGCAGGAGTCGCGGCCTGCTCCGGGACGGCCGGCAGCCGGATCGTGAGCCGGCCCGGGGTGTCGGTGTACGAACCGCCGGCCGCCTCCACGCGATCGGCCATCGCGAGCAGGTCCAGGTCGTCGCGTCGTGGCCCGCTGAGCGTCACGACGATCTCGGGGTCGACCAGGTCCACGGCGACGTCCCCGGGGTCACCCGGGGACCCGAGCATCTCGATGCAGCAGAAGTAGACGGCCGCCTCCACGCGCTCGGCGTACCTGATCCCCGCGAGGCTGGGTTCGAGCGACAGGACCGCGCTGCGGCCGTTCCGGTCGGCGTACGACGTGAGGGCGGCGAGCGGCCCGGATCGGGTGAGGAGCGTGGGATAGATCCCCCGCGTCAGCTCGCGGAGTGCCTCGAGGGCGGACGTCGCCCGCTCGACGTACGACGCGGCCGTGACCTCGTCGACGCGTGCCGGTCCGTCGGCCAGATCGGCGCGGAGGGAGTCCATGGCCGGCAGGACCTCGCGGGCCAGGGCCGACTCGAGCCGCCGACGCTCCGTGTCGGCCGCGTCGATGAGCCGACGGCGCGATGCGTCCAGGGCGCCGGTCCGCTCGTCGAGCCGCTCGACCTGGGTGGCGAGCTCGACCTGGAGCCGGACGTTGCGGAAGGCGACCGCGGCCTGGTCGGCGATGTCCGCGAGCATCCGGGCCTCGAAGGGGCGCACGTCACGTCCCGCCGGGATGTCGAGCCCGATCGACCCCAACGGGCCTTGCTCGTCCGCGATCGGGACGATGCGCCCGGCGGGCTCGGGCAACCCTGCGGCGCCGGAGGGCCACACCTCGAACCGGTCGGAGCCGCCGTCCACCTCGAGCCGGACGACGGCCCGATCCGCGGCCACCGCCTGCCCGGCCGCGGCCGCGATCGCCGGGAGAACGGCTCCCGGGGCAGGGCTGCGGCCGATCCGGCGGCTGAACGAGGCGAGCGCGTCGTACGGCGCCGCGCGGGAGCCGTACGCCAGTCGGTCGGCGAGCCGCACGACAGCGTTGCGCAGCGGTTGGAAGGCGAGAGCCACCACGGACATCGCGACCAGCGAGGCCCAGAAGCCGCCGGTCCGGTGTCCGGCCGCTCGGCCGAGGGCGACCACCAGACCGACGTACCCGGCTGCGCCGAACCCGGCGGCGACGGCGACGACCAGCCCGCGGCTGAGGATGAGCTCGACGTCGTACAGGCGGTAGCGGAGCACGGCCACCGCGATGCACACGACGAGGAAGGCGTACGAGCCGTACAGCACCAGGCTCGACCAGACCTGCTGGGATCCGCCATGGATGGCCTCGTTCGCCAGGAGGACCAACAGCCCGAGGCCGACCGAGGCGGCGCCGACGGCCACGATGCGCACCTGTTGGCGCACCTGGCCGTGCGACCGGCGCAGACGGATGGCGAGACACGTCACCGACGCCAGGAGGGCAGCCAGGACGAGGAGGATGCCGGCCGCGAAGAACACCTGCGGGAGCACGTGCCCCCCCGGGGCGTCCGATTCCTTCGTACTGATCACGTGCGGCCCGACGATGACGACGCCGCTCGAGAACAGCCCGTATCCGGTGACCGCCGTCACGATGACCCAGCGCCAGCCTCGCGCCAGGAGACGACCGTCGGGGACGAGCAGGAAGGTCACCGCGAGCCCGGCCAGGGCGAGGGACCCGCCGCTCAGCGACGAGAGCGAGCCGACCAGCTCGGCGAAGCGCACCGGGCCGGGGCCACCCTCGAACAGGACCCAGTGGGTGTACGACTCGCCGACCAGCGACCAGGAGGTGGTGACGCCGATGACGTTGAGCAGCCAGCCGATCGATGGGCGATCGCTGCTCACGATCACCGCACCGAGGACCCCGCAGCCACCGGCCGCCATGTCAACGAGGGCCAGCCGTGGATGCCCACCGACTGGGACGAGAAGAGACCGATCGACCCGGACACGATGGCCGTGTCGACGGTGATGAAGACGAGTCCGGCCACCGCCAGCATCCACGCGACCCGTGCCGGCGGGGTCACGACGCCGCCTCCGCGCCGACCGGCACCGGCACTGTCGCGTTGACCGTGGCTCCGCGGCCGGGGACGGACTCCAACGTGAAGGTGCCCTGCATCGCGTCGATCCGATCGCGCATGTTTCCGAGTCCGTGGCCCGTGGACCCCGCTGTCGTCTCGAACCCGCGGCCGTCGTCGCGCACCTGCAGGCTCACCCGCCGGCCGTCCGAGGTGAGGTCGACCGCGATCGCTGAGGCCCTGGCGTGCTTCACGGCGTTCTGGATGGCCTCGACGGCGAAGAAGTAGAGAGCCGCCTCGATGTCGCTCGGGAGCCGGGCGACGTCCTGGTCGGTGACCGAGATCGGAGCTCCGGTCCCGCCGGACACCTCTCGCAGGGCCGGGCCGACGCCGTGCTCGACGAGGGTGCGCGGGTAGAGCCCACGAGCCAGGTCGACCAGCGTGCCGATCGCCGCGTCGACCGCGGCCACCTGCTCGGCGAGCACCGCTCGGGAGCGTTCGGGTGCCCTTTCGGCCAGCGTCTGCGCCAGCCGGAGGTTGACCACCAGCGCCACCAGGTGTTGCTGGGCGCCGTCGTGGATGTCTCGCTCGAGCCGCCGCCGTTCCGCGTCGTGGGCGTCGACGAGACGGCGTGGGACTCCTGCAGCTCCTCTGCCCGTACGGCGAGGTCGGCGGCGCGCCGCGCGAGCTCGGCACGGAGGCGGCTGCGATGGAGGATCATCCCGGCCTGGGCGGCGAGGTCGGCGAGCAGACGCTCCTCGATGGGGCCGAAGGGCGTGTCCTCCTGCTCGCGCACGCGCAGCGTGCCGAGGTGCTCGCCGTCCAGCTGGACGTCGCGTGCGTGGAGACCCTGCTCGTGCGGGTCCGGGGCGGCATCGGGCGGCCACGTGGCCGCGAGCTCGAGCGCGCTGCCCACCATCACCCAGACCTGGGCCCAGGCCGCCCCGGTCCCGGTCGCGAGGTGTCGGGCCAGCCGGGTGGGGAGATCGAAGGCACCCGACTCCGGGTCGCCGCCTGCGTCGACCAGCGAGTCCGTGAAGCCGCTCAGCACGTCGTACGGCGCGCGACGCCCGCCACCCAGCCGCTCGGTCACGACGGATCGCAGGGTGGCGCGGAGGGGTTCGAGGCCGAGCGCCACCAGGGCGGTGGCGACGACCGAGAGCGCGACGTTCGGAGAGTCGGTGCGGCCGATGACCAAGCCACCGCCGAGCACCACCACGACGTACACGACGGCAACGGCGAGGAGCGTGCCGAGCGTGACCACGACCGACGTACGCCGGTCGTCGGCCCCTCGCGGCACACTCATGGCAGCCTCACAGCAGCAGTGTGGTGGACATCCTGTCGCCGACGGCAGGGGAGCAGCCGCTCATCGGGAGTGCGGAAAACCGCACGATGCGCTCAGCCGAGCCGGATCACCGCGTGGCCTCGACGTAGGCGAGCACGGCCGAGACGCGGCGGTTCGTCTCGCCCTCGTCGAGCAGACCCAGCTTCAGGAACACCGAGCTGATGTGCTTCTCGACGGACCGCTCGCTCATGAAGAGCGTCCGCGCGATCGTGGCGTTCGTCCGGCCCGTCGCCATCTGCTCCAGCACCTGACGCTCCTTGTCGGTCAGGCCGCGCAGCGGCGATCCTGCCTCGGCGGTACGGCGAGCCATCAGCCCCTCGACCACCTTCGGGTCGAGGGCGGAACCGCCGCGGGAGACGTCCTGGAGGGCCCTGACGAGCTCGTCGATGTCGGAGATGCGTTCCTTCAGGAGATAGCCGAGCCCGGCGACGCCGTCGGCGAGAAGGTCGAACGCGTAGTCCTCCTCGACGTACTGCGAGAGGACGACGACGCCGACGTCGGGGTACTCGACCCGGATCTGCTTGGCCGCGTCGATCCCCTCGGTGGTGTGGGTCGGCGGCATCCGGATGTCGGTGAGCACGGCGTCCGGCCGGTGCTCCGCGACGGCCGCGAGCAGGGCCTGCGCGTCCCCCACGCTGTCGACCAGCTCGAGGTCGTCGACCTCGGCCAGGAGCTTGGCCACTCCTTCGCGCACCAGGAAGTTGTCGTCGGCCAGCACGACGCGAAGAGCCCCCATGGACGGAGCGTAGGGGATCGCGGACACCCGGAACGCCGATGCCGGTGCGGCCGCTCCCAGGGGAGCGACCGCACCGGCTCAGGACGAGGACCGATTCACACCAGGACGGGGGTCCGGTCCGGCTGCGACTGCGGCTCGGCCTGCTCCTCTCCGTCGTGCGCGCCGCCTTCGAGGTCGATCCTCGGCAACCGGCGGTCGAGCCACTCCGGCAGCCACCAGGCACGGTGGCCGAGCAGGCTCATCGCCGCCGGCACCAGCACCATCCGGACCAGCGTGACGTCGAGCAGGACCGCGACCGAGAGGCCGATGCCGAACATCTTGGTCGTCACGTCCACGTCGAGGATGAACGACCCGAACACGCTGATCATGATGATCGCGGCGCTGGTGATGATCTTGGCCGTCGAGCCGACGCCCTCGACCACAGCGCGACCAGGGTTGCGGTGCTTCAGGTACTGCTCACGCACCCGGCTCATCAAGAAGACCTCGTAGTCCATCGACAGGCCGAACAGGATCGCGAACATCAGCATCGGTGCCAAGGGCATGATCGGCACGGACTCGTGGACGCCGATGAGGCTTGCGCCCCAGCCCCACTGGAAGACCGCCACGATGACGCCGTACGCCGCGCCGACACCCAGCACGTTGAGCAGTGCCGCCTTCAACGGGACGAGCACCGAGCGGAACACGACCATCAGCACGAGGAACGACAGACCGATCACCGCTCCGAGGAACAGCGGCATGCGCTGCTGCAACCGTGACGAGACGTCGTCGGTCAGTGCGGTCGCACCGGTGACGGATGCCTCGACGTCGGTTCCCTGCAGTGCCTGCGGGAGAACATCCGCGCGGATGTCCGCGAGCAGCTCCCCGGTCTTCGTGTCCTGCGGGGACGTGGTCGGCGTGACGGTCAGGATCGCGATGTCCGCGGCCTTGTTCGTCGTCGGCCGTCCGACCGAGGCGACGCCCGGCTCCGCAGCCAGTGCCGTCCCGACCTTGCTGATGGCGTCCTGCGGGACGGTGCCACCGTCGGCCTCGAGCACGACCTCGAGCGGACCGTTGGTCCCGGGGCCGTATCCATCCGCCATCAGGTCGTACGCGTGGCGGGTGGTCGAGTCCGGGGCGTCGTTGCCGGCGTCAGCGAACCCGAGGTGCATCGAGAACACGGGGATGGCCAGGATCCCGAGCACCACGGCAGCTGCACTGCCGTACCGGACCGGCTTGTTGACCACGCGCTGGGCCCAACGGGCGGACTTGGCGTCGGGGTCGTAGGCCGGCTTCGACCTGACGAACGGGATGCGGGCGCTGTTCACCTTGTGCTTGACGACGCCGAGCATGGCGGGAAGCAGCGTGATCGAGGCCAGCATGGTGACGGCCACCATGATCGCCGAGCCGTAACCCATCATCGACATCATCGGGATGCCCGACACCTTCAGGCCGAGGATCGCCACGATCACCGTGACGCCGGCGAAGAGCACCGACAGACCCGCTGTTGCGTTGGCGCGACCGATGGCCACGGGGACGGTCTGACCGGACGCCAGGTTCTGACGGTGCCGGGCCAGGATGAACAGGGCGTAGTCGATGCCGACACCGAGGCCGAGCATCATCGCCACGACACCGGTGATCGAGGGGACCGGCACGAGACCGGACATGATCCCGATCGCACTGCTCCCGATCACGAGGGCCAACAAGGCAGACACGATCGGCAGGCTCATCGCAACCAGGGAACCGAACGCGATCGCGAGGATCAGGACGGCCATCAGGATGCCGATCAGCTCGCTGTTGCCGCCGGCGGGGGCGTTCGCGTAGCCGAGGCCGCCGTCGTACTCGACCTGGATCCCGGCGTCGCGAAGGTCTTGGACGGCCTTCTCAGCGGCCTCGAAGTCGGCCTTCTCGACCTTCTCGGTGTCGAAGCCGACGGTGGCGAATGCGGTCTGACCGTCCTTGCTGACGGTCGGGCCGCGTGGGTCGTAGGGACTGCTGACGGCGATCACGTGAGGACCGGCCTCGAGCTCTGTGACGGCCTGCTCGATGGCGTGCTCGGTCTCAGGCGACGTCAGTCCGTCCTCGGAGTGGAAGACGACGTTGGACGAGTAGAGCGTCTCCTGCGGGAAGCGGTCCTGGATGGCGTCCACCGCGCGTTGCGACTCGGCGCCGGGGAGGCTGAAGCTCTCGTCGGGAGCTCCGCCGATCGAACCGTTCAGGAGGAAGACCGCTCCGGCGACCACGAGCCAGGCGGAGATGACCCGCCACGGGTGACGGCCGGAGAAGTTCCCGATCTTGTAGAGGAGGTGAGACATGGCAAAACCTTTCGACGGTGGAGTGGGGCTGGGCGACTGGTGCGTGAAGCGGGACATCGTGATTCCTTTGCGACTGGCTGGAAGTGGTGGTGGGCGGGGGCCCGAGACCCACTCCTCGAAGGTAGGAATTCCGCGGCTCCCGCCCCATGGCGTAGGCCGCACACCCGCCGAGGCAGACCGCGCCCACGACCGTCACCCGAGGGGCGGGAAACCGCATGCGGGGACGTGGGGTGAGCGCCTAGCGTCAGTGCATGGAGCTGCGCTTCTACGACGACCCGGCCGATTTCCTCGACGTGGCCGGCGCACACCTCGCGGAGCAGCCGGTGCTCAGCACGGTCATGGCCGGCGTTGCGTCCCGCATCCGGGACCAGGCCGCATCGGGGGTGCCGTGGCCGGACGGGGTGCCGTGCTGGTTCGCCGCCTTCGTGGAGCGGGCGACCGTGGTCGCCACGGCCATGCGGACGGCACCGTTCGGGGAGTACCCGGCGTACCTGATGCCGATGTCCGACGACGCGGCCGTCCTGCTCGCTCGGACCCTGCTCGACCGCGACGAGCCCGTCCTCGGCGCCAACGGTGCGCTGCCGGCCGTCCAGGTGTTCTGTGAGGAGATGGCCCACGCCACCGGGAAGCACGCCACGGTCGGCCAGCACACCCGGCTGTTCGAGCTCGGGCAGCTGAAGGAGCCGCGCGAGACCCCCGGTCGGCTGCGACCGGCCCGGCTGGACGAGCAGGACCTCGTCATCAGCTGGTACGACGCGTTCATGACGGACGCCGACGAGCAGGCCGGACGCGCGGCCGGAACCTCACCCCACGAGTCCCCGACACCGGACGAGATGCGGCGCCGGATCGAGACCGGGCAGATCTTCGTCTGGGAGGTCGACGGTGTCCCGCTCCACGTCACCGCCGCCACGCAGCCGGCGTTCGGTGTCTCTCGCGTCGGGCCGGTCTACACCCCGGGGGAGCACCGCGGTCACGGCTACGCGAGTCGTGCGGTCTACGAGGTGTCGAGGCTGCTCGTCGAGCGTGGTGTCCGTGCCTGCCTGTTCACCGACCAGGCGAACCCGACGTCGAACAAGATCTACGAGGCACTCGGCTACGAGCGACTCGTGGACATGGCGAACCTGCGGGTCGAATGAGGGATGGCCCAGGGTGACGCCGGATGTCGCCGGTCCGGATGGCGACACACGCTCGTCACATGACGACAACTACTGCCTTCAGCAAGGTCGCCGCGCTTCTCGCGTTCGTGCTCGCACTCGCGGGTCTCGCTGCCGGGACGACGGCGGCCCCATCCGCCCGCGCCACACCGGGCCAGGTCCACCGCTTGCCGCCGCTCGACCCGGCTGCGCTGGACGCCTCCATCGCCGGGCTGCCGAACCGGGACGTGACGAGCGCCCAGGTGCAGGTCAGTGGCCCGGATGGGCGATGGCGAGGTGCCTCCGGTGTCACCGACGTGAAGCACGCGCGAGATGTCAGGCCGGGTGCGCGCTTCCGCATCGGCAGTGCCACGAAGATGTTCACCGCCGCGATCGTGCTCCAGCTGGTCAGCGAGCACCGGCTCTCCCTGGGAACCCGGGTGCAGGCGGTCCTGCCCGGGCTCCTGCCCGGCCGCTTCCCTCCGATCACGGTGGGTGAGCTGCTCGACCACACCAGCGGGCTACCGGCCTCGACCGAGGATGCCGGTCACGATGACCCGGCCTGGGTCGTGCGTCATCGCCTCGACTACTTCTCGCCCCGGCAGGTCGTCCGGTCGGCGGTCGAGCACCGGATGCAGTTCGAGCCGGGCACGCACCAGCAGTACAACGGCGTCAACTACTTCCTGGCCGGGCTGGTGGTCGAGAGGATCACCCACGACACCTTCATCCACCAGCTGCGCATCCGGATCCTGCACCCACTCGGCCTTCACCACACGAGCCTGCCCCGGCCCGCGCGCGTCCGGATCGTCGGGCGGCACGTCCACGGCTACGTGCGGGTGGGTCACCGACTGGCCGACGTGACGGAGCAGAGTGCCTACTCCTGGGCGGAAGGCGGCATGGTCTCCACCACTCAGGACCTGTCCCGGTTCCTCAGCGCCCTCTTGCGCGGCCGGGTGCTGGCGAGGCCCGAGCTGGCGCGCATGATGCAGGTCCCGGACGTCCCCTACGTGGGCACGACCGGCGGATGCGCGGCCGGGCCGGACGCCGGCAAGGCCTGCTTCAGCATGGGGTTGCAGCGCACCCGGCTGCCCGGCGGTCTCGTCCTGTGGGGCAAGAGCGGGGGAACCGCCGGCTACGCGACGCTCGTGGTGGCCCCTCGGGACGCGGCACGGGTGCTGGCGGTCGGGCTCACCCCCACGGGAAACCGTGACGGTACCGAGGGCGAGTATCTGCTGCGGATCGCCGCGGCCGCCTTCGGGATACGTCCCGCCGCTCCCTAGACTCGGTCGCGCCATGGCCGAGCTACCCGAAGCGCGTCTCGCGCAGACCATCACCGAGGTCGACGACGCGCTGCAGTCGCGCTGGCCGGAGACCCGGATCGAGCCGTCGCTCGACCGCATCCGCGCCTTCACCCAGCTCCTGGGTGACCCGCAACGCGCCTACCCGGTCATCCACCTGACCGGGACCAACGGCAAGACGTCGACCAGCCGGATGATCGACACGTTGCTCCGGGCCCACGACCTCCGCACGGGTCGGTTCACGAGCCCCCACCTCGAGCGCATCAACGAGCGGATCACCGTCGACGGGGAGCCGCTCACCGACGAGGAGTTCGTCCGCGCGTTCAACGACATCGCGCCCTACACCCACCTGGTCGACGCCGCTCAGCCCGAGCCGTTGAGCTTCTTCGAGACCATCGTCGGGATGGCGTACGCCGCGTTCGCCGACGCGCCGGTCGACGTGGCGGTCGTCGAGGTCGGCATGGGCGGCGCGTGGGACGCCACGAACGTCGCGGACGGGGTGGTGGCCGTGGTGACGCCGATCGGCGTGGACCACGCGGCGTACCTCGGGACGTCCGTCGAGGAGATCGCGCTCGAGAAGGCCGGCATCATCAAGCCCGGCGCCACCGTCGTGATCGCCGAGCAGCTGCTCGGCCCGGCCGAGGTGCTGCTGCGTCGCTGTGCGGAGGTGGACGCGACGCCCGTGCGCGAGGGCCTCGAGTTCGGGGTGGCGTCGCGGGTGCCGGCGGTCGGGGGACAGCTGCTCACCCTGCAGGGACTCCACGGGCAGTACGACGACGTCTTCCTGCCGCTCTACGGGTCCCATCAGGCGCAGAACGCCGTGACCGCGCTGGTGGCGGTCGAGGCGTTCCTCGGCGACCACCAGCTCGACGCCGACCTGATCCGCGAGGCGTTCGGCCGCGCGACGTCACCCGGCCGGCTCGAGATCATCCGGCGCAGCCCGATGATCCTGCTCGACGCGGCGCACAACCCCCACGGGGCCGACGCCACGGCCGCAGCCCTGGACGACTCGTTCGCCTTCTCCCCGCTGATCGGGGTCATCGGGGTGATGTCGGACAAGGAGTACGAAGGCGTGCTCGCGGCGTTCGAACCACACTTCGAGCACCTGGTCGTCACCCAGAACTCCACGCGTCGTGCCCTTCCCGCGGAGGAGCTGGCCGTCGTCGCGCGCGAGGTGTTCGGCGCCGACCGGGTGACGGTGGCGCGGCGGCTCGAGGACGCGATCGACGAGGCGACCGCGTTGGCCGAGGCCGGCGCGGCGGTCGGCTCCTCGATCGGGTCCGGTGCCGTGCTCATCACCGGGTCGGTGGTGACGGTCGGCGAGGCGCGGGCGATGCTGCGCCGCCGCGACAGGACCGCTGGTGGCTGAGGAGCGCTCGCCGAAGCGCGGGATGTGCGCCGCGATCCTCTCCCTGGAGGCGATCGCGCTCGGTCTCACGACGCCGGTGATGATCAACCTCGCCGACGTGCCGTGGCGGACGGCGCTCGCGGTGGGTCTCGGACTCTGCGTCGCCTGCCTGCTGCTGGCGGGTCTGCTGCGCTGGGAGGCGGCGTACGCCGTGGGCTGGCTGATCCAGGTCGTGGCGATCGGCCTCGGGTTCGTGGTCACGATCATGTTCGTGCTCGGTGCGATCTTCGCGCTGCTGTGGGGCACGGCGTACTTCCTCGGTCGCAAGATCGAGCGCGAGCGCGCCGCGGCCTACGCGGCGTACGGGGCGGAGCGGGCCGACTCCTAGGAGAGGCCACGGACGATCGCGGCGAGCGCGCGGTCGAGCTCGTCGTCGGTGCAGCCGCCGAATCCGATGATCACGCCGGCTCGTCGCGCGCTCCGGCAGTAGTCGCGGAGCATCGGCACCTCGAACCCGGCGGCCTCCGCGTGCCGGGCGACGCGCTTCGCGGTGGCCTGCGGAGCGGCACCGTGACGTACATGCCGGCGACCGGCTGGATCGGCTCGGCCCGGCCACGGAGGGCCGAGACCACGCGCTCGGCGCGGGATGCGTAGACGCGGCGGGCCGACCGCACGACCTGGTCGACGTACCCGTCGCGGAGCAGGGAGACGAAGGCGCGTTGCACCGGCCACGCGGGCTGGTCGTGGGTGATCTCGCGACGCTCGAGGATCGTGCGATGGAGCGAGGTCGGTGCGACGAGCCAGCCCAGTCGCATGCTCGGGGCGACGGCCTTGCTGGCCGTGCCGAGGTAGGCGACGACCTCGCGGTCGAGCGCGGCGAGCGCCGGCACCGGTGCCACGTCGTAGCGGAACTCCGAGTCGTAGTCGTCCTCGATCACCAGGGCGCCCGCGCGACGCGCGGCGCCCAGCAGGGTGAGACGGTCGGCGCCGGACATGACCGGCCCCAGCGGATGCTGGTGCGCGGGCGTGACGTACGCCGCGGCGCAGCCGTCGAGGTCGGTCACCGGCTCGGTGGCCGGGATGTCGTGGATCTCCCGGCCGCTCGCGCGGATCGCTTCGGCCGCCGCGCGGTAGCCGGGGTCCTCGTGCGCCACCGGCCCCGGGCGAAGAGCGGCCAACGTCTGGGTCAGGCCACCGATGGTGCCCGTGGTCACCAGGATCTCGTCGGGGTCGCAGGTGAGGCCGCGGGTGCGCGCGAGATGCCCGGCGAGCTCGTCGCGGAGCTCCGGCGTCCCCGCGGGGTCGTCGTACCCCCGCGGTGGGGTGGTCACCGAGACGTCACGCCAGGCCCGGCGCCAGGCGGCTCGATGGCGTTCGTCGATCCACGGCGTGCCCGTGTCCAGGCGGAGCAGCCCGGTCTCCTGGGAGCGCGTGCGCGCCGGTCGGTGCGCGGGGCGCGGTGCGGCACCGGCCGCGACGTAGGTGCCCGAGCCGCGGCGGCTCTCGAGCCACCCCTCGGCGGTGAGCTGGTCGTAGGCCTGCTCGGTGACGCTGCGCGAGACCCCGAGGTCGGTGGCGAGCGCGCGGGTGCTGGGGAGCCGCCGCCCGACGGGCAGGCCGCCGGCGACGACCTGGTCACGGACCCGTGACGCGAGCTGGCGCGCGAGGGGGACGCCCGAGCCGCGGTCGAGGGTGACCGGGACGGTGCTGCTGCGTGCCATCGAAGTGTCCTGTCTCATTGAGCACCAAGTGGCCCGTGTAAGCAGGCCACTTCGGCACCAGGATAGGAGCATGAGCCAGACCCTGTCCCCGACGCCACGCACGCGGCTGACCCGGCACCGCGAGCGGGGGAGCGCCGAACGCGAGGACCTGTTCGCGATCGTCCGCGAGGCGCTGGTCTGCCACGTCGGCATCGTCCGCGACGGTGATCCGGTGGTGCTGCCGGCGATCCACGCGGTCGACCCGGACGGTCCCGACGAAGGCGGCACGCTCTATCTCCACGGGTCCGTGGCCGCACCCTGGCTGCTCCAGGCGCCGGGTCAGGTGGTCTGCGCGACGTTCACCCTGGTCGACGCCCTGGTGCTCGCGCGTGCGGCGTTCAGCCACTCGATGAACTACCGCTCCGCGGTGGTCTACGGCGCCGCGCGCCGCGTCGACGACGTCGACGAGCGCGACCACGCGCTGCGGCTGCTCGTCGACCACGTCGTCCCCGGGCGCTCGGCCACCCTGCGGGCGAACACCCGCAAGGAGCTCGCCGCGACCACCGTCATCGCGATCCCGTTGACCGAGGCGTCGGTGAAGGCGCGCACCGGCGGCCCGAAGGACGAGCCCGAGGACGTCGCCACCGGGACCTGGGCCGGTCTGGTCCCGCTGACGGTCTCGGCCGGTGCGGTCGAGGCCGACGTGGACGGCCCCGTCCCCGACGACGTACGGCGGCGTCTGGCCGACTGGTGACCCCTGGATAGGGTGCCGCCCATGGAGCGCACCCTGGTCCTGGTCAAGCCCGACGGCGTACGCCGTGGCCTCACCGGCGAGGTGATCCGGCGGATCGAGGCCAAGGGCTACCGCCTCGCCCGGCTCGAGCTCCGCGAGGCGACCCGCGAGCTCCTCGCCGAGCACTACGCCGAGCACGAGGGCAAGCCGTTCTACGAGCCGCTGGTCGAGTTCATGCTCTCCGGCCCGGTCGTCGCGATGGTCGTGGAGGGGGAGCGCGTCGTCGAGGGCTTCCGCGCCCTCGCCGGTGCCACCGACCCGACGGTGGCCCTGCCCGGCACCATCCGCGGTGACCTCGGTCGCGACTGGGGCCTCCCCGTCCAGCAGAACCTCGTCCACGGCTCCGACGCCGTCGAGTCCGCCGAGCGCGAGATCACCATCTGGTTCGGGTAGCTCGGCGCGAGCGGGGCTCGCGCCGAGCACCCGGCAGGGCTGGGGCGTGTTCCCTAGGCGCTGAACGTCCCGAGGAACTGTCCGAGCGACGGCCTCCCCAGGTGGCCGGCCTCCTGCATGATCCCGGGGGTCTCCGGGTCGGTGGCGAAGGCCGTCCAGCCCTCCTCGTCCCAGTCGAAGACGGCCCAGACCCGGTCCTCCTCGATCGGGTCGCGGTAGACGCTCGAGCCCTTCGACCCGTGTGACCCGCGCTTGTCGGCGCCGGCCGCGCCGTACACCTCCAGGAAGTGGTCCAGGTCCTTGACCTTCGTCGTTGCCAGGATCATCGGTCTCTCCTTCGTTCTCCGGGATCCGCGTGGATCCCGGGCCCTGCCAGCCCGGTGGCTGGCACGAAGGAATGCTGCGCCGTCGGGGGTCTCCGCACATGAGGAGATCTCCTCATTCCGCCAGCTCGACCACCCCGTGGTCCAGTGCCCACCGGGTCGCGGCCGCGCGGTTGGTCACCGCGAGCTTGATGTAGATGTGCTGGATGTGGTTGTCGGCGGTCTTCGCCGAGATGAACAGGGTCTGCGATATCTCGCGCGTGCTCGCCCCTTCGGCGATGAGCCGCAGTACCTGCGTCTCCCGGGCGGTCAAGCCCGCCGCACCGCCGCGCTCGGCGGCGGTGGCGAGAGCACGTTGCGCGACCTCGATCTGGTGCGTCGCGTACGCCGCCGCCTCCGGGAGGTCCATCGCGGCTCCGGTGGCGGTCCACCGCTCGACGGACTCCTCGGGCTGGGTGTCCCGCAGTCGCTCGCCGAGCTCCGGGAGCGACGGGACGTGGTGGAGGCTCCCCGGTTCGCGGTTCACGGCGCCCAGCAGGGTGCCCGCCACGGACGGCCTGTCGAGGCGCTCGAACAGGGCCGGCAGGCTCGCCAGCGTGATCGTCAGCTGCGCGATGGCGCCGGTACGCAGGAAGGCATCGATCGCCTGCTCGAACAGGGTCAGCGCCGTCTCCAGCTGACCGTCCGAGGTGTGCAGCAGCGCGGCGTCCCGAGCCATGAACCCCTCGAAGAAGCCGACTCCGTGCTCAGCGATGTAGGCCACACCCTCGTCCCACGTCGCCAGCGCGCGTGGCGGGTCCGCCTTCGACAGGGCCAACCCCACGATCCACGTGGTGTAGGCGATCCAGTACGGATTGCCGAGCTCCTGCGCGGCGGTCACCGCCGAGTCCGTCAGCTCGAGTGCTTCCTCGATCCGGCCCGACGACTGCAGACCGTCGACGTAGGCGGCCACCGCGAACGCACGGGTCCGGCCGGGGAGCGCCGCGACCTCACCGGTCAGCTCGACGTAGCGGTCCAGGTTCCCGCAGTAGACCTCGCCGAGAGCCTCGATGAACGCCGCATAGCCGGGGTCGCACGACTGGTAGGTGGGTGTTGCTCCAGCACCGTGGCGCGATGGGCGTGCGCGGCCGCGACCTCGGCACGGCCGACGAAGCAGGCGTAGCCCGCCGCGGCGTACAGGCGTGGGAGCCGTGGTACGTCGGCCCGGGTCGCCTCGTCGAGGAGCGCCTCCGCCCATCCGATCGTCTCGAACAGCTCCACCGAGAAGCCCATCAGCGCGGCATGGGCCGCGACGTCGGTCGCCACGTCGACGTCCCCGCGCTCCCTGCTCCATCGGAACGCCGACCGCAGGTTGGCGAGCTCATCCCTGACCCAGTCCACCTGATCGCGCCAGCCGGGTCCGTTCCAGCGCTCGAAGCGCGAGCCGGCCTCGATCCCGAAGTGTCCGGCGTGCCGATCCTGCAGCGTCTCCCGCTCGGTCTGCGCGAGCTGGTCCTCCGCGAAGGCCCGGATGGTCTCGTACAGGCTGTAGCGGGTCGTGGCGTCGCGGTGATGGGCGATGACCAGGGACTTGCGGACCAGGGAGTCGAGCACGCGCAGGATCTCGATGTCGTCGTTCGCCTCGGCGACGACGCGCAGGGCGGAGAGCTCGAAGCCGCCGGCGAACACGGACGCCGTGTCCAGGACCCGTCGCTCGGCGTCGTCGAGGAGGTCGTAGGACCACGCCACCGCGTGCCGGAGGGTGAGCTGACGGTCCGGCCCGTACTCGGGACCGGTCAGCAGCCGGAAACGGTCACCGAGCCGGTCGCGCACCTCGATGGCGCTCATCGCCGCCATCCGGGCGGCCGCCAGCTCGATCCCCAGCGGCAGCCCGTCGAGGGTCGTGCAGATGTCGATCACGGCGGCGGCCGTGGCCTCGTCGAAGATGCCGAACCCCGGCCGTGCGGCGGCAGCCCGCTGCACGAACAAGGTCACCGCGTCGGAGGTCACACCCCCGTCGACCGTGAGCGGAGTGACCGGCACGACCTGTTCCCCGGCGATCTGGATGCCTTCCCGGGACGTCGCCAGGATCCGCACGCCGGCGGAGTGGAGGACGAGCCGGCCGATCGCTGCCGCGACTGCCGGGAGCAAGTGCTCGCAGTTGTCCAAGACGATCAGCAGGCGGCGTCCGACCACGGCCTCCGCGACTGCCTCGATGACGGGGACGTCGCCGTGGGGTGTGATACCGAGGGCCTGCGCGATCGCATCGGGCACGGCGTCGGATGCGCGGACCGGAGCGAGCTCGACCAGCCAGACACCGTCGGGGAACTCGTCGACCAGCTGGGCCGCAACGGCCAGGGCCAGCCGGGTCTTGCCGACTCCGCCGACACCGCTCAAGGTCACCAGCGGGCTCGTCCGCGTGAGCTCGGCGATCGGGGTGAACGCATCCTCACGTCCGACGAGGGACGTGACCTGGCTCGGCAAGTTGCCAGGCCGCCCCTCCCCACTCACGTCTGCAGTGTGGCAAAGACCAGCTTCGGCGTGACGTGAGTAGTCTGGCCCCGGTTCACAGGGGGACGAGATGGACGACCTGACGCTGCTGGCCCGGGCGGGCACCGAGCTGGAGCGGGTGATCGCGGAGCTCGACGACGCCGAGATGGACGTCGTCACGAACTGCCCGCCGTGGACCGTCCGACGCCTCGCCAGTCATGTGCTCAAGAACCAGCTCTTCTGGGCGGGGCTCGTCTCCGGCCGGGAGCTCATGTCGCAGGACGAGGCGATGGCGGCGGTGCCCTACGACGGCGACCTGGCGCCGATCGCTGCCGAGGTCGTCGCGCAGGTGAACGAGCTGTGGGGTGCCGACGGGGTGCTGACGGCGCAGCATGTGACGCCTTTCGGTGAGGTGCCCGGCTCGGTGGTCATCAACTTCGCGCTCATCGACGCGACCGCACATGCGTGGGACCTCTCGGCCAGCGTCGGCCGGGCGTTCGAGTTCCCTCGCGACTGGATCCCGAGGATGACCGGAGTGGTGGAGCTGACCTGCACCGAGCACACGGTCGAGATCGGCCTGGTGAAGCCGCCGGTCCAGCCGCCCGCCGACGCCACCGACACGCAGCGGCTGATGGCCGCCGCAGGGCGGCCGTCCGAGTGAACTCGGTGACCTGAGACTCGGCTCCCGGTGGCCTCGGACCGAACCGAACCGAACGCCTCGAACCGGCATCGGACGTGTCATGAGCTCCCTCGGACTCCTCCGCCCGCCGGCCCTGATCGCGACGCTCGGAACAGTTGTCGTCCTGACCCTGCTAATCGGCGGAGCCTCGCACGCCGCCCCGCCGGAGAGCTGCCTGGGCAGGGACGCGACGATCGTCGGTACCAGCGGCGACGATCGACTGCACGGAACCCCGCACGCCGACGTCATCGTGGGCATGGGTGGTGACGACCGCATCGACGGCGCGGGCGGTGACGACCGGATCTGCGAGGCCGGCCCCGGCTCCGCCGTTGTCCTTGTGTGAGACCAGCACGCCGTGACGCCGAGTTGACCCGAGCCACGACTATTTAGCCGTCGGCCCCCGGCGTGGCATCGAGGTCCCAGCCTGACCCGCTCTTAACCTGCTGACGGGTCGTCGTGTCGCGTGGACGGGCATGCCGGTCCACGGGGGCGCAGGCGTGTGCCCCCTTCCTTCCCCGGAACGACGCGAACCTGCGAGGCACTGCGCATGGCGAACAGCATCATCGGCCGCGACATGGCGGTTGACCTCGGGACCGCCAACACGCTGGTGTATGTCCGCGGTCGGGGCATCATGCTCGACGAACCCAGCGTCGTCGCGCTCAACGACACGACCGGTGAGGTGCTCGCGGTCGGCCACGAGGCCAAGCGGATGATCGGCCGAACGCCCGACAACATCACCGCGCTCCGCCCGATGAAGGACGGCGTGATCGCCGACTTCGAGGCGACCGAGCAGATGCTCCGCTACTTCATCCAGCAAGTCCACCGCCGCCGCTACCTCGCGAAGCCCCGGATGGTCATCTGCGTCCCGAGTGGCATCACGGCCGTGGAGCAGCGAGCGGTCAAGGAGGCCGGATACCAGGCCGGCGCGCGCAAGGTCTACATCATCGAGGAGCCGATGGCCGCGGCGATCGGCGCCGGGCTCCCGGTCCACCAAGCCGCGGGGAACATGGTCGTCGACGTCGGCGGCGGCACGACCGAGGTGGCCGTCATCTCGCTCGGCGGCGTGGTCACCAGCCTCTCCATCCGCACCGCCGGCGACGACCTCGACGCGTCGATCGTCGCGTGGATGAAGAAGGAGTACAGCCTCATGCTCGGCGAGCGCACCGCCGAGGAGATGAAGATGACGCTGGGGTCGGCGTTCCCGACCCACGACGAGCCCGAGGCCGAGATCCGCGGCCGCGACATGATCAGCGGGCTGCCGCGATCGGTGGTCGTGTCCAGCGCCGAGTGCCGCAAGGCGCTCGAGGAGCCGCTGCACGCGATCATCGACGCCGTCCGCAGCACCCTCGACCAGACCCCGCCCGAGCTCGCCGGCGACATCATGGACCGCGGCATCGTGCTCACCGGCGGAGGTGCTCTGCTCCGCGGCCTCGACGAACGCCTCCGACACGAGACCGGGATGCCCGTGCACGTCGCGGAGGATCCGCTCTCCAGCGTGGCCATGGGCGCGGGGAAGTGTGTCGAGGAGTTCGAAGGGCTGCAGCAGGTCCTGGTCTCCGAGCGCCGGCGGTACTGATGAGGCTCCGGCGTCCGTCCCAGCCGCTGAACCTGCGCTCCGTCCGCGTGCCCCGGCTGCTGCGGGGTTACCGCCCCCTGAGCCCCGGCCGTGACAGCTTCGACGAGCGCGCGGATCGCGCGAAGCTCCGTTCGCGGCTGATCGCTCTTGTCCTCGCCTGCCTCACCCTGATGACCCTCGACCACCATCCCGGGGACGGGTCACCGCTCGAGCCGGCGCGCACGGCCATGGGCTCGGTGTTCGGTCCGGTCGAGTCGACCACGTCGGCCGTCGTCCGGCCGGTCACCGCGATGGGCGACTGGTTCCGCAGCCGCAAGCAGATGCAGAACGACATCGCCGCGCTCCGGTCGCAGAACTCCCGGCTCGCGGCACAACAGGCGACCTCGGAGTACGAGCGCAACCAGCTCGCCGAGTTCCGCGGGCTCACCTCCGCGGCCGGCACCCTCGGTCAGGCATTGGTCCCCGCCCACGTCGTGGCGTACGGCGCGGCCCAGTCGTTCTCGCGCACGGTCACCATCGACGCGGGGTCCGAGGCCGGGGTGCGGCCCGACCAGACGGTGCTGAACGACGATGGCCTCGTGGGCCGGGTGCTCCGCGTGACCCGCACGACCGCGACCGTCCTCCTGATCGTCGACACCGAGTCGGTCGTCGGTGGCCGGGTGGGCGCGTCCATGAAGGTCGGCTTCCTCCGCGGGCGGGGCGGCCTCGGCAACCAGGGCACGCTCGACCTGCAGCTGGTGGACGAGGCGGAGGCGCCGACCGAGGGCGACAGCATCGTCACCTGGGGCAGCCGCGACGGCGCGCCGTACGTCGCCGGCGTCCCGATCGGCCGCGTCACCGCGGTGTTCGCCAGCCTGCGCGAGTCCTCGCAGCGCGCCGTGATCTCGCCGTACGTCGACTTCGGCGCCCTCGACCTCGTCGGTGTCGTCGTGCCCTCCGGCACACAGAGCGACCGCGGAGTGATCGAGGCGGACGGGAGCCTCCAGTGAGATCCGTGCGCGTCGCCGTCGCCACCGCGCTGGTCGTGGTGGCCCTGATCCTGCAGGTCGCGGTCTTCCCGCAGTTCGCGTGGGAGGGGATCGTCCCCAACTTCTGCCTGCTCGTCGTCGTGGCGTCCGCGCTCGTGCGCGGCCCGTCGTTCGCCGCCACCCTCGGGTTCTTCGCCGGCCTCCTGCTCGACCTCGCGCCCCCGGCCGACCATGTCGCCGGGCGCTGGGCCCTCGCGCTGGTCACGGTCGGGCTCGTCGCCGGGCTCATGCGTCAGGACACCCGCCCGTCGGCCTCGACCGTGGTCGCGACCGTCGCGGTGTCGTCGTTCGTGGGCACCTCGGTGTATGCCCTCACCGGGGTCGTCCTCGGGGACGGCGTCGCCGGCTCCGGCGACCTGGCCCGGGTGATCGTCGTCGCCCTGCTCTGGGACGTCCTGCTCACCCCGCTGGTCCTCCCGGTGGTGATGCGGATGCTCGCCCGACTCGAGCCCGCGGGCGCCCGATGAGGACGCCCGTGACCCGGGACCCGAGCACCGAGCGGTCCCGCCTGCGTCTCGTCGTGGTGCGGGTCCTCGTCTTCTCCCTGTTCGCCACCCTGTTCGCGCGGCTCTACTACCTCCAGGTCGTCTCCGGCGACTCCTACCAGCAGGCTGCCGCGTCCCAGTCGCTGCGCGAGGTGGTCATGCAGCCGCAGCGGGGCCTGATCGTCGACGACCAGGGGCGGCCACTCGTCACCAACCGCACGGCGTGGGTCGTCTCGGTCGACCGCACCGTGCTCGCCAGACTCTCGTCGCACGACCGCTCCGTGGTGCTCCACCGGCTCGCCGACGCCGCGCGGACGCCGCTCAAGAGCGTGCACGAGGCACTGGTCACCTGCGGTGACCACGGGAGCAAACGCGGACGTTGCTGGAACGGCTCGCCGTACCAGCCGGTGCCCGTCGCCACGGACGTCCCGCAGTCCGTCGCGCTGCGCATCCTCGAGCAGCCCGAGGACTATCCGGCCGTGGTCACGCAGCAGCAGAGCGTGCGCGCCTATCCGCGCCCGTACGGCGCGAACCTCGCCGACATCGTGGGCTACCTCAGCCCGATCACGGCGGGCGAGCTTGATCGGGCGCGCCAGGACGACGACGACTCGGTCAACGGCGCCAGCACGGTGGGGCGAGCCGGCATCGAGGAGGCCTATGACCGGTTCCTGCGCGGCCGCCCGGGCTACCAGAAGGTGGCCGTCGACTCGATGGGCAGGGTGCTGGGTCAGGAGGGCGAGGTCCGCGGCCACCCGGGCGACACGTTGGTCACCTCGATCGACGCCCGTGTGCAGGCCGCGACCGAGCGGGCGCTGCACCGCGCGATCATGACGGCTCGCGCGACGTACGACCCGGTGACGCACAAGAACTACCTCGCCGACTCCGGTGCCGCGATCGTGCTCCAGGCCCAGACCGGCCGGGTCGTCGCGATGGCGAGCCAGCCGACCTACGACCCCGCGCAGTGGGTCGGCGGCATCAGCAGCCGACAGCTCGCGCGGCTCTACTCGGCCAAGGCCGGCGACCCGCTGCTCGCCCGTGCCTACCAGGGTCAGTTCGCGCCCGGCTCGACCTGGAAGCCGATCATGACCGTGGGTGCGTTCAACAACGGCATGGGCCCGGAGACCCGCCTCGACTGCTCCTCGGCCTTCACGGTCGGGAACCGCGTCTTCCACAACTACGAGTCCGCGTCGTACGGGATGATCGACTTCGCCAAGGCGCTGCAGATCTCCTGCGACACCTTCTTCTACCGGGTGGGCAACTCGTTCTGGCAGCGCTTCGGCCAGGACCCCACCGACGTCAACGCCCGCGACCCACTGGTGGCCGAGGCCAAGGCGTTCGGCTTCGGGCGCCCCACCGGGGTGGACGTGCCCGGCGAGGCGTCGGGTCGGATCGCGGACCGGCACTGGAAGCTCGCCTACTGGAAGTCGATGAAGGCGCACTACTGCCGGATCGACCAGCACCCACCGGTGGGCACGAGCGCCTATCTCCGGCTGTTCGCACACGAGTTCTGTCTCGAGGGCAGCTACTACCGCGCGGGCGACGCGGTCAACTTCGCGATCGGGCAGGGCGACACCCTGGTCACCCCGCTCCAGCTCGCCCGGGCGTACGCCGCCCTCGCGAACGGCGGCACCCTCTACGAGCCGCGCATCGCCAAGGCGATCGTCAGCCCGAGCGGACACGTGGTCCGGCGGATCAGGCCGAAGGTGCAGGCGCACGTGAAGGACCCCGCGCACGGGATCTCCTACGTCACCAACGCCCTTCTCGGCACCGCGGTGACCGGCACCATGGCCTGGAAGATGACCGGCTTCCCGCTCGACCGCATCCACATCCGCTCCAAGACCGGGTCCGCCGAGGTCTACGGCAAGCAGTCGACGTCGTGGGTCGCCTCCTACGACGACAACTACGTCGTGCTGATGATGGTCACCCAGGGCGGCACCGGCTCCGGCACCTCCGGTCCCTACGTCCGCAAGATCTGGGAGTCGTTGTACGGCGTCGACGGGTCGACCGTGGACCGGAAGAAGGCACTGATCCCGGGCGTCGTCGCGCCCGACGCGCTTCCGTCCTTCCAGCCGGACGGCTCGATCCTGCCGCCGAAGCCTCGCTTCGGAAGGAGCCAGCCATGACGACGACGCCGTCCCGCGTCCCGCGTTCCCTGCGCGCACCGGGCATCGACCGGGTGCTGATGCTGGCCGTGCTCGGGCTGCTCGTGCTCGGCAGCCTGCTCGTCTGGTCGGCGACGTCCCACCGTGACGACCTGACGGGCGGCGACCCCACGGCGTACCTCCGCAAGCAGCTGGTCAACGTCTGCATCGGCCTCGTGCTGATGGTGGTCGTGATGGCTACCGATCACCGGTGGCTGCGTATCGTCGCGCCCTTCGTCTACCTCGCGTCGATCGGTGGACTCGTGCTGGTGCTGACGGCGGGCACCACGATCAACGGGTCTCGGTCGTGGATCGACCTGGCCGGGATGTCCATCCAGCCGTCGGAGTTCGCCAAGCTCGCGGTGGTGATCGGGATGGCGCTGCTCGTCGCGGAGCGCAACGAGGGACGGCGTACGCGGGTCGGCGCGATCGAGGTCGTCGGCATGCTGGTGATCGCGGGGATCCCGGCCGGCCTGATCCTCATGCAACCCGACCTCGGCACGCTGCTGGTGCTCTCGGCCACGGTCTTCGGCGTGCTGGCGGTGGCCGGGGCGCCCCGGCGGTGGCTGGGCTTCCTGGCGGCGGGCGGCGCGGTCGCCGCGGTGGCGGCGTTCGCGGGGCACCTGCTCAAGCAGTACCAGGTCGACCGCTTCCTGGCGTTCACCAACCCCGACCTCGACCCGCGTGGTGCCGGCTACAACACCGAGCAGGCGCGGATCGCGGTCGGCAACGGCGGCCTGTTCGGGCAGGGCCTCTTCCACGGCTCGCAGACGCGCTCCGGCTTCGTGCCCGAGCAGCACACCGACTTCATCTTCACGGTCGCGGGTGAGGAGCTCGGGCTCGTCGGCGCCGGCGTCCTGATCGCCTTGCTCGGCCTGGTGATCTGGCGGGCGCTGGCGATCTCAGCGCTCTCCACCGACGTCTTCGGCCGGGTCGCCGCGGCGGGGATCGCGTGCTGGCTCGGCTTCCAGGCCTTCCAGAACGTCGGGATGTGCCTCGGGATCATGCCGGTCACCGGCGTACCCCTGCCCTTCGTGTCGTACGGCGGGTCCTCGATGTTCGCCGGGATGCTCGCGGTCGGACTCCTGCAGAACCTCCACCTGCGGGCGACGGCCTCCCAGCCGACGCGCTTCGCCCGGCCGGTCCACCAGGGTCAGTTGGCCTCGCGCTGACGCCCGCTCGCGGGGGTGCGTCAGAAGCGGGACGGCATCGTGGCGTGCGCCCCCGCCTTCGGGCCGTGCGGCACCTTCTCGCACGCGCCGGTGGTCGCGGAACAGCGCACCAGGTTCGACACCGGCTGGTTCGAATAGTCGTCGAAGTGCCACAGGATCACGGCGTCCGCCGACTCCCAGCCCACGATGCCGAGGAAGGGGACGTCCTCCGGTGTCTGGAGCTGCACGCGTTCGCCGTCGAGCGACCGGACCCAGAACGTGGACGTGCCGGTGGGGCCGTCGTCCGAGTAGGCGTAGCGGTTCCCGTGGGCGGACCACACGCCGGCGTACGGGGCGGTGAACCGGCCGACCCGGTCGAAGGCGCCGTCCCGCCCGACCACGCCGTACAGGTTCGCGTCGGTCTTCGCCCGGTGGATCGTCGTACCGCGCGGCCAGCCGTCGAGGTCGATGCCGCTCCCGACCCGGGCGCCGTGGAAGCTCGCCAACCTACCGCCAGGTGACAGAGCCTTCATGCCGTCCGAGCCCTGGGTCAGGACGAGCCGCCCCTGGTTGCTGAGTGTGCGCAGCCAGATGCCGTTGATCCCGTCCTCCCAGGCGACCCGTCGGCGGTCACGGAAGCTGGCCGCGATCCGCTGCCGCTCGACGTTGTAGATCACGACGCGGTACCGCTCGATGCGGCGGTACGCGTGCGTCGACTTCGCGCGGACCTCCAGCCAGGCAAGCCAGCGCCCGTTGGCCGCGACCCGTGGCTTGGCGGTGCGGGTCTGCATCGGCAGCCGCAGCAGCTTCTTCCCGTGGACCAGGTACCAGGTCGCCGGCCTGCCCATCCGCCGGTCTGCGTCGGTGGCGACGACAGTCGTGCCGCTCCGGGAGACGATGTCGCTGCGTCGTGTGCGGATGACCCGGTCACCCAGGTGCAGGCGCCGGTGCTGCCACCACGGCAACGTGGTCGGCGCCCCGACGGGGAGACCGTCCCACGTCACGGGGGGCGCCAAGGCGGTGCCCACCGGTGCATCTGCGGCGTGAGCCGCTGTCAGGCCACCGCCTACCAGAGCCACGCCGAGGGCGAGCGCACCCAGCCGAGTCAGCATGGTCGGAGGGTACGTCGCACCACGCCCGGAGATCTGCAAAACCGAGATCGTGCGCGCCCGTTGCTCCGCCCGCCGCCGAAGTACTGAGTCAAGTCGGTCGACAGGTCCGAGCTCACGCTCAGTCGCGTGCGTTCCCGACGACTTGGGTCAGTAGCTCGGAAGGGCCACGGCCTCGGCACCGCCTGCTCGGATCGGAGCCCGAGGACGAGTCAGCGTCTGCGTCGGGGGATGAAACGGCCCGCCTTCGTCACCAGGTCACCGAGCGCCTCGGCGGCGGGGTCGTCATCCGCGGCGGTGATGCCGTGAGCCGCCGACTCCAGATCCCACGCGCGCCCGGAGGCCCGGGTCACGAGGGCGTCGTTCGCTGCCACCGCCCAGAGCTGGTACGCCGGGTCGATCGCGTAGGGCTGGTCGAACCCGTCGAAGCGGGTGAACCACGAGGTGTCGACCTCGATGTCGCGGGGAGCGTGGCGCGCTCGCGTAGGTCGCCGCGGAGCTGCTCGCGCGCCGACTCCAGGACCAGCCAGCGCCGGTCCGTCGCCACCAGGAGGTAGCGGTCGCGCTCGTGGAAGAACGGCCAGACACCCGCGGCCACGGCTCGCACGGCGCGGCCCGGGCGAGACGACGCCGGGATCGCCACGTCGAGGCTTTCGCCCTCAGTGAGGAACGGCGCGACCCGGGGCCGGACCTCCTCGCGCGCGCGGAGGACGTCGTGTCCGTTCACGGGCGGAACATCGCGTCGTGGCCCGCCTGGGCGTCGGCTCTCGTCCGGGCGATGTCGAGGGCCACCTCATCGGGATCGACCCCGGGCTCGAGCGCTGCCTCGGGCACCTCGACCGGCGCGGCATCGTCGCTGATGTGCTCCCGAGCCGTCCGGAACGCGTCCTGCAGGAACGTCTCGCCGTCCGGTCCTGCGCGGTGCGCGAACACGTCGTCCCAGGTGATCCCGCCCGCGGCGACCTGCCGCGCCACGCGGCGTACCGACTCGGGCGCGGCCGGGCTCTGTGCGGCCTGCGACAGCAGGTCGCGGGTCTCGCGGTCCAGTCCGCGTGCGCGCGTTCCTCGAGGAACGCCTGGTTGTCCGCCAGCGCCCGGTCGACCCGGTCGGTCTCGGCCCGCAGCGGCTCCAGGGCGGCGTCGATGGCTGCGCGAGGGTCAAGCGATGCCGGGTGCACGGGGCCCTCCGTAAGGACCGGTCGGGGTGTCCCCGAGATGGGTGAGGTTGTCCAGGTGCTCCGGGATCGAGCCCAGCGCGCCGATCAGGTCCTCGAGCTTGTCGATCTCGCCCTCGACGGCCTCGGGGATGTGTGTCGTGAGGTGGTAGAGGTCGGCGAGCTTCTGGAAGCCCTTGACGGCGAGGTCGGCGGCCTGGATGACGTGCTTGACCAGCATCACGATCTTGTAGGCGCGGTAGAACGCGACGAGCGCTTCCTCGCACTTCTTCGCGGCCACCGCCTCACCGACGCCGCACCACCAGCCAGCGGCCAGTGCCGCCGCGCCGACCTCGACGTCGTGGATCACGCTCTCGAGCAGGTTGACGCACTGCCGGTACAGCGACTCCCACCGGTCGGCGAGCTGACCGAGCGCGTACTGGATCGCGAGCGGGATCTCCGACTCGGCGTGGAGCCCGTTTCCGAGCCGTACGCCGTACTCGTGGAAGCTGGTCGCCGCGACGCCGTCCCAGACGCCGTCCATGTTGGCCGTGTTCGCGAGCACGTCGTCGCCGTGCGCCTTCAACATCCGCGACACGTCGGCCCACGACTCGCCGCGCGAGGTGAGGGTCGTCCAGTTGCCGACGATGGCGTCGATCGGCTCGGTGATGTGGTGGCCGGTGAACTTGTGGAAGACCCAGTCGATCGCACGCACGTCGGCGTCCATGCCGTCACGGATCCTCTTCGCCGGGTCGGGGTCGATGCCGTGGCAGGCGGCGTAGAGGTGGTGCTCCGACCACGCACCCCCGGACCCGATCGGCGCATCCGTCTGGCCACCGACGGCCACCGCGTCCTTGTCCATCGCCTGAGCGACCGCATGGTCGACCTTCGCGTAGTCGTCGGCGGTCGTCACCAGCGCCGTGCCGGTGCCGGCGACGACCTTCGCGAGGCCGTCGTAGTGGCGACCGAACACGACCGCCGTCTCGTGGATAGCCGGAGCGATGATGTCGAGCAGTCCGTCCATGTCGGCCGTCTGTCCGGCCCCGACGCGCGTCGCCTCTCCGGTTGCGCCGACGTTGCCGACGCCGAAGGTGTGGAACTGGGTGCCGAACGCCCGCAGCTGCGGGATCTCGACCTGAAGGTCGCTCATGGCTCGTCCTCCGAGATGTCCGAGTCATCCGCGTCGCCCCGTGCGACCGCGATGGTCTTCAGGCTCCCCACGTCGGCCGGAGGTCAAACCGCCCCTCGCCGGGCTGGGATTTTCGGTTGTCAGGGACAACCGATAGAGTGGGGCGCGATGTCGTCAGTCTCAGGAGCCACCGTCCCCCCCGCCGAGTCGGGCGAGTACTCCCACCGCCAGATCCTCACCATCATCACCGGCCTGATGATGGGCATGTTCCTCGGTGCCCTCGACCAGACGATCGTCTCCACCGCGATCCGCACGATCTCCGACGACCTCAACGGTCTCTCGGTGCAGGCCTGGGTCACGACGGCGTACCTCATCACCTCGACGATCACGACGCCCATCTACGGCCGGCTCGGCGACATCTACGGTCGCAAGAAGCTGTTCATGTTCGCGATCTCGCTGTTCATCGCCGGTTCCGCACTCTGCTCGTTCGCCACGTCGATGTACATGCTGGCCGCGTTCCGCGCCGTCCAGGGCCTCGGCGCAGGCGGCCTGTTCACCCTCGTGCTGGCGATCATCGGCGACATCGTGTCGCCGCGCGAGCGTGCCCGCTACACCGGCTACTTCATGGCGACGTTCGGTACGTCGAGCGTCCTCGGCCCGGTGATCGGCGGGTTCTTCGCCTCGCACGGCGTGATCCTCGGCCTGACCGGATGGCGCTGGGTGTTCCTGGTCAACGTACCGATCGGCATCGCGGCGCTCTTCGTCGTCTATCGCACGCTTCACGTCCATCACCAGCGACGCGAGGCCCGCATCGACTGGTGGGGCGCCGTCACGCTGGTCGTCACGCTGGTGCCGCTGCTGACCATTGCGGAGCAGGGCCGTGAGTGGGGCTGGGACTCCGGCCGGGCCCTGGCCTGCTACGTGATCGGTGTGGTCGGGCTGGGCGCCTTCTACGCCGTCGAGAGGCGGATGGCCGACAACGCGATGATCCCGCTCCGCATGTTCCGGCTGCGCCCGGTCGCTGTCGGCATCGCCGCCAACGTGATCACCGGGATGGCGCTCTTCGGCGGGATCTTCGTCCTGCCGCTCTACATGCAGATCGTGCACGGTGCCTCGCCGATGAAGTCCGGCTTCCTGATGCTGCCGATGGTGGTCGGCATGATGAGTGCCTCGATCGTCTCCGGTCAGGTGATCTCGCGCACGGGCCGCATCCGCGGGTTCCCGATCTTCGGCTCCGCCCTCGCCGCGGCCGGGCTCCTGGCACTGTCACGCATCGGCGCCGACACGCCGCTGCTGCTGGTGATGGTCGTGATGCTGCTGCTCGGCTACGGGCTCGGCAACTGCATGCAGCCGCTCCTGCTGATCCTGCAGTCGGCCGTGCCGCCTCGCGACATCGGGGTCGCGACCGCGTCGGCCACCTTTTTCCGGCAGATCGGCGGCACCATCGGTGTCGCGATCTTCCTGTCCATCCTCTTCGGCCAGGTCGGCGGTCACATCGGCAACGCCCTCGAGTCCGAGTCACGTGCGCCGGCGTTCCAACAGGCGGTGCAGCACCCGGCCACCCCGCTCGACCAGCAGTTCGCCGAGTCCTTCCAGAACGGGCACGGCACGTTCCTCACCCAGGCCACCGACGACTCGTCGTTCATCCAGAAGCTCTCACCGGTTCTCGCCCACCCGTTCAAGGTCGGCTTCTCCGAGGCGATGGACACCGTCTTCCTGTTCGCCGGCCTCGTCGGCGTCCTGGCCTTCCTCACGCTGCTGCTGATGCCGAAGGTCGAGCTCCGCGAGACCTCGGCCAGTGCCGCCGTGAGGTCGGAGGCGGCACCGACGGCGCCGGTGACGGACCAGGTCTGACCGTCCGCAATCCGTCACCTCCGCCTCTGTGCGGCCGAGCACGCGGGTGCCACCATGGACGCTTGGCCCTACCAGCGTCTCGGGTCCGGGGCCACCGACATCGGAGGCGCTCATGGACCTGAACACCCTGTACCACCGCACGGTCGAGGCGTGGGCCGACCGGGTGAACGCCGTCGACCCCGGCCAGTGGGACGACCCGACGCCCTGCCGCGACTGGACGGTGCGCGACCTGGTCAACCACGTCGTCGGCGAGGACGCCTGGACCGTGCCGCTCGTCGAGGGGAAGACGATCGCGGACGTCGGCAGCACGCTGGACGGAGACCTGCTCGGTGACGACCCGGTGCGCGCCGCGCTCGATGCCGCCATGGCGGCGACCACCGTGACGGCCGAGAAGCTACCCGCGGGAGGGACGGTCCAGCTGTCGTACGGCGAGGAGCAGCTGCCCGAGTACGTCCACCAGCTCGCCGCCGACCACCTCGTCCACGCCTGGGACCTCGCGGTGGCGACGGGCGGTGACACACGCCTCGACCCGCACCTGGTCAGCGAGGTGCACGCCTGGTTCTCCGACCGCGAGCAGATGTATCGCTCCGGCGGGGCGATCGGACCGCGCGGCGTCTCGCACGGCGGGGCGCAGGGCGACCTGCTCGCGGCGTTCGGACGTGACTCCGAGTGGGGGTCCGTGCACGCCGGGCTGGCGAGGTTCTCCGCTGCCTTCGGCAGCGGAGATGTCGACGCGATCATGGCGCTGATGACCGACGACTGCGTCTTCGAGGCCACCGGGCCGGCTCCGGACGGCGTACGCCAGGAGGGTGCGGACGCCGTGCGTGCGGTGTGGGACGACGTGTTCGGCAACACGCCAGGGCGGCGTTCTCGGAGGAGGAGTCGTTCGTCTGTGGTGACCGCGGCGTGCTGCGTTGGCGCTTCGACTGGGCCGGTGACGACGGGCCGGGGCACGTGCGGGGGGCCGACGTGCTCCGGTTCCGCGACGGCAAGGTCTGCGAGAAGCTCTCCTACGTCAAGGGCTGACACGTCGCCGGTCGAGCGCTGTCGGCTGTGTTTGGATGTTCGCCATGAGTAGCTCGGACTCGATCGACGCACCCGACCCGTTCCCGACCAGCCGGAGCACTCCTCGGATCTCGATCCTGCGATCGCGGAGGCCGTCGACGGCGTGACGAACAGGTTCGGGGCCGAGGGCCTCGAGCAGATGATCGGGTACGCCGAGCAGCGCCTGGCCGAAGCGAGAGCCGCGCTCGCCGAGCTCGCCCAGTCGGTCGACTAGCGCGCAGGTCTTGCGCATCA
>CAVWZR010000002.1:0-55398 GCA_963759515.1 uncultured Actinomycetota bacterium | reverse complement strand
CCTTGTGCTCGGCGTCGAAGGCCTTGCCGATGAAGCCGGCGATGAGATCCTCGACCTTGCCGCCCACGAGGGGGATCGAGACCTTCACGGCGAGGTCGATCTGCTGCACGACGTCCTCACCGGTCTGGGTCAGCGAGGTCGAGCCGGTCATGTCGCCGGGCTTGCCGGGGATCGTCACGTGGATGTCGGCGCCGGCCGACGACGACCACGACTCCTCCTGCACGAACCGGATCTCACCGCCGACCAGCCTCTGGGCGAACGACGGGATCCGATCGGTGCCGTGGGCCTGCTCGAGCCGCACCGTCATCCCGCTCTCAGACGGAGTGATGGAGCAGGAGAAGTCGGTGACACGCTGGTAGTCGCCCACCGCCTTGCGGAACGCCGGGTCGGCGAGCATCGCGTACACGGCGTCCACCGTGGTCCCGGGGTAGGTCATGGTGTGGCTCACGCTCTTCATGGGCACATCATGCCGGGGAGCGGCGCGCTCTTCCCGAGAGCGGGCGGGAGCGGCACCCTGGTCTGCGGAGGTGTCACATGTCTGCTCCGACGAGTCCGCGCTGGCGCGGGCAGAGCGCGTCTACAGTGCCGCGGCCGACCACTTCACCCGGCCCGCCCTCGCCTTCTGGGATGTGTACGGCGCCGAGACCGTCCGCCGGGCCGGGATCGGCCCGGTGACCGGGTCCTCGACCTGTGCTCCGGAGCGGGAGCCTCCGTGCTGCCGGCGTCGCGTGCCGTCGGGCCGGACGGATCCGTCGTGGGGGTCGACATCACCGCGGCCCTGCTCGCGCAGGCGCGCGAGCGTCTGGACGTGGCCGGATCGACGAACGTCGAGCTGGTCAGGGCCGACGCCACCGCCACGGGGTTCGACGACGCGTCGTTCGACGCGGTGGTGTGCGTGTTCGGAGTGTTCTTCGTCGACGACATGCCGGCGTTCGTCAGCGAGATGTGGCGGATGGTCCGGCCCGGCGGCAGGCTCGCGATCACGACGTGGGGCCCGGGAGTCTGGGAGCCCGCCAGCGGCGTCTTCTGGAAAGGCGTCCGTGACATCCGCCCGGAGCTCTACCGGTCCTTCAACCCGTGGGACGAGATCACGACGCCCGAGGCTCTCTCCGCGCTGCTCGCCGCGGGTGGGGTGGAGGGCGGCGAGACCGTGGCGATCGAGGGGGTCCACCCGCTCGGGAGTCCCGCGGACTTCTGGGACGTCGTGCTCGGTTCCGGCTACCGAGGGACGGTCGACGCACTCGACGACGCCGAGCGCTCAGCGCTGGAGGCCACGGTGGTCGACGACGTACGTCGCGCGGGGATCACCGAGATCCGTACGGACGTGGTGATCGCAGTGGCGAGCAAGCCGGTCAGCTGAGTCCGGCGTCGCCTCGTGAATGTGCTGGATCAATGAACGATGGCGGGCAGTCTGCACGTCGTGTTGGTGCGGGGTTGAGCGGAGTCCTAACCTCGGGTTGTGTCAATGACGACCGACCTGTCCGTCGACCCCGAGAAGACCCACCTGCTGAACCAGGCGATCGCCCTGGCCGAGCGGAGCAGCGGCACCGGGGGACCACCCAAGGACGAGGTCGGATCGCTGGTCCGCGCCTACTACCGCCACGTCGCCACCGACGACCTCACCGACCGCTCCGCGGAGGAGCTGTACGGCGCGCTGGTCTCGCACTACCGCACCGCCGAGTCGCGTCCTCAGGGCACGGCGAGCCTCCATGTCTTCACCCCGACCCTGGCCGAGCACGGCTGGTCGGCCGGCGGTCACTCGGTGGTGGAGGTCGTCACCGACGACATGCCGTTCCTCGTCGACTCGGTGGTCATGGAGCTGACCCGCCAGCAGCGCGACGTACACCTGGTCGTGCACCCGCAGTTCGACGTGACCCGTGACGTGACCGGTCGGCTCGAGTCGATCGCCTGCCCGAACAACGAGTCGGCCGCTCCGTCCGAGGGAGCCGAGCGCGAGTCCTGGATGCACGTCGAGATCAGCCGCATCGGCCACGACGAGGACGTCGACGAGATCGCGGTCGACCTCCACCGCGTTCTCCGCGACGTCCGCGAGTCGGTCGAGGACTGGGGCCGGATGCGGCAGACGGTCGACGAGGTGGTGGCCGAGCTGCGGACCACGCCGCCGAGCACGCTGCCGCAGAGCGAGACGGACCAGGGCGTCGAGTTCCTCGAGTGGCTCGCCGACGATCACTTCACCTTCCTGGGCTACCGGGAGTACCACCTCGAGAGCGAAGGTGACGACGAGTTCCTCCGTGGCGTCCCCGGCTCCGGCCTCGGCATCCTGCGCAACGACCCCGACCTGGCGGCCGTCGGGAAGCTGCCGAAGAAGGGCGCCGAGATGGCGCGCGAGCACACCCTGCTGGTGCTGGCCAAGGCCAACTCCCGCGCGACCGTGCACCGCCCGGCGTACCTCGACTACGTCGGTGTGAAGACGTTCGACGAGAACGGCGACGTGACCGGCGAGCGCCGGTTCCTCGGTCTGTTCTCGAGCGCGGCGTACACCGAGTCGGTGCTGCACGTGCCGCTGCTGCGCGAGAAGGCGACCGATGCCCTCAAGCTGGTCGGTCTCGACCCGCGCAGCCACGCGGGCAAGGCGCTGATCGACACGCTCGAGACCTACCCGCGCGACGAGCTGTTCCACACGCCGGTCGACGAGCTCGCCTCGATGGCGAGCCGGGTCATGGAGACCCGCGGACGTCGCCAGCTCCGGATCTTCGTACGCCGCGACACCTACGGCCGCTACGTCAGCGTGCTGGTCTTCCTGCCGCGCGACCGCTACAACACGACGGTCCGCGAGAGGTTCTCCGACATCCTCAAGGAGAGCTTCTCCGGCGAGCAGATCGAGTTCACGGTCCGGATGAGCGAGTCGACGACCGCACGCGTGCACTTCGTCGTCCACCCGCCGAAGGGGGAGAAGATCCCCCAGGTCGACGTCTCCGACCTCGAGCGCCGACTGACGGAGGCCTCGCGCTCGTGGCGGGACGACTTCACCGCGGCCACGATCGCCGAGTTCGGTGAGGACGTCGGCTCACGGCTGGCCCGCAGCTTCGAGGGATCGTTCCCCGAGGCGTACAAGGAGGACTTCTCCGCGGCCACCGGAGCGCTCGACCTCGGGCGGCTCGAGGCCCTCGGCGACGCGGGCACCGACCTGTCCCTCTTCTCCCCGCTCGACGCCGCGCGGGGCGAGGCACGGCTGAAGGTGTTCCGGCGCGGGGCCTCGATCTCCCTCTCGGAGGTGCTTCCCGCGTTGTCGTCGATGGGCGTCGAGGTCATCGACGAGCGTCCCTACGAGCTCGACCACACCGACCTCCCGTCGTACATCTACGAGTTCGGGCTGCGCTACGCGCCCGGGATGCCCGACAAGGTCCGCGAGCCGTTCCAGGACACGATCCGCGCGGTCTGGGGCGGGTTCAACGAGATCGACGGGTTCAACGCGCTCGTGCTCGCGGCCGGGCTGACGTGGCGACAGGCCACCGTGCTTCGCGCGTACGCCAAGTACATGAAGCAGGGCAACAGCCCCTTCGCCGTCGACTACATCGAGGAGGCGTTGCGCGGGAACACCGACATCACGCGCCTGCTCGTCCAGCTCTTCGAGGCGCGCTTCGACCCGGGGCGCAACGGGTTGGCGGCCGACGCCGAGGCACGTCAGGCCAAGGTCGACGACATCTCCCAGCGCATCGGGCGCGCGCTCGACGACGTGGCCAGCCTCGACCACGACCGCATCCTGCGGTCGTACCTGACCCACATCAACGCGACGCTGCGCACCAACTACTTCCAGCCGGGAAGCCAGGGGCCGCACCACACGTACATGTCGTTCAAGCTCGAGCCGTCGGAGATCCCCGACCTGCCCGAGCCGCGACCGAAGTTCGAGATCTTCGTGTACTCCCCGCGGGTCGAGGGTGTGCACCTGCGCTTCGGCGCCGTCGCGCGCGGAGGTCTGCGCTGGTCCGACCGCCGCGACGACTTCCGGACCGAGGTGCTCGGCCTGGTCAAGGCGCAGATGGTGAAGAACACCGTGATCGTGCCGGTCGGTGCGAAGGGCGGGTTCTTCTGCAAGCAGCTGCCCGACCCGTCTGACCGCGACGCATGGCTGGCCGAGGGGGTCGCCTGCTACGAGACCTTCATCTGCGGCTTGCTCGACATCACCGACAACCTCGTGGACGGCGCGAACGTGCCGCCACCGGACGTCGTACGCCACGACAGTGACGACTCCTACCTCGTCGTCGCGGCCGACAAGGGGACGGCGACGTTCTCCGACATCGCGAACGGCGTCGCGAAGGAGTACGGGTTCTGGCTCGGCGACGCGTTCGCCTCGGGCGGGTCCGTCGGTTACGACCACAAGGCGATGGGCATCACCGCCCGAGGCGCCTGGGTCTCGGTGCAGCGGCACTTCCGTGAGCGGGGGATCGACTGCCAGACCGAGGACTTCACCTGCGTCGGCATCGGCGACATGTCCGGAGACGTGTTCGGCAACGGCATGCTCTGCTCGGAGCACATCCGGCTCGTGGCGGCTTTCGACCACCGCGACGTCTTCCTCGACCCGAGCCCCGACGCGGCGAAGTCGTTCGCCGAGCGGAAGCGGATGTTCGACCTGCCGCGCTCGAGCTGGCAGGACTACGACGCCTCGCTCATCTCCGAGGGCGGCGGTGTCTTCTCCCGGACCCTGAAGTCGATCCCGATCAGCCCGCAGGTGCGCGAGGTGCTCGGCCTGGACGAGTCGGTCGCGAAGCTGACCCCGGCGGAGCTGATGAAGACGATCCTGCAGGCGCCCGTCGACCTGCTCTGGAACGGCGGCATCGGCACCTACGTGAAGTCCTCCGACGAGACCCACGGCGACGCCGGCGACAAGGCCAACGACTCGATCCGCATCGACGGGCGGGCGCTGAGGGCGCGCTGTGTCGGCGAGGGCGGCAACCTCGGCCTCACCCAGCGTGGTCGGATCGAGTACGCGGAGCTGGGCGGCGACCGTCATCAGGATCGTCGTGGCGGCGCGATCAACACCGACTTCATCGACAACTCCGCGGGTGTGGACACCTCCGACCACGAGGTGAACATCAAGATCCTGCTCGACCGGGTCGTCTCCGACGGCGACCTCACCGAGAAGCAGCGCAACCACCTGCTCGCCGAGATGACCGACGAGGTGGCCTCGCTGGTCCTGCGCGACAACTACGAGCAGAACCTCGCGCTCGCGAACGCCGCCGCCAACGCACCGTCGCTCCTCCACGTCCACGAGGACTGGATGAAGACCCTGGAGAAGCGTGGCGTGCTCAAGCGCGAGCTCGAGGGGCTGCCGACCTCACGTGAAGTACGCCGGCGCATCGACCGCGGGGAGGGGATGTCGGTCCCCGAGCTGTCGGTGCTCCTGGCCTGGACGAAGATCGTGCTCGCCGACGAGCTGATCGGGTCGGACCTGCCCGACGACCCCTACTGCCACGTCGACCTGGTCGGCTACTTCCCGACCCAGCTGAAGGAGGGGTTCGAGTCCTCCATCGCCAGCCACCCGCTGCGCCGCGAGATCATCGTCACCCAGGTGGTCAACGACCTGGTCAACGGCGCGGGCATGACGTACTGGCCACGGCTGACCGGTGAGACCGGGGCGACCCCGGAGGAGCTGACGCGGGCGAACTTCGTGGCCCGCGAGATCTTCGGGTCGCTGCCGCTCCGCGAGGAGCTCCAGACCTACGACAACAAGCTGGACGCCGGCTGCCAGACCCGCATGCGGATCGAGATGCGCACCCTGGTCGAGCGGGCCTCGCGGTGGCTGGTCACCAACCGGCGACCGCCGCTCGACAGCCAGGCCACGGTCGACTACTTCAGCGAGCAGGTGCAGCAGCTCATGGCCGACCTGCCCTCGCTCCTGACCGGACGCGAGCTGCGCGCCTACGAGGGCCGCATGTCACGCCTGGTCGACGAGGGCGTGCCCGAGGGTCTCGCGTCGCGCGTCGCGGTCCTGCACCCGGCATACCAGCTCCTCAACGTGCGGGAGATCGCCGACCGGATGGAGCTCGACCCGGTCGAGGTCACCCGGCTCCACTTCGCCCTGGGAGAGCGGCTCGGGCTGCCCGACCTGGTCTCGCGGATCCTGGCGCTCCCGCGCGAGGACCGCTGGCAGACGATGGCGCGGGCGGCCCTGCGCGACGACGTGTACGCCGTGCACGCGCAGCTCACCGCCCAGGTGCTGCGCGACACCGACGACTCGTTGCCCGGGCCGGCCCGGATCCAGGAGTGGGAGGACGACGACGCCGTCGTGGTCGCTCGTGCGGCCGCGACGCTCGAGGAGATCTGCGCCGACGACAACGCCGACCTGGCACGGATGTCGGTCGGCCTGCGCGTCGTCCGCGGGCTGCTCGCGAACTGATCCGGAGACGGAGACGGCGCGCGCCGGACTCGGGGACGATCCGACGCGCGCCGCCGGCTCAGTGATGGTGGTGGTGGGCCTCTGCCTCGGCCTCCGCGGCGACCGACTCCGCGTCGTACTCCTCGTCATCGGTGACGTCACGTCGGGTGACCGTCAGGAAGACGACGAGCGCCAGGATCGCACCCAGGAAGATCACGCTGGTCGCCGTCGTCCCGAGGCCGAGGGCACCGTCCTTGCGCGACTGCGACATGTAGTCGCCGATGGACGCACCCAAGGGGCGGGTGAGGATGTAGGCCAGCCAGAAGCTCAGCACCGGTCCCATGCCCAGGCCCCAGCGTGCCGCGCAGACCGCGGCGATGGACGCGGCGAAGATCAGCACGGCGGTGAGGTAGCCGAAGCCGAGCTGCTCGGAGAGCATGTCCCCGCCCGCGGTGCCGAGGGCGAAGGTGAACAGGATCGCCAGCCAGTAGAACGCCTCACGACGTGGCGTGCGGATGGTGTGGATCGACAGGGTGCGCTCGACGAGGTACCAGGCCAGGAACGACACGGCCAGCAGCACCGCGAAGATCGGTGTGGTCGTCGTCGTGGCGACACCGTGCCCGTCGGTCAGGTTGTCGGTGATCAGGGTGCCGAAGACGCTGATCAGCACCACGGTCGACCAGTAGGTCCAGGGCACGTACCGGCGGGCCCGGAACTGCAGGGCCAGGAACGCGAGGAACGCCAGACCCATCACGAGCGTGGTGTTGGTGAGACCGAAGCCGAGCGTCTCGTTGAGGTAGTCGGCAAAGGTCTCGCCCACGGTGGTACAGAGCACCTTGATCAGCCAGAAGTAGAGCGTCACCTCCGGGACCTTGTTCAGCATCTGGGCCGCCACTTCACGGCCCGTGGCGTGAGACCGCGCAGCGGTCGGTTCTGTGGTCATGCCCCCACGGTCGGTCGGAGAACCTGACTCGCTCCTGACCGTCCGGGCCACGTGCACGGTCAGCGACCCGGAACCCGCACCTCGAACCGTCCGCCGGGGCCGGGCCGGGCGAGCAGGTCGCCGCCGACTGCCCGGACCATCCGTCGCGCGAGCGGAAGGCCGAGGCCGGCCCCGTCGGTCCCCGTCGTGTGCCCGGGCTCGAAGACCCGGTCCAGGTCCTCGGGTCGCACACCCGGCCCGTCGTCCAGGACCGCGATCACGACCGTTCGGCCGTCCCGCGTGATCTCGACCCGGCGCTCGCCGGAGCCGTGCCGTTCCGCGTTCTCCAGGAGGGGGCGCAGGGCCGCGACCATGAGCGGCACGGGCGCCGACAGCACGAGCTCGTCGTGCGCCGTGGGCGGCAGGTCGAGCGCCGCCATCAGCTCGCCGACGGTCGCCCGCTCGCCGCCGGCCGCATGGGCGCGCGCCGCCGAAAGCATCGTGTCGATCGAGTCGCGCATCCGTACGCCGGCGGCGTGGATGTTGTCGAGGCCCTCTCGCTGCTCCGAGGTCGCGTGCTGACGGGCCAGGTCGGCCTCGGCGAGCACGACGGCGAGCGGTGTCCGGAGCTCGTGCGCGATCTCGTCGGTCAGTCGTCGCTCCGCCGACAGTGAGTCGACGATCCGGTCCAGCAGCTGGTCGAGGGTGCGGCCGAGGTGGGCGATCTCGTCGCCGCCCGGCCCGGGTTCGAAGCGACGGCCGACGTCGTGCTCCCCCCAGTCGTCGGCCAGGTCCGCCATCGCCTGCACCTGGGTGAGCGAGCGGGTCGCAGCCATCCACGCGGCACCGGTCGCGATCGCGACCGTGGCGATCCCGAGACCGATCGTCAGCCAGATGGCGCTGCGCTCGGCGCGTTCGTACGGGTCGTGGTCCTCGGCCGCCACCACGGTGGCCAGCCGTACGCCGTGTCGCACCACCGTCCGGGCGAGGTAGCTGATGTCCTTCACCGTCGTGGAGCGGTCGGCTGATCCGTGCCCCAGCTCGGTCACGGTCGTCGCCAGCGCGGCCGGGGGCAGCCGTCCGTCGATCAGCCGGCCGTCCCGGTCGAAGATCCAGACGTTCTGGTCCAGCAGGCGCGAGCGCTGCTCGAGCACCCGGACGCCATGAGGTCCGTCGACGACGGTCGCGGATGCCGCCGAGACGCGCGCGTCCAGCCGCGAGCGCACCGCGCCGTCGTTGGCCTGCGCGAGCAGCAGGGCGACGCCGACGATCAGCAGCGCGGCGGTGAGGGTCGAGACGAGCAGTGCCGTCGCGGCCATCCTGGCGCGCAGCGACGGCGGTCTCACTGCCATCGGTAGCCGACCCCGCGGACCGTGCTGATCTGGGCGAGGCCCAGCGGTTCGAGCTTGCGGCGGATGCGGCGTACGTAGGAGTCGATCGTGTTGTCGCTGACCATCGCTCCGTGCGGCCACCCGGCGGCCACCAGGGCCTGCCGGCGTACGACGGTCGAGGCGTCGGCCATCAGCCGACCCAGCAGCCGGAACTCGGTCGGGGTCAGTGCGATCTCGGTGTCACCGGCCACCAGGGCGTGCCGAGCGGGATCAAGGACCGCCCCCGACGTCGCCTCGACCGCTGGTGCCGGCGTACGTCGCAGCAGCGCGGCCAGGCGCACCCGAAGCTCGTCGAGGTCGAAGGGCTTGGTCAGGTAGTCGTCACCGCCGGCCTCGAAGCCGGCGACCTTGTCGTGGACCCCGTCGCGTGCGGTCAGGAAGAGCACGGGTGCGTGGACGCCGGTGGCCCGCAGGGCGAGGCACAGGTCTCTCCCGTCGGCGTCCGGCAGCCCGATGTCGAGCACCATGACGGCCGGCTCCGACCGTGGGAACGCTCGCAGTGCCTCGGCCGCGGTGGCGACGACGACCGGCTCGTGGCCCATCGCCCGCAGGGCGCGCGACAGCACCGAGCGCAGTGCGGGCTCGTCCTCGCACAGTCCGACCACGGGCACACCCGGAGCCTAGGAGTGGTCACCTGGCCGGAACCTGACTGTAAGGACCATGGATGGGCTGCGCGTCGTACCAAATGATTGGATCGTTGTCCCCGGCAAAGGTTAGAGTCGGCCAACGATGCCAACCGATGCGCCCACCGCGACCTCCGCGACGACTCAGGGCCCGACCGCGCACCCTCCCGCCAGTGTGAAGTCGCTCTGGCGCCTCCGCGCCTACCTCCGGCCACATCTGGTGGCGCTGACGATCATGCTCGTCACCTCGATGGCCGGCGTGGCCGTCTCGATCCTGATCCCGCTCCGCATCAAGGCCCTCATCGACGGCCCGATCGCCCATCACGAGAAGAGCGGTGTGCTGCCCCTGGGCCTGGCGGTGCTCGGCCTCGGCATCCTCGAGGCCTTCCTGGTCTGGTGGCGCCGGTGGACCCAGTCCAAGGCCGTGCTGTCCGTCGAGACTGCCATGCGGCGCGACCTCTACGACCGGCTGCAGGAGCTCCCGATGAGCTTCCACAGCAAGTGGCAGTCCGGCCAGCTGCTGTCGCGGGCGACCACGGACCTCTCGGCCATCCGTCGCTTCTCGGGCTTCGGGATGCTGTTCCTCCTGGTCAACATCACCCAGGTGACGGCCGTGACGCTGGTGCTGCTGCACATGTACTGGCCCCTCGGCCTGGTCGTGGCCGCCACCGCCGCGCCGATCGTCTGGCTGTCGATGCGCTTCGAGAAGGCCTACGTCGTGGTCTCGCGGCGCGTGCAGGACCAGCAGGGCGACCTCGCGACGCTGGCGGAGGAGGGTGCGGTCGGCATCCGGGTGATCAAGTCGTTCGGGCGGTCCGGCCACGTCGGCCGTCAGTACGACGACGCGGCGCAGCGGCTGCTCGCCACCAGCATCGACAAGGTCAAGCTGTCGGCGAAGTTCTGGACCTTCCTCGAGATGATCCCCAACCTCGCCGTGGTCGTCGTCCTGCTGCTCGGCGCGATCGGGGTCGGCCGCGGGGTGCTCACGCCCGGAGAGCTGGTCGCGTTCATCACCCTGATGCTGTCGCTGGTCTGGCCGGTCGCCTCGCTCGGCGTGATCCTCGCGATGTCGCAAGAGGCGATGACCGCAGCCGCGCGGGTGCTCGAGATCTACGACACCGCCCCCGACATCGTCAGCGGTACGTCGGTGTCGCCGTCGGCCCGAGGTCACCTCCGGTTCGAGCACGTCGACTTCACGTTCCCCGGCTCCGACACCCAGGTCCTCCACGACCTCAACCTCGAGCTGCTGCCCGGTGAGACGGTCGCCCTGGTCGGCTCCACCGGCTCGGGCAAGACCGCGCTCACCTCGCTCGTCCCGCGGCTGTACGACGTGACCGCCGGCCGGGTGACCATCGACGGCGTCGACGTCCGCGACTACTCCCTGAAGGAGCTGCGCTCGCTGGTGGCGACGGCGTTCGAGGAGCCCACCCTGTTCTCCATGTCCGCCCGCGAGAACCTCACGCTCGGCCGCGCCGACGCGACCGACGAGGAGATCGCGGAGGCGATCGAGATCGCCCAGGCCGGGTTCGTCCGCGACCTGCCGTGGGGGCTCGAGACGCGCATCGGTGAGCAGGGCATGTCCCTGTCCGGCGGGCAGCGGCAGCGGCTGGCGCTCGCCCGCGCGGTCCTCGCCCAGCCCAAGGTGCTGGTGCTCGACGACACGCTGTCGGCGCTCGACGTCCACACCGAGAAGCTGGTCGAAGAGGCGCTGCGCCGGGTCCTGGCCGAGACCACCGGGCTGGTCGTCGCCCATCGCGCGTCGACGGTGCTGCTGGCCGACAAGGTCGCGTTGCTCGAGGGCGGCACCATCACGCACGTCGGCAAGCACCGCGAGCTGCTGGCCACCGTCCCGGCGTACCGCGAGCTCCTCGCCGCCGACTCCGAGGAGCTCGAGGAGGAGGCGTCGTGACACTCACCCCACGACGTTCTTCGCCTCCCCCGCTTCGCTCCGCCGTCGAACAACGCCGCAGGGACCCCGAATGACCACCACGTCCACGCCTCCGGTCGACGAGGGGCAGAAGTGGCGCGGGGTCGCGGCCGACGACCTCGACGAGATCAGCGCGGAGACGTCGGCGAAGCTGGCCGGGCGCTCGCGCCGGCTGCTGACCGACCTGCTCCGGCCGTATCGCAAGCCGCTGCGGCTGATGCTGGTCGCGGTGCTCATCGAGAACGCCGCGCGGCTCTCGATCCCGCTGCTGGTCGCCAAGGGGATCGACGTCGGCATCCCGCCGATCCGCGAGCGTAACGACCTGAAGCCGCTGCTGATCGTCGTCGGCATCGTCCTGTTCGCGACGCTGGTCCAGGCGATCTCGCGCAACATCTTCCTGGTCCGGTCCGGGAAGATCGGCCAGGACATCCTGTTCGCCATCCGCCAGCGGGTGTTCCGCCACTTCCAGAAGCTGAGCCCGGCGTTCCACGACTCCTACACGTCCGGTCGGGTCATCTCGCGGCAGACCTCCGACGTCGACGCGATCTACGAGATGCTCGAGAGCGGCTTCGACGGGCTCTTCACGGCCGCCCTGACCCTGGTCGGCACCGCGATCCTGCTGCTCTACCTCGACGTGAAGCTCGGGCTGGTCGCCCTGCTGTGCGGCCCGTTCCTGGCCTGGGCGACCAACTGGTTCCGCAAGGAGTCCGCGTCCAGCTACCGGGTGACCCGCGAGAAGGTCGCGCTGGTCATCGTCCACTTCGTCGAGTCGATGAACGGCATCCGCGCCGTCCAGGCCTTCCGCCGCGAGCCGCGCAACCAGGAGATCTTCGAGGACGTCAACGACCAGTACCGCGCGGCCAACCTGGTCGCCTTCCGTCTGGTCGCGTGGTTCATGCCCGAGATCCGGCTGATCGGCAACGTCACGATCGGTGTCGTCCTGCTGTACGGCGGCTACCTCGCCTACCAGGGTGACGTCACCGTCGGCGTGCTGACGGCGTTCCTGCTCTACCTGCGGCAGTTCTTCGAGCCGATGATGGAGATCTCGCAGTTCTACAACACGTTCCAGTCGGCCTCGGCGGCGCTGGAGAAGCTGTCCGGAGTCCTCGAGGAGGAGCCGGGGGTCCCCGACCCGACCGACCCGGTGGCGCTGCCCGACGCACGCGGCGATGTCCACTTCGACCACGTCCGCTTCGAGTACGTCGACGGCGTACCCGTGCTGCCCGACCTCGACGTCACCGTCCCGTCGGGCCAGACCGTGGCCCTGGTGGGCACGACCGGCGCCGGCAAGACCACGATCGCCAAGCTCGCCACCCGCTTCTACGACCCGGTCCGCGGAGCGGTCACTCTCGACGGCGTCGACCTCCGGTCGCTGACCCCAGAAGACCTCCACCGCTCCGTGGTGATGGTGACCCAGGAGAACTACCTCTTCTCCGGCACCATCGCCGACAACATCCGGTTCGGTCGACCCGAGGCGACCCAGGAGAAGGTCGAGGAGGCGACCCGCGCGATCGGTGCCCACGGCTTCATCGCCGCGCTGCCCGAGGGCTACGAGACGCCGATCTCCAACCGGGGCGGACTGCTCAGTGCGGGTCAGCGCCAGCTGATCGCGTTCTCCCGCGCCTTCCTCGCCGACCCCGCGGTCCTGATCCTCGACGAGGCGACCTCGTCGCTCGACGTCCCGTCCGAGCGACTGGTGCAGCGCGCGCTCCGCACGATCCTCAAGGGCCGCACCGCGGTGATCATCGCCCACCGGCTCTCCACCGTCGAGATCGCCGACCGGGTCCTCGTGCTCGAGCACGGCCGGATCGTCGAGGACGGCTCACCCGACGACCTCGTCGCCGGCGGCGACGGACGCTTCTCTGACCTCCACGAGGCCTGGCTCGCCTCCCTGGCGTGAGCGCGGCGGTGCGGGGTCATCAGTTTCATCATGTGAAGGTGTCGGACCGGGGTTTCACATGGTGAGCTCACCGTGTGAACCGGGGCTTCATCACCTTCACATGATGAAACCGTCAGCCACCACGCGGGTCGCAGCGAGCGAAGGCCGCGTTGATGCCGTTCACGATCTGAATCCGGGGCGTGAACAGCGGCCTGCAGTCGGCCCGGGTCAGCTCGCGCACGTGAGTTCCGTCGTCGATGCCGTTGGCCGAGCAGCTCTCGTCAGAGCGCGTACATCGTGGCGCGTCGTGTCGCCGGTGTCGAGCAGCAGGACGATCCCGGTCGTCCCTCGCTCGTCGGCCCCGCAGGTGTGCTCGCGGTTGGGGTCCCCCGTCGGTGTCGGCGGCCTGGAGCGCCGCCGAGCTCTTCGTCGGCCCGGTCGCCGGTGAGCAGCTGGGAAGCGACAAGCCCGGGACCAAGCTCGCCTCGAGGGTCGCCCAACTCGTACTGACACACCGCGATCGAGTCGACTCCCTCGAGTCCGGAGACGTCGAAGGCGGGTTCCAGGCGGGCCTGCGAGCGGGTCCTGGAGACGCGACGTCGGGGTGCATCCGTTCTGGTCGCGGCGTACGACCTGGGCGCTCGCCAGGATGCGCCGTGCGAGGTCCCGGTGTGCGCCGTCGATCGTGACCGTCAGCTGGATGCCGCCGACGGTCCTCGTTTCACGCATCCACCCGAGGGGCGTGGGGATCTCCTGAACCGGCGCCCATGAAGGACAGGTGGGGCAGCGTGAGCCGGGACGGCGGCTCAGGGGGGCACCCCATGGACAGGAAGCCGCCATCCGGATCCCGGGTGTCGACGTCTCCCGCGGGCATGCCCTCGGCGGTCGCGAGCTGCTCTCCGCGGGCCGGGGCTCGCGCACCAGTCGATGCCGGGCGCCGCGGCATACCCCCAGGAGTCGGGGACGGCAACCTTCACGTACGCGTGGCGACTCCCACCGCCAACCGTCCGGCAGGACATGCGAGGGCGCGGCCTCGTCGCGGTGGCCGGCGACGACCGCCACCGAGCCCGACGACCACGACGAACAGCAGCGGCCGCCGCGACCAGCAGCGGCCAGTGGCGGTGGCGTCGCGGCGCAGGCACGTCGAGGGCGGTCGGCGTGAGCGACTCGGCCCGGTCGGCCAGGGCGGTGCGGAACGCCTGCTCGGCGCGGTCGTCGGTCATGGTGTCTCCTCGGTGGCGAGGCGCTGGCGGAGGGCCGCGAGGGCCCGGTGGACGTGGGATCGGGCGGTGGACTCGGGGCAGCCGAGGATGCGACCGATCTCGGCGAAGGGCAGGTCCTCGTAGAACCGCAGCACGACGGCCGCCCGCTGCGGCGGCGGCAGCTCGGCACACAGGGCCCAGGCGTGGTCGGCGTCCGCGAGGCTCTGACTCGGGTCGGCCACCGTGCGACGACTCCGGATCCGCCACAGCGACCAGGCGGCGCTGCTTGCGCCAGGCGCTGATCGCGGCGTTGACGATGCTGCGGCGTACGTAGGCCTCGGCCGTGCCGCGGGCCACGAGGCGTGACCAGCGCGGCAGCACGCGCGAGATCGCCTCCTGCACCGCGTCGGCCGCTTCGTCGGCGAGATCCGGTGACCAGATAGGCGAACCGCTGCAACGCCGGACCCCGGGCCGCCACCCACTGGGCGATGTCCGCCGGGTCCGCCTCGGTCACGGTCACCCATGATGTACGCCGCGCCACGCGGTTTCGTTGCGGATGCCGCAGGATTCGGATGACGGAGCACAATCGAACCGAACGGACGGCGGCTCCGTATACCGGGTGGAGGAGGTGTGATGGCCAACAGCCCTGACGTCGTGATGCAGCGCCTGCACGACGAGCACGCCGGCGCGCTCTGGGGCCATTGCCTCCGCCTCACCGAACTACGACCGTGCCCGCGCGGAAGACGTGTGCCAGGAGACCCTCCTGCGCGCGTGGCGCAACGCCTCCGTCCTCGACGAGGGTCAAGGCTCGGTCCGGGCCTGGCTGTTCACCGTGGCGCGCAACATCGTGATCGACGAGTCGCGCACCCGGCGCTCGCGCTCCGAGATCCCCATGGGTGAGCTGCCCGAGCCAGACTCCGACGGCGACGGCAGCGACGAGCTGCTGATGACCTGGGTCGTCGCCGACGCGGTCACCCAGCTCTCACCCGACCACCGCGCGGTCCTCCAGGAGACCTACTTCAAGGGACGCCCGGTCGCCGAGGCCGCCCGCCGCCTCGGCATCCCCGAAGGCACCGTGAAGTCCCGCACGCACTACGCCCTCCACGCCCTCCGGCTCGCTCTGGAAGAAATGGGGGTGGTGGCATGAACACCCAGATCCCGTGTCCCTACGAGATGTGGGACGGGTCCTACGTCCTCGGCTCGCTGTCACCGGCCGAACGCCGTGAGTTCGAGGCACACCTGGACGGCTGCGAGCCCTGCTCACGCGCCCTGCGCGACCTGTCCGGCCTCCCCGGGCTGCTGGGTCGCATCGGCCCGGACGTGTTCGAGCAGACCGAGCCCGAGCCGGTGCCCGAGACGCTCCTGCCGCGGCTGTCGCGCGCCGTACGCCGTCGTCAGCAGCGCCGCACCTGGGTCACGGCCGGCATCGCGGCCGCCGCCGCCGTTGCGATCACGGCCGGGGGAGTGCTCGCGCTCGACGACCAGGGCTCGACTCCTGAGGCCACGCCGCCCACCACCTCGGCGAGCCCAGCTCCATCGTCAACAAGCCGATGGTCAACAACTCGAACGACCCGATGGTCGCCCGCGTCGCCCTGACCGCGGTCGGGTGGGGCACCAAGGTCGACCTCACCTGCAGCTACCCGCCGAGCGCCATCACCTACACGGGCGGGTCGTACACGCTCGTCGTGCACACCGCCGACGGCAAGACCGAGCACGTCGCGACCTGGAACGGCCTGCCGGGCAAGACCATGCACGTCACCGGCGCCACCGCCGCCTCGACGGACGACATCACCGAGGTCGAGGTGCGCCACACCGACGGTCCGCGGATCGCCGTGCTCAAGCTCTGACGTCGCCCACCTTGAAGTTGGGGGCCCAGGGTGCCTCGGCGAGGCCGATCTCGTCCAGGCGGGTGGCGACCATGCCGGCCAGCTCCACGAGGGCAGGTACGGCGTCCGCGTGCTGGGCCTCGGTGGCCCAGTACGCACCGATGGCCGCCGCTGCCGGCGCGCCGACCGGGACCATCACCAGACTGCGGACGAACGTCGACCGGTACACGGCGTACGGGATCCGCTCGTCCGTGCTGATGTCAGGCACCACAGCCGGCTCACCGTTCAGCATCGACCAGCCGCTGATGCACTCGTCGATCGGGAACCGCTGGCCCTTCCAGAGCGGGGCGATGGCGTCCTCGTCGGCGTAGAAGCACCGGTCGCCGTCCTTGAGGACGAACGTCGCGCCGTCACTGCCGACGAGCCGGCGCGCGGCGGTACGGGCCACGGCGCCGAGGTCCTCGAGGGTGGCCGCGGCGGCGATCCCGGCGCGGGCCTGTGCCTCGATGGAAGAGACGGACGACATCGAGGCTCCTCCCGTTGCGGGCCGCCATGGGTGCGGCCCTGAGGGCATCGAGGGTAGCCGCTCGGCCGCGCCGTACGACGGGATCGAGGTGGCTCTAGCCGGCGACGGTGCTGTGCCGGCGAGCCGGCTCCGCGCGGTACTCGCGGGAGAGGGCGATGAGCCCGGCGACGATCGCGACCGCCTCGGACGCCGCGGCGACCCAGACGTAGGTGCCCTGCCACTTCTCGTGGTCGCCGAACAGGCCGGCACCGGTCGTCGCGAGCGCGAAGCCGCCCAGTGTGCTGGCGCCGAACCCGAAGGTCAGGAAGGACACGAGCCAGTGCTTCCAGGTGAACAGGAGGACCGCGATGACGACGCCGGCGACGATGTTGACGATGAACAGGGGACCGATCACGTGGACGTCGCGCATCCCGTCCAGCCACTCGCGCAGATGCACGTAGGCCGACACCAGGACGGCCAGGGCGGCGACGATGCGGACGGTCATGGTGCTGGTCATGGCGATGCACTCCGATCCGGGCCGGACGTGGCCCCTCACCGGAAGACACGAGCAAGGGGCGCGGACGGTTCGATCGTCCTCAGGATCGTGGCCCGGGTCACTAGCCCGCGGGATGCGACCCGAACGCCGAGAGGAACCGGTCGCGGAAGTCGTCCATCCCCTGCACCGGCAGGTCGCTGGCCGGCCGGAACCCGGGTGTCCACTTCCAGTCATCGATCTGTCCGATCACGGACGGGTCGTGGGCGATCAGCGAGATCGGGACGTCGTGCGAGACGCCGGTGCCGCTGACGTTGGTGTTGGGCTGGTGGTCGCCGAGGACGACCATCACGAGGTTCTTGTCGTGCGCGTGACGGACGAACGAGACCAGGGAGCGAAGGGAGTACTGGATCGACTTGGCGTAGTTGCGCTGCTGGTCGTGGCCGCCCAGCAGGTCGAGGATCGACGAGTGGCTGGGATGCATCCCGTCGTACACCGAGCCGTTGCCGATGTCCTGCCACGGCACCACCCGCGGGATCGGCGTCCACGGCGTGTGGCTCGAGACGAGGTCGATCTCGGCCATCACCGGGTCGCGGTCACGGGGCCGCAGCTCGCGCTGTGCGAACTCCTTGAGCGTGTACTGGTCCGGGATCTTGGCATAGCTGAACCGCGGGCCGCGGTAGCCGACGTTGTGGGCGTTGTACATGTGGTCGAAGCCGTAGAACTGCCGACCCTGCTCCCACTCGCCCTCGTCTGACGGTACGTCGCTGACGGTGCGCCACCCGGCCCGGGCGAACGCCTGGGAGAGGTTGAAGCGCTCGCCGGACAGCACGCGGTCGTACCGCTGCTGCGAGTCGATCCAGAGCCCGGTCTGGAGGGTCGAGTGGGCGAGCCAGCTGATGCCGCCGAACGTGGGCGAGCGCAGCCAGCCGCTGCGGATCGAGTAGCCCATCGACCCGAGCTGCCCGGTCGAGGTGGCGAGCGTGTCGTCGATCATCGGAGCGAACCACGAGCCGTCGACCGCGACACGTCCGTAGCTCTCGACGAACACGAGCACGACGTCCTTGCCGCGCAGGTCACGCAGGAGGTCGCGGCCGGGAGTGCCGGTGTACGGGTCGTGGGCGAGCGTGCGCTCGAACACCGCGCGGTCGTGGAGCTCCACCCGGACCTGGTCGATCTGCGTCCGGACCAGCGAGGCGGCCGGTACCGAGGCCACCGGTACGCCGGACACCTGGGCGCCGCCGATCCCGGCGACGACCCAGACCAGGGCCAGCGCCACCACGACGCGCGCCCACACCCGGGGGGCACCGTGGGCGGCCCGACGGATCCGCATGGCCGCCCAGACGCACAGCGCGAGACCGCCGAGCACGAGCAGCGCCACGGCGCCGACGGCGATGACCTGACCACTGGTCCCCGCCGAGCGGTGGACCAGGTCGAGCCCGGAGCCGACGTAGCCGGGGTCGGTGAGGGGGTTGAAGGGGCGGTCGAACGCCTCGTAGAAGCCGAGGTCCAGACCGCTGAGCACCAGCGTGGACATGAGGGCCACACCACCGACCACACCGACGATCCGGCCCCACACGGGAGGCAGCACCACCGCGAGCGCCACGAACAGGAGGAGCTCGAGCGGGATGCCGAGCAAGGTGGTCAGTGAGATGTCGTCCGGACGGTGGGGGGCCATCAGTGCCGACCACACGAGCACGACCGCGGCCGTGTCGAGGACCGGCCGGACCCAGTGCGGGCGCGTCGCCAGGCGGATGTGCCGCAGACGTCGGAGCACCACGACCTGGTGTGCGAAGGACTCCGCGAGCAGGGCGAGCGACAGCAGCACGGCGGCGTACGCGACGTCGCGGGGGAGGACGTCCGCGCAGACGACGGTGAGCACGACACCCTGCACGGCGGCCACGACCTTCGCCCAGGGGCGTGGCGGGGTCGGAGCGGTCAGCCACGGCCGGACGGCACCGGCGATCACGAGCAGGTAGCGCGCGAACCCGATCAGGAGCACGACCGGCCCGACGAGCGGCACGGCGTACAGGCTGAGCACCAGGATCAGGAACGCGTCGACCTCCATGTCGAACGCCGCCCCGAACGGTGTGACCTGGTCCAGCGCGCGTGCGATCCGACCGTCGACGAAGTCGGTGAGGAGCGCGACCGCCGCAAGTCCCACGATCAGCCCACGTGACACGGAGGTCTGCCACGACGCCAGCACCAGGACGAGGACCACCGTGGCGAGAACCGCGCGCGCGAGAGTGACCGTATTGGCGGCCCCGAGCCGGCGAGGGCGGGTCGGCAGTACGGTCAGTGGACCGACGTGAACCGTTCGCACCCTGCCTCCGTATCTTCGATTACCAGTCATACGAGGGCGGGTCGGCGTCGGTTCAGAATCAACGCCGGACGTGGAGGGAGCCGACGTGTCACGAACGGGCCGCTCCTACTGGCTGGCTGAGCCCGGGTCCGGCGAGATCCACACCGTGATCGTGCCGGACCCGGGTGCCGGCGAGGTCCTCGTCCGCACCCTGGTGTCGGGCATCAGCCGCGGCACCGAGTCCCTGGTCTTCCGCGGCGGCGTGCCCGAGAGCCAGTATGCCGCGATGAGGGCGCCGTTCCAGGAGGGCGACTTCCCAGGTCCGGTGAAGTACGGCTACCTGAACGTCGGGGTCGTCGAGGCCGGCCCGGACGACCTGGTCGGGCGCACCGTGTTCTGCCTCTACCCCCACCAGACGTCGTACGTCGTACCCGTCGAGGCGGTCTCGGTGGTCCCCGACGACGTCCCACCACGGCGTGCGGTGCTCGCGGGGACCGTCGAGACGGCGGTCAACGCGCTCTGGGACGCCCGACCCCTGGTCGGCGACCGGGTCGCCGTCGTGGGCGCGGGCATGGTCGGCCTGTGCGTTGCGCGGCTCCTGGCGGCGATGCCCGGTGTGACGGTCACCGTCGTCGATGTCGATGCCTCCCGGGCCGAGGTGGCCGAGGAGCTGGGCGCCGCGTTCGCGCCGCCGCGCAGCGCTCCCCGTGATCTCGACCTGGTCGTCCACGCGAGCGGGACCTCCGCCGGACTGCAGCTGTCCCTCGACCTGCTCGGTGCGGACGGCGTCGTGACCGACCTCAGCTGGTACGGCGACACCCCCGTGGAGCTCAGCCTCGGTGACCGCTTCCACTCCGCTCGCCTGGGCATCAAGGCCAGCCAGGTCGGCGAGATCGCCGAGGCCAGGCGCGGCCGTCGTACGCACGCCGACCGCAGGGCCCTGGCGCTCCGGCTGCTCGCCGACCCGGCCTTCGACGCGTTGCTCACCGGCGAGTCGTCGTTCGACGAGCTGCCCGAGGTGATGGGCAAGCTCGCGTCCGGTTCGCTGCCCGCGCTCTGCCACACGATCACCTACGACCCGGGGGAGCGCTGACGTGTTCGAGGTGACGGTCAGCGACCACATGATGATCGCGCACAGCCTGCCCGGGGAGGTCTTCGGGCCGGCGCAGGCGCTGCACGGCGCGACGTACGTCGTGGAGGCGGCGTTCGCCCGCACGGACGTCGACGACGACGGCATCGTCCTCGACATCGGCCGTGCGCTCGATGCTCTCAAGGACGTGCTGTCCGACCTGAGCTATCGCAACCTCGACGAGGTCGAGTCGCTGTCGGGCCTCACCACGACGACCGAGGTGCTGTGCCGTGAGATCGCCGACCGGCTCGCGGCTCGCGTGCACGACGGCACGCTCGGGGTGGCGGCCGCCGACCTCACCCGCATCCGGGTGACGCTGCGCGAGTCGCCGGTCGCCTGGGCGAGCTACGAGCGGACGCCATGAGGGCGGCCGTCGACACGGTCTACGCCGTGCTGCCGGACGGGGTCGACGACCTTGCCCGGCCGAGCGGCGGCAACGTCTACGACCGCCGGATACTCCGTGGTCAGGAGGCGCGAGGAAGGCGTGTGATCGAGCTCCCCGTCGCGGGCGGCTGGCCGACGCCGGACGCCGGCGATCTCGAGCGTCTGGACGCGTCCCTGGCCACGGTCCCCGACGGCGAGGTCGTGCTGGTCGACGGCCTGATCGCCTCGGGCGCGGTCGACGTCGTCCCGCGCCATGCGTCGCGGCTGCGGCTCGTGGTGCTGCTGCACATGCCGATCGGCCCGGACCGCGGCGAGGAGCTCGTGCTCTCCTCGGCGGCTGCGGTCGTGACCACGAGCATGTGGTCGCGCGAGCGCCTGCGGGGTTGGTACGGCATCCCTCATGTGTCCGTCGCGTTGCCCGGAGTCGATCCGGTCGACCCGGCTCCGCCCCATCGCAGCGCGGCCGGGGGCACCGCCTTCGTCTGCGTCGCGGCCGTGCACCCCGGCAAGGGGCACGACCTCTTGTTCGACGCGCTGGCCGCCCTCGGTGACCGAGCGTGGACGCTGACCTGCGTCGGCTCGCTCGACGTCGACCCCACCCATGTGAGCAGACTCCAGACGCAGGTGTACGCCCGGTCCTGGGAGCGCCGCGTCGTCTTCACCGGGCCCCTGTCCGGACGTGCCCTGGCGGCGGCGTACGGCGTGGCGGACGTGCTGGTCCTGCCCTCCCGGTCGGAGTCCTACGGGATGGTGGTCGTCGAGGCGCTGGCCCACGGGCTGCCCGTCGTTGCCACCGCGGTCGGTGGGGTGCCCGAGGCGATGGGACGAGCGCCGATCGGTGCCCTACCGGGGATGCTGGTGCCTCCCGACGATCCCGACGCGCTGGCCGGTGCGTTGCGGGCCTGGCTCGATGATCCCGGTCTTCGCGAGCGCCTCGGGCGCGCGGCCGCCGGACGCCGGCCCACGCTGCGCCGCTGGACCGACACCGTCGACGATCTCGACGCCGTGCTCGACCGGGTCGCAGCCCGGCCCCTTCGCCGGTCTGGAGCGGCGCGATGAGAGATCTCTGGCCGAGCATCCGACTGGTCGGCGGCGTGCTCGTGCTCGTGCTGCTGGTCTGGCGCTTCGGCACGGGGCCGTTCGCCGACGCGTGGCGGGTGACGACCTTGACCTCCGTGATGGCCGCGGTGCTGCTGACGGCGGTGGCGACGCTGGCCAACGCCTGGCGGTGGCGAGTCGTCTCGACCTCGCTGGGGGTCCCTCTCGCCCTGCCCGAGTCCGTCACGGCGTACTACCGCTCGCAGTTCCTCAACGCGGTGCTGCCCGGAGGCATCCTCGGAGACGCCCACCGTGGCACCCGCCACGGACGCGACGCCGGTGACCTCGGCGCGGGTCTGCGCGCGACGGGGTGGGACCGGGTGGCCGGACAGATGGTCCAGGTCGGGCTCGTCGTGCTCGCCCTTGCCGTTCTCCCGACCCCGTTGCAGCAGTACGCGCCCGTCGCATTCGCCGTGGTCGCCGTGGTCGTCGGCGCCGGCTGGTGGCTGGGCCGTCGGCGTGGCCTTCTCGCTTTCGTCGCCCGAGACCTGCGCGTCCTGCTGCGACCCGCGGTGTCGGCTCGTCTGGTCGTCGCCTCGTGCGTCTCGACGGCGGCGCACGGCGCTGTCTTCGTCGTGGCGCTCCACTCCGTCGGCGCTGACGTCGGAGCGACTCTGGTCGTGCCGCTCGCGCTGACCGTCCTGGTCGGCGCGGCGATCCCGCTCAACGTCGCCGGCTGGGGCCCGCGTGAAGGTGTGACCGCGGCGGTGTTCGGCCTCGCCGGGCTCTCGTCGGCCGACGGTCTCACGGTGAGCGTGGTCTTCGGCGTCCTCTCGGCGGTCGCCACGGTGCCGGGGCTCGTCGTCCTGCTCGCCGATGTCGTCGTACGCCGCCGCCGGGTCCCCGAGCCCGAGCCGCGGCCGCTGGAGGCGGTCCGCCATGGCTGACCGCCCCTACACCCTCCTCAGCTGCAGCATGTCGATCGACGGTTACATCGACGGGGCCAACGAGAGTCGGCTCCTGCTCTCCAACGACCAGGACTTCGACCGCGTCGACGAGGTCCGCGCCGGCGTGGACGCGATCCTGGTCGGTGCGACGACGGTCCGCAACGACAACCCACGGCTCCAGGTGCGCGACGCCGGACGCCGACGCGCGCGTGTCGACCACGGTCTCCCCGAGCAGCCGATCAAGGTCACGATCACCCAGCGTGGCCGGCTGGAGACGTCTCACCGCTTCTTCGCCGACGACGGCAGCCCCAAGCTGGTCTACGCGTGCAGTCGCATCGCCGGCGAGCTCACCGGACGGCTCGGTCGCGTCAGCGAGATCGTCGACGCAGGCGACCCGGTACGGATGTCCCACCTGACCTCGGACCTGCACGCGCGCGGCGTACGCCGGTTGATGGTCGAGGGTGGTGGTGCCGTCCACACGCAGTTCCTCGCCGAGGACCTGGTCGACGAGCTCCAGCTCGTCGTCGCGCCGTTCTTCGTGGGTGAGCCGGGAGCCCGCCGGTTCGTGGGCGAAGGGCGATTCCCGTGGCACCCCGGTCGCCGCGCGAGCCTGGTCGAGGCCCGCCAGCTCGGCGATGTCGTGCTGCTGCGCTACGCGTTGTCCGAGCGGTTCGCGGACGCGCCCAGCTTCACGTGAGCACCGCCTCGGCGGATCGGCACCGGCGTCGGCTCGGGGTCCTCGAGCACCAGCGCCAGGCCCAGCACGATCGCGACGAGCTCGGCGCTCGCCGCTCCGAACACGTAGAAGCCCTGCCACCTCTCGTGCGTGCCGAACAGCCCGATGGTGCTGGCGAGCGTGAACGCACCCAGCGTCGACAGGCCGAAGCAGGCGGTGAGCGCGGCCGGCGCCCAGTGCCGCCAGCGGACCAGGAGAGCAGCGATGACGAGGCCGGCGACGACGTTCACCAGGAACGCCGAACCGATCACGTGCACGTCACGCATGCCGTCCAACCACAGCCAGCCGTGGATCGCCACCGAGGTCACGACGGCCGCGGCCGCCACGTAGCGCAGGATCATGTCGCCCCCTTCGCCGCCCTACGGCGGCTCGCCGGTGACTATCACCGGCTCGCCGTACCGCACCCAGCCCCATGCCGGTTCGGTCACCGTCTGCAAAATGGTTACCCAGTCAGGGGCCGGGCGAGGGCGAACCCCGATTTCTTTGACTTCGGGCCGGCACCCTGGGTCAGAGGCTCTCCCACCACGCCGTCGCGTCGTCGGCCCACTTCTGCAGCTTCCCGGGCGGCTTCCTGGGCGAGCCCACGATCGGGTTCTCGAGGTACTCCTCCGACTCGAGCAGCCGGGTGACGGCTTCCGATCCGAGGGCGCGGTAAGCCTCGAAGTCGAACTCCGAGTAGAGCTGGTTGGTCGTGCTGGTGCGAGGGAAGTCTGGGGACTCCCCAGCGTACGTGGCGATGTCCCACGTCAGGTCGTCCAGCATGATCGCCTTCGCGAGCAGGATCCGACCGCTGGTCTTGGGTTCGTTCGCATACGTGTAGCTTCCGACGCACCAGGCGGCGGCCGCACGCTCACCCTTGGCGGTCTTCATGTGGCGGGGATCGAGGGTCACCTCGCAGTCGAGGTCCATCCGTGCGGTGGCGATTGCCCGGCCGAGGGCCCGGAACGTGTCCTCCGGGTCGTTCGAGGCGTCCAGCAGGATGATGTGCTCCGGGCGACGCCGGAGTGCCTCTACCAGGCCGAGATTGTCGTAATGGCCACCGTCGGTCACATACAGGAAGCGGTCGTAGACGCTGGCCTTCCCCACGGCCTCCTTCAACAGGCGAGACAACCCGGGCTTGCCGATGATCTCCCGGCCGGGACCGGTGAGATAGGAGTACCACACAGGCTTGGGCGCGACCTGACGGATCGCGTTCCTGAGCGCAGACCACAGGTCTCCGTCGGGAACCGGCACCGTGACGCTGGGCTCGAGCTGGTGAGCGTCCAGGAGCGCGGCGTACACGCGCTCGCGGGCAGCGTCGAGAAGCGCTGGCTGAGCCTCGTCCGAGGCGCTGGTGGTCCCCAAGGCTGACTCGAGGTCGTCGAGGGCCTCGTTGAGCTCGCCGATCAGGAAGCCCGTCGCCAACCGTTTCATGGCCGACGGTGAGAGCTGCAGGTACTGCTGCTCCTTCAGCGACAAGGTTGACCAGACGTGAGCCGCTTCAACGACACGTCCCTTGGTCAGCAGGCGTTTGCCAAGGTACGCGTCGTCGATCCACACGGGGTTCGGCAGCCAGACGCCCAGGCGGGCATTCCCCAACGCCATGACGGCCCGGTACGGCCCCAGGTGGACGTTTTCGCGTCCAGCGAGCGGGGAGAACGCGGCGGCGCTGATCGCCGTGGCCGCGGGGATGGTGGCCACCCGATAGCGGTCGTCGGCGGCGAACTCGTACACCGAGCTCGTGCGAAGGCTGGCCGAGGACGGCAGGAGCCGATCGGTCAAGCCGATCCGATCGTGGTCGAACACGAAGGGAGTACACCCCCGGCGTGATGGCACGAAGTCCTCGTCAGTGACGTTCGCGACCGCGCAGCTGACGAGTCGTGGCCCGCCGTCCTTGGGGGCTGACGCCGAGTAGCAGAGCGGCCGGTGGTAGTCGACGGGGTCGATGCGGTCACGACCTCGCAGGACGAGGAACGCGTCGGAGATGCGCTCTCGGAAGAACGAGTGCATGGAGGTCCGGTTCGGCTCCGTGACGAGCTTGGCCAGCACCAGCAACGTTCCGATCACCCAGGCCACGCGGAAGATGCTGACGGCGTCGAAGTTCTGAACCTTGCGCAGCAGGAGGACGAGGAAGACGAAAACTAGGACGACGAGGATGATCGCCAGCGCGGTCCACGGCACGATCGGGCTCTTGATCTTGTTCCACAGCTTCTTCCGGAACCCACCGAGCAGTCCGGACCCCTGCTTGTCCGTGGCGGCGCTCTTGGCCGAGGCGAGCACCGCGAAGATCGAACCGACCACCGTGACCAAGGACGCCGCGCCGGCGAACGTCAGGGACGGCGACGACACGGAGCCGGCGTTCGCCCCGCATCCGGGTCGACTGGTGACGATCGCGATGCACGCCTGCGCCGGCACGAACCCGAGCTGATAGAGCAGCCCCGCCAGGTCGGAGTCGCTCGTGGCGGCGTAGTGCGAGATCCCGGCAACGGCCGTGGGAGCGACCTGGAACAGCAGCACGAGCACGATGCCGACACCCACGGTCATCGTGACGATCTCCCCCAGGAGACGGCGTCGTTCGAGCCGCATGGACCAGTACCGGTCCACGAACTTGGTGGCCACGAAGAGCAGGATCCCGGCCAGCGGCACGACCCAGCTGTAGGAGAGGAAGTGCCATCCCCCGATGTAGGCCCCGCCCATTCCTCCGTCGATGACGCGATCGCGTTCTGTCGTCGAGAACGATGCGATCTGGGGCCACGGTTGAAGGCGCCCCGACGCGAGGAAGAGCCAGGCGAGCACCACAGCCGTCCCGAAGAGCGCCGCGGCCACGAGGATGAGGTTGACCGCGATCCCGAACAGGAGGGACAACACGGCCTCCGCGGCGACTCGAAGGGAGTTCAGGACGTACCTGGTGTGGCGTCGTACCCACGCCAGCTCCGGTGTGCCCAGGGCGAACGGCGCGTCGCCGTCGTCCATGTGCGGCCACTCACCTGCCGTGTTGCGCTCGCTGCTCGAGGGCCGCCAGCGAAGAACGTGAGCGGCGGACGCGATGTAGCCCCCACCGCTGACACCCACCACGGCAGATGCCTTCTGGTAGATGCCGACGCGTTCCAGGACCTGGAGGCCACCCAGGCTGAAGGCGGTGGCGCGGATTCCCCCTCCAGAGCAGCAGATCACCGTGCCGTGCTCGTCCGGGGTGTGATCGGACTCGAGCGGCTCCGGGATCCTGTCGGTCCGGTAGGCGGTTGACGCGAGCAGCATGATGATGCCGACAGCCACCAGGACTCGCATCGCCCAGCTGTACAAGCCGGCTGCGTCGGCCAACGGAACGCCGGTGGGAAGGGCCAGGGCTTGGTGCCACGACAGGGTGAGCGAGGGATCGTCGCCGAGGAACACCTTCCAGAGTCGGACGTTCTCCCACACGTCCATCAGCGCCCCCACCACGAGAAGGACCAGTCCCACGACAGCCGCTTGCACCACCGGCTGAGGAGCCCGATGCGCCCGCGCAATCTCGAGAGACCGGCGCCCCAGGTACAGGTAACTGACGATGAACAGGAAGTCGATAGCGATCGACAGATGAAGAGCCTGTACTCGGTCGAGCTGCTGGTCGACGGACGTCGTGTCTCCGAGTGCCACCGAGCGCATTGGGAGCTGCAGGACGAACAGAGTGACGGTCACCGCGAACAGGCGGAGGTACTCCCGGCGGCGGCCCATCCGGAGGACGGCGTCCCTGGTCAAGGTGTACCGCCGCTGACTTCCGCTTCCCTGGGCGACGTACCCGGCCCGACTCGCCACGGTTCCTCCCCGTCGAAACCATCAGGACCCGATGGTGCACCCGGGGAGGACCAGGACGAATCATCCTGCAGACCGATACGACCGGGCTGCGAAGGGAGTCGGGGGGTCAGCTTCCGGAACTCGCGTCGGCTGCGCGGGTGAGCAGCACCGCACGCTCCGCCTCGTTCGCGGTCAGCGAGGCGGCCCGGTCGAAGGCCGCGGCGGCCTCACCGTGTCTCCCGGCCCGGAAGAGCAGGTCACCGCGGACCGCGTCGACGAGGTGCGACCCGTCGAGCGCGCGGTGCCCGGCGACGTCGTCGAGGACCGCCAAGCCCTCCTCGGGGCTGTAGGCGCGGCCGTGGGCGACCGCGCGGTTGACCTGGACGATCGGGTTGTCGCCGAGCTGCGCGAGCAGGTCGTACCAGTCGGCGATGGCGCGCCAGTCGGTCTCCTCGGCGGTCGCGGCCCGGGCATGACAGGCCGCGATCTGCGCCTGGATGACATACGGCCCGATCGGTCGCCCCGAGGCGCTGATCGTCATGGCGCGTTCCAAGGCCCCGAGCCCGCGCCGGATCATCAGCTCGTCCCACCGCGAGCGGTCCTGGTCCTCGAGCAGGACCGGCCTTCCCTGCGCGTCCGACCGGGCGTGCAGCCGGGACCCCTGCAGCGCCATCAGGGCGAGCAGCCCGTGGACGTCGGGCTCCTGGGGCGCCACCTCGGCGAGCATCCCGGTGACCCGGATCGCCTCGGCGCACAGGTCGGGCCGGGCCCAGTCGTCGCCGGCGGTCGCGGTGTACCCCTCGTTGAAGATCAGGTAGAGCACGCCCATCACGTCGTCGAGCCGCTCCTCGCGCTCCTGGCCGACGGGTAGCTCGATCGACTCGCCCTCGAGGGTCTTCTTCGCCCGCGAGATGCGCTGCCCGACGGTTGCGTCCTTGGTGAGGAACGCGCGCGCGATCTCGGGGACGGTCAGGCCGCCGACGAGCCGCAGCGTGAGGGCGGCGCGGCTCTCGGGCGACAGGGCCGGGTGGCAGGTGAGGAAGACCAGCCGCAGTACGTCGTCGTCGATGTGGTCGACGAAGGAGTCGAGGTCGGGCATGTCCACCTCCTGACGTTCGAGTGCCTGGCCGAGCTCCGTCGTACGACGGCGCAAGGTGTCGGCGCGCCGGAACGAGTCCACGGCACGTCGCTTGGCGGTCTGCATCAGCCAGGCCGCAGGGTTGTCGGGGACGCCGTCGCGCGGCCACTGCTGGAGGGCCGCGACCAGGGCGTCCTGGGCGAGGTCCTCGGCGAGCGCGAGGTCGCGCGTCATCCGGGTGAGCGCCCCGACGAGCCGCGCCGACTCGTCGCGCCACACCCGCTGGACCGCGTCTTGTGGGTCCTGGGGGTCCTGGGGGTCCTGGGCGGTCCCGACCTCACTCACACACAGGAGAGTAGGGGCCGGGCACCACCGCTGGACGTCAGGAGCCGGGCGGTGCCTCGTCGGGCTCGGCGATCCGGCGGATCTCGACCGCGCCTTCCCAGCCCGGCCAGTGCTGCAGGTGGAGGTCGGCCATGGCCTGGCCCTCGGCGCGGGCCTCCTCCTCGCTGTCGAACTTGACGATCGCCCAGCCGCCGATGACCTCTTTGGCCTCGGCGTACGGCCCGTCGGTGACGGTCAGGCTGCCGCCCCGCACGCGGTACTCGACCGCGTCCTTGGCGCCGTACAGGCCGCCGCCGTCGACGAAGGAGCCGTTGGCGATCGCCGCGCCGACGTGCTCGCCCATCGCGTCCATCAGGGCCTGCGGCGGGTTGGCCTTGGACTCGTCCATCTTCACGAAGCACAGGTAACGCATCGGTGTGTCCTCTCGGTGAGTGATCGTTCGCCCGTACGTCGCACGACCGATCCGGAATTCGACATCGGCCTCCGACTTTCTCTCACACCTCCTCGCCCAGCGCCACCAGCAGGGCGTGGTACGTCGCCTCGGGATCGGTGCTGGGGACGCGGACCGCCGGAAAGGCGTCGAGGAGGTCCGACCACGTCCGCAGTGCCTCGTCGCCGCCCTGGGCGTCCCAGGAGGCGGTGGCGTACGCCGTCCACGCGTCGTCGGCCACCTCCGCGCGGTGCCGAAACCGCCGGACGAGCGTCTCGTGGTCGGTCGTGAGCACGACGTGGACGTGCTCGCCCCCAGCCTCCTCGGCCGCGGACACGAACCTGGCGAGCTGGTCAGCGCGTGCGCACAGCTGCGGGAGAACGACGTCCTGACCGGTCTCGAGGTACGCGGTGATCAGGGCGAGGGCGGCCGTGCGCGACCGACTGGCCGCGCTGTCGTCGTGCTCCCACCCTCCGATCATCGTGCGGATCACGTCGATGTCGCAGAGCAGGACGCCTGGGTGCTCGGCGGCGTACCGGCGCGCGAGGGTGGACTTCCCGACACCCGGAGCGCCGTTGAGGTGGACGAGGCGGGTCACTCCGGCTCCGGGTCGGGTCGGGGGGAGAAGCGGTCGAGCAGCTCGTCGACGTGTCCGCTGGTGACCTCCCGGCTCGTCTCCCACCCGGTGACGACGCAGAGGAACCGATCGGCATCCAGCAGCTTCACGTCCAGGTCGGTGAGTGCCCGCACGGTCGCGGTCCGCGGTACCTGTCGCAGGAGCGCGATCTCGCCGACCAGCTCGCCGGGCCCGACGGTGGCGATCCGCCGCCCGTCTCCGAGCACCTCGGCCTCACCGCGCTCGATGACGTAGCACCCCTCCGGAGGTACCTCACCCTGCACCAGGAGGTCGTCCCCCGCGGTGAGATGCCGGGGCTGGAGCCCGGCCGCTAGCTGCTCCAGGGCCGGCAGTGGCAGCGGGTCGAACACCGGGACGGCGCGCAGCAGCACGAGGTCCTCCTCCCGCGCGAGCATCGTGTCGTCGAGCCGTCGGAGGGAGAACCAGCAGATCAGCACCAGGGCCGGACCGACCGCGCCGATCAGCGCGATCGCCTCGCGCAGACCCGTCAACGACGCGAGACCGGCCGCCGCCACGGATCCGGCACCGACAGCCAGGGCCCCCACGCTCTCGAGCAGCCCGTAGACCCGGGTCAGCACCCGCTCGGGAGCCAGCCGGGCGACGAGCGTGAACACGCCGACGTCCACGAGCGCGTTCCCGACGCCGATCAGGGCGAACAGCCCGAGCGCGGCGGGCTTGCTCGGGGCGATCGCGAGCAGGATGAGGGGGAGTCCCCACGTGGCCACTCCGGCGCCGAACCAGACGGCGAGTCGGGTGTTCCCGACGTACATCAGGGCGAACAGCGAGCCCAGGACGGCGCCCGCGCCGACCGCTGCGGTCAGCGTGCCGACGCCGGGCTCGCCCATGCCGAGCAGGTCCACGGCGACCAGGACGCTGAACACCGACAGCGCACCGCGGGTGACCGTCTGCGCGGCGAGCAGGACGAACAGCACGCGGAGCTGGGGGCTCCGGAACGTCACCTCGGCTCCGCGGAGGAGTCCCCGCGCGATCGAGCTCCGACTGACCCGCTTCTCCGGCTCCTCCACGGAAAGGCCGAGGGTGACCGTGGCCGAGAGCCCGGCCAGCACCGCGACCGCAGCGAACCCGGAGGTGACGTCGGCGGCCGCCAGCAGTACGCCGGCGAGCGCCGGTCCGACCAGCGTGGAGATCGAGTCGAGGAGGCCGCGGACGACGTTGGCCGACCCGAGCTCCGAGGGCGTGTGGCAGAGCAGGGGCAGCAGCGCGGAGTTCACCGGGCGGTAGAGGATCGCGGCGGCCGTCGACGCGATCGCGAGCGCGTACACACCGACGGCCGGCCCGTCCGTCGCGACCAGGACCGCGATCCCGGCCGCGGTCGCGCAGCGCGTGACGGAGACGAGGGTGAGCACGAGGTCGCGCCGCCAGCGGTCCGCAAGCGCCGAGGCGAACGGCGCCAGCACCGCCGACGGAAGCATGCGCAGCAGCGAGACCAGGCCGACGGCCTTGGCGCCGCCTTGCTGGTAGGCGTACACCGACAGCACGACCGTGAACGCCCACTCCGCGGTGCAGGCCCCGGCGAACCCGAGCTGGATCCGGCGTACGGCGGGATTCTTGGCGCTGGCGGCGAACGAGCGGGTCGCAGCGTGGAGTCGTCGCCGCGAACCGTCCCCCACCCCCGCACGGTAGCCGTTCCGCCTCCGGGGACGGAACATCTGCCGAAGCACCCTCGCGGGACCGGCCGTCCGCCGATACTGGTCCGCGTGTGGGTGTACATGGCGATGTGGGAGGTGCAGACCGGTGAGGTCGACCAGCTCGCGGTCGGCGACACGGTCGCGGGACTCGGCGTGCGTGCGGCCTTCTGGAACCTCGAGCCGACCGACGAGGGCGAAGGCATCGCCGCGCGCCCCGGTGCCGCGCCGTCCGGCGAGAGGTCGCCCCACTACCGCGTGATCGGCACGGTCGAGTGGACTCGCGAACCGCACAGCCTGGTGATCCGGGTCGGGACCTTCCTGCTGCTCGCGGAGCCGCGCGTGATCGGCCAGGCCGAGGACGCCGGTCCCGACGCGTCGCCGTTGGAACCGTTGATGCCCGCCGTGCGGCTTCCCGAGGTCGGGCAACGCGTCGCCCTGATCGCGAGCTTCTCGTCGATGCTGAACTACGAGCTGGACGCCTACGAGTACCCCGACGTCAGCCGGGACTGGACCGTCGCCGGTCTGAAGGTCGAGCACCGCGAGCTGGTCCCGTCGACGGCCTCCCCGGGCGGGAGCGAGCCGGGCCGGATCGTGCGCGTCGTACCCATCCCGCGGATGCTGCGCTGGGCCGACGCGCCGCGACAGGTTCACGCGAGCTATCTGCTCGACCTCGTACCGACTCGCTGATGTCGTGGGTCGGTCCGCCGCACTACAGTTCCGCCATGCGGGAGCGCCCCGCGCTGTTTCTCGGGCTGCTCGCGGATCAACCTGAACTCATCGCCGAGGTCGGCGTGCTCCGTTGGCGTGCCGCTGGGTCGGTCGGTACCCCCGGGCCGTGGATCGAGTCGACGGCGAAGGACGCCGGGCGTGAGGGACTGCCGCTCAGCCTGGTCGCGATGGACATCGACGGACAGGCCATCGGGGCGGTCACGCTGGGATCGCAGGACGACGCTCCCGGCCTGGCGTGCGGAGAGCGTGCGCCGTGGGTCGTCCGGATGGTGGTGCGCCCCGGAGAGCGGAGGTGCGGGGTCGGGCGGCTGATGATCACCGCCGTCGAGGACCTCGCGCGCGAGCATGGCCACGAGCGCATGTGGGTGGCGGCAGCTGACGACTGTGCCGACTTCTACCGGCGGTGCGGATGGAGCGACGTACTCGAGACCGAGGGGTTCGCTCACGCCTCGCTGGTCCTCTCGAAGGAGCTGACGGTCGACGCGTGAGTGATCCGCTCGAGCCGCGCCGGCCCGGTCTCCCGGTCTCCGTCGCGGTCCTGGCCGACCGTCCCGAGCTCGTGGAGCAGGCCGGCGTCCTCCGCTGGACCGAGTGGGGCTACGACGACCCGTCACCCGAGGGATGGATCGCGATCACGGCGCGAGAGGCCGGACGGGACGTCCTGCCGGTGACCCTGGTCGCGATCGGCTCGGACGGGTCCGCCGTGGGCGTGGTCGGCCTCGACTCGATGGACGATGCACTCACCGACGACGAGCGCGCGGGTCGTACTCCGTGGCTGGTCGGCATGGTGGTGAGACGCGACTCCCGCCTGCGCGATGTGGGACGTGCGCTGATGGACGCTCTGGCGGAGGTTGCCCGCGATCACGGGCACGACCGGATCTGGGTCCTGACCGGTGGCCACGCCGCCGACTACTACCGTGCGTGCGGCTGGTCCGACGTCGAGGAGCTCGTGACCTCGAAGGAGTCGCTGTCCAGCACGGTGCTGATGTGGGCCCTGCCGGAGTGATCGACGGCGCCATTTTCACCGGGCCGGTCGCAGGTCAGACTCGGATGATGAACGACTCGGTGACCGTCACGGCGTACCACCCCGACGACCGCGAGGCGGTGCTCTCCCTTGCTCCGCGTCTCTACGCCGGGGTCGCCACCTGGCGCCCGGCCGAAGGAGTGCGATCCGCCGTGCGCAACTGGTTCGAGGAGTCCGTCGATGCGGCGGGCGACGAGCAGGCCGTTTTCGTGGCCCGGCTGGAGGGCGCGGTCGTCGGCATGGTCGCCGTCGAGGAGCAGCGACACTGGAGCGGAGACCTGGACGCCTACGTGGGCGAGCTCGCCACCGCCGTAGGCCATGAGGGACGAGGGGTGGGGCGTGCGTTGCTCGCTCGGGCGGAAGCGTGGGCCAAGGATCGTGGGCTCACGCGCATCACGCTCGAGACCGGCGCTGCCAACGACCGTGCTCGGACGTTCTACGCCGCCCGCGGCTATCTCGACGAGGAGATCCGACTCACGCGTCTTCTTTCGTGATCATGCAGAGGGGTTGCTCGCTATTCGCGGCGTGGTCGATATCTGATCCAGTGTTGTTGGACGCCGGGTTTGGGTGGTGGTTGGAATTCGGGGTGGTGGTCGTGGGGGTTGAGGCGGACTTCCCAGGGTGTGTGGTGGAGGGTGCGGTGGTGGTGTCCGCACAGCAAGACGAGGTTGTCGAGTTTTGTTGTGCCGCCGGTTATCCAGTGGCGTGATGTGGTGGGCGTGGCACATCAGGGGTGGTCGGTCGCAGCCGGGGAACGCACAGTGTTGGTCGCGGAGGACCAGGGCGACCCAGATCGCTGGGGTGACGAGCCTCTTGGCGCGGCCGACGTCGAGGGGTTCGCCGTGGGTGCCGAGGACGGCGGGGATGATCTCGGCGTCACACGCCAGCCGCCGGATGGTGGCGACCGAGAGCTCGTTCAGAGCGTCGTGGGCCAGGCTGGTCCACGAGGCCGTCGCGCAGGGCGTCGAGGGTGGTGGTGAGGGTGAGGCGGGTGGGTGCGCCGTGGGAGTCGGGTGGCAGGTCGCTGTCCAACCCGTGTTGGGCGGTGGCGACGAGGGCGTCCCACAGTCGGGCACCGGCATCGCGCGGGATCCTGCACCAGCTCACCGGCGGGTCGGTCGTGCTCGTCGTGCCCGTGGTGGTCGTCGACGGCGGGGGCGGGTGCGGTCAGTGGCATCAGCGCGGCCTTCAACAACGCGCCGTCCTCGGCGGAGCCGCGGCCCTTGAGTCGGACTCCGCCGGCACCGTCACCCACGATGGACAGGTAGCGGGCGTGGTGGGAGGCGCGTTCGGCCCGGTCCAGGAGGCGTTCGAGCTTGCGGTCGGTGGCGTCGGGGTCGACGACGTGGACCAGGTGCCGTCCGGTGCGGGCCAGGTCGGTGGCGTCGAAGCACTTGGCGTGCTCGACCAGCGTGGCCTCACCACGGGCCCGGACCGCGGTCCCCGACGGCAGCAGGTCGATGGACTTGCACGATGACGTCGGCCTGCTCGGGCGACACCGGTCCCAGCCGTCATGGCGTCGCGGGTCGCTGCGAGTGGTCCGGTCAGGGCGTGGGCGCGGGCCACGATCCGGCGACCCTCGCCCTTGCGGAGGCCGCCCACATGGGTGAGCCAGTCACCGGTCGACCCGTAGGCCAGCTTGGCCTTGCCGAGGTCGCGGGTGTCGGCCTCGGCGACCGCACCGGCCTCGACCGCGGCGGCCGCCGCCCGGAGCTGGGCGACCTGCTCGACGACCCCGACCAGGTCGTCGTCGGTCTGGTGCGTCCACCACACGGAGTCGAGACCTCGGACCGTGGCGACCACGTCGGCCAGCACCGCGGCGGGGCTGGGCTGGGGGTGGAGGTCCGAGATCGACATGGGTATATCGAATCAGAGCCCACCGACAGTCAGACCGGTTATCCACAGCAATATCGAGCATTCTTTTCTGAAAAGAACATGAGAATATCGAGGCCACTTATTCTCCACAGGCAAACCAGAACCCGGCGTCGGCGGCCGGGGAACAAAACCGGCGACTCCCTCTCTTCTAGCCAAGGACCGCAACCACCCACGGCCGTGACGGTGCCGACGTTCCGGTCACGGGTGGTTTCGAGACGCTCGCAGAGCTCGCTCCTCAACCACCGGCGCAAGGCCCGCTCCTCAGCCACCGAGCCAGGCTCGCTCCTCAACCACCGTGGACAGAGGACGCTCCTCAACCACGACGCCAGGCTCAGCTGGCCTTCTTCTTCGCCGCCTTCTTGGCGGTGGTCTTCTTCGCGGTCTTCTTGGCGGCGCTCTTCTTCGCCGGCTTCTCGTCGGTCGACTCACCACGCGCGGTCTTGGCCGCGTCGACCGAGCGCTGGAGGGCGGCCAGCAGGTCGACGACCTCGCCGGAGGACTTGGTGGAGGTGGGGGTCTTCTTGACCTCGCCGCCGTCGATCTTGAGCTTCACCATCTCCTCGACGGCCTCGGCGTAGTCGTCCTCGAACTCGCTGGCGTCGAAGTCGCCGGCCAGGGTCTCGACCAGCATGTTGGCCATCTTGACCTCGGCGGGCTTCACCTCGCCGGTCTCGACGGAGAAGTCGGGGGTGCGGACCTCGTCGGGCCACATCATCGTCTGCATCACGATCACGTCGTCCTTCACCCGCAGCACCCCGACGGTGGTGCGCTGCCGCAGCGCGACCGTGACCACGGCCATCCGGTCGGCGTCGAGCAGGGCCTGGCGCAGCAAGGCGTAGGGCTTCGCGCCGGTCTTCTCCGGCTCGAGGTAGTAGCTCTTCTCGAAGAGCATGGGGTCGATCTGGTCGCTGGGCACGAACTTCTCGACCGCGATCTCGCGCGACGACGCACTCGGCAGCGCCGCCATGTCGTCGTCGGTGAGGATGACCATCTCGCCGTCCTCGGTCTCGTAGCCCTTGGCGATGTCGGCGTACTCGATCTCCTCGCCGTCGATCGAGCAGACCCGCTGGTACTTGATCCGGCCGCCGTCCTTGGCGTGCACCTGCCGGAAGGACACGTCGTGGGACTCGGTCGCGGCGTACAGCTTCACCGGCACGCTGACGAGCCCGAAGGACACCGCGCCCTTCCAGATCGCACGCATCTCATACCTCCGTGAGCTCGTCGTTTGCCTCAAGTATCAGGGAGGGAACGCCGGAACGCACGCGCGAACCTGGCGCGCGTGCAGCCCTGACAGGATGAGGGGATGCGGCCCATGCTCGCCACCCGCGGCACCCACGTGCCCACGGGCGACGAGTGGCAGCACGAGGTCAAGTGGGACGGGATGCGGGTGCTGGCCGACATCCGAGGCGGAGCGGTGCGGTTGTTCAGCCGCAACGAGATCGACGCGACCGTCTCGTTTCCCGAGCTGGCCGCGATGCCGGTCGACGACGCGCTCCTGGACGGCGAGGTGGTGGCGTTCGCCGACGGCACCCCGAGCTTCGCGGCCCTGGCCGAGCGGATGCACGTCTCCCGAGCCGATCGCGCGCAGCGCCTGGCCGAGCGCATCCCGGTCACGCTGCTCGCCTTCGACGTCCTGCGCCTCGGCGAGCGCGACCTCCTCGACCAGCCCCTCGGCGTACGCCGCGAGCTGCTGGGGGAGCTCGACCTCCAGCACGATCGCTGGCAGACGCCACCGGTGTACGACGACGGGCCGATGCTCTTCGACGCGACGTACCAGCAGGGGCTCGAGGGCATCGTCAGCAAACGCGTCACCAGTCGCTACCGGCCGGGTTGGCGCAGCAAGGACTGGCTCAAGTTCGCTCACCGGCGTCGCGAGTCGTACGTCGTCGGCGGCTGGCGCCTGGAGACGGACTCGCGCGACCGCCTGGGTGCGGTGCTGGTCGGTCAGCCGAGCGCCGAGGGGCTCCTCTACCGTGGACGGGTCGGCAGCGGGATCGCCGGGCGGAAGGCCACCGTGCTCCGCGAGGTGCTGGCGGGCCTGACTCGCGACACCACGCCGTTCGTCGACGAGGTTCCGAAGCTCGACGCACTGGGTACGACGTGGGTCGAGCCGGTGCTGGTCGTCGACGTGGAGTCCCTCGGACCGTCCGCCCAGGGCCGCATCCGGCAGCCGTCGTACGTCGGCACCCGCGCCGACCTGACCCCGGAGGATCTGACATGAGCAAGCTCGCGTCGGCGGCCCTCGCCGGAGCAACCCTCGTGGTGACCACGCTCGCCGTGCCCACGCCCGCGCAGGCCGATGCCACCCACGTGACGCTCGACGGCGTGCGGGTCGCCCTGCAGGAGGGCACCCGACAGGTGGTGACCGTCAACCACACCAGCGGCTATCACGCCCGCCTCGGCTACTGGGTGTTGCGCGACGATCACTGGGACAAGGTCCTCACCGTCCGCGACGGCCGCATCGGATACGGCGGCCTGGTCGCGCCCAGGCAACGGCACCAGGGCACCGGCACCACACCGTCCGGGACGGTGAGGCTGATCTCGGCGTTCGGCCGCCACGCACGAAGCACGTCCTGGGAACTGCCCTACCGGCGCATCCGCAAGGGTGACTACTGGGTGGAGGACAACGGCTCCCGCTACTACAACCGCTACCGCAACAAGGCGCAGGGCGGCTTCCGCTGGTGGCTCCCGGCCAGCCGCGAGAACAGCTCCGAGCGACTCCGCGACTTCCCGGTGCAGTACGAGTTCTCGATCGTGACCGGCTACAACCACGACCAGGTGCGCCACCGCGGCGCCGGCATCTTCCTGCACGTCAACGGCTCGGGGGCGACGGCCGGCTGCGTCAGCGGACCACGCCACTTCATGGTCACCATGATGCGCAGGCTCGACCCCGCCAAGGCCCCGGTCATGGCGGTCGGCAGATGAGTCCAGCCGGAGGCGAGGAGGTCCACGTCGAGGTCGAGGGGCACACGCTGAAGCTCTCCAACCTCGACAAGGTCCTCTACCCCCGCACCGGCACCACCAAGGGCGAGGTCATCAACTACTACGCCCAGGTCGCGCCGGTCATGCTCCCGCTCCTGGCGGACCGCCCGGTCACCCGCGTCCGCTGGCCGCACGGCGTCGAGCGCGACCGCTTCTTCGAGAAGAACGCCCCCGCCGGTACGCCGCGCTGGGTGCGCACCGCCGACGTCCCGACCACCGGGTCGCGCGGCGGATCTCGACAAGCTCGATCACCGGAGCACGGGGGCGACCGGCTGGTGTTCCCGATCATCGACGATCTCGCCACGCTCACCTGGGCGGCCAACCTCGCCGCGCTGGAGCTCCACGTCCACCAGTGGACCGTGGACAAGAAGGGCAAGGTCCGCGGCGCCGACCGGCTCGTCATCGACCTCGACCCGGGGGAGGGCGCAGGACTGCACGAGTGCTGCCAGGTCGCGTTGCTCGTGCGCGACAAGCTGACCGAGCGGAAGCTCGACGCCCGCCCGGTGACCAGCGGCAGCAAGGGCCTCCATCTGTACGCCCATCTCCCGCGCCGACAGGACTCCGACAAGACCTCCGAGACGGCCAAGTCGATCGCCGAGGAGCTCCAGGCCGAGCACCCGAAGCAGGTGACGGCGACGATGACCAAGGCCAAACGATCGGGCAAGGTCTTCCTCGACTGGTCGCAGAACGCCGGCTCCAAGACCACGGTCTCGCCGTACTCCATGCGAGGGGTCGAGCGACCCCTTGTCGCGACGCCGGTCACCTGGGACGAGGTCGAGCAAGGGGCCGAGGACGCCGTCGGGCTCGACCAGTTCGGCTACGACGAGGTGCTCGAACGCGTGCAGGAGTACGGCGACCTGTTCACCGCGTGACGACGTACGCCCTCGTTACCATCCCGTGGACGAGCTGTGTGTCAATCGTTGCCTTGTCCTACGTACCGTGGCCGTGCCCGGTCACCAGCGATCTCCACCAGCGTGGTACCGGTGGCCGCCGATCGCCGGGGGGTGGGGTCGGTCGTGCCCGTGGATCCGCCCGCAGTCCCCGCTGCGGGCGGAACCACGCCCCGAGTTCGCCTCTCCTCCGATCGGACACGGATCGACCGAACGCCCGAATCGGTTGCCGACGGCGACTTATGCTCCCGGCATGTCGCCCAGCGTTCTTCTCGTGGAGGACGAGACGGAGATCGTCTCGCCGCTGGTCAGAATGCTGGAGCGTGAGGGATACGCCGTCGACCAGGCGACCACCGGCAAGGACGCCATCGCGTCGGCCAGGAAGCAGGACCACGACATCGTGATCCTCGACCTGGGCCTGCCCGACATGGACGGCCTCGAGGTGTGCCGGCGGCTGCGCGCCGCCGGCTATCAGGGTGGCGTCCTGATGCTCACCGGACGCACCCGCGAGCTCGACCGCGTGGTCGGCCTCGACGCCGGCGCGGACGACTACCTCGCCAAGCCGTTCGGCCTGGCCGAGCTGTTGGCCCGCCTGCGGGCACTGCTCCGGCGTACGACGGTGCGCGCCGCCGCGACCCCGCACGAACGCCGGCTCCGGGTGGACGTCGACGCCCATCGCGTGCGCGTCGGCGACCAGGAGGTCGCGCTGACCGGCAAGGAGTTCGACGTGCTGGCCGTGCTGATGGGGAGCCGCGACAAGGTCGTGCTGCGCTCCCAGCTGATGGCCGAGGTGTGGAGCGAGGGGTGGTACGGCTCCACCAAGACCCTCGACGTCACCATCGGCCGGCTCCGCCAGAAGCTCGATCGTGCCGGTAGCGCCGAGCACGTGGTCACCGTCCGCGGTGTCGGCTTCCGCCTCGAGGGCTGACCTGGACCAGAGCCGAGACCGGGGCCGGGACCGGGGCCGGGACCGGGGCCGGGACCAGGGCCGGATCGGGTGCTCGCCGCATCCCGACGCGGATGGGCGTATAATCGTCTCATTGTCGACATTCGACACCCTTCCACCCCAGGAGTTCCCATGACTGACTCGGGTCAACTGGCTCCCTTGCGCCTGGAGAGCACGCCGGTGCTCGTGGCGGATCGGTTGCGCGAAGGCATCCTCGACGGCACCTTCCCACCCCGGACCCAGCTGTCCGAGGTCGCCCTCTCGCAGCAGCTCTCGGTCAGCCGTGGGCCCATCCGTGAAGCCATGCAGCGCCTGCTCCAGGAGGGCCTGTTGCGGGGCGAGCGCAACCGAGGTGTGTTCGTCGTCGACCTGGGGGAGAGCGACGTACGCGACATCTACCTGGCCCGGTCCGCGGTCGAGCGCACCGCTGCGGCACTCGTGGTTGCAGCCGGGACGGACGAGGACTTCGGCGTCCTGCAGTCGATGGTCGACCAGCTCGCCGCGGCGGTCGACAGCAACTGGGTCGAGATGACCAAGCTCGACCTGCAGTTCCACCTCGCCCTCGTGGCGGCCGCAGGCAGCGCCCGTCTCGATCGCATGTTCCGGACGCTGATGGCGGAGTCCCAGCTCTGCATCGTCCGTCTCGAGCCGTTCTACCCCGGGCGCGAGGAGGTCGTGCACGAGCACCAGGCGATCCTCGACGCCATCCGCGCGCGTGACCTCGGCGAGGCTGACCGACTGCTGGCGGCCCACATGGACATCTCGGCGACCCGGCTCACCAACGCAGAGCAGGCCTCTGCCGAGAGCTGACGACTCCCGCTAGCCGGACCGCGTGCTCGCGCGGCCGAGGGTCGCATCGTCGATGGCATCGAGGTCGAGCTCCATGCCGAGCCCGGGTCCGTCGGGTGCTCGCGCCGTACCGTCCGTGACGATCACGGGAGTCCGGGTGCCGAACGCCCAGGGCTCGACCGGGTACGGCTGCTCGTAGTAGGTGCCGAGCCCCAGTCCGAGGATCAGGTGCAGGTCGATGGCCTGGGTGACGGTCGTGCCGTAGCTGCACAGCTCGACGTCGAGTCCGAACCCCCGGGCGAGCGCTGCCAGGTCGCGCACATGGCCGACGCCGCCCTCCATGGTCTGGGTCCGGACGGCGGACCAGGCATCCGCCTGCAACGCCCGCGCGATCTCCCGCGGGTCGTCGATGAGTCCTCCGGCCGGGACGACCGGAGTCGCGATCGCGCGCTTCAGGTCGCGGTAGCCGTCGAGGTCGCGATCCGGCAGGGGCGCCTCGAACCATCGGATCCGCAGGTCGTCCAGCGCGTGCCCGACCAACGCGGCCTCGCGACGGTCGTAGACCGACTCGGCGTCGACGATCAGCTCGAGTCCGGGGAAGGCGTCCCGCGCCTGCGCCACGACCTCGACGTCCGTGGCCGGGTCGCCGGACAGATGCAGCTTCGCGGCCCGGTAGCCGGCGTCACTCACATGGCGCAGGAGCTCCAGCATGGTCGCCGGGTCACTCTCGAAGGGCAGCGAGGCGTACGCCGGCACCTCGTCGCGCGCGCCGCCCAGCACCTGGCTCAGCGGCAGGCCGGCACGGCGCGCCAGGAGGTCCCAGCACGCCACCTCGATCGCGGCGCACGGCACCTGGCGCGACGCCGACGGCACCCGTGCTGCGGCCAGTGCGGTGATGGCCGACGGCCGGAACGGGTCGCGGCCGACCAGCGCCGGGATCATGGTGCGCAGTGCCTCGAGCGGTCCGAGGTCGAAGGCCCCGAACGAGTCGGACTCGACGGCGCCGACTCCCACGTCGCCGGAGTCGTCGGTGACGACGACGAACGTCACCGTCGTGTGCACGGCGGGCAGTGCGTCGGTGAACCGGACCGCCGGCATTTCCGGTCCGGCCGCGATGACCTCGACGTCGGCGATCGCTGGCACCGGCCGTCCCCCTCGTCGTGGTTCAATGGCCCGGGCAATCGTATGATCGCCGGATTGTCGACACTACAGGAGAGCAGGCGGCGATGGCGACCAGGCGACGCGCACGAACCGAGACCACCCGGGACGAGCTCTACGTGGGCGGACGATGGATCGCGTCGACGGGGCCGGAGTCGATCGCGGTCATCGACCCGACCACGACCCGGCCCATGGGTTCGGTGCCGGCCGGCACCGCGGCCGACGTGGACGCCGCGGTCGCCGCAGCGAGAGCGGCGTTTCCGGCGTGGTCCGAGGTCCCGGCCGCCGACAGGGCCCGCCACCTCTCGGCGATCGCCGACGGCCTCGAGCGACGATCGGCCGAGCTCGCCGAGCTGATCGCCCTCGAGGTGGGGATGCCGGAGGACCAGTGCGCTGAGGACCAGATCCCGGTGGAGGACTTCCGGATCGCAGCCGAGCTCGCCACGACGTACCCGTTCGAGGACGAGGTGGCCGGGGGCCGGGTGCTCCGGGAACCGGTGGGCGTCGTCGCCGCCATCACACCCTGGAACTACCCCCTCAGCCAGATCGCGGCCAAGGTCGCCCCGGCACTCGCCGCCGGGTGCACGGTGGTGGTCAAGCCGTCCGAGGTCGCCCCACTCAACGCCTTCGTGCTCGCCGAGATCGCGGACGAGGCCGGGCTGCCGCCCGGCGTCCTGAACGTGATCAGCGGCGACGGCCCGACGGTCGGCGAGCCGCTCGTCACCCACCCCGGCGTCGACATGGTCTCGTTCACGGGCTCGAGCCGGGCCGGCCGCCGGATCGGCGCGCTCGCGATGGAACGGGTCGCTCGGGTCACCCTGGAGCTCGGCGGCAAGTCACCGTTGGTGATCCTCGACGACGCCGATCTCGACGAGGCCGTGGCGTACGGCGTGCACGACTGCTTCGCGAACTCGGGACAGACGTGCAACGCGCTGACCCGGATGCTGGTGCCGCGTGCGATGGCCGACCGGGCCGCGACGATCGCGGCCGAGATCGCCGACGGCATGGTGGTCGGCGATCCGCTCGAAGCCGGCACCCAGCTCGGCCCGCTGGTGTCCGAGGTGCAGCGGGAGCGGGTGCGTGCCCACATCCGTCGCGGCGTGGCCGAAGGCGCCACCTTGATGGCCGGCGGCGACGATGCTCCGCCGCGGTCGGGGGACGGCTACTTCGTCAGCCCGACCGTCTTCGCCGACGTCACCAACGACATGACGATCGCCCGCGAGGAGATCTTCGGTCCCGTGCTGGTGGTCATCGCCTACGACGACGAGGCGCACGCGGTCGAGATCGCCAACGACACCGACTACGGACTGTGGGCCGGTGTCTGGTCCGCGAGCCGCGAGCGCGCGGAGCGGATCGGCCGTCGTATCCGCGCTGGTGGGGTTTCGCTCAACGGGGCCGAGGCGACGGGATGGGCACCGTTCGGCGGCTACAAGCAGTCGGGGCTCGGGCGGGAGATGGGGTCCTTCGGGCTCGCCGAGTACCTCGAGGTCAAGGCGCTCGTGGACTGAGCCGCCGCTCAGTCGGGCACGGTGACGAGCGTGGGGACGCGTGGCCGGAAGTAACGCCCGCCGCGCGCCTGCTTGCCGACCAGCTCGTTGGCGAACAACCACTCCTGACGCGGTAGCGGTGCCAGCTCTGCGACCTCGAGGAACGACTGCGGCCCGACGCCCTCGTCGTCGTACGTCGTTGACGTCGTCGAGGTCCTCGAGATCGTCGGGATCGTCGGGATCGTCGTCCGGTCCGGCCGTCGCGGGAGCCGGTTCCGGCACCGGAGCCGGGTGCTCCGCCGTCCAGGACGCAGGGAGTCCGTCGGGCCAGGGCGATCCCGGCTCGTAGGGCACGCGCCGGACGAACGTGGCGCGCCACGTCGCCGCGGAGATCTCCGTGTCGTCCTGGCCCGTGGGCATCACCAGGACCGGTGCGCCGGGAGCGGTCGCGTTCAGATCGCCCGGCCCGCCGACCGGCAGGACGACGCGCTCGCCGGCGAGGTCGCCCGCCGACTCGAGATGACGCACCGGGATCGCGATCAGCAACGCTTGTTCGTCCAGCACGGGGAGATTCCATCACATTGCGGGTTGACCGAAGACAGTCGGATTTGTAGATTGTCAACAGTTCACACTCGACCTACCGCGGAGCGCGGCAATCAAGGAGGACCCCGCATGGCCATGGATGATCTGGATCTCGGTGCCCGCGAGGACGGGGTGGGCCGCCGAGGAGAGGTCGGCCGCCGAGGCTTCGTCAGGATGGGCGTGATCGGTGCCGCGATGAGCAGCGCCTTCGTCATGCGGACCGATCCGGCTCTGGGTGCCGCGACGATGGCACGGCGTACGACGAGCACCTCGGCGAAGGCCGCCGGACTGGTCAAGGCGGGTCCCGAGCTGGCCCTGCCGCCTGGCTTCAGCTACCACACGTTCGGGGAGTTCGGCTCCGCGATGAGCGACGGCTTCATCACCCCACCCATCCACGACGGCATGGGCTGCTTCGACATGGGCAACGGCAAGCTGCGGCTCGTGCGCAACCACGAGCTGGGTGAGGGCAACGACATCCCGGCCGGCACGGTGATGGGCGTCCCGCACACGGCGTACGACCGCAAGGCCCCGGGTGGCACGACCACCCTCGAGCTGGACGCCGACACCGCGGAGCTCCTGGGCTCCTGGGTGAGCCTGAACGGCACCGACACCAACTGTGCCGGCATGCCGACGCCCTGGGGCACCTGGCTCACCTGCGAGGAGACGGTGGTCGGCACCAAGGACGGGCGGAAGAAGCCGCACGGCTACGTGTTCGAGGTCGACCCGGCCAACAACGAGCCCGTCCTGACCCAGCCCTACCGCAAGCTCGGCCGTTTCCTGCACGAGGCCGGTGCGGTCGATCCGGGGACCGGTGTGGTCTACCTGACCGAGGACGAGGGCCCCGACGGCTTCTACCGCTTCGTACCCGAGGAGATCGGTCACCTGCGCAAGGGCGTGCTGCAGATGCTGCGGGTGAAAGGCCAGCCCCGCTACAACACCATCACCGGCCAGACCGTGGGTGAGGTGCTCAACAGCGACTGGGTCACCATCGACGACCCGGACCCGAAGAGCGCGGACCACGACGCGTCGGCCGTCTACAAGCAGGGCCGCGCGAAGGGTGCCGCGAAGTTCCTCGGCGGTGAGGGCGCGACCATGCGCGACGACTCCGTCGTCTTCGGATCCAGCGACGGCGGCGACGTCGGACGCGGTCAGGTGTGGCAGTACACCCCGCGCAAGAACATCGGCACGCTCGACGAGCGTGGCGACCTCGAGCTGCTCTTCGAGTCCGAGAGCAAGGGCCAGCTCGACGGACCCGACAACATGTGCACCAGCCCCAACGGCGCGATCGTCATCGCCGAGGACGGCAACATCGTCAACAACTTCATCCGCGCGCTGCTGCCGAACGGGGACCTGATCAACATCGCGCAGAACCTCGTCGGCATCCAGAAGCACTACCTCGAGGCGTCCGGCAAGATCTACGACCCGACGGTTCCCGATGACGGGCCGTCGGCCGGCGACGGCATCGGCTTCGGCGAGTTCGCCGGGCCACGCTTCAGCCCGGACGGCAAGTGGCTGTTCGTCAACATCCAGGTCCCGGGCATCACGTGCGCCATCACCGGCGACTGGGAGAGCCTCGGCCTGTGAGGTCGGGATGAGCCGCGTGCCCCGTCGACGCGGCTCATCCTCGGCATTGTCAACCAACCGGCCACGACCTAGCGTCACCACGATCGTCACTGCGAGCGTCACCACCGCGAAAGGACCGCACGTGTCCCACCTCTGGCTCGGCCACCACGAGAGGGTCACGGCCTTCCCCGACCCGGACGGTACGGCGCGCCAGGTCACGTGCTGGCGAGCGCGCGTCTCCCACCCGCCGCAGACCTGCGGTCGCTGAGACGGCCGGCTGCCATGTCCACCAGAACGATCCAGATCGTCGGCGTCAGCAAGACGTTCGGGACGAACACCGTGGTCGACGACCTCGACCTCTCGATCGGTGACGGGGAGTTCTTCTCGTTGCTCGGACCCAGTGGCTGTGGCAAGACCACGACCTTGCGGATGGTGGCCGGCTTCGAGCGGCCGTCGGCGGGCTCGATCCTGCTCGGTGGCTCCGAGATCACCCACCAGGCCCCCGCGAAGCGTCCGCTGAACATGGTCTTCCAGGACTACGCGCTCTTCCCCCACCTCACCGTGGGGGAGAACGTCGCGTTCGGGCTCAAGGTCAAGCGGCTCGGCAAGGACGAGCGCACCGAGCGGATCGCCGGGGCGCTCACGACCATGCAGCTGACGGGTCTCTCCGAGCGCAGGCCGTCCCAGCTCTCGGGTGGCCAGCGTCAGCGCGTCGCCCTGGCGCGGGCGTTGGTGAACCGGCCCCAGGCGCTGTTGCTCGACGAGCCACTCGGCGCGCTCGACCTCAAGCTCCGCAAGGAGATGCAGGCGGAGCTGAAAGAGGTCCACCGGGCCACGGGCACGACGTTCCTCTACGTCACGCATGATCAGGAGGAGGCGCTGACCATGTCCGACCGGATCGCCGTGATGCGAGACGGCCGGGTGGAGCAGCTGGCCGACCCCCGCACCCTGTACGAGAAGCCGTCGACCGCGTTCGTCGCCGACTTCATCGGTACGTCGAACCTGCTGGTGCTCGACCGGCCGGCCACGGTCGAGTCCCTGCTCGTGGCGGAGGTCGGCGAGGGCGAGCGACTGACGGCCGCGGTGCACGAGCCGCTGACGGCGCAGCGCGTGCAGATCACGGTCCGCCCGGAACGGATCAGTCTGCACTCGGATCTCCAGGTGAGCATTCCCGACACCCATGCGCGAGTGCGTGGCCAGGTCGTCGACGTGGTGTACGTCGGATCGACGACGCATGTCTCTGCGGTGATCGCCACGGGTGAGCGACTCGTGGTCCACGTGCTGAGCGGCAACAGCGCGCTGAACGGGATCGAGCGGGGCATCGACGTACTCCTGTCGTGGGCGCCGGACGGCGCGCACGTCATCGGGCCGGTGCACTCACCGACCACATCCGCGGACGACGAAGGGCAAGGACAGTGACGACGACCCGGAACCTCCGGCTGGCGACAGCCGGCCTGGCAGTGCTGGCCCTCGGCCTGGCGGCCTGCGGCTCGGACGGCGGCTCGGACTCGGGCGGCAAGGGCGGCGCGCCGTCCGGCACCCTGCACACGTTCACCTACTCCGACACGGTGGCGGACTCCAAGATCGCCCACTTCAAGAAGGCGTACCCGGACGTCAAGCTCGAGACGGCCACCTTCGAGAGCAACGACGAGGCGGCCGCCAAGATCCGGGCCGGGTTCCGGGCCGACGTGATCGAGCTCTGCCTCGACGAGCAGGGGCCGTTGGTCGACGCCGGGATGCTGGCGCCGATCGACACGTCCCGGCTCACGCACTGGGACGACCTCGACCCGACGTTCCGCGACGCAACCGGCGTCTCCAACGGCGGTGACGTCACCATGGTGCCGGAGGAGGCCGGCGCCGTGGGCCTGATCTACGACAAGACGGCGTTCCCGAACGGCGTCGACTCGTGGGCCGACCTCTTCGACCCGCAGTACAAGGGGCGGGTGGCGATGGACGGTGGCTACTGGCTGCCGCCGATCGCGGAGTGGGCCTTGGCCCAGGGCAACCAGGACCCGATGAACCTCGACGACGACCAGGTCGAGGAGGCGAAGAACGCGCTGATGCAGCTGCGCGACGACGGCCAGTTCCGGGCCTTCGCCCAGTCCGACTCGGACATGGCCAACATGTTCAAGTCCGGCGAGATCATCCTCTCCGACGGTGGCCGGGCCACGGCCGATGACATTGCGAAGGGTGGCGGCAACGTGGCCTGGGCCCTGCCCAAGGAGGGCGCGCTCTCCTGGGTCTGCGGTCTGGCCATCAGCTCGAAGGCCGACAACGTCGACGCGGCGTACGCGTTCATCAACGACGCCACGTCACCCCCGACGCAGGCCCTGTTCGGCAACAGCGGGTACGTGATGATGAACCCGAAGGCCGTCCCGCTGGTCGAGGACCACTACACCGACATGGCCGACCCCCGGAGCCTCAAGGGCGCCTATCCCGAGACCGCCCCGGAGAACGCCGACACCTGGCGCAAGGCCTGGCAGGAGGTGAAGGCCGGGTGAGCCATCGGCTCCGCCTCGGCGACGTCCTGGCGCTCGCGCTCGTCGCCGTGGTCCTGATCGTCCTGATCGGGCCGATCGCGCTGCTCACGGCCTTCTCGTTCAACGACTCGACGATCATCTCGCTGCCCTTCGAGGGTTTCACGCTCGACTGGTACAAGATGGCGCTGAACGACCAAGGGGTCCGGGACTCCCTTCGCTACTCCGTCATCGTCGCCGCGATCGTGGCGCCGTCCTGCGTGATCCTCGGTACGGCGTCCGCGTGGGGCATCACCCGGTTCCGGTTCCGGGGCCGGGGCCTCTGGGCGGGACTGCTGGGCGCGGTACTGGTCGTGCCGTGGTTGGTGATCGGCGTGAGTGGCCTGGTGTTCTTCGTCTACCTCGACGTCGAGCTGAACCTGAAGACGATCATCCTCATGCACATCGCGGTCACCTTCCCGTTGGTCACGGCTCTGGTCTCGGCGCGGTTGGTGCGCTTCGAGAGGTCGCAGGAGGAGGCGGCCATCGATCTCGGGGCCTCGCAGTGGCAGCTGATGACCAGGATCGTCCTGCCCCAGCTCACCCCAGCCCTGGCGGCGTCGCTGATCTTCGCCTTCGCCTGGTCGTTCAACAACTTCGAGATCAGCTTCTTCAACGGCGGTTACGAGGAGACCTTCCCCGTCTGGGTGTTCTCGGACCTCCGTCGTTCGTACAACCTGCCCATCGTGAACGCGATCGCCACGCTCGTGTCGGCGGTCCAGGTCCTGGGCGTGTACGGGCTCTACCTGCTGATCAAGTGGCTGGGCAAGCACCGCGGCAGCGGTGACGACCTCACCTCGCTGGTGGCGGGAGGCCGCGGATGAGCATCGTCGCCGACCCACTGCTGCCCTCCGGCCCCGAGGCCGACGGCACCACGCGCGCACGACGTTCCCGCGCGGGCGGAGCCGGACGGCGCTGGCTGCCGGCGGCCTACCTGACGGCACCGATGGCCGTGCTGATCGTGCTGTTCCTGATCCCGATGGTGATCCTCTTCCTGATCAGCGTCGGGCTCGGCATCGCCAACCAGGAGAACGTCTGGACCTTCGACCACTACACGGAGCTCTTCCACGACCCGCTCTACTGGCACGTCGCCAAGACGACGATCGTCATCGCCACGTCGGCGATGGTCGCCCAGCTCGTCGTCGGCGTACCCCTGGCCTACGTCATGGCATTCAAGGCGGGCAGGTGGGAGCTGCCGATGGTGCTCGGCCTGGTCGTGCTGGACGGGCTCAACCCGGTCGTCCGCATCTACGCGTGGCGCATCCTGCTCGGACGCAACGGGATCATCAACGGGTCGTTGGAGTGGGCGGGCATCATCGACAAGCCGATCGACGCCCTGCTGTTCAACAACTTCGCCGTCATCGTGGTGCTCTCGACGAGCTGGATCACCTACACGGTGATCCCGATCTATGCCTCGATGAAGGCCATCGACGCGAACCTCTTCCAGGCCGCCTCCGATCTCGGAGCGGGCTGGTGGACGATCATGCGCCGCATCCTCCTGCCTCTGTCGGCGCCCGGGATCTTCGTCGCGATCCTGCTGGTCTACATCCCGCTGTTCACGGACTTCGCCACTCCGACCATGGTCGGCGGCACCAGCGGCTACATGCTGGGGCAGGCCGTGCAGGACCTGATCCTCACCCGCGGTGACCTCGCCGGCGGTGCCGCGCTCAGCTTCGTGCTCCTGGTGCTGTCCGGGCTGGTGGCGGCCGTGGCCTACCGCCTGTCGCGGATCAGCCGGCTCGAGTCCTGACGCCGCTGCTCAGCCTGGTGCGAGACCCAAGCTGGTCGGCGTCCAGGCCGAGAAGGAGCGGCCCTCGAACCGTCGCCCCGACATCGCCGAGACATCGGCGTCCATCGGCGCGCCCTCGACGACGTCGGCCAGGATCTCGCCGATCGCGGGCGAGTACTTGAAACCCTTCCCGGAGTCGCCGCAGGCGACGACGACGGAGTCGACCCGATCGACCACGAACCAGCCGTCCGGCGAGTCCGTCCAGCAGCACACGAGCTCGTCGACGACCTCGCGCTGTGGCGACGTCAGGTTGCGATCGGCCCACCTGACGATGGCGCGGGTGCGCTCCGGGTCGGGAGTGCGGTCGTCGTCTCCCGCCACGAGCTCCCGCAGGGGACTGTCGATGCCGATCTTGTAGCCGACGCCCGGCGTGGGCATCGCGTAGACGCCCGCCTCTCCCTCGGTGGGACCGTCGAAGAGACAGGGCAGCGCATCGGAGGCTGAGGACCCGCCGGCGTCTCCGAGGTGCGCGACCTGCTCGAGGAAGGCGCGCAGCGGGATCTCGAGACCGATGTCCGGCAGCAGGGCCGGCGTACCGGGACCGGCACAGACCACGACGGCATCGGCGTCCAGCAGCCGGCCGTCGTCCAGGGTGATCGTCGCGCCGGAGCCCGTGCTCCGCACGGACGTGACCTCCGGCCCGAAGAACGAGACCCCGCCGTCGCGCTCGAACAGCTCGACGTACCCGGCGATCGCGTCCGCCGCCAGCAGCGATCCCGCCTCCGGGAACCACAGGGCGTCTCGCTCGTCGGGCTCGAGGCCGGGGAAGAACTGGGCAACCGAGCCGGCCGGGACCTCGGTGTGCGCCACACCCTCGGCCACCACCGCGTCGTGGATCTGCTGCAGGGAGCGAGTCGTGTCGCGCCAGATCATGCCGGGGCTGGTGTGCACGGCGCGGCCGAGCCGGGTCTCGAGGCGCTCCATGGCCGAGCTCGCACGACGCCCCAACCGGATCGCCGCGGGATCCGGATCCGCGACCCGCCACAGCCGGGTGGGGCCGCTGGACGACGACAGGTGGTTACCGGGTCGATGACGGTCCACGATCGTGACGCCGTGTCCACGGCGTACCAGCTCGGCGGCCGTCGGCAGCCCCCATGCCCCCGCTCCGACGACGACGACCCGCACGCCGCGAAGGTACCTCCTGCCTCGACCTATTGTCGACAGCAGATTGTTGACAATCCTGCTCAGCCTCAATAGCGTCCCGGGTGTGGGAAGCGCCGGCTCGTACGACGTGGTGGTGGTGGGAGCCGGGCACAACGGACTCGTGGCCGCCTTCTACCTCGCGCGCGCCGGCCTGAAGGTGCTCGTCCTGGAGCGCCGCGAGATCGTCGGCGGGGCGTGCGTCACCGAGGAGTTCGCCCCGGGATACCGGGCCTCGACCGGCGCCTACATCCTGAGCATGCTCCGACCCGCGATCTGGACCGATCTGCGTCTGCGCGAGCGAGGTGTCGTCACCGACGACGCCGGACCCTCGCTCAACCTCTTCCCGGACGGCGCCGACCTCCTGCTGGACGACGACCCCGAGCTGGCGGCGGAGGCGGTACGCCGCTTCTCGCCCGCGGACGCCCACGCCTTGACCGAGGTCGAGGACCAGCTCCTCAGCCTGGCCGGCCTGCTCGTGCCGACCTTCGACCTGACGGCGTTCAACGTCGGCGACCTGCACCGACGCGACAGCCGCACGCTGATGTCGATGCTCCGCAGCGCGGTCCGCAGTCGCAAGGACCTGGACGAGGCGCTCTTCCTGCTGACGACGTCCGCCGACCACTACCTGAGCGAGCGGTTCGAGTCGCCGTACGTCAAGGCGGCGCTCGGCTGGCACTCGATCAACGACAGCCTGAACGGCCCGAGCACCCTCGGCACGGCGTACGTGCTCCTGCACGACCACGTCTCCCATGAACCCGGTGGCGGGCTGCGTCGCTGGGGCTTCGTGCGGGGTGGCATGGGACAGGTCACGGTGAAGATGGCGGAGGCCGCACGCGAGGCCGGTGCGGAGATCCGCACGGGGGTCGGGGTGGACCGGATCCTCACGCGCGGCTCCGGGGACGCGGTCACGGCTACGGGGGTGCTGCTCGCGGACGGAACGAGCGTCGACAGTCGCATCGTCCTGTCGGGCGCGGATCCTCGGCACACCTTCGAGTCCTTGTGTGACCCTGCCGACCTCCCGGCCGAGTTCCTCCGTGCGGTGCGCAACATCCGCTCGGACGGGACGAGCATCAAGATCAACCTCGCGCTCGACCGCCTCCCGACCGCCGCGGCTCTGCCGGGCACCGGGCCGCAGCCGTACCACCACGGTGTGCTCGAGCTGGGCCCGACCCTCGACGTCCTGGACCGCCAACAGGCCGAGGCGCGCGCCGGGATCGCGGCCACCGGCGCCCACATCGAGATGTGCTTCCCGACGGTCCACGATCCCTCGCTGGCCCCCGAGGGCAAGCACGTCGCCACCATCGACATCAACTCCCAGCCCTACTCGCTCGCGGAGGGTGACTGGGACTCGACCAAGGAGCAGGTCGCCGACCGGGTCCTCGAGGAGCTCGACGGCTACTTCCCGGGGCTGTCGTCCTCGGTCCTGCATCGTCAGGTCCTCTCACCTCTCGACCTCGAGCGGGTGCTCGGACTGACCGGTGGTCACGCGCTGCACGGGGAGATGGCTCCGGACCAGCTGTTCATGAACCGACCGGTGCGCGGCTACGCCGACTACCGGACACCGATCGCGGGGCTCTACCTCTGCGGGGCGGGGACACATCCGGGTGGCGGCGTCAGCGGCGCCAACGGACGCAACTGCGCAGGAGAGGCCCTGAGCGATCTCCGCCGCGGACCGAGGTGGCTCCGCCAACGTCTCGACAACAGGAAGCGATGACCATGAGTGAGCTGTGGCCACAGGTCAACACCCCACTGCCGGGCCCGAAGAGCGCGGCGATGTTCGCGCGGATGGACAAGGTCGCGGCCGCCCCTCTGCAGGACCACGACGAGGTGCCCTTCGTCGAGGCCCGGAAGGTCGGCCACGTGATCGAGGACGTGGACGGCAACGTCTTCGCCGACCTCGTCTCCGCCTGGGGCGCCTCCCCCTACGGCACGCCGACCCCCGGTGTGACCGAGGCGGTCATTGCGGCGCAACGCCGGTACGGCATGGAGATCACCGACTACGTCCAGAACGACGTGGCGATCGAGCTGGCCGAGAAGCTCGTGGACATCGCGCCACCCGGCATCACCCGAGTGATGGTGTCGCTGAGCGGGACCCTCGCCGTCGAGGCCGGCGTCAAGCTGGCCCGTGAGTCGACGGGCCGCCCGATGATCCTGGTCTTCCACGGGCAGTACCACGGCGAGGTCACCTATCTGACCGCGAGCGTCTCGACCGACCTGGCCGAGGTGAACAGTGCCAACTCGCCGAGACGGTGGCCGTCCTCGACCACCTCGCCGACGCGCTGATCGGCGAGTCGACGCTCGTCCTGGGCACGACCCGGGTCGAGGGCGCGCTCACCGAGGTGCTCGAGCGTCTCGTGCGCCGCGACCCGTCCTCGGTGCTCCCGGTCGCGCCACTGGAGGACGGCGGGGTCGACCCGGACGGTGACGTTGTGCCTCGCCACCTCGACGACGCCGCCGGAGGTGGGGGCCTTTCTCCGGGCACGCAGTGAGGGGATCCCGCTCGTCGTCGAGGAGCTCCTGGCGGGTCTGGTGACCGCCGGCGAGCTGCGCCTTGAGCAGGGCCGGTGGAGCAGCCCGGGCGAGCTCACCGCGCACGTGCCCGCGAGCCTGCGCGAGTCGGTGGCTCGGCGGCTCGCGACGCTGGACCCCGTGACACGCCGGGTGGTCGGCGCCGCCGCGGTGCTGGGACGGCGGTTCGGCTGGGAGCTGGTGCCCGGGATCGCCGACGTCGACGGGCGCGCCGCGGCCGACGCGTTGCGGACGCTGGTCGACGGCAGCTCGTCGAGGTCGACGGCCACGGTTTCGCGTTCCGGCACGCCCTCACCCGTGAGGCGGTCCTCGACGACCTGCTGCCGCCCGACCGTCGGGAGCTGGCCCGGCGCGCTCGGCCGTGGTCGAGCGCGCGAACCCCGGCCTCCCGGGCAGCTCCTGCGAGCTCGTGGCCGAGCTGGCCGAGGCCGCCGGGGACCCCGTGGCGGCCGCGTCCCACCTGGTCGAGAGCACTCGACGCGCCCTGGCCGACGGGGCGGTGGCCAGCGCCGAGATCACCGCGCGGCGCGCCCGCCCCTCGCCGGCGACGACGAGGCCGTGCGTCTCGACGTCGACGAGGTCGCCGTGGACGTACTCGTCGCCGCCGGCAAGCCCCGGGAGGCGCTCGAGATCGGGCGGGGCCTGGCGAGCCGGATGGGCGACGCCGTGGTGGCGCCGGAGCGGCAGGTGGCGCTCCTGCTCACCCTGGCCCGCGCCGCCGTCGGCGCCGGGGACGTGCCCGGCGCGGTGGGCGACCTCGCGGCGGCGCGGGCCGCGGCGGACGGGCACGTCGACATCGCGCTGGCCGCCCGCATCACGGCGGTCGACGCCCACGTCGCCCTCAAGCAGGGCCGCGCCGGCGACGCCGAGACGCTGGCGCGACGCGCGGTGGACGCCGCCGTCGCCACCGGGCAGCCCGCCGTCGAGTGCGAAGGGCTCGAGGTCCTCGGGCGGATCGCTCCCGCCCTCGGTCCCGGTGCCTCGACGGATGGCTCGAGCGCGCCGCGCGGGTCGCGGAGCGCGCGGGGCTCGCCACCTGGCACCTGCGGGCCCGGCACGAGCTGGCCCTGAGGACCTGGGAACCGGAGGCCCTGCGCGCGACCCGCGACCTCGCCGCGCGGTACGGCGCGCTGACGACGGTGGCGGTCATGGAGCTCAGCCTCGCCGACCTCGCGCTCGGCGATTTCGACCCGACGGAGAGCCTCCGCGCCGCGCAGGCCTGCGTGGACGCCAGCGCCCGGTACGGCCTGGCCACCGCGCCCGTCGCCCACCTGTGGCTCGCGGGCGCCCACGCCCTCGCCGGCGACGACGCCGCCATGCAGGTCGCCCTCGATCGCGCGCTCGCCCCGGATCGCCGATCCGCGGGTCCTCGGAGACCTCTACGGACGAGTGCTCGCGACGCACTCGTTCGTCGCCGACGACCTCGGCGCACTGCGGGACCACCTGGACGCGATGATCGGCCACGTCCGTGTCGCCGACCCGGCCCGGTCGGTGTTCCCCGGACGCGTGCTCTGGGCCATGGTCCACACCGCCGAGGACGACGATCTCGGCATCGCGGCGCGCGCGGAGAACGCCGACGCGACCGAGCACCTCGGCGTGGCGGTCTTCCGGTGCACCGCCGACATGATCGAGGCGGTCGCGCGGGGACGGGCGGGGGCCGGCGCCGACGCCGCGTCGCTGATGGACCGGGCGCGCACGACGGACCTCTCCCCCGGGGTCGCGGGTCTGCGCCACTGCGCCCAGTTGCTGGCCGCCCGCGCGGCGATCCGGGACGGCTGGGCGATCCCGTCGCCTGGCTCCGCGAGACCGAGGCGTTCTTCGCCACGCGGGGCCACGAGCGGACCGCGCGCCGCTGCCGGCTCCTCA
>CAVWZR010000001.1:0-18114 GCA_963759515.1 uncultured Actinomycetota bacterium | reverse complement strand
CGGCTCTGCGTCCAAGTCCTCGTCAGGTGCGGGGACCGGCGCCAGGCTGCCTTCCTCGACGACGGGCGACACCTCGGCGACGACGCTCAGCGGGTCGGGCGCGGGGAACGCGTGCGCGGGAGTCTCGGCTCGGTGACCTGCCGCGGTCGCCTCGAGCATGGATGACGTGCCGACGCGGTCTCGGCTGACCAGTCCGAGATCCGCCAGCACCGCCTCGAGGTCATGGATCTGCTCCCAGGGCTCGCTGAGGATCCCGATCGGGGTGCCGGGCTCGACCGAGGTCCCCGGCTCGATGAGGGTCTTCACGAGCATGCCGGGCCGACCTGCCTCCACACTGAACAGCTCGTCCTGCGTCTCGACGTAGGCGATCGTCTGGGCAGCGTCGAAGCGGGCCGACTCCTCCACGAGCCACGCGGCGAGCACGCCCTCGTCGGAATCGGCCGCGACGTCAGGCATGCGTAGTACCCGAGGCAACGGTTCTATCCCTCACACATAGATGGCCGGAACCACGCTCTCCGGTGCGCGGCGAGCAGCGCTGCCCAGGCTAGGGGACGGGCGGCGCCAGGTCACCCCGGGGGGTGGGCGGATCCCGAGCGATGTGGCAAACCTTCTCCCGACGGACGACTGATCGGACTAGCGCGAGGCCTCCACGGCCGCGACCTGGTCGGCCAGGAGGACCGCGACGCGCAGCTGCTCGTCGGTCGGGTAGGCGACGTGTGACGCAAAGGCGAGGAGGAAGTGACCGACCTCCTGCGTGCCCATGCGGACCGGGACGGCGGTGTACTCGTCGGTCGGCAACCCCCTACGTCGTACGTCGACCGGGCGCCCCGCCCTGAGCAGGACGCCGTCGTGGTCGAGGACGGCGATCCGGCCGTCGTGAACCGGTCCTGCCACGAACGCCGCGGAGTCGGCCCCCAGCACATCGGCGATCTGGCCGGCCACGTGGGCGGTGACCGTCGAGCGGGGCGCCGTACCGTCGGCGACCGCACGTGCGGCACTCAGCACCCCGTCCAGGTATCCCGAACGCCGAGATGCCCGGGCCTGCTGACGCCGACCCCACAGAGCGACCTCGGTGACGGCCACGTTGATCAGGACCAGCAGCACCGCCGTCTCGATGTCGTCCCGGTCGTCGATGGTGAAGGTGTGGAAGGGCGGCGCAAGGAAGAAGTCGAACCACGCGCCGGCCGACACCGCGGCCAACAGCCCGGCGGCGCGGTCACCGGTCGCTGCCGCGCCGACGTCGAGCAGCACGAGCACGAGCACGCCCGTGGCTGGCGTGACGGTGTCTCGCGACGCCGAGAGCGCGCCGCTGGCCAGGAACGGCAGGACCACCGCGGCGACCCTCGCGACCACGACCCAGCTTCCGCTGGTGGCGGTGAATCTCTCGGACATCCCGGCTCCTGCGACGAACTGACGACTCCCGCCATCGTCGCGCCGGACGGTCCGATAGGAGCGGGCGCTGACGCATTCCTAACGGGCGACCCTCTGGAGGTGCGGCAGGATCTCCTTGCCGTAGAACTCGATCATGTCGAGATAGTGCGGGCCCATGTTGGCGACGTAGAGCGCGTCGTAGCCCGCGTCCCGGTACGCCGACACCTGCTCCAGGTGTGCGGAGGGGTCATCCCCGGCCACCACCGAGTCACGGGTCGAGTCCATCGTGACCAGTGAGCTGGCCTGCTCGAAGTGCTCGGGGGTGGGGAGCACCTGGGCCATCTCGCCCGGGAGCCCCGCGTTGGGCCACAGCCGGTGGGCATGCTCCCAGCCCTCGTCCTGCGTCGGCGCGAACGCCACCTTCGCGCCGGCGTGCGCGGGCTTGCCGTTCGAGGCGTCCTTGAACGCCTTCACGGTATCGCCGTCCGGAGCGGTGTTGATGAACCCGTCGCCGATGCGCGACGCCAGCGCGGTCGCCTTCGGCCCGAAGCCCGAGACGTAGATCTCCGGTGGCGTCTCCGGGACGTTGTAGATGCGTGCGTGGTCGACGCGATAGTGCTTGCCCTCCCAGCTGATCACCTCGCCCGTCCACAGCCTCCTGATCAGCTCGACGGCCTCCTCGAGCATCTCCAGGCGTCGGTTCACCGTGGGCCAGGGATCGCCGAGGATGTGCTCGTTCAGGGCTTCGCCCGAGCCCACGCCGAGGATGAAACGACCGCCGGTGAGCACGCCCGACGTCGCGGCCGCCTGGGCGATGACCGCTGGATGGATGCGCACGGTCGGGCAGGTCACGGCCGTGGTGATCGGCAGCGAGCATGCCTGGCTGATCGCGCCGATCATGCTCCAGACGAATGGACTGTTTCCCTGTTCGTCGTTCCACGGATGGAAGTGGTCGCTGATCCACAGGCCCTCGAAGCCGGCCCGCTCGGCGGCCTCCGCCTGCTCGATGAGCTCGCGGGGTCCGTACTCCTCGGTGGACAGGAAGTAGCCGATACGCATGCCGACGGGTACCCGGCGCATGGACCTGGCATGCATCTGTGACCCGTCAGGCCGGTCGGTCCACCCCGGATTCAGGTTTGCGTCCCGGCCCCGCTGGGTAGGTGCCCATGAGGCCGAGCTCTCCCCCCTCTGTGCTCGGGTTCTGCTCCGGGAAGGAGCGTGATGGACCCCCGATCGGCTCCCCAGCCGCACATGTGGCGCCTGTACATCAGCACGCTCCTCCCCGATGCCACGGCTGAGCCTCGAGCCTCGCGGTGCCCCATCCGGTACGCCGCCGCCAGCGCGACCGTCGGCGGCGGATCGACCGCGCCCGGGGCCTCCACCGACTCCGCGTCCGGGCGATCTGAATTTCTCTACCCGAAGGGGTGTGAACACCCCTCCGCATGGGTACAACGTGCGTGTCGGGAGGGAGATCTGGAGCCCGAGACACCACAACTCCCCCGAATGTGGTGTACGCCCGGAGCTTCCTCCCGACGCCTCTGCCGACACTGCCTCAGAGGGTCAGCACCTGGCGCGCGCCGGTGTCCCCCGCCGCCATCCGCGACCAGACCTGCTCGACCTCGGTGAGCGGATGTGCGTCGTACTGGATCCGGATCCGGCCGGCCTCGGCATGCCGGAGCACGGCCGTGATGGCCTCGCGACGCTGCTCGGCGGTGAGCGCGTTGTTGGTGTAGCCGAGCACCGAGGCGGTCCGGCTGCGTAGCACCGCGGAGGAGTACGTCGCCAGGTCACCACCGGCGCCGCCGAGGTTCACCAGCCGCCCGCGCTCGGCGAGGTGCCGAGAGGCTGCAGTGGCGGCTTCGCCGTGGACGGGATCGAGGACGACGTCGAAGGGCCCGTGCTCGGCCAAGGCGGCCGTCAGGTCGTCGAGGTCTCCCTCGAGCGGCACGACCACGTCGGCGCCCGCGGCCTGGGCGCGTCCGACAGACGAGGGTCGAGCGATCGCGACGACCGACGACGCCCCGAGGACGCGCGCCACACCGATCCCGGCCTGACCGACGGCTCCGCCACCGCCGAGGACGAGCACGCGCTCGCCCGACTCGAGCCGCGCCCGCCAGGAGAGCGTCATCCACGCCGCGATCGCCGACAGCCCGAAGGCCGCCACCATCTCGTCGGGTACTCCCGCCTCGATCGGCACGACGTCGGTGTCGGGCACCGCGCACCTCTCCGCGAGCGCGCCGTCACCGGGCTTCATGCCCGCGGTCGCGAAGAACCACACCCGTGCCCCGCCCTCGAAGGAGTCAGAGGACTCGACGATGCCGACGCCCTGGCCACCGGGCACGTAGGGCGTCTGCGGGACGCCGAAGTACGACGTGCCCGACGCGCACAGCAGGTCCAGCGGCACGACCGGCGCGGCGGTCACGCGCACCACGGTCGAACCGGCGGCCGCCGCCGGCGCCGGATGGTCGCCGTACGACGGCGGCAGGCCCGGTGTGTGGAGGACCGCAGCCTTCATGTCGCGATGTCGGGGTAGGGCAGCTCGACGTGCTGCAGACGCTGACCGAAGGCGATCTGGTACTCCAGCGGACCGTGGTCGCGCTCGAACATCGCGATGAAGAGCGTCAGCGTCAGGAACGGATGGGCGCCGAGCTCGAACAGCGCCACATGGTCCTGTCGCACGAGCACGTCACGCTCCTCGTCGGTGAAGGCGAGCCAGGTCGACTTCTCGTCCCCGTGGCAGTTCAGGATCTCGTTGGCGATCTCGGACTCCCACCAGGCGACCGTGTCGGCCGGGTGCTCTCGATAGCGCTCGACGAGCTCGGGGTCGCGGTCGACGGTGTAGAGGAACTTGTCCAGCAGGTACTTGCTCATCGGAGTGCTCCCTCCGGGTACCAGGTGAAGTAGGCCTCCATCGTGTGGAAGAGGTCGAGCGAGTCGACGTGGTCGGCCTTCACGCCCTCGCCGGCGACACCCATCATCAGCATGAAGTCCATGAAGCCGTGGGTGGCGTTGCCCGGCAGGTGGAGGCTGTCGAGCGTCACCTCGCCACAGCACCCGTCGATGTCGCCGTTCGCGATCCACTCGACGGCCTTCCGGTCGAATTCCGGGTCGGGCCCGTGCTCACCGAACTGACGTGGCCCGCCGAGCTCGAGCGACAGGTGGCCGGTGCCGATGATCGCCACCCGCTTGTCGCTCTCCCACGACTCGACCATCTCGCGGATCGCCTTGCCCAGCTGGACGAACCGCTTCGGCTGCGGCAGCGGCGGCGCGAAGATGTTGGTGTAGACCGGCACGATCGGCAGGTCGGCGTCCGGCCGCAGCGTGATGATCGGGCAGGTGATGCTGTGGTCGATCCGCAGCTCGTTGCTGAACGCCAGGTCGAAGTCGCGGTCGAGGCCGCCGCGGAGGATGTGCTGCGACAGCTCCTCGTCGCCCTCGAGACGGAAGCGCGGAAGGTGGAACTCGCGCTCCTCGTTGTACCAGTTGGCGTCGTAGTACGGCGCCTTGCCGACGAGGAACTGCGGCATGTTGTCGAGCCAGAGCTGGTGGAAGTGGTCGCTGCCGACCATCACCAGGACGTCCGGCTCGGCGCGGGTGAGCGTCTCGCGGAACGTCTCGATCTTGGCCTGCCACTCGTCGGCGAACGGCGGCCGCTCGGCCCCGGTGCTCGTGCTGGCGCGGTAGTAGAAGGGGTGGTGCGTCGAGGCGATGACGGCGGCGACGGTCGCCATGGCTACTCCTTCTCCCTCGTGTTGTCCGGCGGGCTGTCGGGGGTGTCGTCGCGGCTGGTGGGGTCGACGTAGACGGCGTTCCGGTCGACGGTGAGGTAGGCGTCCATCCCGATCGGACGTCGTGCTTCCTCGGCGATCTGGCCGAGGAGACCCGCTGCCCGGGCGAGCAGGGCGAAGCCGCGCAGCAGGTCGACGGGCAGTCCGAGGTCGGCGAGCGCGGCCCCGCAGACGCCCGCTCCGTTGAGCGGAAGTCTTCTGCCGAGGACGCTCTCGTGTGTCCGACCGATCGCCTCGAAGAGACGGAGGTGCGGGCCACGCAGCCCCTCTTCCTCGGCGATCGCGATCAGCTTCGGCGTCCGTGGGTCGAGCACCTTGTGCACCGGATGCCCGAGGCCGGGGACGTACCGACCGGCCTCGCGCTCACGGCGTACGGCGTCGAGGGCGAGCACGTCCCAGCCCTCGTCGTCGTCCGGCAGGTCGGCAAGGCCTTCGAGGACGCCGTGCAGGAACTGGCCACAGTCCTCCGTCACCCCCAGGAACCGTGAGCCTCCTCCGAGCAGCCCGGCCGCCAGCGCCCCCTGCAGCGAGTCCGGTGCGGAGAGGTACGTGAGTCGTGCAGCGATCGCGGTCGGCGTGAAGCCGTGGTCGGCCAGCGCGACCAGCACGGCCTCGAAGACCCGCACCTCCGACGGGCTCGGGCGACGCAGCGTCACCAGCCAGAAGGCGAGCTCGCCGAACCCGACCTGGCCCATCAGGTCGTCGGTCAGGCTCTGCCCGAGCAGCCGGATCTCGTCGGCGGTCGACGTCCCCAGGGAGGTGGGGAACTCCAGCTCACTCATCCGGATCTCCCACGTCCAGCAACCACCGCCGGATCTCCTCCCCGTGCTCGTCGAGGTCGGGCGGAGGAAGGCGGTAGTCGACCGGCGTCTCGGAGAACGTGATCGGGTGGCGGATCGACGGCACCATCTCCTCGCCGTCACCCACCTCGACGACCGGCTCGAGACCGATCTCGGATGCGAAGCCCACACCTTGGGAGACATCGTTGATCGGCCCGCACGGCACTCCGGCGGCGATGATGTCGCGGAACCACTCCATCCGCGTGCGCGTCTTTAGGCGGTCGATCAGCAACGGCCGGAGCTCGTCGCGATGAGCGTTGCGGACGGCCATGCTCGTGAAGCGCGGGTCGTCCGCGAGTTCGGGTACGCCGATCACCTCGCAGAGCTTGCGGAACTGCACGTCGTTGCCGGAGGTGATGATCAGATCGCCGTCGGCGCACGGGATCGGCTCGTAGGGATAGAGGCTCGGATGGGTGTTGCCCATCCGGTGGGGTACGACGCCGCCGGCGACGTACGCGCTGGTCTGGTTGACCATCCCCGACAGCGCGGACGAGAGCAGGTTGACCTCGACGTGCTGTCCACGCCCCGACGCGTGCCGCTCGTTGAGAGCGGCGAGGATGCCGATGCTGGCGTGCATCCCGGCCATCACGTCGAACACCGAGATCCCGGATCGGAAAGGTTCCGTTTCGGGAGCACCGGTCAGGCTCATCAGTCCCGACATCGCCTGGACGATCAGGTCGTACCCCGGGAGCACGCGCCCCTGCTCCGTCGTACCGAAGCCGCTGATGGAGGCATAGACGACACCCGGGTTGCCGTGGGCGACGTCGTCGTACCCGAGGCCGAAGCGGTCGAGTCCTCCCGGTCGGAAGTTCTCGATCATCACGTCGGCGCGGCCGGCGAGCTCGCGGGCGAGAACCACGTCGACGTCGTCCTTGAGGTCGAGCACGACCGAGCGCTTGTTGCGGTTGACCGCGAGGTAGTACGTCGAGACGCCGTCGCGCACCGGAGGCATCCACGCGCGGGTGTCGTCACCGACCGGTGCCTCGACCTTGACGACGTCGGCACCGAGGTCGGCCAGCAGCATCGTGGCGTAGGGACCGGCGAGCACGCGTGAGAAGTCGGCGACCAGCAGTCCGGAAAGCGGTCCGGTCGGGCGGTCGGCCACGAGAAGCTCCTGTGCATGATACGGACACCTGTCCGCCCGAGTCCACCAGCGCGACTGGAGCACGTCAAGGCCTTGACAGCGGCGAGGCACGGGTCAAGATTGACCGCTAAGCGGACATCTGTACGTGCAGCGCAAGGTGGTTGCGAGACGGTCGCAGAGCGACCTCGTCCACCACCGCGTCAAGGAGGGACCATGACCGACTCGATCGTCCTGCGCGGCGGCACCGTGCTGACCATGGACGACCACCACACGATCCACGCCGGAGGCGACGTCCTGGTCGTCGGCGACCGGATCGAGGCGGTGGGACCGAGTCTGGAGGTGCCCGAGGGCACGCGGGAAATCGACGCCTCCGGTGGCATCGTGATGCCGGGGATGATCGACACCCACCGGCACATGTGGCAGACCGCGATGCGGGCGTACGGCGCGGACTGGACGCTCACGCAGTACTTCGTCTGGTACTACCTCGAGCACGGCAAGACCTTCCGTCCCGAGGACATCCACGCCGGCAACCTGCTGTCCGCGTGGGAGTCGCTCGAGGCGGGCGTCACGACCACGGTCGACTGGTCGCACGGGCTGCAGACCGTCGAGCATGCGGACGCGGCGGTCGACGCGCTGCAGGCGACGCCCGGACGTTTCGTGCTCGCCTACGGCAACATCCAGGCCGGCCCGTGGGAGTGGACCGCCGACCCCGCTGTCCGCGACTTCTTCGAGCGCCGGCGTACGGGTGCAGGCGACATGCTCGGCTTCCAGCTGGCGTTCGACGTCACCGGTGACCCGTCGTTCCCGGAGCGGGCGGCGTTCGAGGTGGCCCGCGACCTCGGGCTCGCGGTGACCACCCACGCCGGCGTCTGGGGTGCGACCAACGACGACGGCATCCGGCTGGTCCACGAGAACGGCTTCGCGGCGCCGGAGAACATCTACGTGCACGCGGCGACGCTGAGCACCGACTCCTACCAACGGATCGCGGCGTCCGGCGGCTCGATCTCGGTCTCGACCGAGTCGGAGCAGAGCGCCGGCCAGGGCTACCCACCGACCTGGCAGGTGCGGCAGTTCGACATCCCCGTGTCGCTGTCGATGGACACGAGCGTCTGGTGGAGCGGCGACCTGTTCTCGGCGATGCGGACGACGCTCGGCGCCGACCGCTCGCGCGAGCACCTCGAGGCCCACGTCAAAGGCGACACCGTCACCGCGCTGTCGCTGCGCGCCGAGCACGTCGTCGACTGGGCGACCCGCGGCGGCGCCCGTGCCCTTGGTCGGGACGACCTCGGCCGGCTCGCCCCCGGAGCCAAGGCCGATGTCGTCCTGATCAAGAACGACGCCTCACCGGTGTCGTTCCCGATCGTCAACCCGTACGGCCACGTCGCGTTCCAGGCCCAGCGCGGCGACGTGCACACGGTGATCGTGGACGGCACGGTCGTGAAGGACGCCGGCACGTTGGTCGGGTTCGACGCGGTCCGCCGTACGCCGCGACATCGACGCGACGATCGACCACCTCCGCTCGGCCATGGGCGAGGAGACGTGGGAGGCGGGCATGCACCCCGAGATGCCCGAGGGCAGCAAGGTGCTCGACAACCCGTACCAGTACACCGACTACCAGTCCGAGAGCACGCACGGAGCGCGCGGCACGATGTTCGGCGAGCCCGACTCGGGTTCGGACGGCTGACGGGGTTCGCCGGTGGCAGGACGTGGCTCGGGACCGGACTTCGTCGAGTCGCTCGCGCGCGGGCTCGACGTACTGCGAGCGTTCGACCAGCACCATCGTGAGATGTCGCTGGCCGACGTGGCCTCGTCGACCGGTCTGGCGCGGCCCACGGCACGTCGCCTGCTGCTGACGCTGGAGGAGCTGGGCTATGTGAGGTCGGTCGACGGCGCCTTCTCGCTGACCCCGAAGGTGATCACGCTCGGCACGGCGTACGTCGCGTCGCTGGGTCTCTGGGAGGTCGCGCGGCCGCACCTCGAGGCACTGGTGAGCCAGACCGGCGAGTCGTCGTCGATGGCGCAGCTCGACGGCAGCGACATCATCTACGTCGCCCGGGTCTCCGTGCCGAAGATCATCGCGCTCCGGGTCGACATCGGCACGCTGTTCCCGGCACCCCAGACCTCGCAGGGCAAGGTGCTCCTCGCGGCCTTGACCCGTGACGAGCTCGACGCCGTGCTGGAGATCCCGTCGCGCTCCGGCCTGCCGCGCTACATCGGCTCCTCACGCGAGAGCCTCGACCAGGAGCTCACGACTGTCCGGGCCCGCGGCTGGGCGCTCGCCGACGAAGAGCTCGCCCCCGGCGTCCGCTCGATCGCCGTCCCCGTCCGCGACGGCACCGGCACCGTCCGCGCCGCCATGAACGTCACCGTCCACGCGGCCGAGACTTCGACCGAGCACCTGCTCGACGCCCACCTCCCGAAGCTCCTCCGCGCCGCGGGCGACGTCAGCGCCGACTGGGCGACCTGGCAGTCCCGCCCCCACCACGACGCCTTCCTCCGAGGTTGAGGAGGCGCGCTAGCGACGGCCCTCCCGGTGGTTGGCGCTCGCCAGCCACCCGCCTTCCGGTGGTCGAGGAGCGAGTCCTGCGAGCGTCTCGAAACCACCCGAAGACCGACGCTCGAGCTGGTGTGGCTCGAGATCGCGGATCGCGTCGTAGGTTGACGGGGTGATGGCGACCCGCGTGGCCGGCGCGACCGACGAGGAGCGAGCGAAGGCGTTCGCGACGCTGTCGTCCGCGTTCGCGGCCGATCCCGTGGAGCGCTGGCTGTACTCCGGAGACGAGGAGTACGCCGAGCACTTCCCGCGGTTCTTGGCGCGCGTTCGGCGGCGGGGCGTTTGCTCACGACACCGCGTGGCAGGTCGGCGACTTCGCCGGCATTGCCCTGTGGTTCCCACCCGACACCGGACCGGATGGGGACGAGGTGGCCCGAGTCCTGATGGACACCACTCATCCGTCGCGGCACGCGGACACGATGGTCGCGCTGGAGCAGATGGACGCCGCACATCCGCGGTATCCCCACTGGTACCTGCCGTGGCTCGGGGTCGATGCGGCCGCCCAGGGCGCCGGCGTCGGCGGCACGGTGCTGGCGGAGTCCTTGCGGGCGGTCGACGAGACCGCGATGCCGGCGTACTTGGAAACCCCGAACCCGCGGACGATCCCGTTCTACGAGCGCCACGGGTTCCGGGTCACCGGCGCCACGCAGACCGAGGACTGTCCACCGATCACCTTCATGCTGAGGGAACCCACGGCGTCCTGAGGCATCTTGGGCGTCGCACCACGGTTCCCTTCCGTCACACGATGAGGGGACTCGTCGCGCTTGTCGGCCTTTGCAGTCCCTGACCTGCGCAGCAATACCCGGCGAACCGGGGATCGCAGCACCAGGCTCACCGACATGGACGGCGTGCTGATCACCAACAGCTCGATCGACACCCACACGACGGCGGCCCCGCGGATGCGGAGCCGCCGTCGGGCGAGCAGTCGGGTCAGGCGTCGGTGCGCCCGTCGAGTGCGGCGACGGCCGCGGGCCGGAAGCCCTTGAACGTCATCCACAGACCGACGCTGAGCTCCCACGCCGCCACCGGGAGGGTCAGGAAGAAGGCGGTGGCCGAGACCTGGTCGATGGCGCCGAAGACGACGGCGATGAAGGCACCGAACAGCAGGGGCGCGCCGATCAGGCCGACGGTCGGGATGATGCGCGGCACCAGCCGCGAGCGGTAGAGCAGGGTCCCGAAGAGCAAGGCGTTGAAGACCGGCATCAGGCCGGGGCCGAACAGGAAGGTCCAGTTCCGGACGTCGACCAGGGCGTTGGCGGTGACCGTCAGCGAGGCCGCGTCGGCACCGGAGCCGGCGAAGTCCTGGCGCAGCGTGACCACCGCGAGCAAGCTGACGACGCCGATCATGACAACCGCCGCTTCGATCAGCCGGGAGGCGACGAAGCCCAGGGCCAGCGCCCCGTTGCGGCGCTTCACGACCGAGTACACCGCGACCGCGGAACCCACGGCGGTGAGGGCGTTCACGGCGTCGAGGAGACATCCCCACAGCACCCGGGTGTCGTGTCCGGCGCTGGTGACGTAGCCGGTGTCGTTCAGCACCGGCCCGATCAGGATCAGTGCGGGGATCGAGGACACGAAGGTGAGCAGGTAGAAGATGCCGGCCGCGCGGGAGTGGCTTCGCGTCCGATCGGCCGGTACGGCGCGGGTCGAGGTTGTGGGGACTGGTGCGGTGATCGTCATGTCAGGCTCCTGGCGTAGAGGTGTCGGGGTTTCCTACGGGACGCGTCGCGGCGTGGTTGTCGACCCGGGTGACCGAGACCAGGGGCAGACCCATGTCGCGCAGCTGGTGCAGCAGGCCGTGCAGTGCGGCCTGGTCGACGACCCGCCCTGCGAGCAGGGTGAAGCCGTCACCGGTGGTCAGCGTCATGCCGTCGAACCGTGCTGACCATCGGGCGTCGAGCCGCCCGGTGAGGCGGATCTCGTACCAACCGGACCCGTCCGGGTTGGTGGCTGCGGTGTTCATGTCCGCAAGCTAGGAGCCGAGGTGGTGAGCGTGGATCACATCATGTGGTGAGTGAGGTGGTGAATCTTCTCCAGGTTCAGCGAGGAGTGCGCGCGAGCAACCCGAGCTCCACGGCGCGAGTCACGGCCGCACGGCGGCTGTTGACGTCGAGCTTGGCGTAGATGTTCTTCGTGTGCGTCCGCACGGTGTTGAGCGAGACGACGAGCTCGCGAGCGATCGCGGGTCCGCCGAGGTCGGTGGCCAGCAGACGGAGCACGTCGAGCTCCCGCGCCGCTCAGGGGGTCGACGAGTCCCTGCTCCGCCGGACCGGCCGGCTCGCGCCGCCGGTCGAAGGCGTCCAGCAGGCGTCGGGGGTACGCCCACGACGGATCCCTCCGCGACACGGCCTCGAGCAGCACGGCCATCGGAGCACCCTCCCCGACGAACACGCGCACGTATCCCTCCGGCTCGGCCAGGCGCAGAGCGCGATCCAGCGGCTCGACGGCTCCGGGTACGTCGTGCCGGCCGTGCTCGGCGTGATGGGCGAGCGACTGCAGGGCCAGGATCTCGATCAGCGAACCCGATCGCCCTCCCTCCTCGGCGGCGTACCCGAGCCGGTCGAGCAGGCCACGAGCCGCCCGTCCGGCGTTGGCCTGGTGCATCAGGATCCGCGCGAGAGTGACGTGCTCGTACTCGCGGAGGTAGCTCAGGTCGTCATCGGGGCCGACCTGCTGCTCACGCGCCCAGGCGAACGCCTCGTCGATCCGGCCCTGCGCGACGAGCACGCGTGCTCGCTGCGCCGGCACCGGCCGTACGTTCGGCGAGAAGTCGCCGACGTACACCCGCTCGGCCTCGTCGAGCAGCGCGACCGCCCCGGCCAGGTCGCCCTCGGCCTGGAGCAGGCGGGCCCGGGCGACGCGCGAGCGGTAGGGGTTCTGCGGCAGCCCGTTGTGCTCGCCGAGGGCGTCGACCCTCGTCAGGTACGACGTCGCCGCGGCGAGGTCGTCGCGCTCGAGGGCCACCTGGCACAGACCGACGACCATGTCGGACGTCCCGCGCAGCGGTCCGTCGACCTCGTGGTCCGCGGCCAGCCGGAGCGCGTCCTCGTAGGTCCGTCGGGCGTCGCCCAGCCGCCCCTGAGTCTGTCGGAGGTCGCCGAGGGTGACCGAGCAGCCGAGGACGTCCGAGATGTTGCCGGCGCGTTCCAGTCCCTGGACGGCGACCGAGTAGCCGCGGTGCGCCGCCTCCAGGTCGCCGCGTCCCCACCAGGCCAGGCCCGCGAGCGCCGACGCGGCGGAGATGGTGAGGTCGTCGCCCGGGGCGGCGGCCGCCAGCGCCCGGTCGGCGTGCTCGACGGTGGCGTCGATGTCTCCGCCGATCAGGGCGAGCGCCGCTCGGTAGGTCTGGATCGCCCCGGGCAGCCGGGCGAGCTCGGCCTCGTCGAGCACCACCAGGTCGGTCGGCGGCTCGGCGAGCACCGCTTCCACGTCGTCCAGGCGGCGTTCGACATTCGCGAAGTCGCCGCTCGACATCAGCGCGCCGATGAAGCCGACCGCGAGGACCGGGCGACGCTGTACGACGTCGTCCGGGATCGTCTCGATCCAGCCCCGGGCCGTGCTCTCCTGCCGCTCGCGCAGCACGCCGACGATGGAGCGCTCGATCAGGTCGGCCGTGTGCTCGACGTCTCCCGACGCGATCGCGTGCCGAACGGCGGGCACTGGCTCGCCGGCCGCGGCGTACCAGTCGGCAGCTCGGCCGTGCAGACCGGCGACGACGTCGGGGCGCTCCTCGAGCAGGTGGGCGCGGAGGACGTCGGCGAAGAGATGGTGGTAGCGGTACCACTGACGACTGTCGTCGAGCGCGACGACGAACAGGTTGGCGCGCTCGAGCGACGCCAGCACCGTCTTGCTCTCGCCGCTCCCGGTGACGGCGTCGCAGAGAGGTCCGCTGAGGCGGTCGAGGATCGACGTGTCGAGCAGGAACGTGCGCACGTCATCCGCCTGCCGGCCGAGCACCTCCTCGACCAGGTAGTCCACGACGTACCGATCATCGCCGGCGAAACCGGCGATGAAACCGGACGCATCCTCGCGTCCTTGCAGGGACAGCGCCGCGAGCTGGATCGCGGCGATCCACCCCTCGGTGCGTCCCTCGAGTGCGGCGATGTCCGCGGCGGCGAGATCCAGCCCGATGACGTCGTTGAGGTACGCCGCCACCTCGTCGAGGGTGAAGCGGAGGTCCGCGGCGCGGACCTCGACGAGCTCGCCGCGAGCCCGCAGCCGGGCCAGGGGCAGGGCCGGGTCGGCACGGGTGCTGATCACCAGGTGCACCCGAGGCGGAAGGTGCTCGAGCAGGAACGCGACGTCCGACGCGATCGCGTCGCCGTCGGCCAGGTGGTAGTCGTCGAGCACCAGGTCGACGCCCTCGGCCGCGGCGCCCAGGTCGTTGAGAAGCGTGGCGAGGACCGACTCCATCGGCGGGTGTGGGGACTGCAGGACAGGCAGGACGCCCGCCCCCACCCCGGGTACGGCGGAGTCCAGCGCCGTCGCCACGTACGTCCAGAAGGCAGCGGGCTCCTGCTCGGTCTCGTCGAGCGACACCCACGCGACGCGTCGACCAGCCGCCGACGCCGCTTCCACCCAGGAGGTGAGGAGCGTCGTCTTGCCGAAACCCGCGGGCCCGGAGATCAGGGTCAGCCGCGGCGGCGCGCTACCGCCCAGACGGTCGGCCAACCGTGGCCGCGGCACCAGGCCACGTCGTGCCTGAGGGACGAAGAGCTTGGTGCGCACCACGGGGCTCGGCATGGTCGTTCCCCTCACTCGCCCGCGCGTGGATCGTCACGAAAGTAGAACACGGTCGGCAGGGGACACCGGCTACAGATGGTCGGGCACCACCAGCGCATCGGGATCCTGGCGCGGCGGCAGGTGGGCGAGGGCCGTCTGGACGAGCGCCGTTCGCGCCTTGACGACGACCGCGCGGCGTACCTTGCCGCCCCCGGCGCCGAGCACGCTCGCCACGGTCTCGCTCACCTCTCGATCGCTGTACGACGGTCGGGTGCCGGCAGCGACGTCGACGTCCGGCAGAGCAACCAGGATCGGCAGGAGCTGTGCGCCGAGCTGGTCGAGGAGCTGGAACCGCTGGTACCCGTCGAGCTCGTCCCACGCCGTGTCGATGTCGACGCGGCCGCGGCGTACGTCCTTGCGCTGGGTCGCCATGACGCTCTTGGCGGCTCCGGTGAGCGCCGCGGTCATCTCGTGCTCGGTGAATCTCATGGGTGGCTGTGCTCCTCCTCGGTCGACAGGGTAGGGAGTCGTGGCCGGGTTGGGTACGCCGTAGCGGTTGCCACCGAGTCGGCGACGGATGACAGTGGAGTCGTCCTACTGCGACGGCGGGGAGGTCCGCGTGAGCACCCTGATGACTCGGCCGACCACTTCCGCTCGGCACGACCATCGAGCCGAACGCCGGCGGCTCGCCCGGTGCGACGCGCTGTCCTCGCGGCTCGCGGAGCTCCGATCGATATGTGACGTGCTGGCGCAGGCGGCCGAGATGGTCGGACACGGCTGGGTCCAGGACGCGTGGTTCACGGTCGGTACGCCGCGCGGAGAGGTCGCGGTCACGGCGTTCGACCTGCGCGCTGGTGGACACCTATCCGGTCACGGGCGCCTGCCTGGCCGGGGCGGTCGTCCACGCCGGCGGTGGTCCTGCGGCTGTCGGCAGCCAGCTGACCCAGCGCACGCTGGACCTCACCTGGCACGCCCTGCGTGAGGGCGCCGTTCCTCCGGCGGCGTTGTGCCCGTCGCCGCAGGTACGCACGATGCGACTCCTCGACCTGACCCGCTGGAACGACGCCCGCGGACGCACCCAGGCCGACGTCGTCGATCTGCTCGCGTCCGCCCGTCAGTTGGCGGCCGACGGCAGCGCCGCCTGTCGCGCTGAGCACGACGCCCTCGCCTCCACGGCACCGTAGGTTGACGCGTCCCGAGGACTTCGAAGGCCTCGGCGACCGCGGCGCCTGGGCGCTCATCTGAGCCATCTGCCCCACCGTCGCTCGCCGGACAGTCGCGGGTCGAACGGATCGCCACGGGGCGGCGGATACTCGCGTCCCCTTCGGGTACGGGCGGGTCTTGCGATCGCGCGCTCGAGGGAGCCGCCGACGTACAAGGAGGGACGGGGACATGAGAGCACTTACCTGGCAGGGCAAGCGAAACGTCTCGGTGGAGACAGTCCCGGACCCACGGATAGAAGAGCCGAACGACGCCGTCATCCGGGTCACCTCGACCGCGATCTGCGGCTCCGACCTGCATCTCTACGAAGTGCTGGCACCCTTCCTCACGCCCGGCGACATCCTCGGTCACGAGACCATGGGCGTGGTCGAGGAGGTCGGGCCGGCGGCAGGCGCACTGCAGGTGGGCGACCGTGTCGTCGTCCCGTTCAACATCTCCTGCGGCTCGTGCTGGATGTGCTCGCGCGGCCTCTTCGCCCAGTGCGAGACGACCCAGACCCGCGAGACCGGGAAGGGCGCGCGGTTGTTCGGCTATACCTCCTTGTACGGCGCGGTGCCGGGCGGCCAGGCGGAGTACCTGCGGGTCCCGCACGCCGACTTCGGACCCGTCAAGGTGCCCGACGGAGCACCCGACGAGCGCTGGCTCTACCTCTCCGACATCCTCCCGACGGCCTGGCAGGCCTTTGAGTACGCCGACGTGCCGGAGGGTGGCACGCTCGCGGTGTTCGGGCTGGGACCGGTCGGCCAGCTCACCGCCAGAATCGCTCTGGACCGCGGTCGCCGGGTGATCGGCGTCGACCGGGTGCCCGAGCGTCTCGCCCTGGCGGCGAAGTACGGGGCCGAGACGGTCGACCTCGATGCGGTGGACGATCCTGCGGACGCCGTCATCGACCTGACCGACGGCCGTGGCGCCGACGGGACCGTGGACGCAGTCGGGATGGAGGCCCACGGCTCGCCGCTGGCGAAGATCGCGATCACCGCGGTGGGGATGCTTCCCGACAAGCTCGCCGAGCCGCTCACCGACAAGCTGGCGATCGACCGGCTCGCCGCGCTGAACGCGGCCATCAAGTCCGCGCGTCGCGGGGGCACGGTCTCGGTCTCGGGTGTGTACGGCGGCGAGAAGGACCCGATGCCCCTGATGGAGATCTTCGACCGCGGACTGACCATGCGCTTCGGCCAGTGCCACGTGCGTCGGTGGACCGACGAGATCGGCGAGCTCCTGAGCCAGGACGACGACGTGCTCGGCGTCGAGAGCCTCGCCACGCACCGCCTGTCGCTCGAGGAGGCGCCCGACGCGTACGAGATGTTCCAGCAGAAGAGAGACGGCTGCGTGAAGGTGGTGCTCACGCCGTGACCTCGGCCCCGGGCCATCCCCGGGTGATCCTGGTCACCGGCGCCTCCAGCGGGATCGGACTCGCCACCGCCATCGCTGCGTCGAGGTTCGGTGACCACGTGGTCCTGGCGGCTCGCGGTGAGTCGGCACTGAAGGACGCCGAGGGCGAGTGCCTGGATGCCGGCGCTGCGTCGGCGCAGGCGGTGCCTACCGACGTGACCGACGACGAGTCCGTACGCCGGTGCGTCGCCGAGGCGCTCGAGATCAACGGCAACCTCGACGTGGTCGTCAACTCCGCGGGTGTCGTGGGCTACGGCCGCACCGAGGTCGTGCCGCCCGAGGTGTACGAGGGCGTCCTGAGCACCAACATCCTGGGCTCGGTCAATGTGGCCCGCCACGTCGTCCCGGTGATGCGTGGGCGCGAGCGAGGCACTCTCGTCCTTCTCGGGTCTGTGATCGGGCACATCGGCGTACCGGGGATGTCGCCGTACGTCGTGAGCAAGTGGGGCGTTCGTGCCCTGGCCCGCCAGCTCCAGCTGGAGAACCGCGATCGCCCAGGCATGCACGTCGTCTACGTCGCTCCCGGAGGGGTGGACACCCCGATCTACGAGGTCGGGGCCAACTACCTGGGCTTCGGCGGGCGACCTCCGCCGCCCGTGACGACACCCGAGAAGGTGGCGGTCAGGATCCTGAAGTCCGTAGACCATCCGCGCCCCCGCGTCCAGGTGGGGCTGGCCAACGACGTGATGAGGTTCGGCTTCAACGCGATGCCGCGCCTCTACGACGCGCTCGTCGGACCACTCTTCGCGATGGCGGCCCAGGACCGGTCCGCACCCGTGCCTCCCGACCCCGGCAACGTCATCTCGCCCACTCCCGAGCGGTACGGCCTCCGTGGTCGGCAGGGCCACCCGATCCGCATGATCGTGGGGAACGTGCGCCGACGGCTCACCCGCTGAGACGAGCTTCGACGTTTCCGCCGGCCGCAAATGGGAACAGAAGCGGGGGAGTTCGGCGGGCGCCGACTCTGAATCCCGACCGCGCCCACCATCAACGAACGGAGCCCACCATGTTGTGGACCATCCTCATCATCCTGGCCATCATCGCCCTCGCGCTCTTCATCTTCAGCCGGGTGCGTGGAGGCCGCGGCGTCTGAGCCGTACCGGCTCGCCACGCTTTCGGGCGCCGTCCAGGTGACGGCGCCCG